>NZ_JBNGZA010000027.1:0-2700 GCF_052049935.1 Candidatus Pelagibacter sp. | reverse complement strand
GATAAATATTTTGTGTAAATTTAATTTAACCAGTATAAAAAAGAATAAAATTAATATTCAAATTGTTGATATTATTATTTAATTAAACTTGATAAATTTTAACTTTTACAATAAAAGACTATTTTCTGGTCCCTTCGTCTATCGGTTAGGACACGTGGTTTTCATCCTCGAAAGAGGGGTTCGATTCCCCTAGGGACCGCCAATTTCATGTCATTTTACGTATATATGCTTAAATGTATTACATGCACACATAAAAAAACTTATGTTGGATATACATCAGATTTAAATAGAAGATTACACTTACATAATAACAATAAAGGAGCAAAATTTACTAAAGGTAATTCTTGGATAGTAATATTTAAAAAAAAATTTTCTACGAAATCAAAAGCATTATCTTATGAATATAAATTAAAACATGATAGAAAATTAAGATTAGAAATTTATAATAATTTTAAATGAATATTGCTGTATTATTACCCTTTAAAGAAAATTTCAGTAAACATAATGCAGGAGCAGTTTCACTGTTTGTCAATGATATTAACAAGTATAGTAAATTTAAAAAAAGTATAACTGTTTTTGGGTCTACTCAATCAAAAGAATATTTATCAAAAAATTATATAAATTTACTTGTTAACGATAGTATTTTCAAAAGTTCAAATAATTCATATGTTAAATGTTTTTTAGAAAAAGCTAATCTAAAAAAAATTGATATATTAGAAATTCATAATAGACCCAGTTATATTAAGTTAATTAGAAACTCTTATAAAAATAAATTATTTTTTTATTTTCACAATGATCCATTATCTATGATGGGCTCTAAACAACTAGAAGAAAGAAAATATCTTATTGAAAATA
Source organism: Candidatus Pelagibacter sp. (assembly GCF_052049935.1). Lineage (GTDB taxonomy): Bacteria > Pseudomonadota > Alphaproteobacteria > Pelagibacterales > Pelagibacteraceae > Pelagibacter. The sequence goes on along the minus strand of NZ_JBNGZA010000027.1, from coordinate 1,845 downwards.
CTGAATTAATTTTTTTTAATAGCGAATGGTCTAGAAATAGATTTTTTCATAATTTCAAAAATAAGAGTATCTATTTAACAAAAACTAAAATTTGCTACCAATCAACCAGTAAAACGAAAATAAACTTTAAAAAGAAACAAAACATAATTTCATTTATTGGAAAATTAAATAGTGCAAAAGGATATGATATATTTGGAAATTCAATAATAAAAATTTTGAACAAATATGAAAATTGGAAAGCTATTGTTATTGGTGATGAGCCTAGAGAAAAAATGTTTTTTCATCATAAAAATTTAAAAATACTTGGTTTTAAAAGTAACAAATTTATTTTAAATTTTTTAAAAAAAGTAAATATCTCTGTTGTTTGTTCAAGATGGGAAGAACCTTTTGGTAGAGCTAGTTTGGAAGCTGCCAGTAGAGGTTCTGCTGTAATAATCAGTGATAAGGGTGGTCTACCTGAAACTTTAAAAAATGGTATCATTTTAAAAAAATTAAATGAAAAGCTTCTTTTTAAAGAAATTGAAAAACTTATAAAAGATTTTGCTTTACTAAGAAAAATTCAAAAAAAAAACATTTCAAATTTTTTTCTAACACATGAATTTGTCTCTAAAATTATTGATGATGAAAGATCGATTTATGAATTTAATAAAATAAATATTTTAAAAAATAATAAATTAAAAATTTTACACATTACTAATTTTAATCAAAGATTTAATGGAAGACTTCATTACAATACTGGTAAAAGACTAAACAATGGTTTTATTAGATTAGGACATAATGTTTTAACTATCAGTGATCGAGATATTATAAATCAAAGTAAAAAAATTACTGATATAAAAGGTACTATTACTCTTCAAAACTCTATTTTAGAGTCTGCAAAAAATTTTAAACCTGATATCATAATACTTGGACATGCGGATTCTGTGTCTTTTAATACTTTAGAAAAACTTAAAAACAGCAACATACCAATATCACAATGGTTTTTAGATCCTATTACTAAGTACGGCCCCGATTATCAGATAAATAAAAAAAGAATATTAAATAAAAACAAAATTATAGATGCATCATTTCTTACTACTGATCCTAATTCTTTAGACTTTAAACTTAAAAATTCTTTTTTTATGCCAAATCCTTGTGATATTTCATTTGAAATTTTAGAAAATTACAATTTCAATAATAAAAATGATATATTCTTTGCAATGAGTCATGGTGTGCATAGAGGTAATCTTAAGAAAGGTAAATTTGATGATCGAGAACTATTTGTTAAAAAATTGATTAAAAAAAATGAAAATATCAATTTTGATATATATGGCATGGATGGCATTCAACCTATTTGGTCTGACAATTTTTTAAGAAATATATCAAATTCTAATATGGCCTTAAATCTTAGTAGGGGAAAACCAATAAAGTATTATAGTAGTGACAGAATTGTTCAATTAATAGGCAATGGTCTTTTAACGTTTATTGATGAAAAAACTCAATTAAATGATTTCTTTTCTAAAAATGAAGTTGTTTTTTACAAAAACATAGACGACTTAGGTGAAAAAATACAAAAATTTAAAAAAGATGATAAAAATAGAAAAAAAATAGCTAAACAAGGTAAGAAATTTTATTTTAAGTATTTCAACTCAACATTAGTCGCTGATTATATTTTGAAAAAAACATTAGATATAAAATCTAAAAATAAATATTTATGGGATCAGTAATTTACTTAATATTATAAAATTAATGTGAGTAAAAGTTATCTTATTTTCAGAACTGATAGAATAGGGGATTATCTATTAACTAATATTTTAATTAGATCTATAAAAAGATGTAATCCAATTTCAAATATTGATATTATAG
>NZ_JBNGZA010000026.1:0-3120 GCF_052049935.1 Candidatus Pelagibacter sp. | reverse complement strand
ATTATAATATAATTACTCTATTCAACTTTGTTTTTGCTGATGCATTTATTGGAATTTTTATACCAAGTATTTTTTTAATTTTAATCTCTGATGATAAGAATAAATCACTATATATATCCTCAATGATATTTGTTCTCTTTTTTATGAAATCAACAATGTTTCTAGTTACTTTGTTATGTTCAATTTTTTTTATCTTTTTTGAAAAAAAAATAAAACTTTCTAAAAGATGTGGTCCATTATTTTTTGTTTGCATAGCGTATATAATTTGGGGCACTTTTGGTTATATAAAAACTGGAGTTTTTACAATTGGATTTAAAACAATGTCCTCAAGTCAACTAGCCCTAAAAACTACTTTGAATAAAAATTTTCATAAATATTATCCAAAAAAATCTGTTGATCTAATTCCTGGTAAACATGATGCTAATACAAAATATAAAGAAGAGTGGAATAATGAATGGGATATGTATAACCACTATAAAAAAGAAAATGTTGAATATATAAATAATAATAAAACTAGAATTTTAAATGATACCTTAATCAAAGTAAAATTTATTTTTTTTAACATTTACAAAGATGCAGTGCATCCTGATAAAAACGGTGAGTTTAAAAACCCATTCATGTTTTCACATTTATTCAATAGAATTATTTTTTTAGTAAGTATATTTTTTTGTGTAAGTTCAATATTCAGAAATATTATCAGATTAAATTTTTCAAAATTAGATTATTACTATATAATTTTGGTAAGTAGTTCTATTTTACCTCATCTAATTGGATGGGCAACATCAAAACACTTGGTAGGAATTTTTATCTTATCTCATATATATCTTATAGTTAAAATTTTTGAAAAAAAGTTACAAAAATATATTTTAAATTAAATATTAGCATTCAGCATATCGACTAAAGATAATAACCAATACTGATGACTATTCTCAATTAAATTATAATTGTTTGAATTAACTATAAGATTGATATCACCTAACTTTGATAGTTTATTTTTTCCTTTGAAACCTGATAAAGTAATTAATTTATGTTTTTTACTTTTAGCAAATTTTGCTGCATTAATAATATTTTTAGAGTTTCCACTTGATGAAATTAATATAATTAAGTCTCCACTATCTGAAAAAAAATTAATTGCCTTTTTAATCCAATTTTCATATCCATAATCATTTGAAAAACATGTTATTAAATCACTTTCGTTAAAATTTATACATCTCACTTTACCATTTTTTGTCATATCAACACTAAAATGACTAGCTATTGCAGCACTACCTCCGTTACCAGAGATTATTATTTTTTTTTTATCTTTTTTAATCTTGAGAATAAGTTGAAAAATTTTTTCAATTTTTTTTTGTATATCTAAGCTTATAGTAGCTACATTCAAAAATTCATTATTATAATTTTTTAAAAAAGATTTAGTTTTTTTCATAAATATTTTTTTGATAATTTTTTAGGCCAGCTTTTATCGAAAAAAAAACTCTTATCATCTATATATATATCATAACTAGGTTTTCCGAAAATTAATTCATGATAATTTACATTCCAATTTCTCAATTGAGATTTTGTTAAATTTAGCCCTTGTTTTTTCGCATTAAAAACATTATTGCGATTTCTAGCCATGTATCTAGCTGTAAAAATTTTGATATAATGGCCTTCTTCAAATAACTTATTGACTACATCTATATTTTTTTTAATGGGTGTGCTTAGTTTGTAATTTGAGGTTTTTGATTTGCACAAAATATTATCTAAATCAAAACAAAAAACTTTTTTTTTCATTGTAAATTAGATGATTATAATCTTATTCATACAAATTAAAGTTATATTTTTTATTGATATATTTTAAATTTTTAATTAAATTTTTATGTAAAAATCTTTCATCACAAAGTACTATTTCTTTATTAGAGGTTTTTACTAAATTTTTACCTAAAGTAATTTCCTCTTTTAATTTTTCACCTTTTTTTAAGCCTGTAATTTTTATTGAAACTTCTCCATTTGGATTAAGTTTATTTTGAAAAGTTTTTCCAGATAGTCGGATAATTCTTTTTGCAATATCATAAATATTTATTTGTTTTCCCATATCTAATGCATATATCTTTACACCTCCCTTGTTTAAGTAAGAAGCATTTATAACAAGTTGTACAGCTTCTGATATTGACATAAAATATCTTGAAGCCTTTTTGCTTGTAACTGTCAAAGGTTGATTTTTTATTAATTGGTTAAAAAATATTGGGATTACTGACCCACTTGAGCCTATCACATTTCCAAATCTAACGATTGTAAATTTTGTAATTATTTTTTTTTTTGATAAAAATTTATCTTGGATTAAACATTCACCAATTTTTTTTGAATATCCTAAAACACTTTTTGGGTTTACTGCTTTATCCGAACTTATAAAAATAAAATTTTTTATTTTTTTCTGTAAAGAAAAATCAATCAATGTTTTGGTATTTTGAATATTATTTTTTAACATAGAATAAGAATTATCTTCTCCAAAATTCACATGTTTATATGCAGCTGCATGATAGATATCATCTAGTTTATTATGTTTAAAATAATTTCTAATTAAAATTTTGTCTTCACAATTTCCTAGAATCGGTTTTATAATTTTGTTGTTGTATCTTTTTAGATCTTTAATTTTATTAATTAAATTGAATAAATTTATTTCTGAAATTTCCAATAAAAATAATCTTTTTGGATTAAATTTCAATATTTGCAAACATAACTCTGAACCTATTGATCCCCCTGCACCAGTAACTAAAATATTTTTATTATAAATTTTTTTGCGAAGTATTTCTTTTTTAACATTTATTTTTGGTCTATTTATTACATTAAAAAAATCTAAATTGGTCAATGTTATCTGATCTACTAGTCCGGTTGAGTTAATTTTATTAGATAGATTTTTTATTCTAATATTTTTTTCCTCAAATTTATCAAAAATTTTATCAACCTCTTTTTTTGAAAAGTCTTTACCTATTATAATTTCATTGATATTAAACTTTTCAACCAAATAAAATAATTCATTTTTTTTAAATATTTTTATTCCATTAAATTCTCTACTTTTAAATTTATTTCCTACATCAACTAATGCTTTTACTTTCCCATAATTCTTATCTTGTCTAATAT
>NZ_JBNGZA010000025.1:0-3383 GCF_052049935.1 Candidatus Pelagibacter sp. | reverse complement strand
GATTATTAGAATAAAAAAAATTTTCAAATTTTTAACAATATTTTTTCTTAAATTCATTGAATGAAAATTTAATAAAAAAATTGTTACAGGAATTAATCCAATAAAGAAAACAGTCATTAGTTTTGAACATAGAGAAAAAAAAAACAATATTGATATGAAAAAATAATTTTTATAATTTTCATGATTAAAATGATTAAGTGAATAAATAAAAGTTAACAAACCAAAAAAAAGAGCAAGACTCTCGTTTCTTGTCGTAATATTAAAAATTATTTGAGATGTAATTGGGTGGAACAAGAAAAATAATGTTGAAAAGTATAAGATAATATTTTTTTTTAAATCAAAATTAATCTTAAAAACAATTTTTAAGAAATAATAAATTAAAAATGAATTTGAAACGTGTAGAAACAAGTTTGTAAATTTTGCAATTTGTGTATTAAAGACATTAAAATTTAAATAATTAAGTAAATATGTGATAAAATTATCTAACTCATGAGTTAGAAAATAAATCGGATAAAAGTGAAATTTAGCGTATAGAAAACTGGACAGTAATTTTGCATCTCCAGGTGCCCTTGTGAACTTGTTTAGAAGAGCATCATCATCATAAGTTCTGCCATAATTTAAGGTATCTGTAAAAAATGCAAAAAAAACAGCAAATGTTATAAAAAAAGCACAATACTCAAATATTTTCTCTTTATAATTAGGATTCATCTCGAGAGTTTTCTAGCTTTTTTTTCATCATTTAAAATAGAAAATTTGATTAAATTCCTCATAAATTAACTTAAATTAACCGTTTACAAAAAAAATAATATAGATAGAAAGAGTTTTATATATATATATTTTATACAAAGGATCATAATTATGAAAAAAACACTTCAAAAGGGTTTCTCACTTGTAGAACTATTAGTTGTTGTAGCAATTATTGGTGTGCTAGCGGGTGTGGGAATCGTTGGTTACCAAAGTTACACAGACTCTGCAAAAAGCAGAGTAGGGGTTGCCAATTTTAATTCAGTAAAAAGATTTGTTGAAACTGAATTAACACTCTTAAACAACAATATTCAGACTGTATCAGGAGCCTTGAGTGCTGGAAGTTCATGTACTTCATTGGCACCTTACACAGTTTATAGTAAAAATTTAAGTGATTTTGTTGAGGGAATGACTTGTTACTTTGATACAGCAGGTTATGGAAATGCGTTCAAAAATCCATTTGATGCTGCAGGTGGAAATCAAGTTGTATTCAATGGTACACCAGCTGATGCCAAAAAGGGTCAAATTAACGTAAGATTTTTTGCTGCTGCAGATGAAACTACTAATGGAGCAGTAATACCAGCAGGTGGTTTATTTGATTCAACGGAAACTTCAGGATATTTCTTTATAGAATATTATACTGCCGATGGCTCTGCCGGAGCGGGAAGTTCTGGGGAATATAAAGCAAAAGCTTTTCAACTTAAATAAACAAATTATTTAAAAAAACCCCTTATCTTTTTAGATAGGGGGTTTTTTTTATGTAAAATATTATTATAAAAATTCCAATAATTGATAAGACGAACATAACTATACTTATCAAATTAAAAATTTTTTGAATTTTTGAATGTTTAAATTCGAACTTTTCATATTTTAAAAATTTTTCTAATTGTATTTTATTATTTTCTTTAAAAAAATAATTTAACTTACAATCATTTTCATTTGGATTTAAAAAACATGCTGGATTTATAAAGTTGTAACTTCCATCTTTAACAAAAAAAGGATCACCCTCCAGTAAATTTGCTATTTCTTCAGTATTTTTATTATTTCTAATTGGACTTTTGAATTTATCTAAAATCTTGTAATTAAATACAAGATCTTTTGCAAATGGAATAAAATATTCTAAATTATAACCAAGTATTGAATAGTAACAAAATTGAATTGATCTATTTTCTAAAAAAAAATCATGTTGTTTAGGACCATTGAATTGAAAATCCTCATCAAGAATTGACATAATTTTTTCAATTTTAAAATTTTTTACATTTTCTCTTGTAACATCATAATTTATTAGTTTTTTTGGTGAATAATTAAAAATATTAACTAATTTATTTCTATCAAAAATTAAATTTTGAAAAACTACAATTAAAACTAAAGAAATTGTCAAAATTTTTTTATATTGAAATGAAATTTTTTCAAACATAAATGCAGAGAGTATGCAAAATAAAATTACAAAGGGCGCATACATTCTAAACACAACCCAATCACTTGTAATTACTGGAAGTTTTTGCACTATTGAACCTAGCTTTGTTTGTGAAAAACCTAGTAAAATAATAACAATAAAACTTAAAAATAAAACTAATGAGGTAAATATAGTTATTTTATCTTTTGACATGATTTTAAATTTTGGGATGAACAATATTAAAATTAATAATGGAACAATAGTAATATTAAATGATAGCTCTTCAATTGATAATTGGTGACTTGTAAATAGCACATGCTGCGTAATATTTGATTTTGGAACAAAGAAAAATATATCAAAAAAAACTTTTAAAAAATCAACAACACTTAAATATTGAATTGGTTGCATTTCTCTACCAATATTTGAAACAAAAACCCAAGCTGCATAGATTTTAGAAGAAGAAATCATTAATCCAATCAAAAGAATTAATGAAATATTTAAAATTATTTTTAATTTTTTGAATTTTATTATGTACAGTAAGCTTAAAAAATATATTGATAATACAATTTCAACAATTATTCTTGATCCTCCACTATGCATTATTAGTGCAAATAACAAAGAGGATATAACTATAAATAATAGATTTTTTTTATAATCATGATTTGTATCGAGAGACAAACAAGATAAAAAGAAAAACATAGGCACTATAGAAAATAAAGACCAGCCAATATGTCCTGATAAATAATGAAATACAAAATAGTGATTAAATAAAAATAGAGTAGAACCAATTATTGAACTTTGTCTCGATAGATTAAAAATTTTATTTAGCAACAAATATGAGCCAACAAAAGCAATTATGGAATAAATTAAAAAAAGCACATTAAAAAAAGTTAATGGATCGAAAAGAAAAAATAATATTTGTGTTAAAGAAAAATATTCTGATTGTGGATCAGCAAAAAAGGGAATACCACAACATATATGTGGTGCAAACCATGGTATAGAAAAACCATTATTATAGAACCATATTTTACCAAAAATCAGTCTTGATAATACGGATTGCCAATCATAATGAAAGTAGTCTGAAAAGAGATATGATTGAAAAAGTATTTGATGACTTAATATTATAAAAAAACAAAAAAGATAGAAGTAGATATTTTTCAAACTAATAATTCTATTTTTTAAAGTAAGCATATTTAAATATTGTTTTATTTAAATTAATAAAATCTTTTGTCGAGATTTTATT
>NZ_JBNGZA010000024.1:0-3439 GCF_052049935.1 Candidatus Pelagibacter sp. | reverse complement strand
ATTTTAAGCATTTTATAATGTATATATTTAATTAAATGTTTTTAAACATTTAAAAACTTCTTGAATTTTAAGATAATAAAGCCAGGGTTAGAAATTAGTATTTTTAAAATATAAATAAACCTGTAAGGCCATAAATAATTTTTTCCTCTAAAGTGATTATTAAAAACAAAATTATCAGCTTTTGTGTTTATCCTTATTTGATTTAAGTTTTTATACGGTTTTTTTAATATTCTAGTTTTGTAATTAACATTATCACTTCTGATATATGTGTGAGTTGCCAAACTCCCCATACCTATATTTTCAACTAAATTATTCTTTGGTGTAAGTACCAGCATATTATTATACCATAAACATAAGTTCCAAGGATATGCCCAACTATCAATTTTATTTTTATAAGAATTATTAAAAATTTTAATCCAATATTTTTCTTCTAAGGGTAAATTAAATATATCTCTAAAATTTTTTGAACTTTTCCATTTTTTCCAAAATAAAATGTCTTTATCATATAATTTCCATCTATTTCTCCATGTAGCCCATCCCCAACAATGAGCATACTTAGAAAAATAATAGCTACTTTTTATTTTAACTTGAGATTTTAAAAAATTGTTACCAGTTATGCTTCCTATCTTTTTATTTTTTTCAAATTTGTTAAGTCCCCAAATACAAAATCTAAAAAAACTTGTCGATGGTATACAATCATCTTCTAAAATAATACCCTTTTTTTCATTCTTAAAAAACCAATCTAAGCCAGCTGAGACTGCAAGCTTACATCCATGATTTTTATTAAGATATTTTTTTTTAATTTGTTTTGTCCAATTAATTTTATCAATTATCTCTTTGCATTCTAAATTAAGTTTAAAATCATTATTATTTTTTTTTGGTCCATCAGAAAAAATATAAAGACATTTTGGTTTAAATTTTTTCAACTTTCTGATTAGTAGTTGGGTTTCCTTAGGTCGATTGTATATTAAGATTAACAGTGGTGTATTCATCAAAAATAAAGTTATTTTTTATAAAAATTTAAATACCATTTATAAGTAATTTCTAAATTTTTTTGCATATTACTTCCAAATTTATATACACCTAATTTTTTTATTTTGCTTGTATTAATTGCATATCTAAAATCATGACCTTTTCTATCTGTAACAAATTTGATTACTTCAGAAAATTTACTTTTGAATTTTGAATCATTTTTCTTATGTATGTTAATTAATTTTTTTGTAATAACTATATTTGATAAAACCGAGTTTGATCCAATATTATATGTTTCTCCAATTTTTCCATACTTTGATAATTCAAATAAAATTTTTGCATGATCTTTGACAAAAATCCAATCCCTCATATTTTTTCCATTTCCATAAATAGGAATTTTTTTTTTATGAATTAAATTAAAAATAATTTTAGGGATTAACTTTTCTTTATTTTGATATGGACCAAAATTATTTGAACAATTCGTGGTAATTACAGGTAAATTAAAAGTTTTATTCCAAGCTCTAACCAACATATCTGACGATGCTTTAGAAGCAGAATATGGAGAGTTAGGATAAAATTTATTTATTTCTGAAAATTGACCTTTTTTAATTGAACCATAAACTTCGTCAGTAGAAACATGTATTAGTTTAAATCTTTTATATTTCTCAGAATATTCTCTTAAAACTTCGAGCAATGAATAAGTGCCTAAAATATTTGACTTTATAAAAACTTTTGAATTTTCAATTGAATTATCAACATGTGACTCAGCTGCCAAATGAAATATTATATCTGGTTTATAATAAAATATAATTTTTCTTAATTTTTTCTTTTCACAAATATCAATCTTTTTTAAAGTAAATTTAGGGTTTTTTCTGAATATATTTTGATTTGATGCATATGAGATTTTATCTATACATATTACATGAAAATTTTTTTTTAAAAGATATTCGACAAGATTTATTCCTATAAAACCTAATCCACCAGTAACAACAATTTTTTTCATTAATATTTACATGAACTTTAATTTAATTGATTGATATTTTTTTTATCTAATTCAATTAATTTTTGATTTTTTAAGTATAAAATTTTATCACAGTTCTTAAGCAATTCTAGTTTATGTGTTACAAAAATTATTGATTTTTCTTTCTTTAATTCAAGCAAATTTTTCATAAATTCATTTTCTGTCTTTTCATCTAAAGAATTAGTAGATTCATCAAATATTAAAAATTCTGGATTATTGTATAAGGCTCTTGCTATTCCAATTCTTTGTTTTTGCCCGCCAGATAAACTTACTCCATTTTCACCGATTATAGTTTTTTCTTTTAATTTCAAACTATTCACAAAATCATAAATTAGAGAATTTTTAAGCGATGTAAGAAGTTTATCTTTATCTATGTTTTTTTGATCCACTCCAAAAGCGATATTTTTTTCAATTGTATCGTTTAACAAATAAGTAAACTGTGAGACATATCCAATTCTATTTCTCCATTCATGGACATGATTTGAAATATTTATATCATTCAACAGTATTTTTCCATTATTTGGATTTAATAAACCAGAAATAATATCTATTAATGTAGATTTTCCTGACCCTGTATCACCAAATAGGCCAATCAATTCTCCTTTTTTTATCTCTAAACTTATATTTTTAATAATAAAATCGTTAATATTTTTTGTATCATCATAATCAAAATTTATATCAACTAACTTTAGATGATTTTGACTCTTAAAGATGTTCTCATTTGAGTCAGTTTTAATTTCAGGTTTATTTTTTTTAACGTCAATGATTAATTGATCTAAAATAGGAATTGCATATTTTAAATTATTCAAATATGTAATAAGCTTGTTTATAGATGGCAACAATCTAAGAGCAGCACCAGCAAAAATTCCTAGAAATACGATATTATTGTTAGTATCATTTAAATCATTTACATTAAAAAACATTACAATTAATAAAATATTAATTGAAAATATCTCTACAACATATCTTGGTGTTTGCATTAAATTTGAAATTTTATAAAGTGAATTAGAAACTTTACTGACACTCAAATCAAAATTTTTTAAAAAAAATTCTTCTTTGTTATTTATTTTAATATCCCTAAATCCATTTAATCCCTCTAAAATTTTTTTTTGAAAAATATTAAACTCATTTAATCTTAAGCTTGCATAAATCTTCATTTTTTTTTGATAAAAATATGCAACTATAGATCCAAAAAATAAAAGTAAACAAAAAATAATAGAAGTTTCTTTTGGATATAAATAAAATAAAAAAGTTACAATAAATAATATAGTTACAGCCTCTAAGACTATTATTACTATAGCATCTATTAACGTTGAAACAAAATTTTCCACCTCTCCTCTTAGTGTATTTATTTTTTTAAAAATTTTGTCTTTCATAAAATTTTGATAGGAAGTATTTAAATAGATATCCATTAATTTATTTGATAGTTTTTTATAATATTGAAAT
>NZ_JBNGZA010000023.1:0-3682 GCF_052049935.1 Candidatus Pelagibacter sp. | reverse complement strand
AATGAGACTTAATAATGGAAAAATAAATTATAAAAAATTAAGTTATAAAAGTGATTAATTTAAAAAAATTATTTTCAATAAAACCTTTTGAAACTCCAGATAAGTTGAAGGATGCTTATTTACTAGAAAATCAAAAAAAATTATCAAAATATCATTATAGAAATTGTTTAGAATATAAAAATATATGCGATAAAATTTTTAAAAAAATTGAAAATTGTAAAAAATTAGATGAATTACCTTATGTCCATGTAAAAGTTTTTAAAGAATTTAATTTATCTTCTGCCCCAAAAAAAAATTTATCTAAAGTTATGCAATCATCTGGAACTTCAGGAGGTTTAAAATCAAAAATAAATATTGATAGGAATACTTCCTTAATTCAATCAAAAGCATTGATAAATATTTTTTCCACAATTATAAAAAAAAAAACTACCTTTTTTTTTATTGAAGACATAATCCAAAAAGATAAAAATTTAATGTCTGCTAGCATTGCAGCTATAAGGGGATTTATGCAACTATCTGACAAATCTTACTTTATTAATAAAAAAAAGGTATTGAATATTGATTTACTCAAAAACTTTATCAAAAAATATCCCAACAAAGAATTTGTAATTTTTGGATTTACCAACAATATTTGGATAGATTTAATTAATGTATTAAAAAAAAGACGAATAACTTTACCAAAAAATAAAGGTATTTTGATACATGGTGGAGGATGGAAAAAATTAGAAAAAAAATCTGTCAGTAAAATAGTTTTTAACAAAACAGCCAAAAAAGTATTAGGTCTAAATAAAGTTTATAACTATTATGGCATGGTAGAGCAAACTGGTTCAGTTTATATAGAGTGTGAAAAAAATTTTTTTCATCCATCTATATTTTCTCAGATATTTATAAGAGATAAAAATTTATCGTTAGCTAGAGAAAAAGAAATTGGATTAATTCAGACAATGTCTCTACTCCAATTTAGTTATCCAGGAAATAATATTTTAACAGAAGATTTAGGAAGAATAGAGGGTATTGATGATTGTGAGTGTGGCAGAAAAGGAAAATATTTTTCTATAATCGGTAGAGTTCCTGGTACAGAGAAAAGAGGTTGCAGTGATGCATAAAATTGAAAAAAAGATATATAATAAAATTAGTATTATTGTTGGTAATAAAAAAGTTTCAAATATTGTACACAAAATTTTTGATAGCAAAATTATTAGCTTTTTAGACAATGTATCTAAAGAAATTTTTAAAAATAAAAAAAATTATGAATTTCAAGATTTAATTACTTTTGCATTTTGGATAAGAAAAAAGAATATTTTAAAAATTTCTCAAAATTACCATTTAAGAGACAAAATGTTAGGGAATGGAATAGTTTTTCATATATCACCATCAAATATACCTATGAATTTTGCATATTCATTAGTATTTGGTTTACTTTCAGGAAATAATAATATTCTAAGATTACCATCAAAAAAATTTGTTCAAACTGAAATTCTTTGTGATGTACTAAGGAAAGTTTTAAATAAAAAAAATTTTATTCTTTTTAAAAGTAAAATTTGTTTAATAAGATATGAAAAATCAAATGAAATTTCAGAATTTCTGTCAAATAAATCTGATGCTAGAATTATATGGGGAGGAGATAAAACAATAAATCAATTTAAAAAATTCAATACGTCTCCAAATTGTTTAGATATAACTTTTCCAGACAGATACTCTTTAGCAATCTTGGGCTCAGATGATATGATTAAATTAAATGATTCAAATCTTAAGAGACTCGTAGAAAAGTTTTATAATGACACTTACATAATGGATCAAAAAGGGTGCTCTTCACCCCAGGCAATTATTTGGACAGGAAAAAATAAAAATCAAGCTAAATCTAAATTTTACAAATACCTTTCTGAGATAGTAGATGAAAAATTTGAGTATAATTTAGCTATAGCAAATGAAAAAATTTCAAATTTATCAGTAATAGCCGCTAAAACAAAAACAAAATTTGAAACAAAATTTGAAAAATTCAGCTTAATAAGATTAAAATTGAATCAGTTCAACAAGGAAATAGAAAAAATAAGACCTTATAATGGTTCATTTGTGGAATTAGATTTAAAAAAAATGAGTGATTTAAAAGATATTATCTCAAAAAAGTGTCAAACGATAAGTTTTTTCGGGTTTAACAAAACTGTTTTAAATAACTATGTAATAAAAACTGGAACCTTGGGAGTTGATAGAGTGGTACCTATAGGGAGATCATTAGATATGAACTTTGTCTGGGATGGTAAGGATTTGATATATTCTCTTTCAAGAATAATAGGAGAATAATGAAAAAAAATTTTAAAAAATCTGAAATAAAAGATATTTTAAAAATTAAAGATCCTTTTTTAATGATTGATAAAGTAAAAGTGATAAATCAAAATAAAATTGTCGAAGGTCAAAAAAAAATTAAAAAAGATGATTGGTTTTTAAAATCTCATTTTTTCAATAATGACCCAGTAATGCCAGGTACTTTGTTAACAGAAGCAATGCTTCAGACAACTATTATAAATCTTTATGAAGATAAAAAAAAAATAAAGAAATATTTCATTGTAAAAAGTGAAAGTAACTATTTTTTAAAGATTTCTTCTACCTGTACTCTCAGAATTATCTCAAAAATTTTATCAAAAAAAAATGGAATTATTTTAGCTCATAATTCAATTTTTTTAAAAGATAGAATAGTTTCCAATGGTAAATTTAAATATATTGATCCAGTTAAATTTAATTTAAATAAGTTGTGATTATGAAGAACAAAAAAGTTTCAATAACTAGATCATTGATTATAGAAAAAAAAAAAAATAATTTTTTTTATTCAATTAAAAAAATACCTTTAAAAAAATTAAAAGATGATGAAGTAATAATTAAAGTAAAATATAGTTGTTTTAACTATAAGGATATTTTGGTTGGTAAAGGCAATCCTGGTTTAGTTAGAAAATATCCTCACGTGCCAGGGATAGATTGTACTGGTGAAATTTATCAAACAAATTCAAAAAATTTCAATATAGGTGATAAGGTAATGGTAATTGCTAGACCTGTAGGAATTAATTCTATGGGTACCATGACAGATTATTTTATAGTCTCATCAAAGTGTGTTGAAAAAATACCTAATGATGTAAATATTAAATTACCTATTATTTTTGGTACAGCTGGATTTACAGCTATGTTAGCAATAAATAATATAAGAAATTTAAAAATAGACAAGAAGCGTTCAATTTTAATTACAGGGGCAACTGGTGGTGTTGGTTTATTTTCAATATTTTTTCTAAAAAAATACGGTTATAAAATAGTTGCAGCAACAACAAGTATAAAAAAAAATAAAAAAAAATTAATACAAGCAGGTGCCAATGAAGTAATAAATTATGAGAACATTCTTGAAACTACAAATCTCCCATTGTTAAAGGAAAAATATGGAGCAATTATTGATAATGTTGGAGGAGATATATTTTCGACTTGCTTAAAATTTTTATGTCACAATGGAGTTTTGATTTCAGTGGGAAATGTTATCAGCAATCACTCAAATATGAACATTTTACCATTAATATTAAGACAAGTGAAAGTTTTTGGTGTTAATGCAGAAAATACCAATAGTATTGTTAGAAAAAAAATATGGAAAAATATTTTTAATTTCAAAAATAATAAAAACTTAATTAAATTTTTTATGGAATATAAT
>NZ_JBNGZA010000022.1:0-3913 GCF_052049935.1 Candidatus Pelagibacter sp. | reverse complement strand
ATTCTAAAAAAATCCTTTTTTGTTGTTAAAATTTTTAGATTTTCTTTTTCTGCTAAAAGATTGATATTTTCAATATCTTTTTGATTATATTCATAATGATCAGGAAATTCTAAATCTTTAGAAATTTTAAAATTATATTTATTTAGCATTTCAATAAATGTTTTATGGTTGCCTATACCTGAAAAAGCCAAGTAACGATTATTTAAATCAAATTCTTTCAAATTTTTTAATATATATTTTGTTTCGAAAATTAAAGCATCTTTATTAAGGCTTAATAAAAGTTTTTTAAATTCTAAATTATTTTCATCATTTCCATTAAGAACAATTAATTGATAATTTTTAATATCATCTAATTTTTCTCTCAAAGGACCTGCGGGCAAAACTAATCCATTTCCAATTTCATTTTTTTTATTAAAACAAACAATACTCAAATCATAAAGTAGTTCTTTATCTTGTAATCCATCATCGAAAATTGCAATTTTATAATCTTTCTCCATAGCTTGATATAATGCTGATTTTCTAGAATGATTTACAAACACCTCCCCGTATTTCTCTAAAATCAATTTTTCATCAGTTTGATCTGAATATAATTTTTTTATAAAACAAGATTTAATGTTGTTAGCATCTAATATTTTTTTAATTTCAATTGCTAAAGAAGTTTTGCCTGTTCCACCAATATAGATATTCCCAACACATATTGATATAATGCCACTTAATTTTTTTTTTTTTTTTAAATTGTACTTTGAAATTAATTCAACTATTTTTGAAAAAGGTAATAAAGAATATGAAATTAATGAAATTTTTTTATTGTCCCAAAATTTTGGTTTTTTTATTTTCATGATGATTAATTATCTTTTTTATCTCAAAAAAAGCTAGTTTAAGAGTTTTTTCTCCAAGCTTATCAATATTTATTTTTTTTGAACTTTTTTTGTTTAGTAAAATTTTACTTTTTTTAACAAGATCAGATACTTTTTTTACCTTAAAAGAAATCTTTTTAATTCCAAATAACCTGTAAACTTCTTTAAAATTTTTAACATGTGGTCCGTGTAGAATATTTAAATTAAAAGTTACAGGCTCGATAGGATTTTGACCTCCATGTTCTATTAATGATCCTCCCATAAAAACAAGATTGGTTATAGGAAAAAATTTTTTTGTCTCACCATAAGAGTCAACTAATAATATATCTGTATCAGTGTTAATAATTTTATTTATGCTTTTTATATTTACAGAAAGTTTTAAAGTTTCTAATTGATCTTTAATTTCATTTATACGTTCAATATGTCTAGGTATAATTATTGTAATTAAATTTGGTATGTTACTTTTTAAAAGCTGATGCATTCTTGCTATGATAATTTCTTCAGAAGGATGTGTGCTTACAGCAGTGAAAACTTTTCTCTTTCTAAATTGATTATAAAATTTTTTTGAAAAAAAACTTTGATCGATTTTATTTTGTTTTGCAAATTTAAGGTTACCTAAATTTTTAATTTTTTTTACTTTAAATTTTTTAAGATAATTTATTGTTTCTTGATTTTGAGGAAATGCAAAATCTATTTTGTCAAAAACTTTAGTGGCAAAATTTTTGAAAATATTCCATCTTTTAAACGATCTTTCTGTAATTCTTGCATTCATCAAAACAAGTGGAATAGAGTTTTCTTTGATTTTGTAAAACATGTTAGGCCAAATTTCTGAGTCAATGAATATACAAATTGAGGGTTTCCAATAATTGATAAATCTAGATGCAAAGTATTTTAAATCTATAGGGAAAAATTGGTGAATAGTTTTTTTAAATTTAAATTTTGTAAAAATGTAAGATGAACTAAGAGTTGATGATGTAATTAATATTGTTTTAATTTTATTTTCTGACTCAAACTTTCTAACCAAAGGTATAACACTTATTAGTTCACCAACACTCGCAACATGAAACCAAATTAAAGTCCCTTTTTTTCTTTGTTTAGAAAAAATTGTAAATTTTTCTATAAATCTTGATTTACTCTCTTTTTTTTTGATTAGTCTAAAAAGAATTATAATAGGAGAAACCAAAAGTATTAAACATGTTAAAATTTGATAAATAAAAAACATTATTCTTTTCTAATCTGCTTTTCATAGAAAGTTTTATATTTACTTGATACTTTTAAGAGCGTTTCATGATTACCAGACTCAATAATTTTACCGTTATCTACAACAAAAATTTTGTTTGAATTTTGCACTGTAGATAGTCGATGCGCAATAACAACAGTCGTTTTCCCCTTAGTTAAAATATTAATTGCATTTTGAATTTTTTCTTCTGTTTCAGAGTCTAAGGATGATGTTGCTTCATCAAGAAGAATAATTGGACTTTGTTTAAGAATTGCTCTTGCAATAGAGATTCTTTGTTTTTCACCCCCAGACAATCTAATACCATTTTCCCCAATTATAGTGTCATATTTATTTGGAAGTTGGTTAATAAATTCATCAGATGATGAAAGTTTTGCTGCATTAATTATTTCATTATCAGATGCATCCATTTTTGCGTAGGCAATGTTATTTCTTATAGTGTCATCAAATAATGTTGTATCTTGACTAACAAGTGAAATTTTATCTCTTAAAGAGCTTGTTCTGACACCTTCAATATTCTGATTATCAATGATTATACTACCACTATCTATTTTATAAAATCGTGGTATCAAATTTAGTAAAGTTGATTTACCAGAGCCACTATGTCCAACTAAAGCTGACATTTTTCCACCTTCTATCTCAAGATTTATATTTTTTAATACAATGTCATCTTCTTGATTATATTGAAATGAAACATCTTTAAAAACTATATCTCCATTATTTATTTTTAGATTTGGTGAATTCAAATTCTCATCAATTTCATTTTTATTATCTATAATTGGCAAAATTCTTTTTGCAGCTGATAAACCTTGATTAACTGCCATACTAATAGTAGCAAGTGATCTTACTGGTTGATATGCTAGCATCATTGCAGCTAAAAAAGAAAAAAAATTGTTTATATCTATTTCATTTTTAATAATTAGTTTTCCAGAATAAAAAATAAGAATAGCTATCATTACTCCAGTAAAAGTTTCCATAATTGGAGAAACTCTTACATAAACTGTTCTAATCTTAGCATTTTTAATTTTAAGATTTTCAAGATGTTCATCTGAACGATTGATTTCATAATTTTCATTTTGAAAAATTTTTATCAGTTTATGATTTTTGAATATTTCAATTAAATATGAGTTTAAAAAACCAGATTTTTCTTGAGCTTCTGTTGTTACTTTTCCAATTCTTTTACCTAAAGACTTTGCTGCTGTACTCGCTAAAGGTATCATGATTATTGCAACCAGAGAAAGCTTCCAATTTTGATAAAACATTACAATTAATAAACCTATCAAAGTAAGACTATCTTTAAATAATGCTAAGATCGCATCACTTAACATATTAGTTATGTGAGTTACATCATATGTAAGATTAGAAATAAATTTGCCAGAATGCTTTTTATCAATTAATTTTGTATCTGCTTTGATTAATGATGAAATCATATCAAACTGCAAAATTTTTTTAATTTCTTCACCAACCATGATCATAGTTGATTTTGCAAAATATAAAGAAATACCTTTTGTTGCAAAAGATAATATAATAAAAATCGGTATAATAAAAATTAGCTGTTCATCTTTTTCAATAAAAATTTTTTTAATTGCAGGATCTAACAACCAAGCAATAACAGAGGTGCTACCTGCCACCAAAATTGAAAAAAAACCTGCTAACAAAATTTTATTTAGAAAATTTTTTGAATAATCTTTGTATAGTCTTTTTATAATTTCTTTATTAGTCATGATTTAAATTTTTCCAATTATAAGATTTAGAAAAACTAAGAAACCCAAGATATTATTTGATTTAAAAATATTTAAACAATTTAAAGTATCTTTAA
>NZ_JBNGZA010000021.1:0-4518 GCF_052049935.1 Candidatus Pelagibacter sp. | reverse complement strand
TCTTTTTTCTTATTCAATTTAAGTTTCATTATTTTTTAATCCCATATATTCAAATATTTGAAAATGAAATTGATAAGAATTTATATGTTGATCCAAAAACTATAATTTATCAAAAACAAAAAAAACTAAAAAACTTAATATTATTTTATGTAGAATCTATGGAATATGATGTTCAAAAACTAGAAAATCATATTAATGAAAATCCATTAGAAAAAATTAATCAAATTAAAGGTGAAAATATTTATAATTTTAAAGAGACACCATCTATTCAAATAAGTATTGCAGGTTTAGTAGCCAGTCAATGTGCAGTACCATTTCATCCAAGTGTTTCTATAAATCTCAATAACCATAAAATTAAAAATTTATATTGTTTAAGTGATGTTTTAAATAACTTTAATTACAAACAGTATTATTTTATGACTGTAAACAAATCATTCCAAAGAACAGATTTCTTCAAAGAAAATCATCATATAAAAATAATTGATGATAATGAAATTAGGAAAAAGTATCCAAATGAAAAACTTGGATGGGGAAATGGTGTTCATGATGAGGTTATGCTTAATTATGCAAAAGAAAAGATACTTAAACTTCATGAAGAAAAGAAACCCTTCAATGTGATCATAAAAACAACAGATACTCATCCACCTTATCAAAAAATTTCATCCAAATGTCAGATTAAGAATGAAATGAACATTAGAAAAAGAGCTGCTCTTTCTTTTAAATGTATCTCTATTGAAATTAACAATTTTTTAAACGAACTATCTTATTCTGGAGCTTTAGCTAATACAGTTGTTGTGATAATGGGTGATCATTTATTACATCCAATTTATAATGATAAAAAAATTATTGATGCACCTAGAAAAAATAGAAATATATATTACAAGATGAGCACAAATAATAATTTTGAAAGATCAAAAATGAATCATTTTGATGTTGCGCCTACTATTCTAGATGAACTAGGATTTCTTAACACTTTCGATAAAAGATTCGCTTTTGGAGTATCTTTATTTAATTCAAACAAACTTTTTAACTACAACAATCATTATAATTCTGTTATGAGTAAAAAAATTCTTAATGATTATTATTTAAACCAAACACTTAATTAATCCATTATAAAAAAATGCTAAAAGAAATAATCTCTAATGTATCAAAAAATGTAATTGGAAATGAATTTAATATAAAGATTTCATTGGCTACTATAATTAGTGGAGGGCATATTTTGATTGAAGATTTGCCTGGAACTGGAAAAACTACCTTTGCAAAATCCATAACAAATTCTTTAAATTTAGATTTTAAAAGAATTCAATTTACATCAGACTTACTGCCTAGTGATATACTAGGTTACACTTATATCAAAAATGATAATTTTGAAATAAATAAGGGTCCAATATTTACTAATATAGTTCTTGCAGATGAACTAAATAGAGCAAGCCCGAAAACACAAAGTGCTTTTTTAGAGTCTATGGAAGAAAAAACTGTAACAATAGATAAAGAAACATTTAAATTACCAGACCCATTTTGTGTTATCGCAACTCAGAACCCTTCTGATTTATCAGGTACATCATTGTTACCTGAATCACAGTTAGATAGATTTTCTATTTCTTTTTCACTTGATAATTTAAATAAAAAAGAAAGATTGAAATTACTTAATAATGAAGACACTACACTTAACCAAAATAATTCTAATTTTAATTTTAGTAAGATAAAAAATATTAAAGAAATTCACATAACACAAAAAGTAATAGAATATCTTGATAATATTTCAGAACATATAAAAACAAATTTTAATGAAATTCATATATCGCCGAGAAGTCTAAAACAAACTTTGAAATTAGCTAAATCTCTAAGTTTAATTAATGGAAAAGATTATGTGACGTTTCAAGAAATAAAAGAAGTTTTACCTTATGTTCTAAGACATAGAATAAACATTGTTGAAAAAAATGAAATTTTTGACTTTATAAATAATGAAATTCTAAATAAAGTTTCTGTTCCAAATGAAGAATAAGATCTGGAAAAACTTTATTGATACAAAATCTAAGAAAAATAAAAACAAACTTAACAGAAAAAATTTATATATATTTCCAAATTTTAGAGGATTTCAAATTGCTGCCTTAATTTTTTTTTGCTTTGCAGTTTCAATATTTTATCAAAATAATTTTGGATTATTGTTATCAATAATACTTTTTTTCATTTATTTCATTTCAATTATTATTTCTTATCAGAACTTATTGAATATAAATTTTAGGGTGACTGATAAATTATTACCTGCCAAACAAAAAGTAAAGATAGGCTATTTGGTAAACTGCGTGGGGAACAAAGGACGATTAAATATAAATTTTGATATTGGTGATGAATTTATAAATTCTGATATCTATGAAGAAAAAAAAATTAAATTTGATTATATATTTGATAGAAGAGGAGTTTATAACTTACCTCAATTAAATGTTAAGTCACAATTTCCTTTTGGAATAATTAATACTTTTTCAAAAATTTTCTTTAATGAAAAAATCACAGTTTATCCAAAACCAATTAAACCTAGTGATGAAATTTTAGATTCATTATTTGATGATAATTTAAAAGAGGGATTTGATTATGATTTTGATAGAATTGAAGAGGCAAAAGATAATCTTAATCTATCTAAAGTTTCTTGGAAACATTTCACAATTAAAAAAAAATATTATGTCAAAAAGTTTAAATTTTCCAATAATTCTACACATATAACAATTGATTTAGAAAAAATAAAAGCTGAAAATCTTGAGAAAAAACTTTCATATGCAAGTTATTTAATAGAATATTTTTATAAATTAAAAAAACCGTTTTCACTGAAAAATAATAGTTATAAATCAATTAGCTCGTGTTCATTAGAACATAAAAATAAACAATTAATATATCTTGCTAATGCATAAATTTGACCTGTTAAATTATAAGTTTACATCAATATTATTAATCCTATTGAGTTACACTCTGGTAATTAATGAGAATGGGCTAATTAATAATCTGTTATTTGCATTTTTATTGATATTTTCGATTTTTCAAAATTATTTTAAGTACAAATATAAAAAATTATATAGCTCTTCTTTTGCTCTTATATGTATTTATATTCAATTTATCTTAAACGATTATACTTTTTCAAAAGAATATTTCCTAAATTTAATTTTAATCCTAATTTTTCTTAAATTTTCTGAAATTGAAAAGAAAGAACATTATTATTTCTTTAATTACACTTGTGTTTTTTTTGCCATTAGCACATTACTATACGGACAAGATTTAATTAGTTCTTTTACTTCATTTTTGATTTTGGTCATTTCTATAATTAATCTTTATTCTCTCAATCAAAAAAAATTAATTTCTATAAACTTAAAAAATATTTTTAAATACTTAATGTTTGCATTTAGCATTATACCAATAATTGCTTTAGTTTATTTAATTTTTCCACGAACAGAAATTAATATTAAATTATTTGAAACTAAAACAAATCAACTTGGGATACCTGAGAAAATCAGCCTAGGTTCTTTTCAAGATATATCTGATAGTGATGAAACCGTATTTATTTTTACCTCAAACTCTCAGCATTTATCAAAGAAATATTATTTTAGAGTAAAAGTTTTTGACATATTAAATGATAAAAAAGATTGGATAAATAATGATTATAGATTTCTTTTAAAAAATTATTCAAAAGACATAAAATTAATAAATACAGATGAAGATAAAGATAATTCATCAAACTTAATAATTTTTGCTAATGAAAAAAAATGGTTACCGAAGTTAAAAGAATATGAATTTATCAATAAAACTATAAGGACAGATATTTTTAATAACATATCTGAAAATAATATAGTTATAGATAAAAAAACCCCTTTTAAGATTTATTATTCAAAAAAAGATTATTCATATAGTGAAAAAATTCTTAAAAGATATTTGCAATTACCTAATACAATATCTCCTAAATTAAAAAAATGGGCAGATAAAATTAAACTGAATTCTTCTAATGAAAATGATTTTTTAAATCAAATTTTAAATGAATTTTCTAATGGTAAATTTTTTTATAGCTTAAAACCACAAACCTTAGGAAATAATTATGAAAAATTTTTCTTTGAGACAAAAACAGGATACTGCGAATATTATGCAGGAACATTTGCAATACTTGCAAGAATGGGTGGCATACCAAGTAGGATAGTTTCGGGATATTATGGAGGAACCTATAATCAAATAGGAAACTTTTATACATTTAAACAACAAGACGCCCACTCTTGGGTTGAAGTATATTTAAAGGGTAATTGGGTGAGATTTGATCCTACAATATCAGTGCCAGAACAAAATATTATAAACTCGAATAATCTGAATTTTGAAAATGATGAAAAAAAACAAAATAATGAAACCTTTGATGAAAATTTAAGTTTAAATAAATTTACAATTTATTTTGATTATGCCAACTACCTTTGGACTAATAGTTTTTTAAAATATGATGAAAAATCTAGATCAAGATTTATTAAAGAAAAATTATATAATACTAAAAAT
>NZ_JBNGZA010000020.1:0-56993 GCF_052049935.1 Candidatus Pelagibacter sp. | reverse complement strand
TAATATTTTTCATTTATTTTTAACTTTTATTCATTTTAAATTTTTTTTATTCTTTTTAGGAATAGATAGCTTAACTCTTCTAAATCTCATAGCCTTTGTAAGTTTAATAAGTATAGTAGGGTTTATTCCTGTGACATATAATGGTTTAGGATTTAGGGAATATTTTATATTAATTGTATTTAGTCAAGTATTTACAGTAGAACAAATTATTTTAATTGGTATATTTTTTTTGAGTAGAACCGTACCTTCAGCTATAATAGGAGCTTTACTATTTGTTGAAAACTCAATAAGAAAATGAAAGTAAATATTTAATGAAAAAAATTATATCTTTTTGTATCCCAATACTTAATGAGGAAGAAAATATTAGACCTTTATATGAAGAATTAATCAAGATTTTAGAAAAATATAAAAATGTATACTCATATGAAATTATTTTTACAGACAATAAAAGTACCGATAACAGTTATAAAATAATTCAAGAAATAAATTCTATTGATAAAAATGTTAAATGTTACTCATTCTCAAACAACATGGGAAAGGAAAGATCTTTGATAAATGCTTATAAATTTTCAAGTGGTGATGCAGCTATACAACTAGATTGTGATTTTCAAGATCCTCCTGAATTAATTGATAATTTTATAAAAAAATGGGAAGAGGGATATGAGTATGTTTATGCAATTAGAAAAAATAGAAAAGAAAATTTTTTAATTAAAAATTTAAGAAAAATATTTTATAGATTGATTAATTTTTTAAGTCATGCTGAATTAAAAAATGATGTAGGTGATTTTTCATTAGTGGATAAAAAAATAATTGAGATTTTAAAATCTATTGATGAGAGAGATACTTACTTAAGAGGATTTATTTATTCTCTAGGTTTTAAAAGTTTTGGAATTGAGCACACTAGGAATGATAGAATAGCAGGTAATACCAAGTTTAATTTTTTTAAATACGTTTCAGAGTCTTTTAAACATATAACAAATCATACTATAGCTCCACTCAGAATTGCAACTTTATTTGGTTTAATTATTTCTTTTTTTTCATTCATAGGATTTGTCTATTACTTTATTCAGAAAATTTTTGATCCAACAAGCAGTCCACAAGGCTTTACTACTTTAGTCTTTTTAATGTTATTAATTTTAGCCCTAAACAGTATTTTTATTGGTATAATTGGTGAGTATGTTGGAAAAATATACAATCAACTTAAAAAATTTGATAAGACAGTCATTATTAAAAAAATTGACTAAATCTATATCTCTGAAAAAAAATTATGAGTGTTGTTAGATCTGACGTAGGAATAGAAAAAATTTATAGATTTTTTTCAAGGTCCTTTGTAAAAAAAATTATCAACACCAAAATAACACCAAATATAATTTCATGGTTGTCTTTTTTAGTATTTGTTATTTCTATTCCTTTTATAGTTTTAGCAAATAATGGATATATAAATTTTATTAGTTTTCTTCTTATAAATATCTCTCTTATTTTTGATTGTGCGGATGGAGATCTTGCAACCGAAAAAAATCTTAAAACTGCATTTGGTGGACATCTTGACTGTACTTTGGATAGACTTACAGACAATCTCTTTATATTAGCAATAATTTTTTCAGTCTTTCAAAATGATAACCAGATAATTTATTTATTTTGTGGTTTAATATTTTTAGGATTTAGATTTTGTATAGATAACGTTTATTTTTCAATGATAATTTTTTTGCCAAATTTTAAAGAAAAAAACATAAGTGAAAGCTTTTTATTTAAAATTTCGGAATATTTTATATTTACTAGAACAAATATGCTTTTTTGGGGATCTATTTTTATATTGTTTAATTTGCATCAAATGTATTTAGTTTTGATGAGTGTTTATGTTTTTTTATATTATTTTACAATTTTGTTTTTTACGTATTTAAAATCTTATAAAAAATAATTAGATATTTTTTATATTCCACGTTTTGTTTTTTTTCCAGATTTCTTCTAACTGCATTTTATCCTTAAGAGTATCTACTGATCTCCAAAAATTATAATGTTTATACACAGCAACTTCATTTTTTTTTATATGTTTCGATAGTGTTTCTTTTTCAAAATATTCTTTTGTAGAGCTGATTGTATCTATTACAGATTTATCGATTACAAAATATCCAGCATTAATCCAATTATTGTTATCATTAGTTTTTGTCTCATTAAATGAAACTAATTTGTTTGATTTAATATTTGCTATTCCATATCGATTTTTTGGTCTTGTTACACTCATTGTGATTTTAGACTTATTTTTTAAGTGAAAATTAACTAAATTTTTTAAATTAATATTAGATATACCATCACTATATGTCATAAAAAAAAATTTATCTTTTTTTAAATAATTTTTAATTAGTTTAAGTCTGCCAGCAGTGCCAACTTCACTTCCTGTATCTACAAATGTAATTTTCCAATTTTTATTTAATTTTTTTTCAAAAAAAATCTCATTTTTTGAAAAATCTAAAGAAAAATCTAAATTGTTATTATAATAATCAAGAAAATATTTTCTTATTAAATCACCTTTATAGCCAAGACATATAATAAATTCATTAATTCCATATTTTGAAAATAATTCTATGATATGAAGAATTAAACTCTTGCCACCAACTTCAACTAGGGCTTTTGGCTTTGTTTGAGTTTCTTCAGATAGTCTAGTTCCTAATCCACCAGCTAATATTACACATTTCATAAAAAATTTAATTATTATAAGTAATTATATTAAATATATCGTTTTTATCTAATTTTACAGGGTTATTTCCCAATCTCAGTAAATTTATACCATCAAATATTTTTTCAGAGTTTTTAATTATATCAATATTTAAAGATTTTAAATCATCTTCAAGCTTAGCTGTTTTTTTAATAAAAGATATTTTTGAATTAAATTCATTTATATTTTTTACTTCAAAAATTTTAAAAATTATTTCAAATCTTTTTGTAATATCAAATGAAGTTTGTGATTTATTAATATTATCAAAAGTAAATTTAAAAAAGTTTTCAAAAAACAAGCTAACTGAATGGCCATGACTTATATTATAAATAGACGTAAATGGATAAGAAACTGCATGAGGAGCTGTAGTTTTTGAAATACTAATAGCTTTGCCAGCTAAATTTGCAGCTATACTCATTTCGGAGGCATTTCTTAAACTTGGTTCCTCTAGGAATGATAAATAATTTTTTGACAAAATCTTTAATGCTTTTGTGGCATAATCTACGCTCATGTCATTAGATTTCTTTGAAACAAGTGACTCTAATGCTTGCGCAATAGCATCAAAGCCTGCAGATGACTTTACACTTTTTGGTGAAGAAACTAAAAAGTCTGGGATTAAGAAGAAATAATCAGGTATTAATAAATCACTTTCAAAAGAATGTTTTATTCCATCTACATAAATTACTGCATTAGATGTTACCTCAGCCCCTGAACCTGCTGTTGTAGGTATTACGGCTAAATTAGTAAATTTTTTTTTGTATGGATATGAGTAATTAACGATTAAATCTTTTAAATTTGGAACAACATCAATCACATTTGCAATTTTAGCATAGTCAATAACTGAACCACCACCTATAGCTAATATTAAATCTGGTTTAAAATGTTTAATTTTTTTAACAATATTTATCAATTCTTCAAAAATAGGTATGTCAGAATTTTTGAAAAGAATTTCAGTTTCTTTATCTTTAATAAAATTTTCTATAAATTTTTTTGCACCTGAAATTTCAAATGATTTTTTTCCACAAAAAATTAAAATTTTTTTAAATTTTTTATCATTAAGAAAAACTTTTAAATCTTTTAAATTATTAGTCATTATTCATAAATTCTTTTTTAATTTTTATTAAATCAGAGGGCCTTGGCAATTTGCTTATTTTAGAATTTGAAACTTTTACTTCTAAAAAATCTAGTGAATTATTTTTTATAAATTTTTTAATTATTTTTTTTAATTGATCTTTCTTATTTATCTCATAGAAATTTTTAAAACCTAGGCTTTTTGAAAACTTTTTCAATTCAATATTCTTTACAAATGTTTCCTGACCTCCAACCGAATCATGAGTATTATTGTTTAATAAAATATATTTTAAATTTTTTTTTGCAAAAGAGCCTATAGTTTTAATTGAACCTAAGTGCATTAAAAATGAACCATCTCCATCAATACAAATAATTTTTTTTTTATTTTTTAATGAGTAACCTAAAGCAACAGAAGAGGTGTGACCCATTCCACCTACCATGTAAAAGTCTTTACCTTTATTTAAATTATATTTTTTTCTTACATACATAAGTTCTCTTGAGTTATATCCGGTACTAGAAATAACTTTCATTTTTTTATCTAAATTTTCTAAGAGCGTTTTAAAAAATAGTTCTTTATCAAGATTGAAAATACCTTTTTGTTTTTTGGTTTTACTTTTTTCTAAAGTACCCATTTCAATTAGTCCTGCTAAAATTGTATTATTTTTTTTACTGATTTTAATCTTCTGATTAAAAGTCTCTAAATCTTTTTTTGTTTTAAGAATTACGTATTTAATATTTAATAATTTTAGAATTTCTCTTGTAATTTTACCTTTAACATTATGTTGAGGTTCATCTTTAATATTTGGTGAACCCCTCCACCCAATCAATAATATCAAAGGTATATTGTAGACTTTTTTATGAGCTATTGAAATTAGGGGATTTAGAGCATTTGATAAACCAGAGTTTTGCATATAAACACAAGGTATTTTTTTTGTTGAAAGATAATGACCTATACCTATAGAAACTGCTGATCCTTCATTAGTAGCGATAACATGGTTTTTATTTTTTTGTAAATAGTATGATAATTCTTTTAAAACACTATCAGGTACACCTGTGTAAAAATCACAACTATTTTGCTTAAGAATTTTAACTAATGAATTTACATTAATCATTCTTAATTAAATTTATAATTTCATTAATGGGAATAATTTTTTTATCAGCTTCAAAGGCTCTCTCTTTTTCCAATATAATTTTTGCAACACTCATCATGGATGGATAAGCTGCTCTCAAGAGTTGATTTGCATATATAACTATTTTAAAACCGTTTTTAATTAAATCTCTTTCATAAACGCTTGAATAAGTTGATGGTACAGCAACTAATGGTTTAAAGCTTTTGCTTTTGATAAATTCTTTAGCAAATGAAAAAATTTCATTAGGTTTTTTTTCTTTGCTATGAATTAATATAGCGTCAGCTCCAGCTTTTGAATAAATTTCGGCTCTCTTTAAAGCATCTTTGAGGCCTTTACCTAAAATAAAGCTTTCAATTCTTGCTATAGCTAAAAAATCTTTTGAAAGTCTAGATTGGCAAATTTTAGATATTTTCTTTGCAAATAATTTTGGATTATCTTGTTTTGTGCCTTTTTGATTCTTAAACAATGAATTTTTTTTCAATCCTATTTTGTCTTCCATAATTATTGCGGATACACCTGATCTTTCCAATGATCGCACTAGAAAAGATAAATGCTCTATTTGACCACCATTATCGGCATCAAAAATTAAAGGTTTAGATGTAACATCCATCATATCGTTTAGGGATAAAATTCTTGATGAAAAATCTACTGATGAGTTATCAGGTTTTCCTTTTGTAGCTGAGTCTGTCAAACTTGAAGACCACATAGCATCGAATTCATGAATTTTATTTTTTTTGTTAATGTTTAATTTTTCGATTATCAAACCTGTTAGGGAATTATGTGATTCTAAAACTCTTACAATTTTTTTTGAATTCATTAGTCTCTTTAATCTAGAAACTCTATTATCTGTTTCAGACATTATATTCGACAGTTCTTTTTTTATTAATGAAGAAGAAATATTTTCTGTATACTTAGGTTCAATCAACTGACCTGACCATTTATTTAATGCAGTAATTACTCTTTGCCTAGTTTTTTTTTGAATCCCTGTTTTCCAGTCATTGCCATGTACAACAAATTGTGGCTTAATTAAATTTAGATTTTCTACATAATCTAATGTTGTCTGAGGTATAACTTTTTTGACATATCTTAAGTTCTCAATCACAATTTTTCTTTTTTCATAACTCAAATAAGGAAGTTTTTTATAACTTGCAATAGCTTGATCCGTCAGTAAACCGACTATCACATCTCCATATGATGAAGCTGTTTTTAAAATATTGATATGACCTCTGTGTAGAAAATCTGCAGCCATGCCAACATAAACTAGTTTTTTTTTCATGTAGTGATTTTTTATATATTAATAAAAATAATTATACTAGATAATTAATTATTTAGTTTTATCTTTATTTTCTTCAAGAGCTTTAAATTTATTTTTACTTTTTTTTTTGTCTTTATAATATTGTAAATATTTAGATTTATATTTCGAATCAGTATATGTATAGTAAAGAATTCTTCTATCATTTTTCGAAAAATTTTTTTTTGACTGGTGTGGACAAGTATTTGAAAAGAAAACAACATCACCTCTTTTTAAATTTATTCTTTCAAACTTGATTTCACTCAAAGTTTTATGGTTGAGTGCAGGGGTTCCGTCATTTCTTGTTTTCTTCAGCAAATCTTCAAAATCTCCATTATGTGCCTTGGAAAGTTCTATTGTACCATTTTTTTTATTACAGTTGTCTAATGCAATTAAAGCATTTATAAAAAAATCAGAATATTCATACCAACCCTTTTTTTCAGTTTTATCGTTTATCTTAAATTTGAAAACTCCATCAAAATGAGCAAAAAAACCATCGCCTCCTGGGGGTTTTGCATTGAATTTATCTTTAAAAATTAAAAAATCCTTTTTAAATATTCTCTTTAAGATTAATGAAATTTTTTTATTTAATCTTTTTAATTCAACACCTTTGTCATACAATTTTTCAATTCTTCTTAAATTTCCATGAGTATCAAAATACTGATCAGTATTTTTTGCAGAGTAAACTTCTTTAATTATCGATTGGGTAAAACTGCTATTTAAAACATTTCTAATTACAAAATAGCCTTTTTTTTGATATGTTTTAACATATTTGTTCTCATTCAATAATGTCATTATTTTTTTAATCTATCGAAATATCTATTTAAACTATTATAAGAATATTTTTTAATATCTTTTTTAGAATAATAAACCTCGTACCACTTAAATATATCTGCCATCATAATTTTATATGTATAAATTGGTTTCCACTTGAGTTTTCTAAAAATTTTTTTGCTATCTAAAGTTAAAGTTTTTTTTTCAATATCTATATTTTTTTTTAAAAGTTTTTTTTCAATTTTTTTTTTGAAAAAAAAATAATAAATTTTTTTTACAGATAACCTTGAGTCATGTGGTGCAACATTCCAACTATGAAACTGTTTTGATGAACTTGTGAATTGAGAAATTAACAAATATCCATGAATTACATCATAAATGTGCTGCCAAGGTCTTATGGAATTCATATTTCTTATATTTATTTTTTTTTTTCTAAATTTTGATAATACAAGGTCAGTGATTAATCTATATTTACCCCAATCACCTCCCCCAATTATATTACCACTTCTAATAGTTGTAATTTTAATATTACTTGAAAAGTATTTTTGATACGATTTAACCATTATTTCTGCTACTGCTTTTGATGCGCTATAAACATCATCTCCACCTAATGGGCTTTCCTCATTGAATAACAATTTTTTTGAGCTATTAACATAACATTTGTCTGATGTAACAATATTTACTGTGATTTTTTTTTTGTAAGATCTTAATATTTCCAAAAGATTCAAAACTCCAAATGAATTTGTTTTATACGTATTTATTGGATCTCTATGACAATCTAAAACTATTGCATTTGCAGCTAGATGAAAAACCACATCAGGTTTTTCTTTATTGATAATTTTTTTTAAGCTATTGTAATTATTAATGTCACCATTGTATAAACGAATTTTATTCTTTAAACCCATAATATTAAATAAACTAGGTTTAGAGGGTGGTTTCAAAGAATATCCTATTACTTTTGATTGCAAAAAATTTAAAAAAATTACCAACCAGGATCCACTAAAGCCTGTACAACCTGTTATCAAAACTTTCTTATTTTTCCAAAAATTAAAATTTAACATCATAAGGATTTGATTAATGCATAATTATGTATACTTACAATATTTCGTTGCGCAACTTTTAATTTTTTGTTTTGGATACAATCTTACCAATAGATCTTTAACTGGTTATTTGACAGCATTATTCACAATTTCGATGTCTATTTCTTTTTTAATAAGGTTGGTACCATCACAAAATCTATCTAGCTCAGAGAGGCTTTCACTTTCTGTTGGTTCAATCATCATTGTTCCAGCAACAGGCCATGACATTGTTGGAGCATGAAATCCGTAATCAATTAATCTTTTTGCGATGTCTTCCTCTGTTATACCGGTATCTGATTTAATGTTTCTAATATCAATAATACATTCGTGAGCTACATTGCCATTAGCTCCTTTATATAAAATTGGATAATGATCTTTCAATCTGTTTGCAATATAGTTTGCGTTAAGGATTGCTACCTCTGTAGCATATTTTAAACCTTCAGAACCCATCATCTTTATATACATCCAAGATATTGATAAGATACTTGAGCTTCCCCATGGGGCTGCAGAAACAGCACCTATACCTGTTGCTGGTCCACAATCTTTTACAACTGGATGATTAGGTAAATAAACTTGCAAATGTCTTTTACAAGCAATTGGTCCCATTCCTGGTCCTCCTCCACCATGTGGAATACAAAATGTTTTATGTAAGTTTATATGACAAACATCTGGTCCAAAGTTTCCTGGTCTTGCTATTCCAACAAGAGCATTTAAGTTTGCACCATCCATGTATACTTGACCTCCGTGTTTGTGGATTAACTCACATATATCTGTAATTTTTTCCTCAAATACACCATGAGTAGAAGGGTATGTAACCATTAATGCTCCAAGGTTTTCAGAATGTGCTTCTGCTTTTTTCTTAAGATCTTCAAAATCAACATTTCCTTCTTTGTCACAATCAACAACTACAACTTTCATTCCAACCATTTGGGCACTAGCTGGGTTTGTTCCATGTGCTGAGCTTGGTATTAGACATATATTTCTGTTTCCTTCATCTCTATCTAAATGATATTTTCTAATTACCATTAGTCCTGCATATTCTCCTTGGGCACCTGCATTTGGTTGAAGTGATACTCCAGAAAAACCAGTAATTGATCTTAGCCAATTTTTAAGATCAGTGAATAATGCTCTGTATCCTTCCATTTGTTCGATCGGAACAAAGGGATGAGGTTCTGCTAATTCTCTCCATGAAATAGGTATCATTTCTGCAGTAGCATTTAATTTCATAGTACAGGAACCAAGTGCAATCATAGTTCTATTAAGTGCTATATCTTTGTCTTCTAATTTTTTTAAATACCTAAGCATCTCAGTTTCTGAGTGATATGAATTGAAAACAGGGTGTTCTAGATATTTTGAAGTTCTCAATAAATTTTTTGGTAAATTAGGTAAACTTACTGTTGGGTCTTCTTTTTTGATAGATTCAGCTGCATTAAATATTTTTAACAGCTGATTTACTCTGTAAACATTTTTCTTTTCATCAAAAGAAACTGCTAGCATTTCAGAATTTACTTTTCTTATATTTACCTTTTGATCTAGTGCGTTTTTATAAATCTGCTCAGTTTTGTCATTAGTAATAATTGTAACTGTATCAAAGAAATGATCTGAGTAAATTTCATATCCAGATTGTTTTAGTTTATCAGCAAAATTTTTAGCTAATTGAGAAACTCTTTCTGCTATCGTTTTGATACCTTCGGGACCATGATAAATGGCATATGCTGCCGAAACAATTGCTAACAAGGCTTGAGCTGTACAAATATTACTTGTCGCTTTATCCCTTCTAATGTGCTGCTCTCTAGTTTGCAAAGATAACCTGTAAGCTTTGTTACCATGTCTATCTACTGAAACACCAATAATTCTTCCTGGCATAGATCTCTTAAATTCATCTTTGGTTGCAAAGAAAGCTGCGTGTGGTCCACCATAACCCATTGGAATTCCAAACCTCTGTGAACTCCCAACAGCAATATCGGCGCCTAATTCTCTTGGATTTTTAAGTAATGCTAAAGCTAACAGATCTGAAACAAGTACGGCTTTACCATTTTTTTTATGAATTTTGCTAATAGCTTCACTTGGATCTTTGATGTCTCCTAAAGTTCCAGGGTATTGAAGAATTCCACAAACTAAATCCTCCTTTAATTGACCCAAAACTTTATCTTCATCACCAACAAGAACTTTTAATCCCATTGGTTCTGCTCTTGTCTGAATTACATCAATTGTTTGTGGATGACAATTTTCTGAGACAAAAACCAAATTACTATCTTTTTTATTTAATCTATGACTTAATCCCATTGCTTCAGCAGCAGCTGTTCCTTCATCAAGTAAAGATGCGTTCGCAATGTCCATGCCAGTGAAATCAACAATCATTTGCTGAAAGTTTAATAACATTTCTAATCTTCCTTGAGCTACTTCTGGCTGATAAGGAGTATAAGAAGTATACCATCCTGGGTTCTCAAGAATATTTCTTAAAATAACATATGGGGTATAAGTTCCGTAATAACCCATACCAATAAAATTTGAATATATTTGATTTTTTTTAGAGATTGCCTTTAATTTTCTTAAAGCTTCATACTCTGAATTTGACTCTCCAATATTTAAACCATCTTTCAATTGTATTTTTGCTGGAACCGTATCTTTGATTAAATCCTCTAGAGATTTGTAATTTAGTTCCCCAAGCATCTTAGCTTGTTCTTCTTTAGAAGGTCCAATATGTCTTTTTAAGAAATCTTTTTGAGAGTTATGTAACATAATTATGAATTCTCCTTTGCAAATTTTTCATACTCATCTCTACTCATTAAAGAGTCCATTTCTGAAGGGTCTTTTAATTTCAACTTAAAAAACCAAGCTGAACCTTCTGGGTCCTCGTTAATTTTTGCAGGATCATCTACAATGGTTTGATTAGTATCAACCACTTCTCCACTTACTGGAGTATAAACATCACTAGCAGCTTTAGTTGACTCGACCACACCAGCAGTTCCATCTTTTTCAACATTTGAACCTTTGTCTGGTAACTCAGCAAATACAATATCCCCTAACATTTCAGTAGCATGCTTTGTAATTCCAATCGTAGCTGTATCCCCTTCTACTTTAATCCACTCATGTTCTTTTGAAAATTTTACTTCACTCATTAGACTGCTCCTTTCACATAGCTTTTTTTATAAAATGGTAATCCACTGATATTTGCTGAGTGTTTTTTTCCTCTAATCTCAAGAAAAATTTTAGAATTTTTATTTGAATATTCACTATCTATATATCCCATAGCTATTGGTCCATTAACACTGGGTCCAAATGTTCCACTCGTAATTTCACCAATAATTTGATTTTTATCATTAAAAATCTTTGTTTTTTCTCTAGCTATAATTCTCCCTTCAGGCTGTATTCCAACTCTCAGTTGTTTTGTTCCCTGGGATAACTGTTCTTTTATCATTACTGAACCAATAAAATTCATATCATCTAATCTTGATTTTGAGATAGCCCAGTTAAGATTAGCTTCTATAGGTGTAAGGTTTGTATTTAATTCATGTCCATACAAACACAAACCAGCTTCTAGTCTCAAAGTATCTCTCGCTCCTAAACCAATTAATTCAGCACCTTTGCCCATTAATTTTTTTGTAAACTCTTCTGCCAAACTATTTGGAACGGAAATCTCAAAACCATCCTCTCCGGTATATCCAGATCTAGTGACAAATATTTTATTTTCTAAATAATTAAACCAACCCCCAGACATAAAATTTAATTTGTTTACTTCTGGAGTTATATCGTTGAGAATTTGAACGGCGTTAGGCCCTTGTATAGCAATTAGCGATCTATCATCTTTTAATTCATATTTATAATTTTCTCCTAATAATTCTTTAATTATTTTGAAGTCATTATCTTTACATGCTGCATTTAAAATCATTAAATAACCATCTTCTAATTTTGTAATTATCAAATCATCGTGTATTCCTGCCTGATCATTCATAAGGAAACTATACTTTGACTTGAAAACTTTTAATTTTTTCAAGTTTAATGGAAAAATTTTTTCTAAATCTTCTGTTAATTTATTATCACCATAAATAAATAGTTGACCCATGTGTGAAACGTCAAATATTCCAGCAGCAGACCTGGTGATTTTATGTTCTTCAACTATTCCTTTTTCATATTGAATAGGCATTTCATAACCTGCAAATTCAACAAATTTTGCCTTGTTTGTTTGGTGAAGATTAAATAATGAAGTTTTATTTTTTGTCATATTAACTCTTTTACCCATCTGTATATTTGCCTGAGAGTTTTGCTCCTTCGGCGAGAATTTAATCTCTTTCCAGAGTTAATACGTAACGGTCCTTTTGCCTGAGAGATTCCTGGGCAGTTGCTCCTTCGGCGCTACAAATTAAGTAGTCTCTCCCGTTGAACAATAATCACTTATTATGAAATAAAAGTCAATTGGTATTAAGTTGTTTTTTTTCAACTGAAAATAAATAATAAAATTGTAATAGAACTGCAAAGATTACAATTGATCCACCAAATAAAACAATCATTGGTGGTTGTTCATCAATAAATATCCAAGCCCATAATGGTCCTAAAACTGCCTCAGTTAACATAATGATTCCTACCATCGCTGATGGTGTTCGTTGTGCACCGATTGTAATAAAAATAAATCCTAAACCTAATTGAAGAGAACCAGCTAAAAAACCTAAAAATATATCATGACCAGATATTAATATTTTCCCTGACATTAGATATCCAATGATTAAAGCAAACACGCCAGCAATAAACTGTGAAGGAACCATGTCTACGTTAGGATACTTTCTTACAACTAATATCAAAACAGCAAAAGATATTGGCATTAAAAAAGCTGCGAGATTGCCAGTCATTTGACCAGGTGACAACGATCCTCCAACCATTAATAAAATTCCTGAAATTGCCAAAATAATTGATGCTAGTGTTATTGCTGAAATTTTTTCTTTGAGAAAAAAATATCCGAAAATTGCAAGGAAAATTGTTTGTGTTTGAATTATGAAATTAGCATTAGCTACTGTAGTGTTGTACATGGCAAATACATATCCGCAAAAACCAAAAGATAAAATAAACCCACCAAAAAAACCTGGTATTCCAGAATCGTAAAAAGATTTTAAAAATTTAGATCTGTAAGTAATAAAAAGATAAACACTTATAATAAGTAAAAAAAATACAGTTCTCCAAAATAATATTTGCCACAAAGTAGCTCCCTCAAATGATTTAACAATTAAACCTCCAAAACTTAAACTGCAGGCTCCCATAAAAACTAATAAAGGACCAGGAAGTTTTTTAATTATATTCATTGAGTATTTTTGAGTATTTATTGATTTCTTTTGTGTAACTCATAAATAAATTTTCAGCTTCTTCAAGACTTACTTCTTTAAATCTAATTTCAGTATTTGGCTTCAGTTGTGATAAATTATCTAAATCTGCAGATATAACTGTTGCAATCTTAGGGTATCCGCCAATTGTACCATGATCAGCTAACATGATTATAGGGTTTCCATCACCAGGAACTTGAATCACACCTTTTATAAGTCCTTCTGATTTAATATTTGAACTAACAATATTTTCTAACTTATTGCCCTCAAGTCTAATACCCATACGATCAACCATATTTGTTATTTTAAATTTTTTATTAAAAAAATTACTTTGAGCTCCTTTAGAAAAGTAATTAAAATTTGTTCCTTTAATAACTCTTATTTCTGTAGATCGTTCATTTTTATATCTTAATTGTTTTATCTTAACTTCAGCAGAATTATTTTTTGTGGGAATTATTTGATTTGTGTCAAACTTCATTCCTTCATTAGGTCCAATTTTGGCTTTAGTATTGATTGAACAACTTTTCCAAATATTATTAAAATCAAAACCATCTTTTATAGCAAGATAACCATAAAGCGAATTGATTGTAGATTTTATATCAACTTTGTCTCCTTTATTAAGATTATAAATCTTATAACAATAGCCTTCTTCAATCTCTTCATTGTGTCTTATAATATCAAAATTTACTTCTCCCGTAATACAAATGGACAATTTTGATCCATCAAATTCTAATAATGGACCTTGCAAAGCGAACTCCAAAGATGGCTCGTTAACGTTATTATTTAAAATTATATTAGCTAATTTAAAGTTTTTTTTATCTATAGCGCCACTAACAGTGATACCTAGGTGATAAAATCCATTTCTACCGTCATCTTGAATAGTAGTGTGAGTTCCTGGTCTTAAAATTTTAAAAGTCATCTATAGTTATCAAAATCTTTTTTAGTTATTAATTTAAATTGAATCACATCACCTGGATTAATTAAAACTGGATTTTCTTGATTATTTCGATCGAAAACTTCTAATGGTGTTTTCCCTATAATATTCCACCCACCTGGGCTTTCCTCCGTATAAATATTTGCAAACTGTTCGGTAATGCCAATTGATCCTTTTGGAACCTTTAATCTTGGCGTCTCCAACCTATTACATCTCATGTCACTATCTAAATCTCCAAAAAAAGGCATACCAGCTATAAATCCAGTCATGTAACAGAAATATTTTTTTTCAAATATTCGTTGTAGAATTTTTTGACTATCTAAGTTTAATTTCTTTTCCAATCTTTGGATATCTAACGAAAATTCTTCATCACAACATATTGGAACTTCTAATTTTTTGCCGTCAGAATTCTTTGATTGATCAATTTTAATTGTTATTAGAAAATCTTTAAGTTTCTGAAAACTAATTATGTTTAGGTCAAAAGTAATTATTAATTTATTATA
This sequence comes from Candidatus Pelagibacter sp., assembly GCF_052049935.1. Lineage (GTDB taxonomy): Bacteria > Pseudomonadota > Alphaproteobacteria > Pelagibacterales > Pelagibacteraceae > Pelagibacter. The sequence continues at coordinate 42,186 of NZ_JBNGZA010000020.1, read as the reverse complement.
AGATGGTGTTAAGTTTAAAACTCCATCAATATTTTTTTCTTTTAAAAATTTAAAATAATTAATTACTTTTCGGTTGGTCTCTTTATTTACTTCAGGACCAAAATCGCAATAGACGGCTGAGTCTCCAAGATTTAATATATTTTTAATCATTTGATGTTATAAATTATACCAGTTATGGAAATTAATATAAATTGTGATTTAGGAGAAAAGTCTAAACTTCATTCTAATAAAAATGATCCAGCTTTGTTAAAAATAGTAAACTCAGCAAATGTTGCTTGTGGATATCACGCTGGTGATGAGGAAACTATGAGAGAAGTTATCAAAATATCTAAGAATAGAGGCGTCAGTATTGGCGCTCATCCTTCATTTAATGATCCAGATAATTTTGGTAGAGAACGGATGAACTTATCAGAAAATGAAATTAGAAAATTGATTATAGATCAATATGAAATCCTGCAAAAAATTGCTCAAGAAAATAATGAAAATGTAACTCATATGAAGCCTCATGGTGCTTTAAATAACATGGCATGTGAAGATATAGAGCTCGCAACAATATTGGCTAAAGTAATATATGAAATAGATAAAGATTTGATTTATTTGGTTCCAACAGGATCAAAAATGGAAAAGGCTGCAAAAAGCCTTAATATGAAAATTGCTTGTGAAATATTTGCTGACAGAAATTATGAAGATGACGGCAATTTAGTTTCTAGAAAAAAACCTCATGCTTTAATAACAGATCCAGAAAAAGCAAAAAAACACGTGTTAAGTATGGTTCAAAATCAGGCAATTAATTGTCACAGTGGAAAGCAGATACCTTGTGAAATAGACTCGGTGTGCATACATGGAGATAATGAGAGTTCATTAGCAACTGCAAAATCAATAAGAGATAATTTGCTAGAAAATAAACTCAATTTAAAACCTTTAAACAAAATGGAGAAATTTATTTAATGAAAAAGTTACTTTCAATCTTAACTATTCTAACATTAACATCATCTACTGTATTTGCGGCAGGTTCATCAAGTGACTCTCAGCCTAAAGTTTCTGATTATAAAAAAGCAGTAAAATTAATTAAATCTGCCAAAAAGTATGAGAGTGATGGCAAAAATGACAAAGCTGAAAAAAAATATAAACAAGCGCAAAAATTACTTTTAAAATCAAATGATAAAAAACCAAACAATGCAGATACATTAAATTATCTTGGTTTCACAACAAGAAAGTTAGGTGACTTTGAAAATGGAGAGAAATACTATTTACAAGGTCTAGCTATTGAACCTAACCATATAGGTATAAATGAATATCTTGGCGAACTGTATGTTGTAACTAATAGAATGGATCTTGCTAAAGAAAGGCTTCAAATTTTAAAAGGATGTAGCTGTGAAGAATATTCAGAGCTAAAAGAAATAATTGAAGGCACAAAAAAATCAAAATACTAAATTTGAATATTTATAAAAATATTATAAAATAATTTTATATTGTTAGAACAAATTATCATCGTAAGCCAAATGGTTATCATCAATTTGGTGATGGCCGCAGACAATGCAATTATAATAGGTATAATTGCAGCAAGCTTTGCTCCTAAACATCGTTACCAAATAATAATGTGGGGACTATTCGGTGCTCTACTGTTTAGGATTATTTTTGCTTTTTTTGCATCCTATCTATTTGGATTTGCGTTTGTAAAAATTTTTGGAGGCTTGCTTCTAATTTGGATTGTAAATGATCTAAGAACAGATTTATTTAGTACAAAAAGAATAAAATCACCCACTAAAGCTTCTAAAGAACCATCTTATGTTCAAAGTGTATACAAAGTTCTATTTGCAGATATCACTTTAAGTTTCGATAATGTAATCGGAATTGTTGGTGTTGCTAAAGATAATATTAATCTATTAATTTTTGGATTATTTTTATCTGTTGTTTTCGTTGGAACACTTGCGAGATTTTTTGCTGAAAAAATTAAAAAATACAAATGGATAGGTTATTTGGGTCTTTTTGTAATTTTACTAGTAGCTATACAATTATTAATAAGTGGTATGATTGACCTTGAAATTCTTTCAGTTAATGAAAATTTTGAGAGATTTTTTTAATATAAATATTTCTTAGATGGATATTTAAGGGATTTAACTTCTGTTTTATATTTTTTAACAGCATCTCTAATTGTCTTTCTTACATTTCCAAATTCCTTTACAAATTTAATTTTTGAATTCGTTAAACCAATTAGATCATCAGTCACTAAAATTTGCCCATCACAATGTTGAGAAGCACCTATGCCAATTGTTATAATTTTAATTTGATCTGTAATTTCTTTTGATAATTTTTTTTCAACACATTCTAAAACAATTGCAAAAACACCTGCTCTCTCTAAAACTTTTGCTTCATTAAGTAATCTTAATTTTTCTTTAGAAGATTTACCTTTAAATGTGAATTTACCTTTTTCATTTTGCGGTAATAGACCAATATGACCCATAACAGGTATCTTATTTTTGATTAGATGTTTAATTATTTCAACTATCTTTTTATTCCCACCTTCTAGTTTAACTGCATCACATTTTGTTTCTTTCGTTACTTTTTTGCAGTTTTTTAATGCTTCGGATTTATTTCTGTAAGTATTGTAAGGCATATCAACTACCATTAAACTTTTAGTGATACCTTTTCTTACACTTTTCGAATGATTTATCATCATTTCCAAAGTTACTGATCTTGTCGTATTAAAATCGTAAAGTACTGAACCAAGAGAGTCTCCAACTAAAATTATATCTACAAAGTTATCAATTTCTTGAGCAATATTTTTTGAATAAGCCGTTAAACTTCTTATCTTGGTTTTATTTTTTTTTATTAGTAAATTTTTAATTTTTTTCATTAAATTCACTTCGTTTATATTTATTTAACATTGATTTTGAAATAGATAGCTTTTTAAAAATTGGCATATTTTCGTCTATAATTCTCCAAAATGGAAGTTTAGGTTTTTTTAATTTTTGATTTTTTTGTTCTTCAATAGAGGCCTCAACGGCAATTCTAAGAAAAATACCTGTAGAAACTGGACAAGTTTTATCCGCTTTTGCTCTTTTAGCTAGTGCATCTCGCATTTGAATTAACGTTCTTTTTTTACCTATGGGGATTTTTTTTATGTAGTTTGAAATTGACTTAGGAGAAGAAATTAACATCTTCTGACCTTTTTTTATATCAGCAAAATTAAATGTTAGTTTTTTTATTTTTTCTTTCTTATCGTTGTTAAATTTTTCTAACCACATAAATAAAAATTAGAAAATAATTTCATCTACCACGTACCGATGTTTTGCATTGAAACCCATGGTTCTTTAGGTTCAAGATTTCCTTCTTGAAGAAGTTCTACTGATATATTGTCGGGAGAACGTACGAAAGCCATATGACCATCCCTGGGGGGTCTGTTGATTGTGTATCCCATATCCATTAATTTTTGACAGGTTTCGTAGATATTTTTTACTCTATATGCTAAATGACCAAAGTTTCTTGACCCATTTCCTAAATTATCGCCATCCCAATTGTAAGTCAATTCTATTTGTGCATTTTCATCATTAGGAGCTGCCAAAAAAACTAAAGTAAATCTTCCTTTTTCGTTTTCCATTCTATTAATTTCTTTTAATCCCAAACCATCACAAAAAAATTTTAAAGTTTCCTCTACGTTAGAGACCCTAATCATTGTGTGCAAATATTTCATAATAAGATTTTATAATATTTTTTTACTCTAGTTCAATAGTGCTTGGTGGTTTAGATGTTACGTCATAAACAACTCTATTTATTCCTCTAATACTATTTACTATTTTATTTGATATTTTTTGAATAAATGATTTTTTAAAATCATAATAATCAGCTGTCATACCATCTTGAGAAGTAATTGCTCTTAATAAACACAAATATTCATAAGTTCTATTATCACCCATAACTCCAACAGTCTTTACTGGCAATAATGCTGCGTAAGCTTGCCAAATTTTATCATAAAGATTGTGTCTTCTTAAACCATCAATAAAAATTTCATCTGCTTCTTTTAGAATTTTTATTTTCTCCGGTGTAATGTTTCCTGGCATTCTTATTGCTAAACCTGGTCCTGGAAATGGATGTCTAGATATTATTTCTTTACTTAGTTTTAACTCTAAACCTAATTTTCTCACTTCGTCTTTAAACAAAAATTTTAAGGGCTCTACTAATTTAAGTTTCATCTTTTTTGGAAGTCCACCAACATTATGATGTGATTTTATTTTTGAAGTTTGACTGCCTGTAACTGATTTGCTCTCTATTAAGTCAGGATATAAAGTTCCTTGAGCTAAAAATTTTACATTTTTTATCTTTTTAGAATATCTTTCAAATATATTTATAAATAAATTTCCTATGATTTTTCTTTTTTTTTCAGGGTCTGTCACATTTTTCAATTTTCCTAAAAATTCTTTTTCTGCATTAACATATGTTAAATTCATTTTAAGTTTACTTTTAAATGTTTTGACAACTTGAGTTTCTTCATTTTTTCTTAAAAGGCCAGTATTCACAAATATACAATGTAACTTTTTTCCAATGGCTTTATTTAATAACTGTGCAACCACACTACTATCTACACCTCCTGATAATGCACAAATAACTTTTTCGTTACCAACTTGATCTCTAATTTCTTTAATTAATCTTAATTTTTGATCTTTTGAACTCCAGTTTCTTTTAATTTTACAAATTTTAAATAAGAAATTGTTTATAAGTTTTTTCCCATTTTGAGTATGAGTAACCTCAGGATGAAACTGAACACCATAAAAGTTATTTTTACTATCTTCAACAGCTGCAAATTTTGAATTTTGGCTTTTAGCAATAATTTTAAATGATTTTGGAATTTTTGTTACTTGGTCTGCATGGCTCATCCAAACTCTAGATCTATTTTGCTTATCAAAAAAACCATCTAAAAGTTTACTATTAGAGTTTTTGATTAGATTTGCTAAGCCAAACTCTCTATGTTTTGATTGTTTAACTCTTCCTCCTAAGCTTTTTGATAAAATTTGATGTCCAAAACAAATTCCAAGCACTGGTAAATTTTTTTTTAATAAATTTTTATCAAATGAAAATTTGTCATTTTGATAAACATTTAATGGACCACCAGATAATATTAGCCCTCTTACATTTTTGTTTACTTGATTTATTGAAATTTTTTTATGACTTATGATTTCACAAAAAACGTTGGCTTCTCTTATACGTCTTGCAATTAGTTGAGTAAATTGGGAGCCAAAATCTATGATGATAATTTTGTCTAAGTTTTGATTAAGAGTCATTTTTCGGCTCTAAGTCTTTTAGAGACTCTAAAATTCTTTCATTTTCTTTACATAAACTTTTACAAATTTTTACAAATTTTTCTGAAAGCTCTTTTACTTCTGAATAGTTTGAATTTTCTACAGCAATATCCATTAATCTAAGTGTAGCATCTTCGTTACTTGGATCTAATAATAATGTGGTATTAAGATTTTTTTCTTCTTCTTTCTTATTTTCTTTTTCTTTAAAAATTTTTGCTAAATACAAATAAGATTTTGCATCCTTAGGGTTGAATACAATATTTCTCTCTAACAAAAATCTTGCTTCATCATATTCTTTTTTATCAAACTCTTTTATAGCTTGATCATAGTAGTTTTCATCTGCATAAGAAAAACTAACTAGTGCTAATAAAGTAAATACTGCTGATAAAGTTTTAATAATTTTTGACATTAATATTTCCTATCATCTTTAATTTGATCAACGTTATGAACCATACTTTCATAAAATCCTGCTTTTGTAATCTTAACAAATCTAGGTTTATCTCTTAAATTCTTTATTTGTTTAGCTCCTAAATAACCCATTGATGATTTAAGTCCACCAACAAGTTTATATAATACATCTACAACTTTGCCTTTATATTTAACAAATCCTTCAACACCTTCTGGAACATATTTTGAAGCATCCTTTTGTTTTTTTTGAAAATATCTATCTGCAGATCCTTTATTCATTGCACCTACTGAGCCCATTCCTCTAAAGCTCTTAAATTTTTTACCATTCTTGATAATCAATTTCCCTGGTGTTTCATCAGTTCCAGCAAACAATGAACCTATCATTACTGCATCAGCTCCTGCTGCAAAAGCTTTAGCTAAATCGCCTGAATATTTAATTCCACCATCTGAAATTATAATTGCTTTCTTATTTTTTAATCCATTTCTTACAGCCAATATTGCGCTTAATTGAGGCACACCAATTCCAGCCACTAATCTTGTAGTACAAATAGACCCTGGACCAATTCCAACTTTAATAATATCAACTCCTAAGTTTAATAAATACTTTGCAGCTTCAGGTGTAGCAATATTTCCAGCACATAAAGTTACTTTTGTTTTTTTCTTTTTAATAAATTTAATTATCTCACCCACTTTCTTTGTATGTCCATGGGCAGTATCAACAACAATTAAGTCAACACCCTCTTTTAATATTTGTTCAGCTCTTTTATGTTCATTAGGTCCTGCTCCTACCGCAGCTCCTACCAATAATTTTTGTTTTTTTACCTTTTGAATTTCACTAATTTGTTTTTTTATATCTAAATTTCTATGGATTACTCCAATTCCACCTACTCTTGCTATAGCAATCGCCATTTTACTTTCGGTAACAGTGTCCATTGCTGAGGTAAGGATGGGTATCTTTAAGCTTAAATTTTTTGAAAGTTTAATGCTTGTATCAACCTCTGATGGAAGCACCTCAGAATAATTTGGTGCTAAAGTTACATCATCAAAGGTAATAGCTTCTTTAATAGGATCCATAACGATTTATATATGATTCCTTTTATTTTTAAAGTCTCTATCTCAATTTTTTACAAATAATAAAACTCTCTTTAGAATCTTTTCTACTAGATTTTGGTTTAAAAACCTTAACCTCTTTAAAAATCTCCTTACCTTTTGCAACTATTTCATTAAAAGAACCGCCCATAAATATTTTTGAAATAAAACTCCCTTCTTGTAGCAAAACATCTTTAGAAAAAATCATAGCTTCCATACATAATTCACCAGTTTGAATTGCGTCTATATTCTTAATTCCAGTTGTATTCACAGCCATATCAGACATAACAATATTAACTTTATCTTCTGCAGATTTTAAAATTTCATCTTTTATTTTATCTTCAGTGAAATCTCCCTGTATTTGTAAGCTCTTTCCCAAAGGTTCCATTTCTTTTAAATCTATAGAAATTAATTTTCCGTTTTTAATCTTTTTTTCTGCATATTGAGACCAACTCCCTGGTGCTGCTCCAATATCAACAACTGAGAGGCCACCTTTAAAAATAGAAAACTTTTCATCAATCTCCATTAACTTGTAAGCAGATCGTGCTCTATAACCATCAATTTTTGATTGTCTAACGTAAATATCTCTTCGTTGTTTGTTTACCCAATTTTTTGAAATCTTATTTTTTTTCAATTAACTTGTGTATCTAAGGCTTTTAATAATTTTTTTGTTTTCTAAAGTATCAATCTCTATTTTGATATCTTTATTATTTCTCATATCTTTTCCATCTTGCCAAATTCCGGCTGCTAAATGCATAATTCCTATTTTATAGTTGGGCAAATAAGGTTCTACAAATGTTTGGTTTTTTTCATCAAATTTTGGAAGTAAATTACTAGTTAGCCAATTACATTTGAGTGGCAAAAATTCAGTTTCTAAATCATCAATATAAACTGACATATTTATTGCTAACTGTTCAGATCCAAAAATATTTCCAGCTTTAAGTGTTGTTTCTAAATTTTTCTGCCAAATTTTCCAACCTGGTGAATTTTTTTCTAAAGAAAAAACACCGATATTAATATGTGGTGCAAATGCTAATTTTCTAGCTTTTTCCATTCCTATTTTTGATTTAATTGCGTGTTTAAAATTTTGTGATTTAATTATTGCTAATTTTCCAAATAACCAATCTACTCTTGATGTTATCTTGTAACCAGGTCCTACTGTTTGAGTAATGCCAAGCTTTCCATTATCACAAGCTTTAATTAATAACTCTACAGTATTCCAATCGTTTACCCATGCATCGCCATCAATCCAAAGATATTTTTTATAATTAGGAAAATAATTTGGTAAAAAAGCTCTTGATACTTGGCTTTTTAACCATTCTTTTCCTTTAACTTTAAATTCGGGTACTTCTATATCCCATGCTGCTGGTTTTATTTCGTCAACTTTTTTTGATAACTTTTCTATCTGAATATCTGTTAATCCTGCATCTAAAATACAAATTGCAACTTCACTGCTTTCTTTGAATCTCTTTATCGAGTCAACTAATTCTTCTATTAATTCAAAATAATTTGAATCAGCTAACGAAACAATGACATTTTTCTTCATTTAAAGAACATCTTCAAGGTCTTCATTTTCATCTTTCTCAATTTCTTTTTGATGTTTTTTGAGTTTTTGAAAATGAAAGAAACTTATAGGTAGAAGCATTAGATATATAATTGAACTAATTGTTATAATTTCAAAAGTATAAATCAATAATAATCCAAAAAATAAAATTATACCAAATAAGAGAAATATTGTTGTTCTTCTCCTGATGACAATTTTTTTAAATGAGTAAGTTGGAAATTTACTAATTAATAAAATAGAAGTTGTAATGAAAAAAACAACTGAAAGTATATTATAATTTAAAGAGAAAATATAAAATTTATCTAATCCACTTAAACTAAATATTAATGGTGTCATAACCAATATGCCTCCGGCAGGTGAAGGTACTCCTTCAAAAAAATTATCTTTCCATGATGGCTCTTGGTTTGAATTAACATTAAACCTTGCGAGTCTGAGAGCTACACATACAACATAAATTAAACATAATAACCACCCTAATCTTCCAAGATTATTCATTACCCAAAAATACATAATAAATGCAGGCGCTACTCCAAAGCTAATCATATCAGTTAAAGAATCTAGTTCTTTACCAACTTTTGAAGTGCCCTTAATCAATCTAGCAATTCTTCCATCTAAGCCATCAATTAATGCGGCAAACAAAATTGCAATAATTGCAAACTCAAATTTTCCATCTAAAGCAAACCTTATTGAAGTAAGGCCAATACATACACCTATTAGTGTTAGCATGTTAGGCAAAATTACTCTTGTTCTGTGATCTGCAACAATTTTTAAATTATTTTTTGGCTTTTCCATAAACTATTTTTTTGCAAGTAAAGTTTCACCTGCAACAGCTGTTTGTCCAATTTTTACAAGTGGCTCGTAATTTTCATAGTAAACATCTGCTCTACTTCCAAATCTAATCATTCCAATTCTTTCACCTTGTTTCAATTCTTGATCTTTTGAAGACTCACAAACAATTCTTCTAGCTATTAATCCGGCTATCTGAACAACAACAATATCCTCGCCATCTACATTTTTAATTTTATAATAGTTTCTCTCATTATCTTCGCTAGCCTTATCGAGTGATGCATTTAAGAATTTTCCAGGCTTATATAAAATTTCATCTATTTTACCGCTACATGGAGTTCTGTTTACATGACAATCAAAAACATTCATGAATATGCTTATCTTTTTAAATTTTCTATCTTCTAGACCTAACTCTTTAGGTCCATCAACTTCTTCTACTTTTATAATTTCACCATCTGCGGGGCTTACCAGATAATTATCATCATTAATTGAAGTTCTATCTGGATCTCTAAAAAAATAATAAACCCAAATTGTAATTACTAATCCTAGTAATCCTAAAAAAGTACTTAAGGCATAGAATACAAGTGTCGCAACACCTGATATGATTAAAAATCTATATCCTTCTGTATGAATTTTTGGAAATATTTTACTAAACATTTTCTTCTAATTGATAATTTTTGATTAATATGTATATAAAACCGTGAAATTCAATTGATAAGATTAAAAATTAATGAGCAAAATCAAAGTAAAAAATCCAGTTGTAGAGCTAGACGGCGATGAAATGACCAGAATTATCTGGGAATTTATTAAAAACAAGCTGATACTTCCATATCTAGATTTAGGGATTGAATACTATGATTTAGGTATGAAAAGTAGAGATCATACGGATGATCAAATTACAATAGACTCAGCTAATGCAATTAAAAAAATTGGAGTAGGAATTAAATGTGCAACAATTACTCCTGATGAAGCTAGAGTTGAAGAATTTGCCTTAAAAAAAATGTGGAGATCTCCAAATGGAACTATAAGAAATATAATTGGTGGAACAGTATTTAGAGAACCAATAATTTGTAAAAATATTCCAAAACTTGTTCCCTCTTGGACTGATCCAGTAATTATCGGAAGACATGCATTCGGAGATCAATATCGTGCCACTGATTTTAAAGTTCCAGGTAAAGGCAAAATGGAAGTTAAATGGACATCTGAGGATGGGTCACAAGAATTAAAGTATGAGGTATTCAACTTTACAGGTCCAGGTGTTGCCCTTTCAATGTATAATTTAGATAAATCAATCGAAGACTTTGCGAGATCATGTTTTAGCTATGGACTAATTAAAAAGTGGCCAGTTTACATGTCTACTAAAAACACGATTTTAAAAAGATATGACGGAAGATTTAAAGACATATTCCAAGAAGTATTTGATAATGAGTTTAAATCAGAGTTTGAAAAATACAAATTAACCTATGAACATAGATTAATTGATGACATGGTTGCTTGTGCAATGAAGTGGAGTGGAAAATATATTTGGGCATGTAAAAACTATGATGGTGACGTGCAATCAGATACTATGGCACAAGGTTATGGATCTTTAGGATTAATGACTAGTACTTTATTAACACCAGATGGTAAAGTTATGGAAGCTGAAGCAGCTCATGGAACAGTAACAAGACATTACAGAATGCATCAACAAGGTAAAGAAACTTCTACAAATCCTATAGCATCAATTTTTGCCTGGACTAGAGGTTTGGCTCATAGAGGAAAATTAGATAATAATGATGAGTTAATAAAATTTGCCAATAGTTTGGAAGAGGTTTGTGTTGAGTGTGTTGAAAATGGAGAAATGACTAAAGACCTTGCAATATTAATTGGTCCTTCAAGCAAATATCTTACAACTAATCAGTTCTTAGATGCAATTGATTCTGGTTTAAAGAAAAAACTAAATTAAATTTTTAATTTTCTCAAAAGCTTCATCTATTTTATTTGGATCTTGTCCACCAGCTTGAGCAAAATCTTTTCTACCACCACCACCTTTTCCATCAATAATCTCTGAGCATGCTTTTACAAAAGCAACTGCATCATATTTTGAAGTTAACGACTCTGTTACACCAACTGCAACACCAACCTTTCCATCTTTAACTGCAAATACTAACACAATTCCATCTTTAAGATCTTTTTTACCATCGTCAGCTAACTTTCTTAATTCTTTTGGAGGTAAATCTTCAATCTTTTGAAACCTAACCTTCACTCCATTAATTGTTTCATCTTTAATTACATTTTTACTTGTATCAGTTAAAATTGATTTATTAGAGAGTGTTTCTAATTGTTTGTTTAAATTCTTAATTAAAATTTTTTGATCATCTTGATCAATATTTGGCTTGCCACCAAGTTTTATAATCTGTTCTGAGAGTTCTTTAATTATCTTTTCATTTTTTTCAGATGATTCATTAGATAATTTTTCTTGGTTTTTTAAATAATTTTCTAATTGTTTATCTCTTAAAGCCTCAACTCTTCTTACGCCTGCTGCTATTGATGATTGGCTAATAATCTTGAATTTACCAATATCTCCTGTATTACGAACATGTGTTCCTCCACACAATTCTGTAGAAAAATATTTATTCTTTTCATCTCCCATTGATAAAACTCTAACTTCATCACCATATTTTTCACCAAAGAGTGCTAAAGCTCCTTCGTCTACTGCTTCTTTCGGTGACATAATTCTTGTCTTCACTTCTGATTTATTTTGAACCATTTCATTAACAAATGTTTCTATTTTTGTAATTTCCTCAGAGCTTATTGGTTTCATGTGACTAAAATCAAACCTTAATCTATCGGGTTCTACTAAAGAACCTTTTTGAGTTACATGCTCGCCTAAAACTCTTCTAAGAGATTCATGTAATAAGTGTGTTGCAGAGTGATAAGCTCTAGTATTATTTCTTCTCTCAATATCAATATTCATCTCAATATTCTCATCTACTTTAACAGAACCAGATAAAACTTTGCCATAATGTACAAATAAGTCTCCTAGTTTTTTTTGAACATCAGTTACTTCAAATCTAAAGTTCTCGTTAGAAATCATACCAGTGTCACCAACTTGTCCACCTGACTCTCCATAAAAAGGTGTTTGATTAACAATAATCATACCTTCATCGCCTTCACTTAAAACAGTAACTTCTTTTGAACTCTTTAATAAACTTTTAACAACACCTTGTGCTTGATCATTTTCATATCCTATAAATTCAGTTGCACCATGTTTTTCCTTAATTCCATACCAAACTTGTTCAACAGCACTATCACCAGATCCTTTCCAATTTTTTCTTGCAAGAGCAATACTTTCTCGCATCAGTTCACCAAATCTCTCTTTGTCAAATTTAAGTGATTTGGATTTTAAAATATCTTCAGTTAAGTCAATTGGAAAACCATAGGTTTCATATAATTTAAAAGCCACATCACCTGGTAAGACCTTGTCAATTTTTGAAATTTCCTCATTAAGTATCTTGATACCTCTGTCGAGTAAAACTAAAAACTTCTCTTCTTCCATTTTAAGTGTTTCTTTTATTAAAGACTCTGCTCTTTTCAATTCGGGATAATTTCCAGACATTTCTTGTAATAAAGTTTCAAACAATTTTGAGAAAACAGCTTGTTTAGATCCCAGCATATGAGAGTGTCTCATTCCTCTTCTCATTATTCTTCTAAGAACATATCCTCTTCCTTCATTTGAAGGTAGTACTCCTTCAGCTACTAAAAATGAACTTGCTCTTAAATGATCAGCTATAACCCTAAAACTAGAAAGATTTTCTTTACTAGATTTTTTGTTAACTTCATTTTCTGTTGCTGCTATCAATTTTTTAAAGTGATCCGTTTCATAATTGTCATGCGTTCCTTGAAGAAGGGCTGCAATTCTTTCAAGTCCCATTCCAGTATCAACTGAAGGCTTTGGTAAATTAATTCTTTTATCTTTTGAAATCTGTTCGTATTGCATGAAAACCAAGTTCCAAATTTCTATAAACCTATCTCCATCTTCATCTGGTGTTCCTGGTAGACCACCATTTAAATGATCACCATGATCATAAAATATTTCAGAACAAGGACCACATGGACCAGTATCACCCATCGACCAAAAATTATCTGATGTTGTAATTCTGATTATTCTATCATCACTAAAGCCTGCAATTTTTTTCCAAAAATTAAATGCTTCATTATCTTCATGAAAAACAGTTACATAAAGTCTATTCTTATCAATTCCAAAATCTTTAGTAATTAAATTCCATGCATAATGAATAGCTTGTTCTTTAAAATAATCTCCAAATGAAAAGTTGCCTAACATTTCAAAAAATGTGTGGTGCCTAGGTGTGTAACCAACATTTTCTAAATCGTTATGTTTACCACCCGCTCTTACACATTTTTGTGAGGTTGTTGCTCTTTTATAATCTCTTTTCTCTAAGCCAGTAAAAACATTCTTGAATTGAACCATTCCTGAGTTTGCAAACATCAGTGTTGGATCATTATTGGGTACTAAATTACTAGACTCAACTATTCTATGATCATTCTTCTCGAAATATTCCAAGAATGTTGTTCTAATCTGATTTAGTGTTTTATTAGCCATATTTTTAAAATACAGCTTTTTTATTTTATGTCTAGATTGGTTAAAATGGGAAAAAGGCGCTTATTTCTAAGCGCCTTTATAATTAAAAGATGACCTATAAATTAATTTTTTTTAGTAGATGCTGGTTCTGCTGCTATTTCTTTTGTCTCTTTAGCAGTAGTACCTTTTTTCTCTTTTTCTACTTTTTCAGGATCTAATGGATTTCCTTCAATTTTTTTAGAAATCACACCAGCTTTTTCTCTAATAGCCAGTTCTACCTCAGCAGCAATTTTAGGATTTTGTGCTAAGAAAGTTTTAGCATTTTCTCTTCCTTGTCCAATTTTCTCACCTTTATATGCATACCAAGCACCTGATTTTTCAATAATATCTGCCTTAGCACCTAAGTCTACTAGCTCACCCATTTTGCTAATTCCTCTTCCGTACATAAGATCAAATTCAACAACTTTGAATGGTGGTGCAACTTTGTTTTTAACAACTTTTACTCTTGTTGTATTGCCAATAATTTCATCTTTGTCTTTGATAGCACCAATTCTTCTAATATCCATTCTTACAGATGAATAAAACTTAAGAGCGTTACCACCTGATGTAGTTTCTGGGCTTCCAAACATAACTCCAATTTTCATTCTGATTTGGTTAATGAAAATCATCATTGTATTTGTGTTTGAAATTGAACCAGTTAATTTTCTTAAAGCCTGACTCATTAATCTTGATTGAAGACCAACATGGTGATCTCCCATCTCACCTTCGATCTCAGCTTTAGGAGTTAAAGCTGCAACAGAGTCAATAACTATAACTGAAATTGAGCCTGATTTTACTAGTGTATCAGCGATTTCTAAAGCTTGCTCACCAGTATCTGGCTGAGAAATTAATAATTCTTCAGTATTTACACCTAATTTTTTAGCGTAAACTGGGTCTAAAGCATGTTCTGCATCAACGAATGCACAAATTCCACCTGATTTTTGAGCTTCAGCAACAACTTGTAATGCTAAAGTTGTTTTTCCTGATGATTCAGGTCCATATACTTCAATAATTCTTCCCTTTGGTAAACCACCTATTCCTAGAGCTAAGTCTAAACTTAGAGAACCTGTAGATACAGACTCAACATCCATAGCTCTTTTCTCTCCAAGCTTCATTACTGAGCCTTTACCAAAATTATCAGTTATTTGACTGATAGCAGCGTCTAACGCCTTATTTTTTTCTTTTAAATCCATTTCTTGATCTTTAGTAGATTTCACTACCTTTAAATTACTTTTAGTCATTTTTTGCCTCTTTTTTTACGTTTTTTAACAGTCGAATCATGATTTAAATGTACACATTTTGTTCTCATTAGCAATAGAGAATGTTCTATTATCCAAAAAAGCCCAAATTATTTGATTTTTAAGTAATCACTATTCAATAAACCAATACTCTTAAGTAAATTGAATTGGGAAAGGATATAATTTCTTTCAGAATCAGCTAAAGAAATTTGGGCATTTAAGAGAAGAGCGTTGGATTGAATAACATCTAAAGTCGTTCTTCCAGAACCACTGTTATATTCTGCAACAATTCCCTCATTAGCTATTTCAGCAGCTCGTACTTGTGATTGAACAGAATTTAATAAACTTTTGTTAGACTGATATGAGGACCATGCACTTGAAACTGAAGTTTCATTTTTTTTTATCATATCATCTAATAATAATTTTTTTCTAAACTATAAACTTTGATTTTTTCTAATTGAAGCAAGATTTTTTCCTCCTGAAAAAAATGGCCATGTGACTGTAGCTGTAACAGTGTCTCTCTCTCTTTCATCATAAGTAGAGCTTAAATCTTCAATATAAGTTCTGTCCAAAGATAAGGTTGCTGAAGGTGCTAAGTCTGATTTTGCTGAAAAAGTATCTTTTTTTGACTGCTCGTATTCTAACTGAGCTATAATTAGATCCGGATTATTAATTAAAGATTTATTGATTGCTGAATTTAGATCAATTGGAAGATTTACATCAAAAATCGATTTTTTTTCTAATGATTTTGAGTCAGATAATGGGCCAATTACATTCTCATAATTTAACTTACTAGTTAATAAATCATTTTCAGCTTGTATTAACTTAGCTTGAGCGCCTGCTAATGAAGATTCAGATTGAGCAACATCTGAAAGTGTAGATTGTCCCCTTTCAAGTTTAATTTGATCTGACTCAACTTGTCTTTCTAATAAATTAACATTGTCTCTATTAATGTTTAGTTTTTCATTTGCTACAATCAATCCAGTATATGCTTCAACAGATTTAAAGAGAATATCTTGCTCTTTTTTCAAAAGTTTTGCTTTTGCAAGATCTATACCAATGGTTTTCTTTTCATATTCAGCACCTCTACCAAAATCAATTAGAGTTTGTGTTACTGTTAATGATTTAGTAGTTGGATCCACATCATTAATTGTTGCATTTCCACCAGATTGGTTTGTAAGTTTATTTGTTTCTTGCTGACTTTTACTTCCACTTAGCGTTACAGATGGTAGGTAATCACTTCTTGATACTTTTAACTCTTCCTCAGAGACATTTGTATTTTCTCTTTCTGCATTTAATTCAGAATTATTTTTATATGCTTTTTTTAGTGCAGATGTAAAGCTTTCTGCATAAACATTTCCGCAAAAGAATAATAACGCAATAGTAAATGTTAAAATTTTTTTCATTTGTCTTTATATACTGCAGTATTGATAATATGGTTACTATTTAAATTCATTATAATTGAAGCATATTTTGGAGCGTTCTTAAACATGTTTTCAGTTATCCTTTGATAAGTTTGCATAAAATTTATTACATCACCTTTGCTCATTATTTTATTATTAGATTTATTTTTTGTTGTTAACCATAACTTGTGTTCTTGTTTTAATCTCCATTTTTGTAATAATAAAAAATCTTTTGCTTTTAAATAAACTAAACAATTTAATTGGGAATATAATTTTCTATATTTAGTTTTAAGTTGCTGATTAACATATTTTCTCCAAATTAAGTTTGCATCTTTAGTCTTTTCAAGAGAATTGATTGATTTTTTTAAAGTTTTATTTGTCTCTGATCTAGCTCCAACACACCAACCTTCAAAAATTATAATGTCAGGTTTTTTATTTAAATTATACCAATTTTTTTTTGGAAAACGATCATCAATAGATTTATCAAATTTTGGAACTTTAATAGACTTAAAACTCTTTTGTTTTACGTTTTTAAAAAAGGTTTGCATAAGTTTTAAATCATGTGTGCCAGGCACACCTCTTGTCATTAACATTGAATGAATAGATTTTGATAGTTTTGATCTATCTTTTCTTGTTTTATAGAAGTCATCAATTGAAACTCTAAATACATTTTTTTTAAAATATTTCTTTAATATAATTGAAATTAGAGAACTGATTGTTGTTTTGCCTGTTCCTTGACCTCCTGCTAATCCCACAAAATATGGTTTTTTTTTATCTGCTTTTTTTGCAATCCAATCACATAAAGGTATTAAAAAAGACTTTAACATCTTTTCTTTACCCTTAAATTTTTCAGTTGATGTTTCTTGTGCTTTAATAAATTTAAAACAATCTTTTTTTACCTTACCAAAACACTCATCAGTAATTTTCATAGATTATTTTTTTTGATCTAGCGGATGATTATTTCCATCTAAAACTGCTATATCATTCATCTTAAAAGTGTCTATTTCATCTACGCAACCAACATTAAAACCAGTCATTGCTGGATTACTTCTAGGATTATGATGTGTATAAATTCCACAAACAGAACAAAAGTAATGTTTAGCGATTTTACTGTGGAATTGATAAAGTTTTAATTTGTCTTCACCCTTTGTAATTTTAAAATCTTCATTTTTAACCATAGACATCACTGCACCTTTTCTTTTGCAAATAGAACAGTTACACTTAACAACTTTCTCTAAATCTCCAGTTATATTTATTTCTGCTTCAACTGCTCCACAGTGACATGTTAATTTTTTCATAAATTAATTCCTATTGGTTATTGTATTGTTCGTAAATTTTTTCTCTCTCACTTTTATTCATTCTTTTTGTTTCTTCTATAAATTTATTTCTTAACTCTCTTGTTTTTAATATAAAAAAACAAACAGTATCTTTGCTATGATAAATTGCTTTTAATTCATCATCTATTTCATTTAGCTCTCTTGGAATATCTGCTTTTATACAAATCATAGTTTTCCTTTGGTTTCTAACTGACTACTTATTGTAAAAGTTATCCACATGTCCACTAAATGTTGTTTTGGATGTTCACGTTTTGATTCACTTTTGATTCAATTACGGACTCAAAATACAACCTATTGAGTGTATTGAATAAATAGTCTATAAAAGAGAACAAAACAAGAACATGAAATTAACTATTCCATATTACTTACATAAAGCAGGCGCTGGATTTCCCTCTCCTGCAACTGATTACATCGAAGAAGATATTGATCTTAATATGCATCTAATAAAAAACGTTCCCGCCACTTTTATTATCAGGGTTCAAGGAAAATCAATGGTGGATGTTGGTATCAACGATGGCGATCTATTAGTTGTAGATAAAAGTTTAAAACCAAAAAATTTTTCAACTGTTATTGCAAATGTTCATGATGAGCTAGTTGTTAAAACTTTAGTTCAAGAAAAAGATAAAAAATTTTTAACTTCAGGATCAAAAGAGTTTTCTGACAGAATTTTAATTAATGAAGAACAAGATATTTTTATTTGGGGGGTTGTAACTTATGTCATCCATTCAACATACTAAAAAGATAGCATTAGTTGATTGTAATTCTTTTTATGTTTCTTGTGAAAGATTATTCAACCCTAAGATAAGAAAAAAACCAGTTGTTGTTTTATCAAATAATGATGGCTGTATTATTTCAAGATCAAATGAAGCAAAAGCTTTAGGTATTAAAATGGGTGAGCCTTATTTTAAAGCAAAAAATATTATCATTAAAAATGATGTTCAAGTTTTTTCATCAAATTATTCTTTGTATGGTGATTTATCTAGAAGAGTGATGAGAACTCTAAAAAGATTTAATTCACAAATAGAAGTTTATTCAATTGATGAAGCTTTTATGGATTTATCAAATTTTTCTGATGAAGATGTAGAAAGAGTTGGAAAAGAAATTAGAGAAACTGTTCTACAATGGACAGGCATACCAACTAGTATTGGAATTGCTAAGACAAAAACTTTAAGCAAAATTGCAAATCATATTGCAAAGAAAAAACAATCTGGAGTTACAAGTTTAATTGGTATTGAAAACTTGGATCCAATATTAGAAAAAATAGAAATTAATGATGTTTGGGGTGTTGGTAGACAGCTTACAAAATTTTATCAAAAAAATGGAATTTATAATGCTAAGCAACTTAAAAATAAATCTAACACTTGGATTAAAAAATGCTCTAATGTTTTAAGTTCAAGGACTGCAATGGAACTTAGGGGCATTCCTTGTGTTAATTTAGAAACAACACAAACAAAAAGAAAAAGTTGTGTTGTATCAAGATCATTCGGGAAAAGAATAGAAACTTTTCAAGAATTAAAAGAAGCTGTTTCTAATTACTGTTTAAATGCATCTGAAAAAATAAGATCAGAGTCTTTAGTTGCAAAAGCAATTACAGTATTTGTTAGAACAAGTCCGTTTCAAAGAGATTATGGTTATTACTCAAACTCAAAAACAATTGATTTTCCGATTGCAACTAACAACAGTATTGAAACTGTTAAAACAGCAGTTGCAATACTTGAAAGTATATTCAGGAATGGTTATCGATATCAAAAGGCAGGTGTAATGTTAACAGGACTTAGAGAAGATGATGGAAGAAAAAATTTATTCTCTTCAGAAAAAGATGAAAAGATAAATAGTCTAATGAGATCTATTGATAGTACTAATCATAGATATGGAAGATCTACACTAAGCCTTGCAAGTGCAGGAGTTCATAAAAAATGGAATATGAGAAGAAATTATTCTTCTAAAATAGATACTGCTGATTTTTATTGTTTACCAACAATCAGGGCTTAGATAATTAATTTTGAATTAATTTAAGTAATTTTTTTTTACTATGAGTCCTAAACAGGTTGTCATAATAAACAACTTGGGTTGGATACTCTCCATAAACTTCTGTCCATCTACTAATCCAACTGTGATAAATGCCAAATTTATTAAAAAATTTTCCTCCAAAACCAGTTCTTCCCTCATAATCGTTATAGAGTTCACCATTCACATACATTTTAACAAAACCTTTAAGTGGGTCCTTAGTCATATTTGCGTGAAATATAATTGTAGTCCATTTTTCCCTCATATCATCAATTTTAAGATCCTTCTTTACCCATCCAGGTGAGTCCATTCCATTTACAGCAAAATATCTTGGTTCTAAATTTCCATTTTTTACTCTTAACATCATTCTTGGATGTCTTTGCTGATTAGTGTTTCCCCACTCATATATTTGAAAGAGAGAAGTGCTTACGGGTTCAACTGATTTAAAATCTTTGGGTAAATAAATACTTACTGAAATCCATTTCTCGCCAGTAAATTTTTTAGGTGAAGAATATTCGCTTCTAGCTCTATCTCCTCCTCCATGCCCCACAACAGCATCTTTTCCATTATTTTTACAGTCAGAATAGTTTCCATCATTATCTCTTCCACAATCTTTCGGTAATAAAGTTATTTTCCATGCTTTTTTGCCCAAGGCTGGGGAAGTGACAGTTTCTCTAAAGTTAGAAAGGTTTTTTCCTTTAGCCACACTTTTCTTCCATTGAATATTTGTGATTTCTTTAGCAATCAACTGTTGAGAAAAAGATGTGATAAAAATAATTAGAAAACTTAAAATTTTAAAAATAATTTTTTTATTCATTGTAAGTTATTTTAGATTTGTAATATCTTTTATATTTTTTAAAGAATTATTGAATTCATCCATAAGACAGCTCAAAGCTAAATTTGAAACTGAATAGACTAAATACAATAAGAATAAGAATGGTATCAAAGTAATTATAGAGGCATGATTTTTGATGAGTAAAATATAAATAATTATAAACAAAGCTGAACGTATCAAAACTGCTTTTCTAAATACACTAATAATTGAAAGAGAGTGCTTTACTAAACTAGAAAAGTTCATCTTAGAAGGTCCAAAATATCTAGTACCTCTAATTGATGGAATTGAAATCAAATTTTTTTCTAATTTTCTTAAAGATCCTGAAAAGCTATTCCATGTAGCTTTTTCATTAACCATTTTTTCAACCATTGTTTTTGGTAAACAAGTGAAATTACCAAATTTAATTGATTGTCCAGTGAAAACTAATGTAATTAATTTATGTATTTGATAACAAGTCTTAAACAACAAACTTTCAGATCTTTTAGTTCTTTCACCAATTATTGGAATTGTATCTTTATTTTCAATTTTATTTAGAAAATCATTAATTTCTTCTGGTCTATCTTCACCATCACCATCCATTGGTATTATATAATCAAATTCATCTTTCTCTAAAATATATTTTAATCCTGTTGCAATACACCTTGCATGACCTTGGTTAGTTTTCATATTTAAGATTTTTACTGAAATTAAATTATTAAGCTCATTATTGTTGGGGTCACGATCGTGTGTAGATGCATCATTTACTACTATGATTGAAATTTCATGATTTATATTTTTAGCTAAATCATCAATTTCACTAATTAGCTTACTCACAGATTGCCAATCATTATAAACAGGAATTAAAATCTTAATTTTCATTTATTTTGAACCAATCATACAAAAACCTTGTTTTTTAATTTTGCCAAAATCACCTGGACAAACTTGCTTTAAGATATCCGCATTACCAGTATAAACAATTCCACCAGATGGGTCTAGCTGGTCCGCTTTTCCTTTTATGTCCTGAAACCAAATTGGTCTTGAACTCATGTGATATGATAAATTACCTGCAATCCATTCATCACCTATCACATATTTAATTTCATTTGAAAAATTTTTAGACCATCTTCTCTCAACTAATTCAGCAATTTCTTTCCCAGGATAATCTGTTCTTTTGTTATCTTTAGTTATTGAAATATATCCATACAAAGATGGAGATAAAAACAAGAGTATAAAAAATATTATAAAAAATTTATTTAATTTTTTTAAATTGATATGTCTTTTATAGATCTCAATAAATAGAACTCCAAAAAATAAATAAAAAGGAGTCATCCACATTGTTCTTATCTTTGAACCTGAAATAAGTGAGGTTAAAAACATAAAAAATATCGGTAATACAGATATAAAAATTAAAAAGATTAACTTCTTATTCTTTTTATCAATCTTAAATTTTACTTTTGAAGTTAAAGTAAAAATTAATAAAAAAAACGGAATTAATATTCCAATTTGTTTTCCAATAAAAGACAATGGATATTTGATATGATCAATTAATTCTTTTTCTTCAAAACCAGTTCTGGCCAATCCATATGTAAGAGTAATATAATTGTTTTCGCTCAACCATATAAAATGAGGCACTAATAAAATTAAGAAAACTTCTAAAACAATAATATATTTAAAATCAAATTTTTTTTCTTTTTTTGAAAAAATAATAAATATGAAAAATAAACTTATTGATAATAGTAAATATACAAACAAATATTTAGATAAAAAACCTAAAGCAGCGAATAAGCCGATTAATACACAATCTCTAAAAGTAATTATTTTATCATTATAAATCTTCCAAGAATAATAAACTACAAGTGACCAGAAAGGTAATTGGCAAACATTTACATTAAATTCTGGGGTTGTAAAATTATAAAAGTAAATTGACTCTAAAACTATAACTGACAAAAAACTTAAAGGTTTATTCTTAAAGATTTCTATTGAAAATTTATAAACAAAATAAAATGCAATTATTACAAATAATTGACTTAAAAAATAAAAAGCCCAATCATTAGGTCCAAATATTCTATAAAATATCTCAGGAAAAAAAGCGCTCATTGGTGGGTGTTTGTTAAAGCCCCAATCTAAATTACTACTCCAAGCCAAAGCTTCAATTGTATCTAGAGGTAAATTTTGATTAGTAAGAGATGGTACTAATGTCCATACAGCCAAATGGAATAATAAAAAAATGTAAAATAATTTATCTATATTTTTGTAATATCTATTCATTAATCTATATTTTTTACAATAATTAGTCTTTCTTGACACTAATAATCTGCTGAATATACTCCCACAATTCAAAATTTACAGAATGCCTAAAGCAACTAAAACAAAAAAGAAAAAAGTTACAAAAACTAAAGCAAAACCAAAAACTAAAGTTTCTGCTAAACCAAAAGTTTCTACAAAACCTAAGGCTGCAGCTAAAAAAATAGTTGCACCAAAAGGACCAGTAAAAATCTCAAAAACTTATGAGCCAAAAGATACTGAAAAATATATGTGTGAAAAGCATTTGGTATTTTTTAGAATGAGATTAACAGAATGGAGAAAAGAATTAGTTAAAGCAAATAATCAAGCTCTTTATAATGGAAGCATGGATGATAACAGCATATCTGCTGATATTGTGGATCAAGCAAATTCATATCTAGATAAAAATGTGGAAATGAAAGCAATTAATAGACAAATCAAATTAATTTCAGAAATTGATAAAGCTTTAATGAGAATTAAAGATGGAACTTATGGTTTCTGTCTAGATACAGCTGATCCAATTGGCCTTAAAAGACTTATGGCCAGACCTGTAGCAAAATACACGATTGCTGCTCAAGAGAAACACGAAAAAGAAGAAAAAGTTCACGCAGACGACTAAGTCTAAACTTTAGGAACTTCTTCACCACTTTTCATTAAATCAAAACCTTTAATTACCGCTGGTCTTGAAGCTATCTCAGAGTACCATCTCGATAAGTTCTTATAATTTTTAAGACCAATATCATGCCACTCATGTCTAGCAATCCATGGAAAGGTTGCAATATCCGCAATAGTATAATCTTCACCAGCTAAAAACTTTGATAGTTTCAATCTTGAATCAAGCTCTTCATAAATTCTTTTGGATATTTTGAAATAACGCTGTTCACCAAACTCACTCTTCCCTGGATTATAATGATGGAATTGATGATGCTGCCCTAACATGGGACCAACATAACCCATTTGAGCCATTAACCACTGATTAATTTCTGTTTTATCTTTTTCGTTATAAAACTTTCCACTTTGTTCACCTAAATAAATCAATATTGCACCAGACTCAAAAATAGTTTGATTATTTTTGACATCTTTAATTACAGGTATTTTGCTAAATGGACTTATCTTTTTAAATTTAGGTTTAAATTGATCATCACTGCTTATATCTATAAAGGTGACTTTGTAGTCATAACCAATCTCTTCTAACATAATACTTATTTTTTTTCCGTTAGGAGTGTTGGCTGTTAGAAGCTCAATCACTTTTTAACACCAAGTCTTTCTTGAGCAGTTTTAGATGTGGTTGTGAATTCAAACCTTAATTTTTCATCTGGTCTTGCATATTTAAAACATCCCCTTGCAGCAAGAGCACCTTCATGAAAACCTGATAGAATAAGTTTTAGTTTACCTGGATAAGAACATATATCTCCAATAGCAAAGATACCTTCTTTATTGGTTTCAAAATTTTCAGTGTTAACTTCTATTGTTTTTTTATTAATATTTAATTCCCATTCTAGAATTGGACCTAATTGCATTATTAATCCAAAAAAACCAAGCACATAGTCAGATTTTAATTCTTTTATTTCACCATCATCATGTTTTATTTTTATACTATCTATTGATCCATTACCTTGTATTGAATCTAATTGATATTTAGTAAAAAGGTTTATTTTTCCAATGCCTGCAAGATCCTTTACTTTTTGAACACTTGCTTCAGCGCCACTAAAACCATCTCTTCTATGAATTAAATTAATATTACATTCTTTTGAAAGTTCCATTGCCCAATCTAAAGCTGAGTCCCCGCCACCAAATATTGAAACATTTTTTCCTTTAAACTTTGATTTATCTTTTACTGAATAAAATAAATTATTACCCTCAAATTTCTCTATATCTTTTGTAGGAAACTTTCTTGGTTCAAACGAACCAACACCACCAGCAATCACAATTGAAGATACCTCAAATTCTTTTTGATTATTTGTTTTTACATTCCATATGTTTCCATTTTTTTTAACTTCTTCAACTCTATCGTTTAAATGGAATTGAACTTTAAAAGGTTTAATCTGTTTAATTAAATTATTTGTTAACTCTTCGCCGGTGCATTCAGGAACTGCAGGAATATCGTAAATTGGTTTATCTGGATAAAGTTCTATGCATTGGCCACCAACTTTATCAAGGTTATCAACTATTTCACATTTCAATCCAATTAAACCCAATTGATGAGCACAAAATAAACCTGTTGGTCCAGCTCCAATAATTAGTACATCTGTTTTGATCATTATCCCTGTTTTGAAGGTATGCTAACAGTTAAACCTTCTAGCTCATCTGACACAATTAACTGGCAACTTAATCTACTGTTTTGTTTTGGTTCAAAAGCCATATCAAGCATGTCTTCCTCACCATCCTCTTTTGCAGGAAGTTTTTCTAACCATTCCTCATTTACATAAACATGACAAGTTGCACATGCCATGCCACCACCACAGTCAGCATCAATTCCTGGAATATCATTTTGAACAGCGCCTTCCATCACTGTGAGTCCATTTTGAATATCTATTGAATGAGTTTGATTATCGTGTGTGATGTAATTTATCTTAGTCATGAGTTATATATAGTATGTAAAAAAAATAGGGCAAGTATGTGGTTAAATACCTGCCCTATCTTAAAATTTAAACTTAGTAAAACTTATTACTTAGCTCTACCAGGTTGTTGCATAGCTGCTGCCCAAATGATTAGACCGAAAGCGATCTTGTTCAAGAAGTCAGCTGCGTTGTAAATCACGTTTAGTGAGTTAGCATCTACACCACCTGTTAGGTAACCAAAAATGTAACCTAATGGGTAGATCGCCCAACCTACAGTAACGATCATTCTCATCGCACCAAAAGCAGTAACAAGTGCTTTGTTTCCACTCTTAGCAGCTCTTTTACCTGCTTCACCAGAGAATACTTCATATAGGATGTATACCCAACCAGCCATACCGATTATGAAACCAAGTGTAGCGTTGATGTATCCAGCTTCTCCTAAGTATCCACCTACAAGCATTACTAATGTACCAATCATCAGTCTCCAGAAAATTCCTGAATCTGATTTGTTTACTGCTGCTAATACAAAGTAGAACTCAAGCATTAGTAAAGGTACTGTAATTAACCAGTCAATGTATCTGTATACAGTTGGTGAGTCACCAGTCATGATCCATACATCTCTCATGTACATGTAGTGTACGAATGCAATACCAGTTACTAGACCAGCAACTGTCATTGAAACTCTCCATCCAGCTGGTACTGAACTTCTTTCTAAGAAGAAAAATACAGTAGAAGCTAAACATGCCATTGAAACTAGCCAAAATGAAATTCCTACGAAATCATCCTGTGCTAACATGACAGTTTCAGCGTTTGCTACACCTGTAACACCCATAAGAGCAACAGCTGTAAGAGCAAACAATTTAAGTTTTTTCATAAAAAACTCCCTCTTTCGTTAGTTTTTATTTATTAGTTTATATAAACTAAGCTTAGGCTTCCCTAAGCCAAAGTTGGGGTTAAATAGCAAATAAATTTAGTTTATTGAAGAATTAATTTGATTATTTTTCGTTGATTTTACTTGTTTTTTAAATTTAAATACAATTTTAAAGTTAAAAATCTTAAAAATAAGCAAAATCGAATCAAATTAATTATGTCAGAAAAATTCAGTAAAGTTTATGAAAAATCCATCAAAGAACCTGAAAATTTTTGGAAAGAAGCAGCAAATGATGTCTTTTGGTTTAAAAAACCCACTAAAATTTTAAATAAATCTAACCCTCCGTTTTATAAATGGTACGAAGATGGAGTAACTAATACTTGTTATAACGCACTAGATATTCACATTGATCAGGGTAAAGGAAAAAAAACTGCTTTAATCTACGATAGTCCAATTACAGGTAACAAAAGTAAGTTCACTTACGAAGAATTAAGGTCAAAAGTTTCAAAATTTGCTGGGGCTTTATCAAATCAAGGAGTTAAAAAAGGAGACAGGGTAATAATTTATATGCCAATGATCCCGGAGGCAGTTGTTGCGATGCTTGCGTGTGCAAGAATAGGAGCAATTCACTCTGTAGTCTTTGGTGGTTTTGCGTCTAATGAGCTAGCAAGTAGAATTGATGATAGTAAAGCTAAGCTTTTAGTTACAGCATCGTGTGGTTTCGAGCCAGGAAAAACTGTAGAATATAAACCTCTGGTAGATGAAGCAATCAAACAAGCAAAACATAAAATAAGTAAGATGATTTTGTTTCAAAGACCAGGTCATGAAGTAAAACTCAATGCTCCATTAGAAATTAGCTGGGAGGAGTCACTTTCAAATGCATACGATCAAGATTGTGTTGAGATAAATGCAAATGACTATGCATACATACTTTACACATCTGGAACCACAGGAACTCCCAAAGGTATTGTAAGGGATATTGGTGGTCATATTGTTGCTCTCAAATGGACTATGAAAAATATTTATAACATTAATGAAGATGATGTCTGGTGGTCTGCAAGTGATATTGGTTGGATCGTTGGTCACTCTTACATAGTATATGCACCTCTCTTCAAAGGATGCACTACAGTACTTTTTGAAGGTAAGCCAGTAGGAACACCTGATGCAGGTACATTTTGGAGAATAATATCAGAGTATAATGTAAAATCTTTATTTACAGCACCTACAGCATTTAGAGCAATTAAAAAAGAGGATCCAGAAGGAAAATTCTTTTCAAAATATAATTTAGATTGTTTTGAAAGTTTATTTTTAGCTGGAGAAAGAGCAGATCCAGATACAATTAAATGGGCAGAAAATTTACTTAAGATTCCGGTCATAGACCATTGGTGGCAAACAGAAACTAGCTGGGCAATTAGTTCAAATTGTACAGGAATTGAAATGATGAAAACAAAATATGGTTCAGCATGTAAAGCTGTTCCAGGTTATGATGTTCAAATAATAAAGTCAGATCAAACTTTAGCAAAAGCAAATGAAATGGGAGATATTGTTGTAAAACTTCCATTGCCTCCTGGAACATTCCCTACTCTTTGGAATGCAGATAAGAGATATGAAGAAAATTATATGAGCAATTATCCAGGCTATTATCAAACTTATGATGCAGGTCATATTGATGATGAAGGTTACATTTGGATCATGTCTAGAACAGATGATATTATTAATGTTGCGGGCCATAGATTATCGACAGGAGCAATTGAAGAAGTTTTGTCAGAACATCAGTCTGTAGCTGAATGCGCAGTTCTTGGTATTTCAGATAAGTTAAAAGGTCAATTGCCAATTGGTTTATTAGTTTTAAAAGCAGGTGTTGAAAAAGATAATGACACTATATCTAAAGAATGTATTCAAATGGTAAGAGAAAAAATTGGTCCCGTTGCAGCATTTAAAGTTGCAATTGTGATTAAGAGATTACCTAAAACAAGATCAGGTAAAATTTTACGAGGCACAATAAGAAAGATCGCAGACAATGTTGAATATAAAATGCCACCAACTATTGATGATCCAGTAATTCTTGATGAGATAAAACAAGATCTTATTGATAATAAAATTTTAAATAATGGTTAAAACATACGCAATTTTATTAGTTGCTATCTTTTGTGAAGTAGCTGGTACAATGTTACTGCCAGTATCAAATAACTTTACAAGAGTTCTACCTACTGTTTGTCTTGCATTATTTTATTTAACTTCTTTTTACTTAATGACATTTGTAATGGATAAAATACCTATTGCTATTGTCTATGCTACATGGAGTGGACTAGGAGTATTTACAATTGCAATTCTCGGATATTTTTTCTTTAAGCAAACTTTAGCTTGGCAAGCTGTTGTTGGATTATTTTTAATAGTTCTAGGAGTTATTTTGGTCAACAGTTTTGCTGTAAAACTTAATTAAACTTTAACGGAGTACCATCTGGTTCTCCAATAATTTCTCCATCTTTCATTTTAATATTGCCTGCTATAATTGTTGCTACTGGAGTTCCTTTGAACTCAAAACCATCAAAAGGTGACCAAGCACACTTGCTTTCGATTTTTTTATTTTCAATTTTAATAGTTTTATTCATGTCAACAATTGTGAAATCTGGCTCATAGCCTTCTTTGATAAAACCTTTTTTTTGAATACCAAAAATTTTTATAGGGTTTTCGCATACTAAATTAATTAATTGAGCAAGAGATAATCTGCCTTCATTAATATGATTTAACATTGCTGGCATTAATGTTTGAACTCCTGGCATTCCAGATGGAGAGTTTGGATACTCTTTATTTTTGTTTATTTTTAAATGAGGAGCATGGTCTGATCCAATTGTATCATTCATATTATTTTTAACTGCATACCATAATCGATCATAATGTGATTTATCTCTTATTGGAGGATTCATCTGAGCATAAGTTCCAAGTTTGTCATAACAATCAGGTGCGAAAATTGTTAAATGCTGTGGAGTAATTTCAAAAGTTATATCTCCTTTGTGTTGTGATAAAAAATCAACTTCTTGTTTAGTTGTAACATGAAGTATGTGTGCTCTTTTTTTAAATCTTTCTGCTATTCTCACTATTCTTCTAGTTGATGAGATTGCACACTCTTCACTTCTCCATACTGGGTGTGAATGAACATTACCATTCTCAATTAATTTTTTATTTCTTATGAGAATTTCTTCATCTTCAGAATGAACTGAAACTACCTTTGAGGCATTTTGAAAAACTGTTTCTATATCTTTTTCATTAGCAACCAATAGGTTTCCTGTGGATGAACCAGCAAATAATTTAATTCCACAACAACCCTCTAAGTTTTTTAAATCAGCTAATTCGTTTGCGTTATCTGCTGTAGCACCAAAATAAAAAGCGTAATTGCAATACATTCTATTTTTTGCAAGATCTAACTTTCTTTGAAATTCTTTTTTGTTTGATGTAGGTGGATTTGTGTTTGGCATTTCAAAAACTGCTGTAATACCCCCTACTATTGCAGCTCTGCTTCCTGAATGTAGATCCTCAGTATCTGTTGATCCTGGTTCTCTAAAATGAGTTTGTGTATCTATACAACCTGGTAAAACTGTTTGATTTTGAGCATCATAAATTTCATTTGCTTCTTCATCTATTTTTCCAATTTTATGGATTGAGCCACCTTTTATTGCAATATCCACTTTCTGTAGATTTTTATCAATGTAACACTCACCATTTTTAATTATTAAATCTAACATTTTGTGATTTAGTTCCTATATTATAATTACTATTCGTTCAATCATGAATAATGAAAAAGTTTACATACTAGAAGATAGATCAATTTTATATGTCTCAGGAGATGACTGTAATGAATTTTTACAAAATCTAGTAAGTAATGACTTGTCAAAAGTAAAAGATGACAATAGTTGTTTCGCATCTTTACTAACTCCTCAAGGAAAATTTCTATTTGAGTTTATTATAATTAAACACAAATCTGGTTATTTTATTGATTGTGAAAAATCTCAATCAGAAGAGTTATTTAAACAGTTAAACCTATATAAATTAAGATCAAAAGTAGATTTAATGAATTTGAGTAATGAATTTGTAGTAGCAGCTTTCAGCTTAAAAAAATTTTTAGAATTTAATGATGCAAAACAAATTTTAGGTCATACTATCAAATACAGAGAGGATCCAATTTTACTAGATCCAAGAAACCAGGATCTGGGAGCGAGGCTTATTATCAATTTGGAGAAGCTCTATTTATCTTTAAAAAAACTTAAACTAAAAAGCTCAGATACATCTGAATATTATACATTATCTCATAAATTAGGAATTGTACCCTTGGGCTTAAATAAATTACAAAACAAACTTTTTGGTGCCGAATGTAATTATGAAGAACTTAATGGAATAGATTATAAAAAAGGATGTTTTGTAGGACAAGAAAACACTGCGAGAATTAAGCACAAAGATAAACTATCAAAAAGATTATTTTCTTTAGAGCTAATTAATGGCTCAATTAAAGAGAATGATATTATTAATTTTGAAGGTAAAGAAATTGGAAAAGTTTTAATAGATGGCAGTTATCCATTTGGACTAATTAAATTTAAAGAATTAAATCTAGATACAACAAATTTAATTACTGAAAGTGGTTCATTAAAAATAAATAAACCATATTGGATTAACTTTTAATATATTTTGATAAATCAGGCTTAAAATAATTTGGACCTTTCATAACTTTTCCATTTTCATTATAAATAGGTTTTCCATCATCTCCTAATTTACTCATGTTAGAATTTTGAACTTCATTAAAACATTGATCCAAATCAATACCAAACGCATGACCAGCTCCATACGTAACATACAATATATCTGTTAACGCATCTGCAACCTCAACAATATCTTTATCTTGTATTGCTTTTTTAAGCTCATCTAATTCTTCTTGTATTAAAGAAAGTCTCAAACTATTAATTTTTTCAGAACTCAAAGATGGTTTATTTTTTACCTCTTGTCCAAAAGTTTCCATAAATATTTTTACTTTTTTAAAATTTGTCATTTTACTCCTATTAGAATTGATATATTTAATATATACCTAAGTAATAATATTCAAAAATGAAAACTAGAAAAGAATTTGACAGCATTGGTAGTATTCAAGTTCCTGCAGAAAAATATTGGGGAGCTTCTACAGAACGTTCAAATAAGTTTTTTAATATTGGAAAAATTTTAGTTAACCCTTCAATTATAAAATCGATTGCAATAATCAAAAGATGTGCTGCTTTGGTTCATGCCAAAGATAGACTAATAGATAAAAAAATATCTAATACAATAGTTAAAGCAGCTGATGAAGTAATTAAAGGCAAGCTTAATGAACATTTTCCTCTAAAAGTTTGGCAAACTGGTTCAGGAACTCAGACAAATATGAATGTAAATGAAGTGATTGCAAACAGGGCGATAGAAATTTTGGGTGGAAAAAAAGGAACAAAAAAACCAGTTCATCCTAATGACCATGTAAATAAATCTCAATCAACAAATGATGTTTTTCCAACTGCTATACACATATCAGTTGCTGAAGAAACAACAAAAAAACTATTACCAAGCTTAAAAATTTTAGAAAAAGATCTTAAAAAAAAAGTAAAAGAATTTAAAAATATTGTCAAAATTGGTAGAACTCATTTACAAGATGCAACACCTTTGTCGTTAGGTCAGGAATTTTCTGGATACCATACTCAACTAAAAAAAAGTATTGAAAGAATAGAAATTGCTTTAAAGGAAATTTATTTTCTAGCTCAGGGTGGTACTGCGGTTGGTACTGGAATAAATTCAAAAAAAAACTTTGATAAAAAAATTATAAAAGAAATATCAAAATTTACAAAATTGCCTTTTAAACCAGCTCCAAATAAATTTGCAGAACTTGCAGCTCATGATGCGATAGTCAATTTTTCAGGAGCATTGAATACTTGTGCGGTAGCATTAATGAAAATTTCTAACGATATAAGGTTTTTGGGATCAGGTCCAAGAGCTGGATATGGAGAACTAATTTTACCCGAAAATGAGCCTGGATCTTCTATAATGCCTGGCAAGGTAAACCCAACTCAATGTGAGGCAGTTACAATGGTATGTGTAAAAGTAATTGGAAATCATACAGGAATAACACTAGCTGGTACTCACGGACACTTCGAGCTCAATGTTTTTAAACCAATGATGGCTCATAATATTTTACAGTCGATTGATCTTTTGGCTGATAGTTCAAAAAACTTTTCAATTTATTGTGTCAAAGGAATTAAAGCCAATCGTAAAAAAATAAAAGCTCATTTAGATAATTCACTAATGTTAGTAACTGCACTAGCACCTTACATTGGTTACGATAATGCGGCAAAAATAGCTAAGACAGCATTAAAAAACGATACAACTCTAAAAGAAGAAACCCTCAAATTAAATTTAATTAGTGAAAAAGAATATGAAAAAATTGTCGACCCAACTAAAATGATAAAACCATCATAATGTTGCTATAACTTCATTAAATAAATTTTTTATTTCTAGTCTTCTTAAATTTTTTAATTCTTTGTTTTTATAATTCTTAATTATATCTTCAATTTTTTCATTACTTTTATCATTAAGTTCAATTTTATTTATCGTTAAATTAGAACTATTAAAGTTAAATTCAAAAGATAAACTTATTTTTTTTAGTGGTTTTCTAAATTGTTTTTTTGATTGAAAAAACTTATACAAATTTTTGTCATTTTTAATTAAAAGATTGATTTTACCAGAAAGAAAATTTCCATTTTCATCGGAGGTATATTTGCTTTCGATAATGTTCATTTCAACATTATCATCAAAAATGATTTTAGATTTATCAAAGTTAAAATTTTTTTGATCGTAATTAAGACACAAATCTAGATTTCTTAAAAGTCTATGATTTTTTATTTTTTCAGAATTTAATTCTATTTTATAATTTAAATTAGGATTACTTATTATTTCTGAATTTAAAATTTGTAAAAAAATTCCATTTAAGTCAATCAAATTAGATAAATCAAAATTTCTTAAATTAATTTCAATATCTGAATAAAATGGTTTAAAATTTACAAATCCTTTATAAAAACTTTTATCATTAATTTTCCGATTTGAATCAAAGACTAGATTATTTTTACCTAACTTTATATTTGAAACATAAGAATTCGAACCATCTTGCAATTCAAAAATGGCGATATTAGGTTTGTTCAAATAATCTAATTTTAAATTGAATTTTTTTCCAATTTTTTTTAATTCTACATTTAAATCAGTCTTTTTTTTTAAATAATCATTTAAGAGATTAACTTTTAAAGGATTATTAAAAATCTCACCTTTAAAATTTAAAGTATTTTTAAAATTGATTTGATCAAAGTATGATTTGCTTTCCTTTGAGGTTAAAATTGCATAAATTTCGTCTGATTTTGATTTAAAAAAAAATTTATTATTTTTTAAAAATAGTTTTTTGTTATTAATCTCTTTATCAAAAAAGTTAAAAAATTCTTTAATATCGTTATTATAAATTTCAATTTGCGAGTCTTCTACATATATATTTTGGATGTTAACTTTTTCTTTATCAAAAAATTTATTATACGATAAATGTAATTTCATTAATTTAATTTTACTAATTCTTTTATTGTCATGAATAAGTTCAACATTTTTTAAATGAAAACTTGGAACTGGGAACATTGAGTAATTTACTTTTTCTGGAAGTACAAAATTAAAATCAAACTCAGTTTCAAGCTGTTTTTTAATTTTACTTAAAACCCATTTATTCTGATAAAAAGCTGGGGCTGATAAATGAGCAAAAACTGAGAGTATAATTATAGCAATTGTTATGTGAAATCTTCGATCATAAATTAAAGATTTGAACCATTGTCTGAAATTTTTTAAATTTAAAGTACTTAGATTATTAGCTAAAAAATCATTAAATTTTTTTAATAAGTTGAATATTTCTTTCTTTGAGGGTGTTGAAAATTTAATCATTAGTTATAAATGGTTTATATTAAATTATTACAAATGATAAACTCTGAATTTCTAAAAAATCTCAATAATGCGCAAAAAAATGCTGTTTCTCATTTAGATGGGCCTTTATTAATTGTTGCGGGCGCTGGATCAGGAAAAACAAAAGTTTTAACCTCAAGAATAGCTAACTTAATTAAACAAAATAAAGCTTTTCCCAATCAAATATTAGCTGTCACTTTTACTAATAAGGCTGCTAAGGAAATGCAATATAGAATTAGTCAAATTCTCAAAACCGAAGCAACTAGTTTACCTTGGTTGGGAACCTTCCATTCAATATGTGCAAAACTTTTGAGAAAACATGCTGCGGCTGCAAATTTAAACTACAATTTTACAATTGTTGATACTGATGATCAAATCAGATTAATCAAAAATATTTGTAAAGCTGAAAATATTGATACAAAACAACTTTCTCCAAAATTTATACTTGGCATCATTGATAAATGGAAAAATAAAGGTTTGTATCCACAGGATGTGGAATTTAATAAAAAAGATATTTATGAAAAAACTACTCTTCCAATATATAAAATTTATCAACAAAAATTAGTTGAACTAAATTCTTGTGATTTTGGTGATCTAATTCTTCATACAGTAAAAATTTTAGAAAATAATACGGATATTAAAGAAATTTATAATAAAAATTTTAAATATATTTTAGTAGATGAATATCAAGACACAAATTTTATACAAAGTAAATGGCTTAATCTTTTAGTAAATAAAGATCAAAATATTTGTTGTGTAGGTGATGATGATCAGTCAATTTATAGTTGGCGAGGTGCAGAAATAAAAAACTTTTTAGAATTTGATAAAATCTACAAAAATACAAAAGTAATAAGATTAGAGGAAAATTATAGATCTACACAAAATATACTTAATGTTGCATCTTCTTTGATATCTAATAATCAAAATAGAGTTGGAAAAACACTAAAATCAACAAAAGATGAAGGAGAACTTATTAAGCTAAACTGTTATAAAAATGGAAAAGAAGAAGCTATTGGAATTTCAGATGAAATAGAACAAAATATAAAAAAAAAATATTCGTATAACAATATTGCTATTTTAGTTAGAGCAATATTTCAAACTAGAGAATTTGAAGAAAGATTTTTAAAAATTGGATTACCGTATAGAATTATTGGGGGAACTAAATTCTATGAAAGAGCTGAAATTAAAGATTGTATTGCATATTTAAGAATTGTTTTTCAAGATAAGGATGATCTAGCCTTTGAAAGAATTGTAAATAATCCAAAAAGAGCTATTGGAGATAATACAATTAAACAAATTCACGAACATTCAAAAAAAAATATAATTTGTTTAGAAAAATCATCAAAGCAATTAATTGAATTAAACTTGATTAAACCAAAAACTAAAATTGGGCTGAGCTCATTTTTAACCTTGTTAGAAAAATGGCGATATGAATTATTAGTCAAAAAAATTAGTCATGTTAAACTTTTGCAAATTATATTGGATGAGTCAGGCTACTCCTCAATGCTTAAAAACAAAAAAGATTTAGAAAATGAAAATAGATTAGAGAATATCAAAGAACTTTTAAACGCAATGAAGGAGTTTGATAATCTTGAAAGCTTTTTGGAACATGTATCATTGGCAACCTCAATTGATCAAGATTGGGAAGGTGAAAAAGTTAATATGATGACCATGCATGCTGCAAAAGGATTAGAATTTGATGTTATTTTTCTTCCTGGTTGGGAAGAAGGATTATTTCCTCATCAAAAGTCAATTGAAGAAAAGGGGCAAAACGGATTAGAGGAAGATGGACGTTTAGCTTATGTAGGGATTACTAGAGCAAAAAAAATTGCCAACATTTCATTTTCAATGAATAGATTTTACCAAGGAGATTGGATGGATAGTTTAGCATCTAGATTTATTGATGAGTTACCAGAAGATTTTGTTGAAAAAAATAATTTTAACAATCAAGATTTTATCCAAGAAGATGATTTTGAATTTAATCAAGATTTTGATAACGATGATGATTATAGAAGTCCTGGCTGGATAAGATATCAAAAAAGAATTAAATGATTAGAAGTAAAATTTTAAAATTAAAAAACTATTTTGAAAAATATAAAATCGATGGTTATGTAATTCCAAAAAATGATGAGTTTTTTTCTGAATTTGATCAATTTGATAGATTAAAGAAAATTTCAAACTTTAGTGGTTCTGCAGGTCTGGCAATCATCACAAAAAATCAAAATTTTTTATTTGTGGATGGAAGATATACAATTCAAGCAAAAAATCAGTCAGGTAAGTTTTTTAAGATTTTAGACATAACAAACAATCCACCAAACAGAGTATTAAAAAATATAAGACTAGGATTGGATCCAAAAATTTTTACAAAAAAAACAATAAAAAGATTGTTTTCAAAAAAAATAAAGATTAAAGAATTAGATGATAACTTAACTGATAAAGTTATTTCGATTAAAACAAAAAAAAGTAAAAATTTTTTTTCAATTCCTGGAATTATCACTGGTGAGACTAAAAGTTCAAAAATTAGTAGGGTTGCAAAATTTCTAAAAAATATAAGTGCTGACTATCTTTTTGTAACTGCACCTGAAAATGTCGCTTGGCTCCTCAATATAAGAGGAAATGATAATCCAAATTCTCCAATTCCTAATAGTCAAGTAATAGTTACAAAAGAAAAAAAAATTTTGTTTTTTTCTGACAAATATAAAATTAGCAAAATTATAAATGATAAAACAATAAATAATAATCAATTTGCTAAATTACATGAAATTGAGTCATGTATAAATAAGCTTAAGAAAGGAACTTTTGTAATAGACTCAAGTTCTTGCTCTTTATTTTATGAAAATTTAATAAACAAAAAATTTAGGGTATTAAAAAAAGATGACCCGATTTATGAATTTAAGGCAATTAAAAATCATTCAGAAATTAATCATATGATTCAAACTCATAATGAAGATGGATTAGCGTTAACAAAATTTATATATTGGATAAAACATAACAAAAAAAAAATTAATGAAATTGATGCGGAAAAAAAATTAGAAAGCTTTAGAAAAAAAAGTAAGAAATATCTTTATCCTAGCTTTAATACAATAGCAGGATCTGGTAAAAATGGAGCTATAGTTCACTACAGAGCAGAACCAAAAAATTGTAGATGGTTAAATCGAAAAGAAATTTTTCTTTTTGATTCTGGTGGACAATATAAATATGGAACAACAGATGTTACCAGAACAATCTGTTTTAATTCACCTCACCCAAAAATTAAAAATATTTTTACAAGAGTTTTAAAAGGTCATATTGCTGTGTATCAAAGTGATTTAAAAAAATATGACAATGGAAAAAAAATTGATGGAAGAGCAAGAAAATATCTTACAGAAGTAGGATTAGATTATGCTCATGGAACTGGACATGGAGTAGGATTTTTCTTAAATGTACATGAAGGGCCACAATCTATTTCTAAATATAACAAAATCAAACTAAAAGAAGGAATGATAATAAGTAATGAGCCTGGTTACTATAAAGAGAATGAATTTGGAATTAGAATTGAAAATTTAATATATATCAAAAAAGACAAAAAAAATTTAAGATTTGAAAATTTAACATTTGCACCAATAGATATTGATCTTATTAACTTCAAATTATTAAACAAAAATGAGAAAAATTATTTATTCAAATATCATCTAGATATTTATTCAAAATATTCGAAATATCTAAGTAAAAAAGAGAAAAGTTGGTTAGCAAGTTTAATCTAGCATTTTTTTAAATTCATCTTGAGTTATTATTTTAATATCTAAATCCTGTGCTAAATTAACTTTTTTAGGAGTTGGTTTTTCACCAATTATTAGAAAATCTAATTTTTTATTTACATTACTTAAAATTTTACCTGAATTATTTTCAATTAAAGATTTTACTTCTGATCTACTTATGCCAATTAACTTACCAGTAATTAAAAAACTTTTATTACTTAGTTTACCATCAATTTTCTTTAATTTAATTGAGTTAATGTTAAGTATTTTTTTTAACTCATCTAAAATTTTTATATTAGTTGAGTTTTTAAAAAATAATTCTAATGAGTTAATTTGTGTTTGTCCTATACCATCTAAATTTATAAGTTCCATAATTTTATTTTCCTTAAACAAATCAAAAAATTTTTGTGGAATTTTTAAATATGATGCAATTAATTTTGAATTTTCTAAACCTATATGTCTTATACCAAGTGAAAATATGAATCTGTCAAAATCAATTGTTCTTTTTAAATCAATTGAATATTTTAAATTAGATACTGATAAATTCCCCCATCCTTCTAATTTTTTAATCAAATTGAAATTTAAATTAAAAATGTCCTGAGGATATCTAATTATTTTTTTATTCCAAAAATCCTCTATGATTTTTTTTCCTAATCCTTCTATATTAAATGCTTCTTTTGAAACAAAATGTTTTAACTTTTCTATCGACATTTTTTCACATTCAAATCCTTGACTAGTACATCTTCTAACTGCATCTTTTTTTTTTGTGGTAATATTAAACTCTTTAATAGTACTAGATCCACATGAGGGACATTTTTCTGGAAAACTAAACTGCTTGGAATTATTAGGTCTTTTGCTCAAATCAACAGACAAAACATGAGGTATTACATCTCCAGCTCTTTCAATTACTACTGTATCATTTATCCTTATGTCTTTACGA
The DNA here is from genome assembly GCF_052049935.1 of Candidatus Pelagibacter sp. Classification (GTDB taxonomy): domain Bacteria; phylum Pseudomonadota; class Alphaproteobacteria; order Pelagibacterales; family Pelagibacteraceae; genus Pelagibacter. The sequence goes on along the minus strand of NZ_JBNGZA010000020.1, from coordinate 3,238 downwards.
TTAATTTCATCTTCATTATGGAGAGTTGCATTTGAAACAACAACACCCCCAATATTTACAGGATTTATCTTAGCAACAGGAGTTAATGCTCCTGTTCTTCCAATTTGAATTTCTATATTAGTAATCTTTGAGACAGCGTTATTTGCTGCAAACTTATGAGCAATTGCCCATCTAGGAGCATTTGCTACAAAACCTAATCTTTTTTGTAATTTAAAGTCATTTATTTTATAAACAAGTCCATCAATATCAAATTCTATCTCTGATCTTTCTTTTTCAAATAATTTATGATTTGAAACTAATTTTTTTATACCTGAAATTTTTTTATTATAAGGATTGGTTTTAAATCCACATTTTTTTAAAAGTTTGATAAAATCAGTTTGTTTTTCAGATTTCAATCCTTTTTCATAACCATATGTGTAAGCGATAAATTTTAAAGGTATCGTTGATGTTGCTTTTGGATCTTAATGTCTTAAAGAACCAGACGCAGCATTTCTTGGATTGGCAAACTTTGAGCTCAATTTTCTAAAGTCATTGTTCTTAATAAAAACTTCACCTCTAATATCAATCTCTAATGGAAAATCTTTGGAATTTATGTGTTTTGGTATATCTTTAATTGTAAGTAAGTTTTTAGTGATGTCTTCTCCTTCACTTCCATCACCTCGTGATAAACCCTGAATTAAATTACCGTTTACATAAGTTAAAGATGCTGAAATACCATCTATTTTAGGCTCAATTGAATACTCAATTTCGTGATTATAATCTAAATCTAAATAGTTTTTGATTTTTTTTTCAAAATTAACTAAATCCTCTTCATCAAAAGCATTGGCAAGAGAAAGCATTGGCACTTTATGCTTAACTTTCTTAAAATTTTTTGATGGTTTAAAACCAACAGTTTTAGATGGAGAATTAGGATCATCTAAAAAATCGAATTTTTTCTCTAAATCTAATATTTCTTTTTTTATAGCATCATATTCAGCGTCTGAAACTTTTGGAGAATTGTCGTTATAATAGGACTTATTATGTTTTTTTAATTCTAAAATTTTTTTTTTATAATTTTCTTTAATCTTATTTTGACTCATCTTAATCAAATAATGATTTAAATTTTTTTAACAGTTTACTTCCTTTGTCTTTCTTAATTTTCTTTATTGGATTATCATAATCTCTATTAAAAACTTTATAGGTTTTTTTATACCAATCGCTTGATTGATAATTATAACCCAAAAGACTAGCGTATTTTTTAGACTCATCAATCAATCCGAGTTTGAAGTAAATTTCTACAAGTCTATGCAATGATTCTTCCACATACTCTGTCTGGCCATAATTATTTATCACATTTTTAAATCTATTTAATGCAGGTATCCATTTTTCTCTCTGTAAATAGTATCTTGCTATATAGACTTCTTTTGATGCTAGAATATTATCAATTAACAATAATTTAAATTTTGCATCCAAGGCAAAATCTGTATCAGGATAATTTTCAATAATATGAATAAAATTTTTTTTAGATTTTAATAAAGGAGATAAATCTTTAGTCTCATCTATAATAAGCTCATAATAACAAGTTGCGAGCAAAAAATATGCATAAGAAATGTTTTTACTATTAGGATATTTTTTTATAAATCTATCTAACTCAAAAATTGCATCTCCATAATAATCTTGAATATAGTATGAATAAGCTGCCATCAGAACAGATCTTGGTGCCCAAATAGATTGGGGATAAATATTTTCAACTATATTAAAATTTTTAGCTGCAAACAAAACATCTCCTTCTTCCAAGGCTGTAACACCAGCTTGATATGCCTCGACCATTTGTTCTTCAAGATTTTTTTCTTGTAGTACTATTTTTTTCTCTTTTTTTCCTCCGCAAGAACTTGTTGATAAAAAAAGACCTATTGAGAAAAAAATAATTAAAAATTTCATACCAACATTAATAATTGATTAAAATTTTTATGCTATAGATTTATAGAGATACTTATTGAAAAACGTATGAGGTAAATTTTTCTCGTTTATTTCTGTGATTGAGTAGTTTTCTTTGTTTTCAAATACTTTTCGAAGTAAATCATTTGTCAATTTATGACCACCTTGTGAACAAACTATTTTTCCAATTATTTTATAACCAGATAAATATATATCACCCATACAATCTAAAATTTTGTGATTTACAAATTCATTCTCATTTCTCAAGCCACCATTATTTAAAATTTTTTCATCTTTCACTACAATTGCATTTTCTAGAGATCCTCCTCTAGCTAGACCATTGGCTCTTAGCTTCTCAATATCCTCAAATAAACAAAATGTTCTTGAATTAAATGTATCAGTTAAGTCATCCTCATAAACTAAAAGTCTATTTCTTTGATTTCCAATTAGTTTATTCTCATATTTTAATTCAAAATCTATTTCTAAATTTATTTTACTAGGTTCTATTGATATGGATTTTTTGCCATCGTGAAACTCTACTTTTTTATTTAATCTTATAACTTTGATTGGAGACTGTGTTGTTTCTATTCCAGATTTTAATATTTCGTTCACAAATACTTTTGCTGAACCATCCATAATTGGAACTTCTTCATTATCCAATTCAACTATGGCATTATCAATACCAAGACCAAAAAATGCTCCCATTAAATGTTCTAAAGTCGATACTTTAACACCATGACTATTTGATATGGTAGTGCATAACACAGCGCTACAAACATTGTTAACGTGAGGTATGACTATATTATCTTGCTTTAAATCAGTTCTTACAAACACTATTCCAGAATTTGGATTTGAAGGTTTTATTTTAAGGTTTACTGGTTTTCCAGAGTGCAAACCAACGCCTGCTATAGAAATAGTTTTTTTAATTGTTTTTTGTTTATGAAATTCCATTAAACTCAAAGTATAATCCTCTTCTTATTTTCTAAACTCAACAAATATTACAAATAAATACGATTTAACCTCTACTCAAAAAATGAAAAAATCTCTCAAAAAATGCCATTTTTTTTGGTATTTTTTTAATCAAGGATACCTCTAAATTATCATCAAAAAAAAAATGATTGGCTGCTGCGACACATACATCATATGCATTCTCTACAGAACTTACACTTAAAGTATCCGTAGAATAAAATTTATCAATTTCAACTTCAAGTTCTAAGAATTTAGATCTTAATTTATCTTTTATTTGATTTGATAAGAATATAAATTTTACATTAATAGCATAATCGCTGATATTTGGTACAGTTTCCAGATTATCATAGAT
>NZ_JBNGZA010000019.1:0-8838 GCF_052049935.1 Candidatus Pelagibacter sp. | reverse complement strand
TATCAAGGCTTACCAATATATTTATTTTTATTATCATCTTATAAAATAAATATATTGGTAAGCCTTGATAATTGCTTCATTAGACATTTTAAAGCTTTGAATTTTTTCTTTTATAAAATTATTAAAATTTAAATTACTAAAATTAGGAAAATGAATAAAATAATCTGTTAAATGAAATGTTGGTATTCCTAATATAGAACTTTCTAAACCAACAGAAGACCAAGAGTTCAAGTTAATATCAGTTTCTAATAATATATTGTAGACAGACATATTATCTTTTGAAGTATTTATTACAACATTAGAAGGTAATTTTTTTAGAGATTTTAGAAGTTTTGATACACTAGAAGTTCTAGAATCTCTAGGGTGTTGTCTTATAATTAAAAAATAATTTTTATTTTTAGAAACAAATTTAATTGTTTTTTTAATAGCCTCCTCCTGAGAAAAAATTAATTTTTTTTCAGGATTTTTATAATGCAATAAGGATGTTCCAGTTACCTCATCATAACTACTTGTTGATAAAAGTATAACTTTTTGTTTTTTATCAATTTTAAAATGATTTTTTACATTTTTATATTCTATTTTTTTTGAATAATTTCTTAAAGCTTTTGATAAAAATGCAAATCTAAAATGATTTAAAGAGTCTTGTAAACCAGAAACATCTATACTTTGATTTTTAATTAATTTCTCGTAATTTTTTTTAATATATTGTTGGCCTTCAAATGTTGAGTTTTTATATAAATGCATATTATTATTTCTTTTTGAATTATTTGGACTGCCATCGACAGTGTATGTTTTACAACCTCTTTTTTTAAAATACTCAACATACAACCTACTAATTGAATATGTTCCATTTTCAGTAATTAGTATATTTGGTTTGAATTTTTTAGTAATTTTATTTAAAGCAACTATATTTATTATAATATTTTCTATAGATAAAAGTATTTTCTTAAATTCGTGATCACTTATATTAAAGTCTTCTCTCCTAAACTTTATAAAGTTTTCGTGAACTGATATTCTACCAACTTTAAACCCTTGATAATCAAATTTCAGAAAATTTTTTTTTGTGATTTTTTTTAAAACTTTCTCAATTTTTGATTTATCATTATCATCAATATAATCCTCTAATAAAAATGATTTCTCATTTGTGTCAAAAAAATTTCTATTTGATTTACATCTAAAGCATATTTGATTTGTTGAATACTTATTGTCATGTGCCATAACAGCAACACAGTTTTTGTTTAACAATGAGTTACAGTGAATTGATCTTATTTCTGAATTATCAAATATTTTTTTTTTTAAAAAAAAATTATTTTTAGCCCAATCAATGATTGTATAATATGGCGAAAAGAAAAGGATTTTATCCATTCAAAAATTTAAAATTATTTTTTTTATTTGATTGCAGAATTATCATATTATTTGCTTGTTGACTAATTTTTGTTCTTAAAATATTAATTTAGCCCTTATCGAAATCAAATGACAAAAACAAACTTTTTATTAATAAATAAATTAATTAAAAATTTTAATATTAGAAAAGGAAGCAATATATATTTGGGTGTTGATATACTGATGTTGGCTAAAATTGTTAACCTGAAATCAAAAGACCTTAAAAATTTTGCAAACCTTTTTATAAATTACATGTTAAGTAAAATTGGAAAAAACGGTACAATTGTTGTTCCAGTTTTTAATTTAGATTGTGTACCACAAAAAAAATTTAACAGAAAAACTAGCAAAGGACAGAGTGGCATGTTTGGAAATCTACTACTAAAAAAAAATTATCACTTAAGAACTAAGCACCCAATGTATTCTTTTTTAGTTTTTGGAAAAAAATCGAATAAATATTTGAAAATAAATAATTCAAATGCTACAGGTAATAATTCATTGTGGAAAAATTTTAATGATGATAATTTTCAACTAGTTACATTAGGTCATCATTACGTTAGATCATTGACACACGTGCATTATCTTGAAAATCTTGTCGGAGTAGATTATCGATTTGTCAAATACTTTGATGTAAATTACTCAGATATAAATGGTAAAAAATTTAAATCAAACTTTTCATTTTATGCAAGAGAACTAGATATGTGTGAATTTTCTAGCATTACAAAAAAATGTGATATGTTATTTTTTAAAAAAAAAATAGCCAAATTTTTCTATTTAGATGGTTTAATTTGTTTTAAATTGAATCTAAAAAATGCTTCAAAAGTAATTATTAAAAGTCTTAAAGCTAAATCAGAAAAACTTGTTTCTTATATCAGAATAGGAGAATTTGAAAAAAATAAAAATGTTTTATGTAATGAAAATGGAATGTTGTATGATTTAGAAAAAAAATATTTATTAAAAAAGAAAATGATATATAAGATTTAAATATGAGTAATGTAGATAAATACGATAAGTGTTTTGTAAAAACATTTTCAGTAAAAAAAGAAAAATTAAAAAAGTTAAAATATAATACAATTCCTAAATGGGATTCTATTGGACATATGTCTTTAATAGGAATGTTGGAAGAAACGTTTAACATCAGTATGGAAATGGATGATATAATAGATTTTAGTTCTTATGAATTTGGAAAAAAAATACTTAAAAAATATAAAGTAATTATTAAATAATGTCTCCCTTCAGTTTGGATGAAAAAGAGCTCTTGCTTTATCAGCCTAATAGACCGCCTTTTCTGATGATTGATTTTGTAAGTGAAGTTTTGCCAGGAAAATTTGCAAATGGATATAAAAACTTAAATGAAGATGAGTGGTATTTTCCCATACATTTTCCTGGAAATCCAAATATGCCAGGAGCACTTCAATTAGAAGCATTAGCTCAGATGCTTACTGTGGCCATTACTACTTTACCAGGATTAAAAGGAAAAGTTACACACGCAATTTCTCACGAAGTAAAGTTCAAAAAAGAGGTAAAGCCAGGAAGAAAATATGAAATTCAAACAAAAATTATCAATTGGAATAGAGGTATTTGCAAAGGTTTAGGTCAAGGTTTTACTGATGGAGAGCTAGCTTGTGAAGCAAAAATGACAATCACTATTCCAGAAATATTAAAATCTTTTTTGCCAAAATAAAAAATTAATAAAAATTTACATTCAACTGAATGCATAAAACGCTAAAAATAATAATCGTAGGTTCGGGAGCGAGCGGTTCTGCTGCTGCATGGAATTTGAGCAATGGATTGTTTAATGTTACCTGTTTTGAACAAGGTCCAGATTTAGAAAAAAAAACATATTCAACAAAAAGAAATGATTGGGAAGTACTTAAACAAAAAAAATTTAGTCCAAATCCAAATATTAGAAAATTAAAACATGATTATCTAATCGATGACAAAAGATCTCCTATTTCAATAGCTAATTTTAATGCCGTTGGAGGTTCTACTTTGTTGTATAATTGTCATTTCCCAAGATTTCACCAATCAGATTTTAAAACAAAAACTCTAGATAGTGTTGGGGAAGATTGGCCAATTTCATATAAAGATTTAGAAAAATATTATAAAGCTAACGAAAAATTAATGAATGTTCGTGGTTTAGATGGTGATCCAGTTTATCCAGATATAAACCATCTAAAATCAAATATCCCGTTAGGTCAGGTAGGAATAAAAATTGCAAAAGGATTTAATAAATTAAAGTGGCATTGGTGGCCATCTTATAGTGCATACTTTAATAAAAGTGGTGATAACTTAAACTTTCATAAATCAACCGTTAAAGAAACTTATTTAAAAAAAGCAATAAAAAATGGAATAAAAATAAAAAAAAACTCTTTAGTAACTAAAATAATACTAGACTCAAATAATCTAGCAAAGGGAGTTTTTTATATTAACTCAAAAGGAGAGAGAAAATTTGAGAAAGCAGATATTGTAATATTAGCTGCAGGTGGAATAGGAACTCCAAGAATTCTTTTAAATTCAAAGAATAAAAATTTTCCAAATGGTTTGGCGAATTCTTCTAAGCTAGTTGGTAAAAATTTAATGCTTCATCCCTTAGGCTATGTTGAAGGAAAATTTAAGAAATATATTGCATCTAATGTAGGACCTGAAGGTTGCTGTCTAGCATCTCATCAATTTTATGAAACAAAAAAAGATAGAAATTTTAAAAGAGGCTACTCTATGCAAATTTTAAGAGGGGCTGGTCCTCTTGATACAATATTAAATTTAAAGAAATTTAAAAAAATGGAATTTGGGAGAAATTTTCATAAAATTTTTTATGATTATTTTGGTAAAACAGCCGGCATTGCAATTATCTGTGAAGATTTACCAGATAAAAAAAATTTTGTAGAACTTGATAAAAGCCCTCAATCTCAAAAAAAAATTATGCCAGATGTAAGTATTAATTATTCTCTAAGTAATAATACAAAAAATATGATGAAGCATGGATTAAATAATGCAAAAAAAATATTAATTAATGCAGGTGCTAAAATCTCTTTTGGTTATGGACCTGTGAGAAACACAGGTTGGCATATAATGGGCACAGCAAAAATGGGAAACAATCCAAACAAATCAGTCGTAAACAAGTTTGGTCAATGTCATGATATAAAAAATGTTTTTATTGTTGATAGTAGTATCTTTGTTACTTCTGGAGGTGTTAATTGTATGTCAACGATCCAAGCATTATCTTTGTACATTACAAATAATTTGAAATTATATTTTAATAATTTGGTAGGTAAAAATGTTAAGTCTTAAAGAACAAAAAATTTTTATAAAAAAAATAATTGATAAAATGATACCGAATAATAAGCTTTACAAAATGCCAGCTGCCTCAAAGGTAATAAACTTCAATATTTTTTTTAATCAAATTAGAGAAAACACGTTTGTTATAAAAGAATTTAAAAAGATAAATAGAATAGATAAAGATCAACTTATTTTAAGTAACCGAAGTTCAATTTTAAATAATAGTGTTATAGAAAATGAAATTAGCACAGAATTATTAGAAAATTATTTTTCATCAAAAAAAATTTTAAAAATATTAGATGAAAAATCCAAAAAAATATCATTTGGAAAAAAAAAAGATAAACTAGAAGAAAAAAAATTAACCAAATATATAAAAAAAATATATAAAATTTAATGAAATTTAAAAACAAAACGATTTTTATAAGTGGCGTTAATCGTGGCCTAGGTAAATCAATTTTAGAAAAATTTTTAAAAGAGGGAGCAAATATAATTTGCACTGTAAGAAAAAAAAATAAAAAATTTTCTGAGTATTTAAGAAATTTAAGATTAATCTATAAAAACAAAATACAAGTATTATATTTAGATTTTGAAAATAAAGATAAATTAATTTTAGGTTTAAATAAAATTAAAAAAGACTTAACAATAGATATTTTGATTAACAATGCAGGCTATGCGAGCGGTTCAATTTTAGAAATGACTAAAATTGAGGAAATTGAAAAGACCTTTCAAATTAATTTCTTTTCTCAAATGTTAATAATTCAAAAACTACTTATAAATTTAAAAAAATCAAAAAATGCATCAATTATAAATGTCGGTTCGATTTCAAGTTTTTTGAATCATAGAGGTACTATTGCCTATGGTTCTAGTAAAGCTTCATTAACTTTTGCAACTAAAGTAATGGCAAATGAGTTTAAAAGATATAATATTAGAGTGAATGCAATTGCACCAAGCGCAATTAATACTGACATGTTAAAAAAAATGGATAAAAACTCAAAATTAAAACTATTAAAAGATACAAACTTAAAAAAACCACTTTCAATAAAAACAGTCGTTGATAAAGTTATTTTTCTATCTTTATCGAAGTCGAATAAGATTAATGGTAAAATAATAAAAGATTTTTAAAAATGAAAGATTCAAATTTAGAATTAATTAATCTTAGAAAAAAAATGATAAAAACAATTTTAGAGACTAGTTATTATTCGGGCGAATCCTCTCATATAGGTGGAGCTCTTTCTATGGTCGATATTTTAGCAGTATTATATACAAAAATAATTAAGATAGACTTAAAAAATCCAAAAGATAGATTTATTTTAAGCAAAGGTCACGGATTTTTGGGATTATTAAGTATTTTATATCACATGAATATAATTAAGAAAAAGAACTTGATGTCTTTTCAAAGAGATGGCAGTGAAATAATTGCTCACCCAATTGAAAATTCGAAATTAGGAATAGAATCGTCTAATGGAAGTTTAGGACAAGGATTATCTTTCGGAATTGGATTAGCAATAGCATATAAAAAGAAAAATAAAGAAAACTGTATTTATGTCATGTTAGGTGATGGAGAATGTTACGAAGGTTCCATTTGGGAGGCTGCGATCTCAGCAACAGAACTTAAATTAGATAATTTAATAGTAATAGTAGATTGTAATGGATATCAAAATGACGGCGCAATAGGCAATATGATGGATCATTCAAATTTAAAAAAAAAATGGCAAGGTTTTGGATGGAATACAGTAACATGTGATGGGCATAACTTTCAAAAAATAGAAAGAGCATTTAAGGAAAGAAAAAAAAATAAACCCTTAGCTATTATTGCTAAAACAATCAAAGGCCATGGCGTTTCATTTATGGAAAAGAATAACGATTGGCATCATGGAAGATTGACTAAAAAAATTTTTCAAGACTCCATAAAAAAATTATAGAAACTATGAGCAAAAAAAATGACTTAAAAACAGCTCAAAGTTATTCAAGATTTGGACCAAGAGCATTATTTGGTCAGTTCATGCTTGAACTTGCAAAAACAAATAAAAAACTTATGGTTTTATCTGCAGACTTAGGCAGATCCTCTGGACTTGATAGGTTCAAAAAGGAATTTCCAGAAAAATATTTATCAGTTGGAATTTCAGAGCAAAATTTAATTGGCGTTTCAGCAGGTTTAGCAAAGGAAGGGTATAAGGTTTTTGTTACCTCATTTGCACCTTTTTTGTCTATGCGTGCAGTTGAACATGTTAGAATGAATTTAGGTTATATGAAGTTACCTGTAAATTTAGTTGCATTAGGCAGCGGAATTTCGATGGGATTTTTAGGAAATAGTCATTATGGTTTAGAGGATATTTCTATAATGAGATCTATACCAAACATTAATATTTCAAGCCCAGCTGACGGTTTAGAACTAAAAAAAATTCTTTATGATTATTCAAATAATGATAGAGGACCTTCTTATATTAGATTAACTGGAATTCCTGGTAGTCCATATGTTTACGAAAAAAATTATAAATATAAATTTAATAAATTTGTCAATTTAACGAATGGAAAGGATGCACTTATAATATCTACTGGTTCCGTTGTATCCCAAGCTCTAATTGCATCAAAAATTCTTTTAAAAAATAAAATAGGTTGTAGGTTGATAAATTTAAATACTCTTAAACCAATTGATAAAAATATAACCAAAATAATTAAATCTTATAGGCATATTATTACAATAGAAGAGCATTCAATTATTGGAGGTCTTTCTAGTATAGTATCTGATATAATTTCTAAGAATAGTTTTAAAGCAAAATTATTAAATATAGCTTTACCAGATAAATTTGACAAAACAGGAAGCTACAATTTTTTAATTGATTATCATGGATTGTCGGGAAATAAAATTTCAAAAAAAATTTTAAAATTTTTAAAAAAATAAATTAAAAAATTTTTGAATGTTATTTAAAAAATTTAAAGTTAATAAAAAAAAAATTGCATTAATTTCTAGTTCATCAATCTCATTGAGTTATGGAGATTTAGAAAACCAATATAGGATCATAAAAAAAATTATACCTTCATCAAGCTTAATTTTAATGATTACAGAGAACTCGATAGGATCTATTGCTAGCTATACCTCATTAATCAAAAATGATTGTGTAGTACAATTAGTTGATTCAAAAACTAATATTTTTGAAATTCAGAAACTAATCAATTTATATAAGCCTAATTATATATCTTGCTCAAAAATTTGGTATGAAAAGAATAGATTTAACAAATTTCATTTAAAAAATATTTATACTTATTTTGAAAATAATATTTTTAAAACACAATTTACCAAACTAAAAAAAGTTAAAGGTAATATCTCAATATTAATGCCAACTTCAGGTAGTATGGGAAGTAAAAAATATGTAAAAATTTCTAAAGAAAATATTTTCAATAATACAATTTCAATAATTTCTTATTTAAAACTCAACAAACAAAACAGATCTATAACCTCGATGCCTTTTTGTTATAGTTATATGTTGTCAGTTATTAATTCTCACTTAGAAGTTGGTGGTTCAATATTTGTAACAGAAGAAACAATAATCCAATCAAATTTTTGGAAATATTTTAATGAAAATAAAGTAAATAATTTTAATGGTGTTCCTTATCATTATGAAATTTTAATTAAGTTAGGGCTAAAAAAAAAGATTTTTTCAAAAATAAAATTTTTCACACAAGCTGGTGGTAAACTAGATAATTTAAAAACACAAAAAATTTTAAACTTTTGTTTGAAAGAAAAAAAGATATTTTACGTTATGTATGGTCAAACGGAGGCATCTCCAAGAATGTCTTATGTCAACCTAACGGCTTCACCATCAAAAATTGGAAGTATCGGCAAACCAATACCAGGTGGTAATTTTTTTATTATTGATGATGATGGTAAAAAGGTAAAAAAAGAAAATGTTACAGGTGAGTTAGTTTATAAAGGTAAAAATGTAAGTACTGGTTATGCATATAATTATAAAGATTTGTTGAAAAAAAATACAAATAAAAAAATATTAAAGACTGGAGATTTGGCGTTTTATGATAGGGATAAATTTTACTTTATTGCGGGAAGAAGAAGCAGAATAATAAAATTATATGGTAATAGATTTAATTTAGATGATATAGAAGAGAGGTTTTTTAGAAATAAGATTTCTTTAGCATGTATAAATGTAAATGATAATTTAATAC
>NZ_JBNGZA010000018.1:0-18016 GCF_052049935.1 Candidatus Pelagibacter sp. | reverse complement strand
GATAAATTTAAAACATAAAGAAAAAAATTATTTTTAAGAGATGAGGGTGAGTCTTTAATTCCTTCATAATTAATATAAAAATTAAATATAATTTCTACGTAATGAATATGCCCTCCGAATTCTCTTTTTATCCAGAGAGTAAAAAGTAGTATAAAATAAATTAAGTATATTAATAAAAAATTTAATTTATTATTTTTTAATAATTCTAAAAATTTCATTAATTTAAGATTTATTGCATTTCTTTTTATTAATACATAAAAAAAGGCCCACTTTAATATTAAAGTGGGCCTTAAAAACTTAGAAAGGGGAAAGTTTAGTTTTTAAAATTGTTCTTCTTCAGTAGAACCTGACATTGCTGTTGTTGAACTTTGTCCGCTACTGATTGTGTTTGAAACTGCATCAAAATATGATGTACCAACTTCTCTTTGATGTTTAACACTTGTGTAACCATCTTTTTCTCTAGCAAATTCCTGTTGTTGTATTCTAGAGTAAGCAGTCATACCTTCCGTTTTATATTTTTCTGCTAGTTCAAATATTGCAATATTTTGAGTATGAAATCCTGCAAGAGTAATAAATTGGAATTTGTATCCCATTTTTCCAATTTCTTGTTGGAATGTAGCAATCTCTGCATCAGATAAATGTTTCTTCCAATTAAATGATGGAGAGCAATTATATGCTAATAATTTTCCAGGATATTTTGCATGAATTGCATCTGCAAATTTTTTAGCTTCTTCAAGATTAGGAGTTGCTGTTTCACACCATATTAAATCTGCATACGGTGCATAAGCAAGTCCTCTTGATATAGCTTGATCAATACCATGTTTTACATAATAAAATCCTTCTGGAGATCTTTCTCCTGTTAAGAAAGGTTTGTCATTTTCATCATGATCATTAGTGATTAGTTTTGCAGCATTTGCATCTGTTCTTGCTAATATGATCAACGGTACATCAGCAATGTCAGCAGCTAATCTTGCAGCTTTTAAGTTTTTAACCATTGTTCCTGTTGGAACTAATACTTTACCACCCATGTGACCACATTTTTTCTCACTAGCTAACTGATCTTCAAAGTGAACTCCAGCAGCACCTGCTTTGATAAATTTTTTAGCAAGTTCAAAAACATTTAATGGACCACCAAATCCTGCTTCGCCATCAGCAATAATTGGTAACATATAATCAACTTTATTTTCTTTTTTCATGTCACCATCTTGAATTTCCATATGTTGGATTTGATCTGCTCTAATAAGAGCATTATTCATGGACTCGACTAATTTTGGAGCACTGTCATAGGGATATAGAGATTGATCAGGATACATTTCACCAGCACTATTTGCATCTGCAGCTACTTGCCATCCACTTAAATAAATTGCTTTTAATCCTGCTTTTGCATGCTGAACTGCATGATTTCCAGATAAAGATCCTAGAGTATTAACATAAGGTTCAGAATTTAATAAATTCCATAATTTTTGAGATTGGTGTTTACACATTGAGTATTCAATTTTAATTGAACCTCTTAATCTCTCAACCTCCTCAGGTGAATAATCTCTTTGTATACCGGCAAATCTTTTTAGATCATATGATACATTCTCTGCACTCATTAGGGCTATCCTATCTGTTAGTTGTTAAAAAATTTGTTTTTGAAAATTACTTAAAGGGGGTTACGATTACTTAGCTTCTTGGTCTTTGCTAGTAAGGTCGTTAATTCCACTTGAACCCCAATCGCAATGATCATCTCTCATGTAGATACCTTTGTTTTGGTGATGAGTATGTTCTTCTGCTTTAACGATTTGGTTCGTATTTTCAGTGTTATTTAATTTTGTGCTCATATAAACCTTATAATTTACAAAATTTACAAATTAAAGATAAATCAACAAAAACCCTTGTAAATCAGCAAAAAATTTTGTAAAAATAAATTTACAAAATTTACAAATAGTAAAAATGAGTCAATTTGATTTAAAAATAGGACCAAAAATCAAGTCTTTTAGAAGACAAATGGGATTACAAGCTAACAAATTAGCTGAAGATTTAGATATTTCTCCAAGTTATTTAAATTTAATTGAAAGCGGAAAAAGAAAAATTGATGGGGATTTACTATTAAAAGTATGTGAGATTCTTAACATTCAATTATCCGACCTCACATCTAAAGCAGATGTTAATCTACAAAACACAGTTTCAGAAATTTTAGATGACAGTCTTTTTGAAGATTTAGATATTTTAGGACCAGAAGTAAAAGATTTAGTAAGCACAAATCCAAAAATTGGAAAAGCAATAGTTAGACTTGGAGATATTTTAAAAAAGAAAGATCATGAATTAATTAATAAAATAGAAAAGATATCTGGAAAAATTGTAGATAATAGAAAAAACTCTTTTCCAGGAGAGGTTATTTCAGATTTTATTCAGGATAATAAAAATTATTTTCCAAAATTAGAAGAATTTGCAAACAAAGTTTTTGCTAAAGTTCAAAAAAATAATAGGACTAGATATATAGCTTTATGTGATTATTTAAAAAAAGAATATTCAATCACAGTTAAAGATGTAATACCAACCGAAGATAAACCTTTTTCAAAAATTTATTTAAAAAATAAAAAAGAATTATTACTAAGTGATTATAGTTCATTAGAAACTAAAAAATTACATGCAGCAGCTCAAATAGCTCAAGAGGGCGCTAGTAAAGAAATTGATGAGTATTTAGCAAGATTTAAATTTCCAAGTGAAGAATCTAAGAGATTATCAAAAGTAGCTTTATTAAATTACAGTGGTGCTGCAATTTTAATGCCTTACAAATTGTTTCATGCAGAATGTAAAAAGTTAAAATATGATTTAGAGTTATTACAAAATACTTTTGCAACTTCTTTTGAACAAGTAGCGCATAGAGTAACTTGTTTGCAAGATCCAAAGTTACCAGGCATTCCATTTCATATGTTAAGAGTTGATATGGCAGGAAATATTTCAAAGAGATTTTCATTATCAGGAATTGAAATTCCAAGATATGGTGGTGCTTGTCCAAGATGGAATGTGTATTCAGCTTTTACAAGACCTGGTGTAATTCAAGCAGCTGTAAGTAAAATGACTAATGGAGAAAAATATGTTTGTATTGCAAGAACAGTAGAAAAGGGTGTTGGAAGATTTGGTCAGGCAAGAAGTATTTTATCAATAGGTTTAGGCTGTGATGCAAAGTATGCAAAAGATTTTGTTTATACAGAAAATGCAAATGTTAATGACAAATCAACTGAAATACCAATAGGAGTATCTTGTAGAACATGTGATAGATTAGATTGTTCTCAAAGAGCTTTTCCACCGTTGCATAAAAAATTTGATGTAGATATAAATACAAGAGGTGTATCAATATACGTAAACGATAATGATTAAATTTATAATTCCAGCTGTAATAGTTTTTCTCATTGTTTTATTTTGGGAAAAAATAAATGAATTTATCTATAAAAAATTTAACGTTAAGATTAATTATATAGCTGTAATTATTTTTTTATTAGTTTTAGGAATTATTTTAGCTTTGTTATATTACTAAGATAAATGAAAAAAATTATCTTAGTTATTTTGTTACTTTTTAATAATAGTTTCTCATTTGCATTTGATTTAAAAAAAACAAAATCTGAGTTTCCAAAGAATGACTTTCAAAATAAAACTATCTTTTTAGATGAGATAATTTCAGGAGGCCCACCTAGAGACGGAATACCTCCAATTGATAATCCTAAGTTTAAGAAAATGGATATTAGCATGGGTCCAAATGAACCTGTCATCTATTTAGAGATAAATAATGATGCTAAAATATATCCAATTAGAATTTTAACTTGGCACGAAATAGTTAATGATGAAGTTGGTGGAGTACCAGTTTCTGTCACATATTGTCCATTATGTAACGCTTCAATAGTGTTTGATCGCAGATTTGAGGATAAGATTTTAGATTTTGGTACATCTGGAAGATTGAGAAAATCAGATTTAATAATGTATGACAGACAAACTGAAACATGGTGGCAACAATTTACCGGTGAAGGAATTGTCGGTGAATTAGCTGGTAAAAAATTAGAAAAAATACCAGCTTTAATTGTCTCTTTTAAGAAAGCTTTAGATATTGCTAAAAAAAATGGATACGAGATTAAGATATTAAAAGGTAACGCAGCTAGAAGATATGGGGACAATCCATATGTAGGTTATGATAAGTCGGGGTTTCCATTTCTTTATAGTGGTGGCTTACCTAAAGACATAAATCCAATGGATTATGTAATTGTTGTTGAAGATATTGCTTATTCATTATCACTAATTCAAAGAGAAAAGATTATTAAACAAAATGGGATTATTATTACTTGGTCAGATGGTCTTAATTCAGCACTTGAAGAAGATAAAATTAAAGAGGGCAGAGATTTAGGTTTTGTCAGAGTTCAAAAAGAGGTCGATGGAATATTACAAGATATTGTTTACGATTATACTTTCGCGTTTGTTTATCATGCTTTTCATGATGGAAAAAAAGTAATTCAAAATAGATAAGACCTTTTGTCTCTTTAAATAACAATATTCCTTATCACATATCCGCCATGTTAAACTTAAACTACGATATAATTGAAACAGATGGTGTTATTACCTTTAAGAATCAAAACACTACTTTAGGTTTTATTAGATATGACAATAGTGGTGAGATTGAATATATATTTGTAAATCCTATTTTTAGAAAAAAAGGTTTAGCAAAAAAGTTACTTAAAATAACTAAGCAAAAACTGGGTAAATCTCTAATACCCCAAGAACCCATAAGTCCTCTTGGAAGAAAATTATTTCATTTAAATTAATTTATTTAAATTTTTTTTGAATGCACTATAAGATCCAAGAATTAAGGAGTATTTATGAAATCATTATTAAAAATTGTATTATTATTTGTAACATTCATTTCTATCCAAACTATTGCAAAAGCTGAACAAGCATTAATAGGAGTTGTTAATGGTATGGTTTGTATCGAATGTCAGAAAAAAGTTGAAGCTGCATTAACTGAAAAAGCTGGAACTAAGGCAACTGTTGATGTTTCTTGGCCAGAGAATGTTGCTGTAGTAAGTTTTGAGGGCACAACTAATTTAACAGAAGCTGATTTTAAAAATGTTGTTGAAGGTGTTGGTTTTACAACTGGTAAAATTGTAAAAGTTGATGAACAAGTAAGAACAGCTGCAGATGGTGTTGTTACACTTAAAAAGTTTTAATTGTTAAAAAACATTAAAACTGTAGATATCGTAAAATGGATTGCTACAGTTATCCAACTAATTGGATATGGTCTTACAGGTTTAGGTCTTTATCCAATTAATGTTGGGTTCTTTGTTGTAGGAATTTTTCTTTGGTTTGCTGTAGGAGTTATGTGGAAAGATAAAGCAATTATGGTTGTTCACATAGGTGCACTAGCATCAATTGTTAGTGGGTATTTATTTAGCAATTAATCTAATGAGAAAAATATTCTGGTTCAGAAATGATTTAAGAATTAATGATAATCAAGCTTTTCAAGAAGCTTGTTCTAATGGTGATGTTTTACCGATATACATATTTGACAAAGATTATTATCTTTTAGATACTTCAAGCTCATTTCATTTAAAATTTATTAAAGATTCATTAGGAGAATTGAATAAAACTTTTAAAGAAAAGTTTAATAATAAAATAAATATTTACTATGGAGATACTTTAGAAATTTTAAAACACTTAACTGATAAATTTAAGATCAATGAAGTTTATTCTAATATCATATTCAAAAATAAATACATAAATGATTTAGATAAAAAATGTTTAGAATTTTTTAATAGTAAAAATATTGACTGGAATTATACAAATCAATTTGGTGTTCAGTTAAATCATCGGCAAAGATATCAATGGGCCAATAATTGGAATTCATTTATCAGTTCTAAAATTATTGAAAAAGAAATCAAATGTAATTTTTTATCAGATGATAATGGTATTGAATATTCATCGGTTAAAACGAATGAAATAAATACTGATTTTATTCAAAAAGGCGGAAGGTCTAATGCTATAGATTTATTAACAACATTTCTTAATTCCAGATCAGAAAATTATCAAAAAGAAATGTCATCTCCAATTACAGGTGAAATTTCATGCTCAAGATTAAGCCCTCATATCACTTATGGAACATTATCTTTAAGAGAAATTTATCAAAAAACATTTGAAAAATTAAAAGAGGATCTTTCTTACAAAGGCAAAAGATCTTTAGTAGCATTTAAAAGTAGACTTGCTTGGCACTGTCATTTTATACAAAAATTATATGATGAACCTGAATTAGAATATAAAAATCTTAATTCTGCTTATGACGGTTTAAGAGAAAATGATTTTAATGAAAATTTTTATAAAGCTTGGAAAGCTGGATATACAGGTTATCCATTTATTGATGCATGCATGAGATATCTTAATAAAACAGGCTGGATAAATTTTAGAATGAGAGCAATGTTAGTATCATTTGCTTCATATCAGTTATGGTTAGATTGGAAAAAAACTTCAAAACATTTGGCAAAAGTATTTACCGATTATGAACCAGGTATTCATTATTCACAATTCCAAATGCAATCAGGAACAACCGGTATAAATTCAATAAGAATTTACAATCCCATTAAGCAATCAATTGATCAAGATCCAACAGGAGAATTTATTAAGAAATGGGTTCCAGAATTAAAAGAAGTACAAGGTAAACTAATTCATGAACCATGGAAGCTTACATATATTGATCAAAAAAGTATAAATTTAGAATTAGGAAAAGATTATCCATTGCCAATTGTAGATAATAAAGTCAGTACAAAAATTGCAAAAGATAAAATTTGGAATGTTAAAAAATCAAGAGATGCTAAAATTATTGCTGATCAAATATTAATTAAACACGCAAGTCTTTCAAGCAGAAGATAATGGAACAGATTAGTACTTATCTATCAGCTGGAATACTTGGAATAATGTTATTCTTTTCATTTGTTATTGCTCCTGTAATTTTTAAATCTTTAGATGAGAAAAATGCCAGAGTTTTTATAAGGAATATCTTTCCATATTATTACTCAGTAAATTTAGGCTTATGTTTAATTGCTATCATTAACTATATTTATTTAGGATTAATTGATTTAGAATTTTATCTGATACTTATTGTTGGAATACTTTTTGCCATTTCAAATTTTATCTTAATGCCTTTGATCAACAAATTTAGAGATACCAATCAAGATAATAAATTCAAATATTTACATGGATTGAGCGTTATTATTAACTTAATTCAGATAGTGATTTTGATATTTTTGTTAATTAAATATTAATTTCTTTTAAGTTTCATTTAAATCTTCTAAAAACACTAATGACAAAAAAAGAATTTGGTTTTGGAACACAGATTAGAAAATCACCATATTTTGATGCAACTGTCAGATGGGGTGCAAAAGATTTTTCGGTATACAATCACATGTATATTCCGAGAGATTTTGGTAGTCCTGAAGAAAATTTTTGGAATTTAATTAATGATGCAATTTTATGTGATGTTGCAGTTGAAAGACAAGTGGAGATAACTGGTCCGGATTCATTCAAATTTATTCAATTACTTACACCAAGAGATCTTACAAAATTATCTGTTGGACAATGTAAATATGTTCTAATTACTAATCATGAGGGTGGAATTTTAAATGATCCCGTACTTTTGAGATTGGCAGAAAATCATTTTTGGTTATCTTTAGGAGATAGCGATATTTTGTTATGGGCACAAGGTGTTGCTGTTAATTCAGGATTGGATGTTAAAATTTCTGAACCTGATGTCTCTCCTTTACAGCTTCAAGGACCTAAATCCGGCAAAATAATACAAACGTTATTTGGTGATAATATTAATGATTTAAAATATTATTGGTTAAGAGAATATGATTTAGATGGAATACCTTTGATTGTATCTAGAACTGGTTGGTCAAGTGAACTTGGATATGAAATTTATTTAAGAGATGGTTCTAAAGGAGATGATTTGTGGGAAAAAATTATGGCAGCTGGAAAAAATTATAATTTAAAACCTGGCCACACGTCTTCAATTAGAAGAATAGAAGGCGCAATGCTTTCTTATCATGCTGATGCAGATATTTATACTAATCCATTTGAGGTTGGATTAGATCGATTAGTAAGTTTTGATACGGACGTTAATTATATTGGTAAAGCAGCCTTAAGAAAAATTAAGGAAGAAGGAATTAAAAGAAAACAAGTAGGACTTATAATTGAATGTGAACCTTTAAAAGGACCTAACACTACTTTTTGGAAAATATTTAAAGATAATAAACAGATTGGTAAAGTTACCTCAGCTGTTTATTCACCAAGATTAAAAAAAAACATTGCATTAGCTATGGTTAATATAGAATATTCAGAAATTGGTACAGAACTTGATGTAAAAATTGGAGATAAGAATTTTAAAACTACTGTTGTTGAAAAACCTTTTTATGATCCAAAAAAGAAAATAGCTTCAAGCTAAGTAATTATTTTTTTTTATTTAATCCTAGTTTAGAACTATGTCTAAATCTCATTACTACTATTGCAATAGCTATTAATAAGATTGCTCCCGCCTCGTACATTAATGATGAAGGATCCATTTCTTTTCCTTGAAGAATGATAAATCTAGATAAAGCTGTTATTGCAATTAATAAAGGTAAAGTAATACTTATTGATTGCTGTTCCCAAAATACTCTTACCATTGCTAAAACTTCTAAATAAAGAAACATCAATAATAAGTCAGCAAGAGTAATATCTTTTAATTGATACATATTAGAAATTTCTAGAAATACTGCAATTACAGTACTAATCAAAATAACTACTAATAATCCAAGCTGTAAGTTTTTAATTAAATCTTTCATTTATCTTTTTTCTTTTTTGTAAATGGTAACCATTTTTCTTCTGCTGTTTTATCAGGACCATCATATTTAATTGTATATGAATTAGTGTTGTTTAAAACCTCAATTCCTTTTGAAAATACAAATATAAAGACAATTACAAAAACAATGATCATTATCTTAAATGGATCATAATTTTTAGCTTTGAAAACACTAGCTGATTGAGCTTCAGCACGATGAAACTGTTTGAAAGTCATATAAACTGCAAATATTAAACCAATGTGTGCAATAAATAATCCTGCCCATCCAAAAGCAAAAGTTGTGTATGAAAAGATATAAAGACTAAAAACTGTTGTCCAAATAAAACTTAAAACTAATAATATTTGCAATCTAACTGATCTTGGTAAAGATCTTAAATCATTTTTGCTATCATCAAATAAGATGTTAGCACTATCAATCATCCAGTTTTTTAATTTTTCCATAGTTAGATTTTAATCATTAATTATTAAATTAATATTAAATAAATTGTTTAAATATGTATAAATTACTTACATATGAGTAAAAAATTTAAAGCAATGGTACTATCTTGTATGGATCCAAGGTTTCAGTCATTAGTTTTTAATTATTTAAATAAAAAAGGTTTAAAAGGAAAATATAGTGCTTTCACTATTGCTGGTGCTGCAGTAGGGGTTACTCATAATAAATTTAAAAGATGGCATACAGCTTTTATTGAAAATTTAGCAACATCCATTGAGCTTCATAAAATTGAAAAATTGATTGTGATTAATCATAGAGATTGCGGAGCAGCAAAAATTGCTAATGGTAAAAAAGAATTTTCTTTAGCAAATGAAAATCACATTCACAAAACTTCCTTTCAATCATTAAAAAAAATTTTAAAGAAAAAATTTCCAAAATTAAAAGTTGATTTTAATTTGATGGGCTTAGATAAAAAAGTTCAAAAGTTTAAATAACTATTGATTTCTTATCATTGGGTAAACTTTAGGACTTAAATATTTTAAGTTTGTAAGAAGAATTAGTAATAATGTTACTGATCCAATTGAAAAACCAAGATAAATCAAAACTTTAAAATCAAATTGCCAAACAAGTTCAAATATTTTTTCCATTATAAATTTTGAGCCTATGACTGCAAAAAATATAGCTATTAATATTACTGACTTAAATATAATTAAAAATTCAATTAATGATGAGAGCACCACTTCCTTCTTTGAAAAACCTAAAATTTTAAATACTAAGTTTTGATATTCTTTTACTTTTCCTTGCACCATGATTGCACTTGAGATGACTATAAGCCCAATTACAATTGTTACAGAAGATATCAATGTTACAGCAATAAATACCTTATTTAATACTGCGGTTACTTTATTTAAGTAATCTGCAATTTTAATCATGGACAAACTAGGCAAAACCTCAAGCATGTTTGTTTCATCAAATTTATTTACATCATTAAATTTAGCTGTAGCTAAATATTCATGAGGGATGTTGTTTGCAAATTGAGGATTGAATAACATTGCAAAATTGATACTTAGATCTCTATAATCAACCGCTCTAAAATTAACTACTGTTCCATCAATTTCTCTTCCATAAATATTTAAAGTAAAGACATCCCCAAGCTTGATATTGAAATCTTTAGCTACTTTTGCATCTAAAGATATCTGAAGTTCATCAGGTTTTGATAAATCCCACCATTCACCAGCTGTTAACGGATTATCTTCTGGAACATCATCTTTCCATGATGATCTTCTCTCACTTTCAATTACCCAATGACTATCATTATCTGGAGTAATATAAGTACTTGGGTTTATGCCATTAATTTTTGAAATTCCTGAAGAAACCATTGGTACAATTTCAATATTGGCATTTGGATCCATATTTAAAATACCATTTTCAAATTTTTCTTTTTCACCTTTTTGAATACCTACAAAGAAATAATCAGGTGCAATATCAGGTATAGATTTTGCGATTTCTCTTTTAAAATTTGTTCCAACTAAAGCTAAAGTTAATAACAAAGTAACACCTAAACCAAGAGACATAATTGTAATTGGTGTAATACTTTTTGAATGAGTAATATTTTTAATTGATACTTTTAATGAAATATTTGATTTTCCTTTTAGTTTTTTCAAAAAGAAAATGATTAATTTAGATAGTAGAAAGAAAATTATTAAGCACACAAAAAATGCCCCAAAATATCCTAAGCTATAAGAAGGTCTTTCTGAACCAACTGTAAAAATTAGTACCAAAATTGATAATAACACAAAACTTAAAGCAACTGACTTTTTTGAATAATAAAATTGCAAATTTTGAAATACATTTCTAAATAAATTAGAGGCTTTTACTTGGTCAATCGAGCTTATAGTTGGGATAGAAAATATAATTAGCACTAATAATCCAACTAAAAATATTTTTACAAAATTTATGATTGAGAAAATAGGTTTTACATTTAATCCTAAACCTTCTGATAAATAATGGTCAACAATGGGTACTATAAAAAAACTAAATCCATAAGCAAAAACAGTTATTACAAACAATAAAATAAGTAATTGAAAATAATATAAAGTTTTAATATTTGATGAGTAAAAACCAACTGCTTTTCTAACAGCAATGGACATGTTGTTTTGGTTAATAAATGAAAGAAGAGTATTAGCTATTCCAATACCCGCAATTAACATAGCACTAATTGAAACTAAAGATAAAAACTGAGAAAAATTATTGATAATTCTCTTTAATCCACTTGCAGAATTTTCTGGGTAACGAATTTTTACTTTTTCATCATCTTTAAAGATTGTCTCAATTCTTTTTTCAAGTTGATCAATATTATCTCCTTCATTAAATTTAACTTTGTATTCATAGTTTAAAAAGCTTCCAATACCATTGAGCTTTAATATTTCTAAAGTTTGTTTTCCAGCTAATGCCCAATCACCAAATGCAACAAAACCACTTACATCAGGAACTGATTTTACAATTCCAATAATTGTAAATAACTGATCTTGTACTTTTATTTTCTCATTAATCTTTAGATTTAAATTTTTTGATAAACTTTCATTAATTAAAATAGTATTTGGTTCAGTTTGCATTCTTTCATAAGCGCCAGCTGGCTCATATAAAACTTCACCATATAAAGGATATTTTTCATCAACTGTTTTTATTCTCGTAAATAAAGATTTATTTTTTTCTCTATCAATTGTTGAGATCATTGTAGAAAACTCAATCATTTGAGAAACAGTTGCAAAATCTTTTAGCTGATTAACTAAATCAAGATTTCCTTGATTACGATTATAATCAATTTCAATATCTCCACCTAATAAAGCTTTAGCATTATCGTTTAATTCCTTTTTTAAACTGTCTTCAATTGTAAAAATTGCACTTAGAATAAATAAACTAATGAAAAGAGTAATAATGATACTAGATATTTTTTTATAATTTCTGCTTAAATCTTTTAAAGCATACTTAAAAATAAGATTAAACTCAGATGAATTATTTGATCTTTCCATCTTTAATCTTAATTTTTCTTTTTGCTTTATTAGCAAGTTTAGGGTCATGTGTTACCATGATTAAAGAAGAGCCTTCTTCTTTAACGTATTTAAATAAAATATCTGAAATCATTAATGAGTTTTCAGTATCCAAGTTACCCGTTGGTTCATCTGCTAAAATTAACTCTGGCTTCATAGCAATTGCTCTTGCTATAGCGACCCTTTGCTGTTCCCCACCAGATAATTGGCTAGGTAAATTGTTAAATCTATGACTTAAGCCAAATCTATCTAATAATTTTTTTGCCTCTTTTTCAGGATTATTAAATTTATTTAATTCTAATGTTAAAGCTACATTCTCTACAGCTGTATAATTAGGAATTAAGTAAAATGATTGAAAAATAATTCCAATATGTTTCTTTCTAATTTCGGATACCTCATCTTCATTTAATTTAGTAATGTCCTGATCTTGAAAAAATATTTTACCTGATGTTGCTTTTTCAAGACCGCCAATAAGCATAATTAAACTTGTTTTTCCTGATCCACTTTCACCAACTATTGAAATTGTTTCCTTTTTCTTAGTTATAAGATCAATATTTTTGAGCACATTAATGCTATCTTTACCTGTTTGGTATTTGAGATTTACTTTTTTTAATTTAAGAAGTGTGCTCATGAAAAAATTTTTTATTTATAATTTACTGATACTTTCTTTACTGACCTTTAAGGTATCTGCAATAGAAAAAGTCATTTTATTTGGTGATAGTTTAATGGCAGGATACGGTTTACCTAAAGAACACCATTTATCATTAGTTTTAGAAAATAATTTAACACAACAAGGCTTTGAAATTGAAATTATTAATGGCAGTGTATCTGGTAGCACATCCTCTGGAGGTTTAAATAGAGCGGAGTGGAGTTTATCAGAGCCTGGAATTGATCTTATGATTTTAGGACTTGGTGCAAACGATATGCTTAGAGGAATTCAGCCTAATGAAACACAACAAAATCTTGATCAAATCATTCAAATAGCAAAAGATAAAAATATTAAAGTAATTATAGCAGGAATGATTGCTCCAACAACTCACGGTGAAACTTACAAAAATAATTTTGATACAATTTATCCAAATTTAGCAAAAAAATATAATTTACCTCTAATTCCATTTTTACTTGAGGGAATTGCTCTTAATCCAAAGTTAAATCAACAAGATGGCATTCATCCTAATAAAGATGGTACAATAGTAATGAGTAAAACTTTGCAAAAAAGTATTATCAATAATATTAAATAAATATGAATGGAGCTTTATATAAAATAAAAGAAAGTAGAATTTTTCAATTTGTTGTAATTTCAATTATCATTTTAAATGCAATAACAATTGGAGTTAACACTTATGATTTAAGTGATTTAACTAAAAAATTAATAAACTATCTTGATTATTCAATTACAGTTTTTTTTGTTATAGAAATTATTATTAGATTTATTGGCGAACCTAATAAAAAAGATTTTTTTAAAAGTGGATGGAATATATTTGACTCAACAATTGTAATAATTTCTCTCATTCCAATCCCTAATAATTCTAGCTTTTTACTTTTAAGATTACTTAGAGTATTCAGAGTTTTAAGGATTATTTCAGTAATACCAGAACTTAAAAAGATAATTGAGGCTTTACTAAACTCTGTAAAAAGAGTGTTTTATGTTTCACTTCTTCTATTCATCATTCTCTATATATACGCAACTATTGGATCAATTTTATTTAGCGAAGATATTCCAGAACGTTGGAGTGATCTAGGTGTTTCAATGATTACTTTATTTCAAGTTTTAACACTATCTAGCTGGGAACAAGTAATGTTGCCTTTACAAGATATATATTGGTGGGCTTGGATTTATTTCTTTAGTTTTATAATTATTTGTGGAATTACAATGCTAAACTTATTAATTGCTGTCTTAGTAGATGTTGTGATTAATCAAAAGAAATTATAATTGCTAAGCGTAACTAATTAAAGCTACGCTTAACATAAAATATTTTTAAGCTTTATTTCCGTAATCAGTCATGTGTTTAGGAATTCTTTTATTTTTCCCATACATAAAATGATTTTCCATATTCTCTCTGTATTTACTTGCAGGAACTTTTAATCCAACTGCCTCAGCTGTTTCTCTGATCAACATTGGATTAGCACCACAACAAACACCAAGATAATTTATCTTCATATCATAAGCATCTTTTGCAAATTGCCCAATTTCATATCTATTACAAAACATTGGATCTAATGCAGTTGGAAATGTTCTTCCATGAGGAGAAGGACATTTGCAGTTATCATAATCTGGAAGATTAAAAAAAGTAGGGTGAGCATCACTTGTTCTATAGGGAATTGGAAGCGCACCTACATGACATTTAACTGCTGCTCTTACCTCTTTTAAGTAAGGCATCATCGTTTCTGGTCCTCTAAAACAATTTAGACCAACTACATCAGCACCACGTTGTTCCAACTCTTTACAAGTATCAACAACTGACATGCCATCCCTCATTTTATTTTCACCCATTGGAGAAATAGTTAGAACTGTTGGAAGACCTGACTTTTTCATTATCTCTAAAGCTTTAAAAGCTTCTTCTGCATAATAAAAAGTTTCACCAATTAACATATCAGCGCCTTCATCAACTGCCCAACCAATCATTTCAGAAAACATTTTCTCAACTTCTAACTGAGCTTGTTTATCGTTTTCTTTCCAAATGTTTGAGTTTGAAATGTTTCCAGCCATTAAGTTTGGAGCCATTCCCTCAGGCGTATCCATTGCAACTTTTTTAGCAATTTTTAATGCTGATCTATTTAATGGCTCAAGCAACTCTTCTTTACCGATCACTCTCATTTTTTCTCTGTGACCATTGTAAGTAAAAGCCTCCACCACATCAGAACCAGCGTGTTGGAATTCTCTATGAAGATTTTCAAGAACATGTGGATGATCCAAAGATACCATCGGCACAAATTCTCCAGAGGCCATATAACCTCTCCTTTCAATCTCAAATAAAAAACCTTCAGCACAAATAACAGGTCCTTTGTTTAAACGATCTACTAATTTATTAGACATATACATTTATCCTTTCTTATAACTTCAGCGGCAAATTTTGAGATGTCGCTTTAGCGTATTTTTTTAAGCGCCAGCAATTTGTTTTAAATCAGCGCTACCAGATTCTTATCAAATAATTGAATTTTTTTAAATAGAAATTGATATAAGATTAAAATATTTTTTATGAAGAAAATTTTAATATTATTAATAATTATATTATCTAATTCAAACTTAGCTATTGCTAGCAATACCAATATCAAATTTGATGTTGATATTTTAATGAACTGTAAATTTGAAAGAGTAATTATAAATAATTCTGAATATAATTACGAAACCTTACTACCAGATCAAATTAAAAGAAAAGATCTTAAAAATTTAAGATTTATCTCGAAAAAACCAGATTCTTTAAAAGTTAAAAATCTTTCAAAATTTATTAATAAAACTGATCTTGATTTAAAGATTGTAAATAAAGACATTATTTTAATTAGAGCTTTAGATAAAAAGAAGAAATATTCCGAGTCAGCTGTGTTTACAAAAAAAACTGGTGAGTTCATCCATGAGATTACAAGAAATATTGATGCACAAGAAAAAGAGAAAGAAAAAGATATTGCCTTTTATAAATGCACAACTATAAATGATAATATTTAATCATGAAAAATTTACAAAAAGGGTTTTCACTTGTTGAACTATTAGTTGTTGTAGCAATTATTGGTGTATTAGCTGGTGTAGGAATTGTTGGTTATGACACTTATGTGGATAACACTAGAAAGAAAGTTTTAGAGCAAAATTGGATAACTGTTATTAAAGCAATGGAATTTGAACAAATAGTTGCCGAAAATAGTTTAGGATCTGCAATTAAAGAAAAAGATAAAGATGGAAACTGGATTGATGAGGATGGAGATCCAACTTCTAATGAAGGTGAAGCAAGAACAATTACTGGAGAAACTCCTTGTTTAAATTTTTTACATTCTATCAAAGAACACTTTAGTCATTTTAAAAACCCATTTATTAAAGGAGATTTAGGATTAACCAAAGTATCGATTACTGTAGATACAGAGGGTCAAGCAAATCATAAAGCAGGGCAAATACATTTAACCTGTTATAAACATAGTGGTGGTTTTGGTTATGGTTCTGGCTGCCCAATTCCAAAAGCTCGTTTTCATTCGATTGTGTACTTTAAGGATAAAGGTAGATGGCACTATGGCGATGGTAGCTGTAATGGAGCTCCTAATAATGATGAGTGTAATAAAGTAAAAACCTTTGGTGGTGCTTATTTTTCAAATGCTGCTGATGCACAAACTGATTGCTCATGGAATTCGGTGAGTCATGGAGCATGGTATGTTACAAATAACATAAATACAGACGCCAACTACTAAGCAATAAAAATTAAATTTATTAAGGCTAATCATTCTTATGAATGTCCAGCTATTACAGCATTTCCAATATCATATACCCACAAAGTATTTCAAAAATGGGTTATAGATCAAACAAAATAAACAGTTTAAATTTAATTTATAAATACTTACATTAAAAATATGTGTGTAAGAATGGTAACACTTTAGAAAATCTCAAATGGGGCATTGTTCCAAGTTGGGCTAAACAAAAAGATTTCAAAGCTTTAACAAATGCAAGACTTGAGACAATAGATGAAAAAGTTTCATTTAAAAAATTAATTCAACTTCATAGATGCGTTGCAGTTGCAGATGGTTTTTATGAGTGGAAAAGGGAAGAGAAAGAAAAAGATATATCATTTTATAAATGTCAGATTATTAATTATAAAACTTAATGAAAAAGTTATTTATTTTTTTTCATTATCTCAGCCGACAATAAACTAAAAGATAATACTAAATAAAATGATGTAATAGGGTGATAATAACTTCCGTCAACAAGACCATGAATTGACAAAGCTATTATATTTAAACCAGGTATTAAAATTATTTTTTTTTTTTCAAATACCAGGCATTTTATTGAAGAGTAAAAAAGCCCACCTAATAATGATAATAAAAGAAATGTACCAACTGAACCCCATTCTACTAAAAATTGGATAATTAGATTATGAGGGTGAGAATAAAAAGCAAATATAGGATAGCCTGTTTGATGTTTCTCATTTAAAGCTGAAATTACAAATCCATTAGATCCTAAACCAAAAAATAAATTTTCTTTAAAAATTTCAAATCCATATTTCCATTGTTCGATCCTGTCATCAAAGGAAAATTTATCTGCCCTTAAAACTTCAAAACTATGATTATAGTTCATAATGTCATTTGAATTTATTTTACTTAGATAAAAAGAAAATTCTTTTATTAAAAAACTTAAAAATAAAGAAAAAAGAAATACAAATAATATTTTTACAATTTTTTCTCTTAAAAATTTTAAGATTATAAGTAAAAAAAGGAAAGTTATGAATAGAGAAATTAAACTCCCTCTATTTCCTAGCAATATAGTTATTGATAGAAAAATAGGTAAAAGAAATATCAATTTAGAAAAATTTCTTTGAGCATTTACTTGATCTGCAATTGAAAAACATATTATAAAAGTCATATATAATCCAAGTTGCCTAGTATTACCAAAGAATAAAGTCATTTTTCCTTCTGAACTTATTCCAAAATTAATAATGTAAATTAAAATAATATAAAGAGAAATTATTAATCCAGATA
>NZ_JBNGZA010000017.1:0-13394 GCF_052049935.1 Candidatus Pelagibacter sp. | reverse complement strand
CATATAAAATGTTCAAAAAAGAAATATTTAAAAATATTTCTAAATAAATTTATCATAAAACTTATCATCAAAATTTAATGAGGAGTTTTTAAAACTTTCTTTTGATAAATTATAATAATCAAAATTTGTACCAAATAACGAATTTGAAAACTCAATAGTCAAAACCTTACGCTCTTTAGTTGTAGGATTATTGCCTTTATGAAAAGCTAAAGTGTCTCCTATTGCTAGAGTACCAGCCTTGCCATATACAAATATTTCATCTTTTTTTTTATAAAATTTAAATATCTCCTCATCAGAAATTCTTTGATATCTTTTAATTAAAATTTTATATGGTTTTGAAAATAATTTATGAGTTTTTTCTATAAATGAATGTGGTCCATGACTAATATTTTCAACATCATTTAAATATATAAAAAATTTTAACCATTTGGGCCTGTCTAAATCAAAATGATATAATTGAGCTTCTTTATTTCCAGGTTTTGATGAAATTTTTGATATTCTAAAACCAACATTTGTTAAAATAGGTGGTGATGAAAAATACTCTTCTGCGATATCGTAAAATGTTTGATTATGCACTAAATCTTTAATCACTTTATTTTGTAGCAGGTCTTCTTCATTTAAATCAACAATGGTTGTATCAATCGGTATATTTCCAATATTATCTGTTTTTTTTATTTCACCTCTATGGATATAAGAACACGGTAGGTTTTTTTCAAGATTCAAAATCTTATCTATAGTATCTTGATCAATGTATTCTGGATTAATCGAATACCCAACTCTTTTAATTTCTTTTAACGTCTTATTTAAATCCAAATTTTTATCTAATACTTTAAACTTTTTCTTATTAAAATTTCGATTAAAAAGATTTTGTACTTGATAGTTAAGTGCAATTAAAAAGTTTAATATATAAATTGACAATCCTTTTGTAAGACAATACATATTTATAAAATTAGTGTGAAACTTTCTTATATTTTTTTTAAAAATTAAAAAATATATACACGCATATAGAAAAATAAATGGTGCAAAAACGAACTTTAACAACTTTATAATCATACTTAAATTAATACTATTTAAAAAATTTAAAAATAATTGAATTATTTTTTATATCTTACAAGATATTAATAGAAATTTTAAATATAATCAGTATTTAGTTAATAAAAATTAATTAAAAATGAAATATTTTAACAAAGCTAATCTACAAGAAATAATTAATTTTGGAAAAATGCCTATGGCTAATGAATTTGTCCAAAATAAAAATAAAAAACTTTTTACATACAATTTAAGATTAGGATTTAATAGAAAATTTAAACTAGCACAATTATATGATTTTCCAAAACCTTCAAAAATGTTTAATAAGAATTATGCATTCATTACATCGACTTCAAAATTTATGAAGACACATTTTAAAAGATTATCTGAAGAATTAAGAAAGAAAAAAAACGTTTCAATTCTAGAAATTGGCTGCAATGATGGTGTCTTTCTTGAAAATTTCAAAAGTTTAAAGCATCTTGGAATAGAGCCTTCAGCAAATGTTTATAATTTGGCTAAAAAAAAAGGTCTTAATGTAGAAAATTTATTTTTTAATTACAAAAACGCAGAAAAAATTAAAAAAAAATATGGATTGTTCAATACTGTTTTTGGATCTAACGTTATATGTCATATTCCAGATCAACAAGAATTATATCAAGCAGTGAATAAGATCATAACACCAGATGGACGATTTATTTTTGAAGAACCATATCTATTAGAAATGATAAAAAAGACTAGCTATGATCAATTGTATGATGAACATATTTACATTTTTTCACTCACTTCAGTGAATCTAATAAGTAAGAAATTTGGTCTAAAACTCTATGATGCTGAAAAAACTACTACACATGGAGGTTCGATGAGATATTTTTTAACAAAAAGTAATCTTAAAACTACAAATAGACTGAAAAATTATTTAAAAATAGAAAAAAAATATAAAATAGACAGTATTTCCTCATTAAAAAATTTTGCAAAAAATTGTAAAAAAAACAAAAGTAACTTTTTAAATAAAATTTCTAAAATAAAAAAACAAAAATTTAAAATTTATGGATTTGGTGCGACTTCAAAAAGTACAACAATTTTAAATTTTTGTAATGTAAATAATAAACACATCGAAATGATTTTTGATAATTCAAAAACAAAAATAAACAAATTTACCCCTTTAACTAGAATTCCGATAGTAAATTCAAATTTATTTTTTAAGAAAGATATAAAATATTGTGTTCTTTTTGCTTGGAACCACTACAAAGAAATATTTTCTAAAATCAAAGGTGCAAAAAAAATTAAATGGATAACTCATATTAATAAAAATCATTTTGGCAGATATAAAAAATATATAGTTTAAATTTTTTATGAATATTCCATTTAATGATCTATCAATCAAAGATTCTAATGAATATATAAAAATATTTAAAAAATTTTTAAAAAGCGGAAAATTCATAAATAGTCAAAGTGTTTTTAATTTTGAAAATAAGTTTTCAAAGAAATTTAATTTTAAATATGGTGTAGGTTGCAATAGCGGTACTGACGCTATTGAATTAGCGTTACGTCTCCATAAAAAAAGTGAAAATGAGGCAGCAATAACTGTTTCGCATACTGCTAATGGTACCGTTTCTGCAATTCTTAGAGCAGGCATGTTGCCTATATTTTGTGATATTGAAAAAGATTATAATACAATGTGTCCTGTATCATTAAAAAACACAATCAAAATAGCTTTGAAAAGAAAAATTAAACTTAAGTATATTATTCCAGTTCATATCTATGGACAATTATCTGATATGAGAAAAATAAATGAAATTGCAGCTAAGTATAACTTAATCGTAATTGAGGATTGTTCTCAATCACATGGAGCTAAGTTTATCAATCAAAAAAATTTAAGACAAAATTTGAGTGTCTTTTCACTTTACCCTACCAAAAATTTAGGAGCATTAGGGGATGCAGGAATAATATGTACAAACAACAAAACTCATCATAGTAAGTTAATAAATCTTCGTGAATACGGATGGAAAAATAGAATTTGTATAGATAAAAAGGGAATTAACTCAAGGTTAGATGAACTTCAAGCTGCTTTTTTATTACATAAGCTAAAGTCTTTTAATCAAATGTCAAAAAAAAGACAGCAATTATCTAAAATGTACCTTAAGAATATTAAAAATAACAAAATTCAGTTACCAAAAATTAGACATAATACAGTTCATGCATTTCATCTTTTTGTGATAAAATTATTTTCAAGAGATAGATTTAGATTTATGAATTTTTTAAAAAAACATAAAATTGGTACTGCTCTTCATTATCAACAGCCTTTGCATAAACAAATAGGTATGAAAAAAATCTTGAAATTTCAAAAGCTTAAAAATACAGAAGATTTATATAATAAAATAGTGTCTTTACCTTTGAACTATAAT
Organism: Candidatus Pelagibacter sp.; assembly: GCF_052049935.1. Taxonomy (GTDB): domain Bacteria; phylum Pseudomonadota; class Alphaproteobacteria; order Pelagibacterales; family Pelagibacteraceae; genus Pelagibacter. The sequence continues at coordinate 9,960 of NZ_JBNGZA010000017.1, read as the reverse complement.
ATCTCTATAAAGAATTGTATTAAAGTAATTAAAGTTATTAACTCTTTTAAATAATAATTTGTAATGAAAAGAACTTTAATAAATGAAGATATTGGAAATCAGATATTTAAAGTAGTTAAAAGATTATTTCCACTGAACAGAAGTTTGACTGGAGAAGATAATAGAAAATCTTTAAAAATTTTAAATCGTATATGTAAAAATATTAAAATACTTGAATTTAAAAGTGGAAAAAAAATTTTTGATTGGAAAGTCCCTGAAGAATGGAATGTGACAGATGCATATATAAAAATAAATCAAAAAAAAATTGTTGATTTTAAAAAAAACAATTTGCATCTTATGTCATACTCTGAGCCGATTAATAAAATTATTAATTTCAAAGAATTGAATAAAAACCTTTATTCAATAAAGAATAAACCAGATGCAATCCCATATGTAACCTCATATTACAAAAGAAGATGGGGATTTTGTTTAAGCGATAATTTTAGAAAAAAATTAAATAAAAAATTAAACTATGAGGTTTGTATAGATTCTTCATTTAATAAAAAAGGAAGTATGTCAATTGGAGAAATTTATATAAAAGGTAAAGTAAAAGAAGAAATATTGTTGAGTACAAACATTTGTCATCCATCAATGGTCAACAATGAACTCTGCGCTCCAGTTATACTGAGTTTTATTTCAAAATATTTTAAAAATAAAAAAAATTATTATTCTATCAGAATATTATTCTTACCAGAAACCGTGGGTTGTATAGCCTACTTAAATAAAAATTTAAAATATCTAAAAAAAAATTTTAGGGCAGGATTTCATGTGTCGTGCTTCGGGGACAAGGGTAAATTTTCAATAATTAATACAAAATATGAAAATAGTTATTCAGATTATATTGGAAAAAAAATATTAAAAACATATGGCAAATATAAATCTTATCCATTTAAATATTGTGGTTCTGATGAAAGACAATATAACTATCCAGGAGTGGATATTCCAGTTGCAACACTTACAAAAACAAAATTTGGTATATTTAAAGAGTATCACAATTCTTTCGATAATCTTAATATTACAAATGCTTCTACATTAAAAAAATCCTTTAATTTAATTAAAGATTTAATTTATGAAATTAATAAAGACAAAAAATTGAAGATAAAAAATTCTACAGTAATAAATAAAAAGTTTTTATTAAAAAAACATATTAATAAAAATTATAATCTTAAAATCTATAGCAAAACAAAATGTGAGCCTTTTTTATCAAAAAGAAATTTGTACAGAGATTTATCTAAAGATTTATTAACAAATAATGAATTAATTATGTTCAACATTCTATATTATGGAGATGGAATTAAAATCAGTGATGTTTCGAAATTATTAAAGGAAAAATGTTCAAAAGTACTAACAATTGCAAAAACCTTAGAAAAAAATAAACTTATAACTCTTATAAAATAATTTTATTAACTAAATTGAATTTATAAGTTTCCATTTGTTGTCGATACTAGTTTTCCAAATTTCGTTATTTCTATGTTGGTTTACTATTAACTCAAACTCGTCTTCATTCATTTCTAAAAATTCTAACACTTCTTTAAAATTTTCTTCTGGGAATTCATTGTCATATTCTCTAGCTAATTCTATAGCTTTTTGTCTAGTCATTTGATCATTTTGCAACATTCTACAGGCATCTCTTGTTGCTCGACCAAAACCAAATTTAACATATTGCATATAATAATATAGACAATCTATTTTATCATCTAGGCTATCAAAATCAGTAAATGTTCCTTGTGTTCTTTTATTAGGATGTGTTTTAAATTTTTTTTTCATCGTTTTTTCTACATAATGAAAATTCTCAAGCATACTCCATTTGAAAAAATAGCTAAAATAATAAGCTGTAATATTAGTTTTTTTCAATTCATTTTCGTCTGGGTAAATATATGGCGCAAGATCATTTTCTCTTATTTCATTACTGACCCAATTTTGAGGAAAATCACCAATTTGATGTTCTATAACTTCTCTGATATTTCTTTTTTTTTGACTTTCATCATCTAAAACAAGACCTCCATATTCACTTTCACCATGTTCAGCATAAAATACATATGGAATTTGGTAGTTTAAAGCTACTGTTAATGGTGCAGAGTTTACACCAGCGTCCCATGCAACTTTAGGGTTTCCTCTTTCTATAAAAAATCTTCTAGCTAATTTTCTTGAAATTTTTAAATTTGGCTTAATCATAACTGAATCGAAGCCCATTTTTGATAATTCATTTCTATTATGAACACCAATTTCATTTTCTATCAATGGTGAAAATGTGACTAATAAGGGGTTAAGGTCATATTCTAATTTTAATTTCAATGCTATCGATGTAGAGTCTTTTCCACCTGACCAAGGCACAATGCAACTATATTTAGAGTTTTTTTGCTTTGTAAATTCTGCAATTTCATTTATTAGTTTTAGAAACTCTCTTTTTCTATCTTCCCAATCAATTTTTTTTTTTTCTTCACTATATAAACACGCGTTACAGACACCTTCGTTATTAAATACTATTCGAGGTCTAGAATCTGGCATAATACATTTTTTACAAAACTTTATCATTTTCAATTCCTTACATTTATACCATTTGCGTTTAAAAAGTTTTTTGCTGATATTATGCTTTGTTCAGTAAAATGAAATATATTTTGAGTACAGGCACCTGAAACATCGGTTTTATTGAATAATTCATTAATATGACTCCAATTTCCTGCTCCACCCAATGCAATAATTGGACAATTTATATTTTCAGATATTATTTTTATTAGGTTAATATCATAGCCTAACAAACCACCATCGTTATCAATATTATTAACCAATATTTCACCTGCTCCATTTTTTATAGCTTCATTTCCAAGTGAAATAGGATTGTTTTTTAAATCTTTTGTTCCACTAGATCCAAAAACAGTATAATCATCAAGTTTTTTTTTATCACGTTTACAATCTAAAGATTGAATTATTGATTGTTTACCATATTTCATTGAAATATCTTCTATCACTTTTGGTGAAAAAATTAGATCTGGACCTATAAGGATTTTATCAGCTCCATTTTTAAAATAAATATCTGCACACTTTAATGAGCGAATACCACCCCCAACAGTGATAGGTACAAAACAATTTGTTGAAAAAAAATTGATAACTTCTAAAAATTGATTTTGAAACTTTATTTCTGAAATATCTATTATTACTAGTTCATCTATACTCCAAAGATCAATAAAATTTTTAGTATACCTATAGTCTGGTTTAAAATTTTTTGTTCTATATAAAACACCATCTACAAATGTAAGTGTAATTATAATTCTTTTTTTTAGCATTTAACAAATATCATGAAAATTTTTGATTAGTTTAAGACCATTTGCTTGACTTTTTTCTGGATGAAATTGAACTCCATAAATATTTTCTCTATTAATAGATGAGATAAAATCTATCTCGTAATTTGTTTCAGTTAAAATATCATGCTTTGAAGTTTGTTGTATCATGTATGAATGAGTAAAATAAAAATCAGAATTATTGTCAATACCATTGAATAAATTACTTTTTTTTTTGATTTTACATTCATTCCATCCTACATGTGGAACTTTAATATTTCCTGAATAATCATTAAAAGATTTAATCTCACCATCTAAAAGCGCAAGTCCTTTACTTTCACCAAATTCATTACTTTTTTCAAACAGAACTTGAAATCCAACACAAATACCTAGAAAAGGTATTCCCATTTTAATTTTACTTTTTAATATATTTGAAATCTGACGATCATTAATTTTCGTCATAAAATCTTTATACGCACCAACACCTGGCAAAATTATTTTATCTATATATTGAAAATCTAAATTTGTTTTAATTATCTTAAAATTTAAATTTAGCTTTTTTATTGCAGCAATCAATGAAGCAATATTACCAGTTTCTAAATCAATTATTCCAAGGTGCATTAAAAATTTCCCTCCAAAAAAATTTTTGATCCGATTAGGGAAAATATAAGTTTAGACATATGATTTGGGATTTCTTTATTATAGATATCGGATTTTAATTTCTTTAAATTTATAAACTCTGATAATTCTGATTTAGTATCAAAAATATATTCTAATACCTCAGGTTTCTCGATATCTAAAATTGATTTAATTGATGCATTAAAACCTTTTTTTTGCCTATCAAGTCTAATTTGATCATTAAGTATTCCACTTAGTGAATCTCTTAATAGCTTTTTTTGATATCCGTCCTCAATTAGAAATTTATTTGGAACAGACAAAACAAATTCTAAAAGATTTTTATCAAGATAAGGGCTTCTATTTTCAATAGAATAAAACATAGAATTTAAATCATCATGTTTTAAAATTACCGGCACAACTTCATAAAATAATTCATTCAACATTCTATTTCTTAATAATTCATCACAAAATTTTTTTTCTTCAAAAATGAAGTTTATTTTGTTAGTTGAATAATTAATCACATTTAAATCATTTTCATAAACTAAAGATCTGTCTTGTTCATTATTTATATAGCGAAGAGCATTTTTTAAATTTGGATTTCTTATAAATGGTGAAACATATTTTTCCCAATTTTTTAGATTCTTTTTTATTAAACTGCTATCTTTAAGAGAAGCAAGATGAAGAAGAAAATGATCATAATAACCAGTAAAAATTTCATCTGCACCTGTGCCTGAAATTGCAACTTTAAAATTTTGTTTACTTATTTCCTCAGATAAAAAAGAATGAATATAATAAGAGATTGTAGCAATAGGGCCGTCATGTTGATATGTGAGTTTATTTATTCTCTCAAAAAAATTTTCTTTATTAATTTTCAAATGAGTCAAATGTGAGTCGCACTTTAAATCATTAATTACTAAATTAATATTTTCTCTCTCATCATATCTTGGATCATTATCAATAATTGAAAAAGTTGAAACTTTTTTATCAAATTCTTTTGATGCAAGAGAAGCTAAAGCTGAAGAGTCTATCCCACCACTCAAACAAAAAGCCAAAGGCACATCTGATCTTAATCTTAATTTTAAACTTTCAGTTAAATAATACTTAACTCCTTTGATCGCATCATTTTTAGATAAATTTTTGTTTGGCTCAATTTTTGGTGACCAGTATTTTTTTTTTTTATGACTTAAGTTAAAATTTACTCTGAGATTGGTGCCACTTTCTAAATTATAAATTTCATTAAAAAATGTTTCATTTTTTTTAAATAATGATTTGTAACCTAAAAATAAATTTTTACTTATAAGTTCTCTATTTTTTGTAAAATTTTTTTTACACAAAGATTTAATAAATTTAATTTCCGAACCAAAAAAAAAACCACTTGAGTTAAAATAATAATAAAGTGGTTTTTCACCAAAAGGATCTCTTGAAAGGAATAATTCCTTTTTTCTTTCATCCCATATAGCAAAAGCCCACATTCCCTCAAAATAATTTACACAATTTTCACCATATTCTTGATAAGCTCTAGCTAGAACTTCAGTGTCAGAATCAGTTTTAAATATATATTTTTTTTTTAATTTTTTTTTTAATTCTAAGTAATTATATATTTCGCCATTAAATATTAATTTAAAGTTCTCAAAAATGAATGGTTGATTAGATCTATCATTTAAATCAATTATATTTAATCTTGAATGTAGTAAGGCTAATTTTTTGTTTTGATAATCCTTTTCATAAAAACTCGCATTATCTGGGCCTCTTAATTTCATTAAGTTTAAAGTATCTCTGATAGAATTTTCTCGGATTAATTCTTTTTGACTTATGAACCCACTGATACCACACATTATTTTAAAGTTATCTTTTGATGTTTTTTTATAAATTTATTAGACCTTTTTCCTATAAATCCATCTAGTTGATAAAAGTTTTTTGAATATTCATCTCTTAAAAAATTAACATTTTTTAAAGAAAATTTTTCACCTTTTTTTATGTCTTCTTTTGCAAAAGGAGATCTTCTTACAATTTTCAAAAAATTCTTTTCACAATTTTGAATATTTTTTTCATATTTTCCCAGCAATAATTCTATTTTTCTGATTTTTAATACCATTTTTTTTAGCTCATTTAAATCAGCTGACAACATGTGATCTCTAAAATTTGAATACTTTTTATTTATAGTAAAATGTTTTTCTATGATTTTTGCTCCTAGCGATGTTGCTGTAATTGAAGCGTCTATTCCTAAAGTATGATCCGAATATCCTATTGCAAACTTTAATTTTTCCTTCAAATATCTTATTGAATTTAAATTTGCATACTTATAATTGACAGGATAGCTGGTTACACAATGCAAAAAAGCTATTCTTTCATGGGCTTTTTTCTTTCCAACTAATTTATATATTTTTTTTTTTATATAATTTATTTGCTCAATGTTTATTAAACCAGTTGATATAATTACATTCTTTTTCGATTTAATTATTTTGTCAAACATGGGGAAAAAATTATTATCACTAGATGCAATTTTAATGATGTCTGCATTCTTAATAAGGAAATCTGAACTTTTTATATCTAAAGGTGTGGAGATAAATAACAATTTATTTTTGTGTGCAAACTTTTTTAAATCTAAAAATTGTTTCTGATTTAACTCAAATTTTTTAAGTAACTTAAATCGTTTTTTGTCTTGATTATTAATAAAATCCTCTGTAATAAAAGTTTGAAATTTGACTGCATCAACTTTTGCTTTCGCAGCCTGAGAAATTAATTTTTTTGCAGTTTTAATGTCCCCTTCATGATTATTACCAATTTCAGCTATCAAAAAGGTTTTTTTTAAATTCTTAAAATTGATATTCCGCATCCATTAATTGTTTAAATTCTTCCAAAAATTTTTATACCATTTTATATACTCAAGATAACCTGCCTCAATCGAATACTCTGCAGTAAAATTAATAAGTTTTTTTGCTTTATTAATCTTTAAAGTTCCCCTTTCAGGCATAAATTTTTCTCTTGCCTGATAATTTACTTTTATATTTTTAAATTCACTTTTTAAGATTTCTATTAATTCATTTATTTTTCTGGCATTGCCAAATGTAATATTAAACGTTTCATTTTTTGCATTTTCATTATCACAACAATAACTTATGCCCCTAACTAAATCTTTGATATACGTAAAATCCAATTTATCATTTCCATCACCATTTATATTAATTTCAAGATTTTGAATTGCATTTTCAATAAAAATTTGGCCAACTCGTCTGCTCACACATCTTTCACCGTAAAGTGCTGAAGGTCTAATAATGGTATATGGAAGATCAAAAACTTGATTATAAGATTTAACCATCAATTCTCCAGCATATTTTAAAGTTCCGTAAATACCAATTGGTTTGCAAGATATCTCTTCATCAACACCCTGCTTGTCAAAATTTCCATAGACCATACTAGAAGACATATATATTACATGAGTTTTTTCACTTTTGGCATAATCCAACGTGTTTTCTAAAGTTCTAAGACTGTGGTCAAAGGTAGTGTGAGGATCCTTGTTAGATCTGTTAGCATGTGAAACAGCAGCGAGATGAATAATTACATCTGGTTTTATCTGGGAGTATAAAGTTGAAATAGAGTTGTAGTTTCTGGCGTCTTGAATAATTAAATCAATTTCTTTTTCTTTTAAAAGTTTCATTCTATTCTCTAAAATTGATTTATAGAGTTTTTGATTCAATATTTCATTATTATCTAAAGAGTAAATATTATTAACTGATAAACTATCAACTATTACAGGAGAGTGGCCTATTTCTGAAAGATGTAATGCTAGATTATGCCCAATAAAACCACATCCACCAACCAAAAGAATTTTTTTTTTCATATTAAATTTCCAAAGCTTTTAAAATATTTTTGCATATAAAGTCAATTTCATTATTTTTGAGCTTTGGATACATAGGTAAAGAAATGTTCATATTTCCATAGTTAATCGCATTTTTAAAATTTGCCAAATTTAAGTTATATTTTTTTTTGTAATAACTCATTTTGGGAAGTGAGTTTGGATAATGTATACTGAATCCAATATCAAGTTTTTTAAATTCTTTAATTATTTTATTTCTTTTTTCTGAAAAAATTTGAAACACAAAAAATGAACAATCTTTTGAATAAGGCATCATTTTTATATCATTTATTTTAGATAAATTCTTTATATATCTTTTTGCTATTTGGTGTCTCTTTTTTAAATTTCTATTATAATTTAATAACTGCCTATAACCCAAAGCAGATTGAAAATCTGTCATTCTGTAATTAAAGCCTAAAAATTTTACATCGTAATCACCCGGTATTTTCCTATCTTTTATATCTTTATCAATACCAAAAGCTTTTAACATTTTTATCTTTTTATAAAATCTAAGGTCATTTGTTATTAACATCCCACCCTCACCTGTGGTAATTTGTTTTGTAGGATAAAATGAAAAACAACCAGCTTTGCCAAAATTACCAACATGTATTTTATCTTTATAAGTTCCAAGAGCATGAGCACAATCTTCTAATAGTGTTATTTTTTTTGTTGCACAAAACTTTTTAATTTTTTGAATTTCACAAGGATACCCTGCCATATGAACTAAGATTATACCTCTAGTTTTTTTTGTAACTTTTTTTTTTATTTCATCTAATTTCAAATTACCTGTTTCAAAATCAATATCAGCTAAGATTGCTTTGGCACCAGTATACTCCACAGCGTGAGCTGTTGCTGTATGAGTTTGAGCTGGAACAATTACTTCATCACCTTTTTTAAAATCAGATGCTAGACAGGAGAGATGTAAACCAGATGTGCAACTTGAGAGAGAAACTGCATAATTCGCTCCTGTAAACTTACTAAACTCTTTTTCAAATAATGATGTATATTTACCATGTGTTAACCACCCACTTTTTAAAATTTTAGATACTAATTTTATGTCTTGATTTTCTATATTTGAAATTGAAAATTTTATTTTTTTTTTCATTTTTTTAAGTAATTAATCTTGATCTTTTTTTTTAATATTATCGATTTTTCAGCTGCAAAACAAATCGACATCAAATCAAATTGATCTTGATGATTTATAATTAATTTATTATTTTTTTTTAACAAATTATCAATGAAATTTTGAATTAATTTTTTTCTGTTTTTTTTATCTGGATAATTTGAGATAATTTTAAATAAATTTCCATTTTTATATTCATATGACCCTAGTAAATTATTTACTAATGAGTTATTTTTTGAAAAAATTTTGACTTCATGATGATGTGAATATTCAGCTGAGGCATTTCCAGTAATTTTTACTAATATATTATTTGGAAACTCTAAAATCATAATTACAAAACTATTTTTTTTAAATACTGTGTTTTTGGTGAAATTTTTATTTCCTAAAGCATAGACTGAAATAGGTTTTAATTCTACTAACCAGACAACTAAATCTATCATATGAATAGCTGCTCCATGGATTAAAGAATAGTTATTTATTTTTGATCTCCACCCATATAGTTTTGATCTTCTTCCCCACAAATAATCTGCCTCTATATAAAATAAATCTTTTTTATTAATTTTTTTCTTAAACTTTTCAAATAATGAATTTACCCTTAAGACTAGATTAGATGTAATTTTAATATTTCTTTTAATCCTTAAAAGGTCATATATCTTTTTTAACTGAGCTTCATTTAAGCACATTGGCTTTTCAATTATCATATTTTTGTTATTTTTTAATCCTTTAATTATTTGATTAAAATGAAAATTATCATAACTAGCGATTGAAACTAAGTTAACTTCTTTGTCTTTAAAAATTTTTTCTTCATTACTTGTAATAATTTTATCTGGATATTTTTTTTTTAAAAAAATCAATTTTTTTTTATTTGTTTCACAAATTATTTTTACATGTGAGTTTTTTTTACTTTCTATAGCTTCTAAATGCTTTTGACCTATTCCCATTCCAATTATTGCAGCAATTATTTTCATTATAATTTAAAATTTAAAAAATTTTTTTTATTAAAATTTTTTTTAATTCTTTTTAAATCTCCAATAGTATCTATAGAT
>NZ_JBNGZA010000016.1:0-13989 GCF_052049935.1 Candidatus Pelagibacter sp. | reverse complement strand
ATTATATAGTCATAAATAAGAAAATTAATTTAATACCTTTTATTTTGATTTCTGTAATATTTCTTTTTATTCATTTAGGAAAATATGATTTTCGACTAAAAACCTGGTCAAATACACAAAAAAATTTGAACTTTTTTGAAAAATCTAAAATTTTTTTTAATGTGTATTTTAAAAATCAATCACATGATTTAAAAGTCGAAAATTTAATTAAAAGAAGGGATAATTTCAGATTAGAGAGAAGAATCTTTCATAGTTATTGGTCTTTAATTATAGTAACAAAAAATACGCCAGAAGAGGTACCATTTTGGGAAGGATACTCTTACAAGATTTTATCATCAAAATTGATCCCAAGAGTTTTTTGGAAAAATAAACCCTCCGATATTTTGGGAAATGAATTCGGTCATAGATATAATATTTTAACTAAAGAGAGTGAGAATACTAAAAGAGATAGCTCTACCTCATGGAATATGCCAGTTTTAAATGAGTTTTACGTTAATTTTGGAAAAAGTGGAGTTGTGATTGGTATGTTTTTAATTGGATTAATTATAAATTCTATTACTAGAGTTTTTAATTCACTAAAAGAAAGTAATTTAGAGTTAATAATTGCATTTTACCTTTTTGTCCCGATATTTTTTTTAGAGAGTCATTTGTCTTTATTATTTGGAGCCTTAATTCAATCTTATGTATTTTTAATAATTTCAAGTTTCATAATGTTGTTTCTATTAAGGAAGATTAAAAGATGAAAATTTTGTGTTTTAGGAACTCAAGATTAGGTGATTATATAATTTCAATTCCATCTTTAAAACTTATAAGAAAAAAAAATAAAAATTGTAAAATTTATTATTTAACAGACAAAAGTAATTTCTATACATCTTTACCAAAAAATCTAGGTAAAAGTAAGATCGTCGATAATTTTATATTTTTTAAAAATAATATCTTCTCTTATATAAAGTTATTTTTTTTTTTGAAATCCTTAAAATTTGATAAATTTTATTATCTTCAAGAAAAACCAAGCCTGTATAGAGAAATAAGAGATTTTATTTTTTTTAGTTTGTTAAATATTAAAAAAAAAAAAGGTTTTTTTTTAGATAAATTAGATTACCAATTATTTAATGAATCTTTTCAAATTTCAAAAAGAGTTAACGAAAAATTAAAAAAAAATGATTTTCAAAAATTATCAAAAATTCCATTTATAAATCTTAAACCTTTTTTCAATTTTCAATATATAACCATTTCTATTGGAGGTTTTTCTCAACCAATGATTTGGAAAAAAAATTATTGGGCAATCTTACTAAAGTTAATTCTTACTAGTTATGATCATAAAATTGTAATTTTAGGCACAAAGAAAGATATCAAAGATGCTAATTTTCTCTCAAATATAAGTAAAAAAAGAATAATATCAACTTGTGGGAAGACCAATTTAAATCAACTATTTAATATAATTGAACACAGTGAATTACACATTACTAATGATAATGGTTCGATGCATGTTGCTTCGTTATTTGAAAAAAAAACTGTATGTCTCTTTAATAATCATGATCCTGTAGGAAAATGGTATCCTAATAATAAAAATGCTATTATTTTAAGAGATAGATTTGGAGTAAATAATATCAAACCAAACAAAGTATTTAAAAAATTTTTAAAGCTTATTTAATTTGTTTATCAAATTTGTTGATGATAGATTATTTTTTTTCTTATATAAAATCACATTTGATATTTTATTTCCAGTAACTTCTGAAAAATTATAATCATCACCTTTTATTATTACATCTGGTTTTAATTTAGAAATAACTTTTATAGGTGTTTTTTCATCAAAAGTAATAATTTTATCAACAAGCTTTAAGTTTTTTATTTTTTTTATTCTTTTTTTGATGTTATTTAGAGGTCGATTTGGCCCTTTATTTTTTTTCACACTTTTGTCTGAGTTAATAGCTAAAATTAATTTTTTTCCAATTTTTTTTGAAAATTTTAATAAGTCAATATGACCTTTGTGTAAAATATCAAACACTCCATTAGTAAATACAATATCTTTTTTAAAATCATTTAAAGATACTTCTCTAATTCTTTTTTTTGCAACACATTTGGTTGTTGCGTAGCATGCAAGTTCTACAGCTGTAAAAATATCAAATTTATTAATATAATTTTTTATAATACATGAAAACAAAATATCACCAGCACCAACAACATTTGGATTTTTTACTTTATTTACCTTGTAGAAATTTTTTTCACCAAATTTGTTAAATACATGAATACCATATTTATTGTGTGAAATGACTAACCAATGCCAATTCATTTTTTTCATTAAATTAAACGCTTTTTTTTCTGAAAATTTACCACACCATTCTTCAAATTTTTCCATGTTGGGTTTAATAAAAAAAACATCCTTATATACCATTGGTGAATTTTTAGGATCAACAAAGATTTTACAATTTTTTTCAAAAAGTTTATTAATAACTTTTTTATTAATTAAACCTTTTTTGTAATCTGATATTACAACTAAATCTTTTTTTTTTTATTGAGTCGATAATTTTATTAAAACCACTTAAATTTTCAGATATGTCTTCTTTATCATTTCTAAATATTTGTTTATCATTATGATAATATCTTTCTTTACTAGTTGAAATTTTATTTGATCTTGAAGCTTTGAATCTAATATTTTTCTTTTTGAGTTGTGTTATAATATTATCACCGACTAAATCTTTACCTATTTCTGTAAGAAGAGTGTGTTTTACTTTTAAAGCTTTTAAATTTACACTTAAATTTCCTATACCTCCTAAACTATAATCAATATTTGTTGATTGAAAAATATTAATAGGAGCTTCTGCAGATCTTTTATTAAATTGACCATCTATCCAAGTATCAAGCATTATGTCTCCAATTATTTTTATTTGATTGAGTTTCATCAGTAAATAAATTTTCTAGTTTTATTATTTTTTTTTAGATGATTGAACCACCAAATTTCATCTCTAATAATTTTATCAATATTTGAATATAATGGTTCCCAGTCTAAAATATTTTTTGCTTTTTGAATATCACATACTAATTTTGATGAATCATGCTTTCTTTTTTGTAAATATTTAACCTCGGTATTTTTCTTTAGTATTTTAAATGAACAGTCAATCACTTCCTTCACAGAGTAACTAACGCCTGATCCAAGATTGAATATTTCATTTTTTGAATTTTTTTTTAAAAGATATCTAATAGATTTTTCTATTCCCCTTACAATATCTAATATGTGAATGTAATCTCTTAAGCAGGTTCCATCTTTGGTTTTGTAGTTTTTACCATAAACTCTAATACTTTTTTTATTTAAAGTTGAATGGATGATTAATGGTATCAAATGTGTTTCTGGGTTATGAAATTCACCAATTTGAGATTTGACAATACTTGATGCAACATTAAAAAACCTTAAGATACAATATTTACTCTTACTATTATCTAAACTTTTTACTTCAGACTCACACTTAATTTTCGATAAGCCATATGCATTTTTAGAATACAAAGTAGATTTTTCATTTAATTTTTGTATTTTTTGTTTGTAAACCGCAGCAGTACTTGAGAAAATCAAATTAGAAACTTTTAATTTTTTAATACATTCAATTAAATTTTTTGTTGCTAGAAAATTATCTAAATAATAATTATCTTTTTTTTTTTCAACCATATCTATAGTAGACTGACCAGCTAAATGAATAATAATATCAGGTTTTTTAGTCGTTAATAATTTTAGTAATTTATTTTTTCTTAGTAAGTTAATTTTGTGATACTTTATATCTTTAGGTAGAAATTCTGAAGGACTTGCTTTATCCACTACAGAAATTAAAAATTTTTTTTTTAGTTCAAAAGCCAAACAAGACCCAATATATCCATTACCACCTGTTATTAAAATTTTTTTCTTATTTTTCATTAATATTTAATATTATTTTTCAAGATAAATTATGTATAAATAAATTAATGAACATTTCAATAATTGTGGGAGGCAGATTTCATGCTTTTAATTTAGCAGAACAGCTACATAAAAGAAATTCTTTAAAACAAATAATAACAAGTTATCCCAAGTATTACCTTAAAAATAAATTTAATATTCCAAAAGATAAAATTGAGAGTATTTTTTTGAAAGAATTAATTCAAAGAAGTTTTTTTGGTAAAATTTTTGACTTTAATGATATTTTAACTGATTATTTTGACAATAAAGCAAAAAAATTAATAAATTTTAAAAATTTAGATATTTTAATAGGCTGGTCAGGATTTAGTTATCAAACATTTTTAAAAGCAAAAGAACACAAATGTATAAAAATTTTAGAGAGAGGTTCAACACATATTGAGTTTCAGAATGAAATACTTAAAAAAGAGTATTTAATGCACAATTTAAAACCAAATGAAATATCTAAGTACAATATTGAAAAAGAAAAAAAAGAATATGATTTAGCTGATTTTATAATGGTCCCCACTGATTTTGCCAAGCAAACGTTTTTAGAAAAAGGTTTTAAAGATGAAAAAATAATTAAAAATCCATACGGAGTTAATTTAAATGAATTTACTTCAAATAATTTTCTAAAAAAAAAAGATGATATTTTCAGAATAATATACACAGGCGCAGTTTCTATTAGAAAAGGAATTTTATATTTATTGGAAGTTTTTCAAAGTTTAGATCTTAAAAATTCAGAATTATTGATAATAGGAAATATTGAAAAAAAAATTTCAGAAAAAATTAAAAGATATAAATATAATAAAAAAATTGTATTTAAAAATGCTGTCAAACAATCAGAGTTAAAAAAATTTTATAATATTTCTAATATCTTTGTTACTTGTTCTATAGAAGAAGGACTATCAATGGTTCAGTTGCAAGCAATGGCTTGTGGATTGCCAGTTATTTGTACAATTAATTCTGGAGGTCAAGAAATTGTTGATGATAATATTAATGGATACATCTTGCCCATTAGAAATAAATCTTCATTAAAGGAAAAAATACTATTTCTTTACAATAATAAACTTTTTTGTGATGAAATGGGAAAAAATGCTCAAAAAAAAGTAACTAATAAATTTTCTTGGGAAATGTATGGACAAAAAACAATTTCAATATATCAAGATTTACTAAAATAATGAAAAAAATAATTATTACAGGTGGTTGTGGTTTTATAGGGTCTCATATTGTCGAGTATTTTTTTCACAAATATAAAGAATCAAAAATTATAGTTTTAGATAAAATAACTTATGCAGCTAATGTTAATAATTTAATCAATATTAAAAAATCTAAAAGATTAAAAATTATAAAAAAAGATATTTTAGATTTTAATATATTGAAATATGTAACAAAAAAAGCTGACTTAGTAATTCATGCAGCAGCCGAAAGTCATGTTGATAATTCATTTCAATTGAATGATGATTTTGTACTAACTAATGTGTTGGGTACTAAAAATGTAATGCAAGCTTGTAAAGAAAATAAAGTAAAAAAAATAATACATGTAAGTACTGATGAAATTTATGGTGAAATTTTCAAAGGTAGCTTTAATGAAAAAAATAGATTTAATCCATCAAATCCGTATTCAAGTTCTAAAGCTGCTGCTGAAATGATAGTTAATGGGTACATACATTCTTATAATCTGCCAGTGATTATTGTTAGAGCTAATAATATTTTTGGCACAAGACAACACCCAGAAAAACTTATTAGTGGTTGTTGTTGGTCGTTTATTAAAAATAGAAAATTTACAATACATGGAAAAGGTATTCAAAAAAGAACTTTTTTATATGTTGGAGATTTTTGTAAAGCTTTAGATGTCTTAATTAAAAAAGGAAAATTATATGAAGCTTACAATGTCGGTTCTACGTTTGAGTACAAAAATATTGAAATTGTAAAGTTAATTGCAAGAATTAATAATAAAAATTTAAAAAAAAATATTCAATATGTAAAGGATCGCCCATTTAATGATTTTAGATATAGTGTTAATTATTCAAAATTAAAAAAACTAGGATGGAAACCTAAAATTAAAGTTGAGGAAAAATTATTAGAAATTAATGAATGGTACATTAATAATATTAAAAGATTTAATAAAAGATTTGAATGAAAATATTAATAGCTGTTGAAAGTCATTTCAAAGAGTATGGTGGTCCTTACACAGCAATAAATCAAAAAATTGAATATCTAAACAACAAAAATATAAAAAATAAAATCATTTACAATAAGACAAATCGCTTTAGTTTCAATGCAGATTTAAATTATTTGATTAAGGATTTTGATTTAGTCCATATTTATGGAATTTGGCAGCCATTCTTGGTTAAAGTTTTTTTAATTGCAAAAAAACAAAAAAAAAAAATAATTTTAAGTCCAATTGGTGCATTAGAACCTTGGTCTTTGAATCAAAAAAAATTAAAAAAAAAAATTGGATGGTTTATTTATCAAAAAAAAATGCTTAATAGTATTGACCTCATTCATGCTACAAGTGAGATTGAGGCAAAGAATATTTTAAATAGATCAATAAAATCAAACATTAGAATTATAGGTCATGGAATTGATATAAAAAAAAATTTTTCTTTAAAATTAAAAAATCATAAAATAAAAAAAATTATTTTTTTTTCAAGAATACATAATAAAAAAGGTATTATTGAATTAATTGATGCATGGAGCAAAATTAGAGATAAAAAAGAATGGATACTTGAAATTTATGGTCCAGTATCAGACAAGTCTTATTATGATAAGATAAAAAAAAATATTAAAGATTTAAATTTAGAAAAAAGTATTTTTTGTTTAGAACCTATTTTTTCTAGTTATGAAAAAGAAAAAATTTTTAAGAGTGCTGATGGCTTGATCTTACCTAGTAAAAGTGAAAATTTTGGGATATCTATAGGAGAATCATTATCATATGGATTGCCAGTTTTAACTACATACGAAACTCCTTGGAAAATAATTAACGATTATAAAGCTGGATTTGTATTTAATTTTTCAAATCGAGAAATCAAAATAATTTTAGAAAAATTTATGAAACTCTCTGATAAACAAAGATATGAAATGGGCTTGAATGGTCTAAAATTAATAAAAGATAATTTTTTATCTGAGAATATTTTTAAGGAATATGAAAATATGTATAAGGATCTTTTAAATGAAAATTTTATCAATAATTGAAACGACAAATGAAAGCCATGGCGGTCCACCTGAGGTTTTAAAAAATCAAATGGATGTAATAAATGAATCTAACAGATATGTTTATCAATTATCTTTGAGCAAAATTTCATTATTGTATTTTATAAAATGTTTAATTTTTAAAACTTATAGATTAAAGATTTATGATTTTTTAAAAAAATTTGACATAATTCATTTTCATGAAATTTGGTCATTAAAAATAATTTTTTTTGTTTTTTTTGCTAATAAACTTTTAATTAAACATTTTTTTGTTGGTCATGGCTACTTAGACACTTGGTCAATTAATGATAAATACTTAAAAAAAAAATTTTTTATATTTTTATTTTTGCAATCAGCATATAACTCAGCGTATGCATCCTTTTTTTCTACATATAATGAATATTTAGAAGCAAAAAAAAATATAAAAATTTTTAGACCATTCATAATACCAAATGGTCTTTCTTTAAACAAATATAAAAAGCGAAATATAAAGAAAAAAAGTAGAAAGAGAATTTTATTTTTTGGAAGGATACATCCTAAGAAGGGATTAAATTTATTGATTAGAACAATTAGAAAATTGCCTAAGGATTTTTTTGATGAATTTACATTTGAAATTACAGGTCCTGGAGAAAAAAAATACATAAACGATCTCAAAATGATGATACAAAAATATTCATTAGAGAAATTTGTGGCATATAACGAACCCATCTATCGTGAAAAAAAAATTCCTTATTTAGAAAAACATGACGTATTTATATTACCATCTTTTGAAGAAGGTGACTCCATTGCTTTGAAAGAAGCACTTGGCTCCTATCTGCCTGTTATAATATCCAAACAATGTAGACTAGATATTATTGAAAAATATAATGCAGGGATTGTAATTGAGACAAATGAAAAAAATTTATACGAAGCTTTGTTAAAACTAAGATCTTCAGATTTGATCTATATGGCTAATCAAGCAAGGAAATTAATTGAAGATGAGTTTGATAATTATAAATGCTCTAATAGATTGTTAGATATTTATCGAGATATTTATAATGGGTCGCAAAATTCTAGAGATTGGGTAAATTAATTATGTCAGACAAGTATACTTTAGGATTGAATATCTTACATAGCGACTCTTCAGCATGCATATTTAAAAATGAAATTTTAATTGCAGCTTCTGAAGAAGAGAGGTTTACAAGAATAAAACATACATCTAATTTTCCGAAAGAATCTATTAAGTTTTGTTTAAATGAGGCAGGTATTTCAATTGCTGAGATTGATTATGTAACAATAAATACTAATCCTTTATCAAATATATTTAAAAAAATTTTTTTTGTTTTAAAAAATTTATCATCAATGAAACTTGTAATTTCTAGTTTAGAAAATACCAAAAAAAAATTTAACCTTGTTGAAAGTATAGAAAACATTGACAAAAGTAAAAATTTTCATGGTAAAATTAAATATATAGATCATCATGAGTCCCATATAGCTTCATCATTATATTTCAGTAATTATGAAGAGTGTGCAAATTTATCTATTGATGGTTTTGGTGATTTTGCCAGTTGCGCTTACGGGCAGTATAAAAACAACTCTTTAATTATTGATCAGAAAATACACTTTCCACATTCATTAGGAATTTTCTATCAAGCATTAACTCAATTTTTAGGATTTAAATCATATGGAGATGAATATAAATTAATGGGTTTGTCTTCATATGGAAAACCTAATTATGTTAATTTAATTCACAAATTAATAAATAAAACAAAAGAAGGGTACGAACTTAATCTAGATTATTTTGTACATCATAAAAAAAAAATTTTTAAAATAAATGAAAATGGTCAATTTATATATGAAGATTTGTATTCAGATAAATTGAAAAATATTTTAGGTAATCCAAGAAATTTAAATAGTGAAATAACTCAGAGACACTTAGATTTAGCAAGGTCAACTCAAGTGGTATATGAAGAAATATTATCTCATTTATTAGATACTATTTATGAAAAATACAAAGTTGATAAACTTACTATTTCTGGTGGATGTGCTATGAATTCTTTAGCCAATGGAAAAGTTATTCATAATTCTAAATTTAAAGAAATTTATGTTTCACCAAGTCCAGGTGATGCAGGCGGTAGCATAGGATCTGCATGTGTTGTTTTAAAAAAAAAATTAAATAAAAAAATTAAAAATCAAAATTATTCATATTTAGGCCCAAAATATTCAAATGAATACATAAAGAATTTAATTAATCAAAAAAAGATATCAGAAAAATTTTATGTTGAATTTTTTGATTATAAGGAATTATACCCATATGTTGTAACTAAGTTAGTGAATGAAAAGATTATTGGATGGTTTCAAGGAAAAACTGAATGGGGTCCAAGAGCTTTAGGAAACAGATCAATTCTAGCAGACCCAAGAAATAAGAATATAAAAAAAATAATAAATTCAAAAATTAAGAGAAGAGAAAGTTTTCGACCTTTTGCACCGTCTATATTAAAAGAATTTGTTAATGATTGGTTTGAAGAAGATTGCAATGTGCCTTTTATGAGTGAAGTAAAACAAATAAGAAAAAATAAAAGGGAAATTATACCTGGTGTAACTCATGTTGATGGATCAGGGAGATTACAAACAGTTACCAAAGAACAAAATTTACATTATCATAACTTGATACATGAATTCTATAATCAAACAAATGTTCCTATAATTTTAAACACTTCATTCAATGAGAATGAACCCATTGTCAATCAACCATCTGAAGCAATAGATTGCTTTGAAAGAACAAACATGGATTTAATAGTATTAGAAAACTGGATTATACAAAGAAAACAAGATTAATGGATATATCTGTCATAACAGTTTGTTTAAATAGTGAAAGCACTATTGAAAAAACTATACAATCAGTTTTGAAACAAAATTATAAAAATTTTGAGTATATAATTATTGATGGTGGTTCAACAGATAATACAATTAATATAATCAACAAATACAAATCACAAATATCAAAAATTATTTCAGAAAAAGATACGGGTATTTATGATGCAATCAATAAAGGAATCAACTTTGCTAATGGAGAAATAATTTCAATATTGCACTCTGATGACAAGTTTTTTGACGACGAAATTCTTAACAATATAGTAAAATCATTTAAAGAAGAAAATACAATAGATTGTCTAATAGGAAATACTATAATGGTTAAAAGGAATAAAATTTTAAGAAAATATTCATCAAAAAATTTCAAAACTTGGATGATGTATTTTGGGATTTCACCACCACATCCTTCAACATTTATAAAAAAAAAAATTTACGATAAAATTGGTTTATATAAGTTAGATTATAGTATTGCTGGTGATTTTGAATTTTTTTTAAGAATGCTTTATGTTGAAAACACTAAATTTAAATTAATAGATTTACCGTGTGTTGAGATGGAGTATGGTGGAAAAAGTACTCATTCATTTAAAAGTAATTTAATTTCAACTAAAGAAATTTTTAAATCATTTAAAGAAAATAAGATTTATAATAATTACTTTTTTATATTACTCCGATTACCTGTTAAATTAATACAATTTATTATGAAATAATGGACATATCAAAAAAACTTTTTACTTTTTTATCTTATCTAATTGTCTTAATTCCATTGACTTTGATAACAGGGCCGTTTCTTCCAGATTTAATTGTTATTTTATTGGGGCTATATTATCTCCTATTCTGTTACAAAAACAATAAATTTTATGAATTTAATAATTTGTTTTTTAAGTTTTTTATAATTTTTTGTTTATATTCAACTCTTGTTTCTTTATCCTCACTTAATGTTTTTTCATTTAAGAGTAGTTTTTTTTATATAAGATTTGGTGTGTTTTCATTAGCAGTTAGTTTTTTTCTCTTAAAAAAACCAAAAATAATTAATTACATATTTTATTTATTTGTAACAATTTTTATCGTTCTATTCTTTGATAGCATCTATCAATATTTTTTTTCAAAAAATATTATTGGATTTGAATATATTAATAAAACCAACTTTAGAGTAACAAGTTTTTTTGGTAAAGATGAGGTCTTAGGTAGTTATATAGCTAGATTTTTTCCATTTTTGTTGTTTTTGATTTTGGTTAATTATGACTCAAATTTTTCAAAGAAAGTTAATTTCTTTATTACCACTTTAACAATAGTTTCTTTTTCAATTGTTCTGATAAGTGGAGAAAGAACAGCAATAGGTTTGTTCATATTATCTTTTGTTTTTATTTATTTTTCATCTCAGAAATTTAGAAAAATTTTTATGGTTCCTTTAATTGGAATAATAATTGTTTTTATTTTTGCAGTTTCTATGAGTGAAAAAATTAAACACCGTATAGTGACCACAACTTTAAATCAAATGGGGTTAAACGCTGGCAGTGAAAGAATAGTTTTATTTAGTAAAACTTATGAAGGTCATTATAAAATTGCAGCAAATATGTTTGAAGAAAAACCATTAATTGGTCATGGGGCAAAAATGTTTAGATTTTACTGTTCAAAGGATGAAAATTATGTTGCTCCTAACGCTTGCACAACACATCCTCACAATTTTTATGCTCAAATGTTAGCAGAATTAGGAATTATAGGATTTTTAACTTTATTAGTATTATTTTTTTACATTACATATTTTTTTTTAAAAAATCTATATTTTCAGATTTTTAAAGATAGACAATTCATTTCAAATGAATCAATATGTTTATTAGGCTTTTACTTTATGACTCTATTTCCATTTTTACCATCTGGAAATTTTTTCAATAATTGGCTTTCAATAATAATTTATTATCCCTTAGGTTTTTTAATATATATTATAAAGAGAGGTAAATTTTATGCATGAAAAAATTCTCATAATTTTTGTTTTAATTAATATCCCAGTAGTTTTGTTTTATAAAAATATAACAAAGTATATAAATATTTTTGACAAGGCTGATAATGTTAGAAAATTTCACAAAAATAAAGTTGCATTATTCGGAGGTACAATTTTAATATATAATATACTATCTTTCTTTACATTAAATTTCCTTTTTTTTGAATATAGATTATTGGTACTTAATATAGATACTAGAGAATTGGCTTCATTAATCTTAGGTTCAATTTTATTTTTTTCAGTAGGGTTATATGATGATAAATTTAATTTAAGCGCAAATAAGAAATTATTGCTAAATTTTTTTTTATTAATTTTTTTAATTTTTTTAGATGAAAATTTAGTAATTAAAGATTTAAAATTTTCATTATTTGATAATCCAATCGAATTAAGGAATTTTTCTTATATATTTTCAATATTATGCATTTTACTTTTGATAAATGCTCTAAATATGTTTGATGGTATAAATTTACAGGTTGGAACTTATTGCACAATTATTTTTTTGATATTTATTTTTAAAGAGCTATTTGTTCAACTCTCTATTATTTGTGTACTCACAGTTTTGCTCTTTTTAGCTTATAATTTTAAAAACAAAGCCTTTTTAGGCGACAGTGGTACTCAAGTTTTAGCGTTTATAATTTCTTTTATTTTGATAAAGTCTTACAATTCAAACAATGCGTTTACACCTGAGGAAATTTTTATAATTTTATCAATTCCTGGACTTGATATGTTAAGGCTTTTTTTACAAAGATTGATAAAAGGAAAAAACCCTTTTTATCCTGACAGAAATCACATACATCATATTTTATTAAGTAATGTAGCTGAAAAGTATGCATTTATTTTGATACAAATTTTAATATTACTTAGTATATCAATTTACTATATTTTAGATGAAAAAGTAGTTTCTATAATACTTACAATTTTTTTTTATTTAATTTTTATACTCCTATTTTCAAAGAAAAGGAAAAAAACTGAGTAGAATTACAGATATCATTTTAGCTTCATTTTTTTTGATATTTTTTTTACCTTTGATGGGAATAATATCTTTATTAATTAAAATTGATTCAAAAGGACCTATTTTTTTTTACTCAGAAAGAGTTGGAGAAAATAGTAAAATATTCAAAATGATAAAGTTTAGATCAATGTTTGAAAATACAAAGATTATTGAAACAAAAAAATTAGAAAATCCTGATTTAAAGATAACTTATCTTGGAAAGTTTTTAAGAAAATATAGTATTGATGAAGTTCCTCAATTTTTTTGTGTAATATTAGGTAAGATGTCAATTGTAGGACCTAGACCAGCTTTGCCAACTCAAGTAGATTTAATTAATAAGAGAAAAATTTATGGTATAGATAAAATTAAACCAGGCATAACAGGATATGCACAAATTAATGGAAGAGATTTAATTACTGATCAAGAAAAGATTAAATTTGAGATAGAGTATTTAAAAAAAAAGAGCCTATTATTTGATTTAAAAATTTTAATAAAGACTGTTTATATAGTATTTAGAGGGAAAGGAATATCACATTAATTTTCTGATGAAAGTATTTGATATAAATAAGTTTGATAATCTTAAAAAAAAATTATTTTTAATATTAAGTGATTTTTTTATAATTGTCATTTCTATATCAATTGCATTTTCATTAAGATTAGAGGAGATTTATTATGTTGATGAGATAGACTTAAGAGTTTATTTAATATTTCTTATAATTATCTATACAGTATTTTATTATAATAATATTTATCAAATATTATTGAGATATTTTGATTTTTTTTCAGTTAAAAAGATAACAACTGCAATGTTTATATGTTTGGTATTGATTACACCTCTAAATTTTTATTTATATAAATTTTTTTATTTTCCAAGATCAATTTCTATAATTGCCCCAATAATCATATGTATTTTAATTTTAACACATAGAGTGTTTATCAATTTTATAATCAACATAAATCTTATACCTGAAAAAAAACAAAATAATATCTTAATGGTTGGTATTGATAAAAAAAATTTAGATATCTTAAATT
>NZ_JBNGZA010000015.1:0-15992 GCF_052049935.1 Candidatus Pelagibacter sp. | reverse complement strand
TCTTTAAATTTCTCAAAAAATTAAATGTATTATTTTTTATTAGAAAATATTTATTATTTTTTTTATGAACATTAACTACGAAAAATTTTTTTTTATTTTTTTTTAGGATTTTTTTCAAAGTAAAATCTTTTTTTATCAACGCTTTACAATTATGGTTTATAGGGCACATATCACATACAGGGTTAAAAGGTTTGCAAATTGTTGCTCCTAATTCCATCAGTGCTTGTGCGTAATCACTTGAACGTCTTGTTGTTCCAAATATTGATTTTGTCCTATTTAAGTACTCTTTGGTGATTTGATTTTCTTTTTTTAATAAAAGATATCTTTTAAGTACTCTCTCTATGTTTCCATCTAAAGGAATATAAGGTTTATTAAAACCAATAGATAAAATTGCGCTTGCAGTATAATTACCAATACCTGGTAAAGAGAGAAGATCTTCGAAATTGTTTGGAATTTTTTTATTATATTTTTTTACAATAACTTGTGCTGTTTTTTTTAGATTCCTAGCTCTTGAATAGTAACCTAGCCCCTCCCACAATTTAAATAATTTTGAATTATCAACTTTTGATAATTTTTCAATCGTTGGTAATATTTTGATAAATCTATTAAAATATGGGATCACAGTTGCAACTTGTGTTTGTTGCAACATAAATTCACTTATAAGTGTGTAATATTCTTTTTTTGATTTGGAACACTTTTTTCGCCACGGCAAATCTCTTTTATTTAAATCATACCATTTCAGAATTTTTTTTGATATCATCGACTCTATCATATGCAATACAATAAAAACTTTAAGCAGAGAAATTCTTCCATTCAAGGTTTAAGATCTTTTAGAGACACTTTGCCAAAAAAAATTAAAAAAATAATTGATAAAAAAGGTCCAATAAGAAAATAAAATAAAATTTATTTAAGTCCATTTTTAAACCAGTTAAAATCAAAGATATAAAAAATACTAAGTATGAAATTGTTAAAAAAATTAAAGGATTTTTTTTGAACTTTATTGAAGTTGATTTTAATCCTATAATTTCATCATCTTTTATATCTTGAAATCCATACACTGTGTCGTAGCCTAGTGTCCAAAATATGGCTCCAATATAAAATATAATTGGCACAAGATTTATTTCACCAAATATTGATGTCCAACCTAAGATTAATCCATAATTAAAAGTCACTCCAAGAAATAGTTGGGGCCAATATGTAAATCTTTTCATCAAAGGGTAGGTAAAAGCCAAAGGCATTGAACCCAAAGCCAAAATTATTGTGAACATATTAAAATTAATTAAAACTAAAAATGCCAAGATACAAAGTATAGCTGAATATATAAAACCAACTTTAACTGACACTTCTCCTGATGCTATTGGTCTATTTTTTGTTCTGGTAACTTTTTTATCAAAATCTTTATCAGCTATATCGTTAATGATACACCCAGCAGATCTCATTAAAACTGCACCTAGAAAAAATAAAACTAAATAAAAAAAATATTTAATAAAATCTTGTTCAAAATCATAAGCAACAGTTAATCCCCAAGCACACGGCCAAAATAAGAGCATATAACCTATTGGTCTTTTTAAACGTGTTAATTCCAAAAAAAGGTTTAATTGTTTCATGATATTTTAGTTGTAAATAGCAAAGGCTAGATTCATAATCAAACTGATTCGTATGAATATAGATTATACAGTTACAGCTCTGATGTTTCCGGCAATTCCTTTGTTAATGAGTGTTTATAGCAATAGATTTCACTCCTTAAGTATACTGATTAGACAACTACATGATGAGCATGTTTATGAAAAACACATTCCTCATGAGTGGAAAAAACAATTCATCAATTTGAGTCGTAGAATAACATTATTAAGGTGGACTATACTTTTTGCGGCATTTGGATTTCTATTTAATATGCTAACAGTGTTTGGTCTTTATCTTGATAGATTGTTTCTTGCTAGAATAATTTTTGGATCATGTTGTTTGTCTATGATTATCTCAATACTTTTTTTTATTAGAGAAATTCATATTTCAACAAATGCACTGAGATTGCATATGGCTGATATGGATGTGGAAGTGGATTAAGGAATTATTACTGCTGGACCAGTTAAAATTCTAGATTCTAAATCTTTATGAGCTTGTGATATGTCTTTTAAAGAATATTTTTTAGAAATTTTAGTTTTTACTTTTCCGCTAGTTACCATTTCAAAAACTTTATTAGCTGCCTCATCAAGTTCTTCTCTTGTAGTTGTATACTGCATAATGCTTGGTCTCGTTAAATACAAACCTTTTGGCTGAATTGATTTTGCTACATTTACAGGATCTAAAGGACCAGATGCATTACCAAATGAAACCATCATTCCTCTTAATTTCAAACATTCTATAGAACCATCAAACGTTGATTTACCAACACCATCATAAACAACTGACAAACCTTTTCCGTTTGTGATCTCTTTAACTTTTTCAGCAAAGTTATCTTTGTTGTAGTTAATGACATGATCATAGCCATTATTTTTTGCTATCTCAATTTTCTCATCTGAACCAACAGTTCCAATAACATTACATCCTAAACTTTTTGCCCATTGACCAAAAATTTGACCTACACCACCTGCTGCTGCATGAAATAAAACTGTTTCTCCTGATTGTGCAGGATATGTTTTATGTAATAAATAAAATGTTGTAATTCCTTTTGTCATTAAAGTTGCAGCAGTTTCTAAATCAACAGCATCTGGAACTTTAACTAGATTTTTTGTTGGATAATTTCTATGACTTGAATATGCACCAAGAGGTGCTGCACAATAGGCTACTTTATCACCAACTTTAAAATCTTTTACATCAGAACCAACTTTTGTAATTTCTCCAGCAGCTTCTAATCCTATTCCTGAAGGTAGAGGCACTGGATACAAACCTGATCGATGATATGTATCAATATAATTTAACCCTATTGCATGATTTTGAATTGTTACTTCATCATTTTTAGGTTCGTCTAAATTTAGATCTTTAACTTCTAAAACTTCTGGTCCACCCGGTTTTGATATTACTACTGATTTCATATTTATTTTACAAAATTACCATTATGATAATCTTGAACAGCTTGCAAGATCTCTGCTTTAGTATTCATTACAAAAGGGCCACCTCTTGCTATTTCTTCATTGATTGGTTTTCCTGAAATAACTAGGAATTTAGTATCTGATTTTGCTTTTACTTTAAGTTCCTCACCCTTTGTAAGTAGAATTAAAGTGCTATCTTTAACGTTATCGTGATTTCCTTCTCCGATTTCAATTTCTCCATTTACTAGGTAAATAAAAGTGTTGTGAGTTGAAGGAATATTAAATTTGAATTCTTTATCTTTTTTTAATTCAACATCAAAATAAACAGGCTCAACGTTATGACCTTTTACAGGGCCTTCAGCGTTTTCAAATTTTCCTGCTATTACCTTTACTTGTTTTTCGTCATCTTTGTGAACACTCATTTTATCTGCATCAATATAAATGTATTCGGGTTTGCTCATTTTTAATTTAGCTGGCATGTTAATCCATAGTTGAAAACCATGAAGTTTACCTTCTTTCATAGCGGGCATTTCAGAATGAATTATTCCGCTTCCAGTTTTCATCCACTGAACATCACCTGCTGTCATTCTACCTTCACCACCAGTACTGTCTTTATGTTCGAAATCTCCAGCAAGCATATAAGTTACAGTTTCAATACCTCTATGAGGGTGGGGTGGAAAACCAGCAATATAGTCTTCGCTATTTTCTGAACCAAATTCATCTAACATCAAAAATGGATCAAAGTAGTTTGGTTCAACACCAATGCTTCTTTTTAATTTTACTCCAGCGCCATCTGAAGCTGGAATTGGATCGATAATTTTACTTACTTCAATTGTTTTCATATTTATTTTTTATTATGTGAACCATCACAAAATGGCTGGTTATCAGTTTGTTTACAAGCGCAAAAAAATAATTTTTTACTTTCCTCTGCTTTGTAAGCTATTGGAGTAAATTCAGATCCTTTATGTGAACCATCACAAAATGGTTGCTTTGAACTTTTACCACAACTACACCAAAAATAAGATTTTCCTTCTTCAACATCAACGGCTATAGCTCCGTCGCCAGCTCTTTGACCTTTATTCATGGCACGTATTTAATCATAAATGTTATTAATTCAATCTTTAAATTAAATTAATTAATTCTTTTAAACTTTTAATTTGATGTTCTGGCTTAAAATCAAGATTATCAAAAATATTATTGTTTCTATTTACCCAGATAGAATTAAATCCATAGTTACCACCACCTGATACATCCCAAGTATTTGCACTTAAAAAAGCAACTTCATTATTTTGAATTTTATATTTTTTAATTGGCATATCGTAAACTCTTGAATCTGGTTTATAAATTCCAACTTCTTCAATTGAAAAGATATTATCAAATAAATTTTCTAAATTATTACTTCTTACTAATCCATTTAGTAAAGAAGGAGTTCCGTTTGAAAGTATAGAAAGTTTATATTTTTTTTCTTTTAAGGATTTTAAAACTTCTGGTACCTCAGTATAAGGAGATAGAATTTTATAAAGGTCTAATAATTCATTTCTCATTGAATTGTCTATATTAAAAACTTTCATAGACTTATCCAAACTATCCTCAGTAACTTGCCAAAAATCTTTGTGTCTTTTCATTAAGCTTCTTAGCCATGTATATTCTAATTGAGTTGTTCTCCAATAATTTGCAAAAGCTTCCCACTTATCGCCAATTTTATCTTTGCATTTTTCAGCTGCAGAATTCACATCAAACAACGTTCCGTAAGCATCAAAAATTATTGCTTTAATATTTTTCATAATTAAACTTAACTTTAATGAGTAATATTAGATTATTTTTCAAGGAAAGTTTATCACTTAATTTAGTATCAAAACTTGATAAATCACAATCTCATTACATTTCAAAAGTAATGAGGATAAAAGAGAATGAAATTTTTTCTTTATTTAATAGTAGTGGCGAATGGGAAGCTAAAATTTTAAACATAACAAAAAGCATCGTTGAATTTGAGATCACAAATCAAATAAGACAAAAAGAAAATCAAAAAGAATTATGGTTAGCTTTTTCGCCGATTAAATCTAATTACTTTAATTTCATGATACAAAAAGCAACTGAACTTGGAATAACAAAATTTGTTCCAATTATTTTTGAAAGAACCGTGGTTCGAAAACTTAATAAAGAAAGACTGGAAAAAGTCATTATTGAAGCTACCGAGCAATCAAACAGAATTAATATCCCAACATTAGAAGATGCAACTAATTTAGAAGATTTTTTAAAATCAAGTGAGATGAATTTGATTTTCACAGATCTAAATAGTGACAGTAAAAAAGTAGATCTAGAAAAATTAACTAACAAACCTGTATGTATAGTTGTTGGGCCAGAGGGAGATTTTTCAGAGAATGAAAGAGGCAAGATTCTTTCTTTTAAAGATGTTCAAGCAATTAAAATAAATGAGAATATTTTAAGGTCTGAGACTGCAGTAATATCAGCTATTTCGATCATAAATTACGCCATTAATTGATAAATTGTCGCGAAAACAAATGTGTAATTTTTAGAAAGAGGCTTTATATACCTACTTATAAATGAAAAAAATTCTATTAACGTTAACAACATTTTTTATCTCTTTTGAGGCAATGGCTAATCAACCTAAAGATTGGCAACTTGGTTTCCAAGAAGCAGCTTCAGAGTCGATGAGAGATATAATAAGTTTTCACGACAACCTACTACTTCCAATCATTGTAGCAATTAGCGCATTTGTTTTATTTTTGATGTTGTATGTATGTGTAAAGTTTAGAGCATCAGCTAATCCAAATCCTTCAAAAAGAACTCACAATGTTGCTGTTGAAGTTTTATGGACTTTAATTCCATGTTTAATATTGATCGTAATCGCGGTTCCATCGTTTAAAATTTTATATAAACAAGATGCTATTCCAAAAGCAGATTTAACAATCAAAGCAATAGGTTACCAATGGTATTGGGGATATGAATATCCAGATGAAAATATAATTTTCGACTCGTATATGGTTGAAGATAAAGATTTAAAAGCTAACCAACCAAGATTATTAGCAGTAGATAATGAAGTAGTTGTTCCAGTAAATAAAGTAGTTAAAGTTTTAATTACTGCAAATGATGTATTGCATGCATGGGCACTTCCATCTTTTGGAGTTAAGAGAGATGCAGTTCCTGGAAGAATAAATGAGACTTGGTTTAAAGCAGAAAAAACTGGAACTTATTATGGCCAATGTTCAGAACTTTGTGGAATTAAGCATGCGTTCATGCCGATCACTGTAAAAGTTGTAAGTGAAGAAGAGTATCAGGAGTGGTTAATGGATGCTCGAGTAAAATTTGCAAAAGAACCAATTGAAAATGAAATAAATAAAAAAATAGCGAGTAAATAATAATGTATACACAAACAGCATCACACGACGATCACCATACACCAACAGGTTGGAAGAGATGGGCTTATTCAACAAATCATAAAGACATTGGAACAATGTATTTAATCTTTGCTATTATTGCAGGGGTTATTGGTACAGCTTTCTCAGTTTTGATGCGTATGGAATTAATGCATCCAGGTGATGGTATCTTAGGTGGAAATTATCATCTTTATAATGTTTTAGTTACTGGTCATGGACTAATCATGATTTTCTTCATGGTAATGCCAGCGATGATTGGTGGATTTGGAAACTGGTTTGTTCCAATTATGATTGGTGCTCCTGATATGGCGTTCCCAAGAATGAATAATATTTCATTTTGGTTATTACCTGTTTCATTTATTTTATTAATACTTTCTATTTTTGCTGATGGCCCTCCAGGTGCGCAAGGTGTTGGAGGTGGTTGGACTATTTATCCACCATTATCATCTAAAACTGGTCAACCTGGTCCAGCAATGGATTTGGCTATTTTAAGTTTACACATTGCAGGTGCTTCGTCGATTTTAGGAGCAGTGAATTTTATTACAACTATTCTAAATATGAGAACGCCTGGAATGACTTTACATAAAATGCCATTGTTTGCATGGTCAGTATTAGTTACAGCGTTCTTACTTTTATTATCACTACCAGTGTTAGCGGGTGCAATTACAATGCTATTAACTGATAGAAATTTTGGAACTGCTTTCTTTGAAGCACAAACTGGAGGAGATCCTGTATTGTTCCAACATTTATTCTGGTTTTTTGGACACCCAGAAGTTTACATTTTGATTTTACCAGGTTTTGGAATGATCAGTCATATCGTTTCAACATTTTCGAGAAAACCAGTTTTTGGTTATTTAGGTATGGCCTATGCAATGGTAGCAATTGGAGTTGTAGGATTTGTTGTTTGGGCTCACCATATGTACACAGTAGGTTTAAGCACTGATACAAAAGCATATTTTTTAGCAGCAACAATGATTATTGCTGTACCAACAGGAATTAAAATCTTTTCATGGATAGCTACGATGTGGGGTGGTTCTATTTCTTTCCAAACTCCAATGATGTGGGCATTAGGATTTATCTTCATGTTTACAGTTGGTGGAGTTACAGGTGTAGTTTTAGCAAACGCAGGTGTAGATACAGCAATGCATGATACATACTATGTAGTTGCTCACTTCCATTATGTACTTTCTTTAGGAGCTGTATTTGCGATATTCGCAGGTTTCTATTATTGGTTTGGAAAAATGTCTGGATATGATTATTCAGAAGCATTAGGAAAAATTCATTTCTGGCTAACTTTTATAGGTGTAAACTTGATATTCTTCCCACAGCATTTTTTAGGACTTGCCGGTATGCCAAGAAGATATGCTGATTATCCAGATGCATTTGCTGGCTGGAATTATATTTCATCTATTGGTTCATATGTGGCTGTTGCTGGATTGGCAGTTTTCTTTGTTAACTTAATTTATGCTTTTGTTAAAAAGAAAAAAGCTGCGCAAAATCCATGGGGCGAAGGTGCAACTACTTTAGAATGGACTGTACCATCACCACCAAACTTCCATACTTTTGAAGAGTTACCAAAGTTTGAGGATGATGCGAGTACTTCAAAATCTCATAGCTAGATTTTTGAAAATGAAATTTGATGTCTAACTTAGGTACAAAGAAGAGAAACTTATCACAAGAAGATTTATTTAACTTCTCTGAGTTATTTAAATTAATGAAACCAAGAGTAATGTCTCTTGTAATCTTTACTTGTGCAGTTGGCTTACTTACAGCACCTATTGGAATATCTACTAAAGATGCAATCATCGGAATATTACTTGTCTCTATAGGAGCAGGAGCGGCTGGCGCATTGAACATGTGGTACGAGTCAGACCTTGATGCACTGATGACAAGAACTTGTCTTAGACCAATTCCTACAGGGAAAGTAAATAGAAATCAGGCTTTAATTTTTGGAACAACTTTATCTTTTATATCAGTAATAGCTTTAGATTTTTTTTCTAACAGATTATCAGCTAGTTTACTTTTGTTTACTATTCTGTTTTATGTTTTTGTTTATACAATTTGGCTTAAGAGAAAAACACCTCAGAATATTGTCATTGGTGGTGCTGCTGGCGCACTTCCACCTGTAATTGGATGGACAATAGCAACAAACTCGCTTTCTCTAGAACCACTAACATTTTTTTTAATAATATTTTTTTGGACTCCATCACATTTTTGGGCTTTAAGCCTTTATAAATCAGATGATTATAAAAAAGCTAAAATTCCAATGTTGCCATTAACAGATGGAATAGAAAGCACAAAAATAAATATATTTGTTTATTCTTTATTAATGATTCCAGTAATTATTTTTCCATTTATAATTAATTTTGTAGGACTTACTTTCTTAATACCTTCATTAATTTTGACATTTTATTATAACTATTTATGTTACGAGTTATTCAAAACTAAGAAAAACAAGTTTGATGCAAAAAAAGCTAAATCTATATTTGGATACTCAATCTTATATTTATTTTTAGTATTTGTATTATTTTTAATAGATAAAATTGTATGATCGAACCAGATAAAAAAACTAAAAGAAAAAATGTAATTACAGCATTAGTTATAATTGCTTTTATGATATTTTTGTTCTTCTTTACTCTGTACAATACTGGAGTTTTTAATAGAGCTATATAATGACAAGCAAAAAGAATTTAACACCAATTTTATTAGCTGGAGTATTTGTTTTGATGCTAGGATTGTCTTATGCAGCTGTTCCATTGTATGACCTTTTCTGCAGGGTAACAGGTTTTGGTGGAACTACTCAAGTTTCTAAAGAGGCTCCAAAAATAGTATTAGATAAAGTCGTCAGCGTGAGATTTGATACAAATGTAAATAACTTACCATGGGATTTTAAAGCTAAGTCAAATGTAATGGATGTCAAAGTAGGGCAAGTAAATAAAATTGAATTTGAAGTAGAAAATTACGGAGATGAAACTACCTATGGTGTAGCAAGTTTTAATGTATCTCCATCAAGTTTTGGAAAATATTATAGTAAATTAGGATGTTTTTGTTTTGAAAAGCAGGAACTAAAACCTGGAGAAAAAGCAACATATGTGATGACTTTTTACCTTGATCCAGAGCTTGTAAATGATCCATCCACAAGCAAGCTTGAAGATGTAACTATGTCATATACTTTTTTCTCGACAGATTATTATAAACAGTCATAAATACAGAATATGTCAGCAGAAAAAAAACATGATTACCACTTAGTTGATCCAAGTCCTTGGCCAATTTATGTTTCATTTTCGTGTTTAGTATTAGCATTAGGAACAGTTTATTATCTTCATAATGAAGTATCGTTGGGAATGTATTTGGGTTTTGCTCTATTAATCTATGGAGCTTACATGTGGTTCAGAGATGTTGTTATAGAAGCTGAGCATCAAGGACACCATACTCCAGTAGTTCAAATACATCATAGATATGGGATGACTTTATTTATTGCTTCAGAAGTAATGTTTTTTGTTGCATGGTTCTGGGCATACTTTGACATAAGTTTATTTCCAAATGAGTTTGTGGGAAATGTTTGGCCACCTAAAGATATTGAAACTTTTGATCCGTGGGATATTCCATTGATTAATACGTTGGTACTTCTTTTATCTGGTACGACCGTAACTTGGTCTCACCATGCTTTATTAGAAGGAGATAGAAAAGGGTTTATTCAAGGATTGTGGTTAACTGTAATCCTAGGTTTCTGTTTTACTTTATTACAAGCTTACGAATATCATCATGCGACTTTTACTTTTTCAGATCACATTTATGGATCGGTATTTTATATGGCCACCGGATTTCATGGCTTCCATGTAATTGTGGGAACAATATTTCTAGCAGTATGTTTGTGGAGAGGAAAATTAGGTCATTTTAACAAAGATCATCATTTTGGTTTTGAGGCAGCTGCATGGTATTGGCATTTTGTTGATGTTGTTTGGTTATTTTTATTCGCTGCTATTTATATTTGGGGCAGTTAATAGTTTCTAAATTGAAGTCCAAGTTATTATTTTCTATATTTGTTTATTTTTTTATCCTTGTTTTTATTGGTCTTGGTTCATGGCAACTAGTTAGATTAAATTGGAAATTAGATTTAATTTCAAAAATAGAACAATCACTAAAAAAAGATCCAATAAATATCAATCAAGCTGATAGAAAAAATTTTGTTAGAATAACTGCATCTGGAAAGATTGACTATGATAAACAAATTTATTTATACAATTTGAACGATGAAGGAAAACCAGGTTTTGAGGTAATTAACCCAATTATAGTAGAAAATGAAAATTACTTAATTAATAGAGGTTGGATACCATTTGAAATGAAGGATAATAATGAATTGTATTCTTTTGAACAATCTAATTTTATGGGAACATTAAGATTACAACCAAGAGCCAATATTTTTAAACCTGAAAATGATATTAATAATAATTATTGGTTCACTTTAAATAGAGAAGATATTTTTAAATATACTGGTAAGGAATTTTCAGAATATTTAATTTATCTAGGAGGAAATTACGAAATACCTAAACCAAAAAAAATTACTGCCAATATTTCAAATAATCATAAAAAATATGCATTAACTTGGTTTTCTTTAGCGATTTCAATATTTTTGATATATCTGTATTTTAGAAAAAAAAATTATTAGATGAAATACATAAGCACTAGAGATAAATCAAAAGAGTTTGAGTTTAAGGATGTTTTCTTAAAAGGATTAGCCGATGATGGGGGGCTATTTATTCCAAAAAATCTTAAAAAATTCACTGAAAAAGAGTTAAATGAATTTTCAAATTTAAATTACATTGAATTAGCTAATGAAATTATTGCACCATTTGTAGATGATTTTATTTCTGGAAAAGATCTAGAAGATTTGATTTCTAAATCATATTCAACTTTTAGAGAAAAAAATGTCGTTAAATTGATTAATGTTGGCGATAGAAAGGTTTTGGAATTATTCCATGGTCCTACTTTAGCATTTAAAGATGTCGCGATGCAGCTTCTTGGAAATTTTTATGAATATTATTTGTCAAAAAAAGACGATAAAATAAATATTGTAGTTGCTACTTCTGGTGACACAGGTGCCGCTGCCATAGAAGCGATTAGAGGAAAGAAAAATATTAATATATTCGTACTACACCCTCATAATCGTGTTTCTCCAGTTCAAAGAAAATTAATGACAACTGTTAAGGATAAAAATGTACATAATATTGCAATCAATGGAAATTTTGATGATTGTCAAAATTTAGTAAAATCAATGTTTGCAGATCATGATTATGCAAAATCAATCAGAATGTCAGGTGTTAATTCCATTAATTGGGCAAGAATTATCGCACAATCTGTATATTATTTTTATTCATATTATTTAGTAAAAAATGATAAAGGACCTATCAACTTTTCTGTACCCACAGGAAATTTTGGTGATGTTTATGCAGGCTATCTTGCAAAAAAAATGGGATTACAAATTGGTAAATTGATTGTAGCAACAAACCAAAATGATATTTTGCACAGAGCGATAAGTTTGGGGCAATATTATTCAGAAAAGGTACAAGAAACTAACTCACCTAGTATGGATATTCAGATTGCAAGTAACTTTGAAAGATTGATTTTTGATTTAAATAATGAAGATGATTATGAAACAAGTTTAGTTATGCAAAAAATTAAAAGTGAAAAGAAATATGATTTAGACCAATCTAAACTAGATAAAATAAGTAAAGACTTTTTATCCTCAAGTGCAGATGAAAAAAAAGTAATTTCATTAATAAAAAAAGTTTATGAAAGTCATAAAGAGATTCTAGATCCTCATACAGCGATAGGTTATGGAGGTTTTGATGATTTAGAACTTGAAGGAACAAATATTGTTTTATCTACAGCTCACCCTTGTAAATTTCCAGACGCTATATTTAATGCAATAAATATTAAACCAGATTTACCAGAAGAGCTTAAGTATATTTCAAATGAAAAAGAAAATTTTGATTTACTTGATAATGATATTAATATAATTAAGCAGCACATTAAGGAGAAAATTTAATGAAATTAAAAGAAAATGAAAATTTACCGAGTGAAAAAATATTTGTTTTAGAGGGTGGAGAGCCAATAAAAAAAAGTATTGAAGAGTATACAAAAGGAAAAAAAGTAATCATTTTTGGCTTACCTGGTGCATACACTTCAGTTTGTTCTGCAAAACATCTCCCTGGATATGTAAAAAATATCGATGCTTTTAAAAGCAAAGGTATTGACTATGTAATTTGCATGTCGGTAAATGATCCTTTTGTTATGAGTGCTTGGGGCAAAGAGCATAATGTAGGAGATAAGATTATTATGGCAGGTGATCCTTTTTTAACTTTTACTAAGTCAATCGGTGCTGATGTTGATAAAAGTGCAAGAGGATTAGGAATACGATCGAATAGATATACTATGCTTGTTGAAAACGGGAAAGTTACAAAACTTCAAGAAGAAGAGGATACTGGAGCTTGTGAAATTTCCGCAGCAGAAAACTTTTTAAATTTAGTCTAGTTTTTCTGCAGCTTTTTTAGCTAATAAATCGACTTTTTCATTAAATTCATCACCAGCATGGGCTTTTACCCATTTCCATTGAATATTGAGAGAATTATTTAGAATATCTAACTGTGTCCATAAATCTTTATTTTTAACATCTTCTTTTTTTGATGTTTTCCAACCATTAGTTTTCCAATTATTAATCCATTCGGTAATACCTTGTTTCACATATTTAGAGTCTGTGTAAATCTCAATATCTAACTCATCTTTAATTTTATTTAATGCAGAAATTGGAGCAAGTAATTCCATTCTATTATTTGTGGTATTTTTTTCATTACCACTAATTTCAGTTATCTCATCGTTTTTAATTATTATTGCTGCCCAACCACCATTGCCTGGATTATTTAAACAAGAACCATCTGTATATATTTTAATCATTAATGAATATATTCTTTGAATGAATTTATTTGGTTGTGTATCATTAATTTTTGATAGTACTCTTTTGGATCCTTAATTTTAATTAATGCTGTTTTAGGAGTATTGATGTAATCATAGGCTCTAGTTAGCAGATATCTTATCGCAGCTCCTTTACAAAGAATGTTTAATTTATTCTTCTCATTAATTGATATTTTTCTTATTTTTTCGTAACCTTTTATAAGGTTATTTACTTTTTGCTTATTAAGAATGAACTTTGATTTATTTTTATCAAAACATAATGCGTTTATACAAATTGCAAGTTCATATGCGTAATAATCGTTTGCAGAGAAATAAAAATCAATAAAGCCTGAAAATTTGTTATTTTTAAAAAATATATTATCTACAAATAAATCTGCATGAATTATTCCACTAGGTAATTTTTTAGGCCAATTTTTTTTAATTTCTTTTAAATTATTAAAAAAAAATTCTTTATAACTTAAAATTAAATTTGATTTTTTAAAATTTATACTATTGAGCAAAGGGTGTAATTTATTTATTCCCATTGAATTAGCTCTTTTAATTTTAAAGTTCTTAGTTGCCTTATGCATTTTTGCTATATTTTTTCCTACCTCAAAGCAATTTTTATAAGTTAGAATATTTTTGTCTTTACCTGATAGAAAAGAGACAATGCATGCTCTTTTATTTTTAATTTTAAACAAGTATTTCCCATAATTATCCTTTAAAGGTTTTGGACAAATTATTTTTCTTAAGCTTAGTAAATCCATTAACTTCATGAAAAAAGGTAGATCTGAATTATTCACTCTTTTTTCAAAAATTGTAAGAATAAACTTTCCTTTGTCAGTTCTGAGAAGATAATTTGTATTCTCAATACCTTTTTTAATTCCTTGAAATTTTATTTTTTTTCCTAATTTGAATTTTTTGTTAATTAGAATGATATCTTTATCACTGATTTTTGTATAAACTGCCATTTAGTTAAGTTTGTTTGGAACTTTGAATATTACATTTTCTTTAATTATTTCAATCTCTTCTGTGATAACTGAAAATTTTTGTTTTAATTGATTAATAAAATCATCAACTAATATGTCTGGCGCAGATGCACCTGAAGATATTCCAATAGTAGAACATTTATTAATATCATCATAAGGCACTTCACTTTCAGAATGAACAAGATAAGCTTTTTCACACCCTGAATTTTTAGCAACTTCAACAAGTCTTACAGAGTTAGATGAATTTCTACTTCCTATAACAAAAAACATATCACATTTTTTTGCAATATTTTTAACTGCCATTTGTCTATTAGTTGTTGCATAACATATGTCATCTTTTGAAGGTTCTTTGATATCAGGATATCTTTTTTTTAATATTTCTATAATATCTTTAGTATCATCGACTGAGAGAGTTGTTTGAGTGACATAAGCTAACTTTCTTCCATTTTCTAAATCATAATTTTGAGCCTCTTCTTTATCCTGTATTAAATCGATTGATCCCACAGGGAGCTGTCCCATAGTACCAATTACTTCTGGATGATTTTTATGACCAATAAGTATTATGTGAAATCCAGCTTTATTAAGGTTTTCAGCTTCTCTATGTACTTTTGAAACAAGTGGGCAAGTAGCATCAATGTAATTTAAATTATAATTATCTGCTTGAGCTGGGACACTTTTTGGAACTCCATGTGCAGAAAATATTACTGGTCTAGATTTATCTTCAATTTCGTCTAATTCCTCTACAAAGATAGCTCCTTTTTTTCTTAAGTCATCAACTACGTATTTGTTGTGAACTATTTCATGTCTCACGTAAACTGGACTACCAAATTTTTTTAAAGATTTTTCTACAATTTCAATAGCTCTTTCAACTCCAGCACAAAATCCTCTTGGCGCAGATAATAAAATTTTAATTTGTTTTTCTTTCATTTTTTTCTAAAAAATATTCGAGCAATATATGCGGAAAGGTTAAAGACGCCAAACCAATAAATATTAGTTTAAAAATAACATTATCTAGCGAATACT
Source organism: Candidatus Pelagibacter sp. (assembly GCF_052049935.1). Classification (GTDB taxonomy): domain Bacteria; phylum Pseudomonadota; class Alphaproteobacteria; order Pelagibacterales; family Pelagibacteraceae; genus Pelagibacter. The sequence continues at coordinate 602 of NZ_JBNGZA010000015.1, read as the reverse complement.
GATTAATTAACCAATAGAAAACCAAACCAAAAAAAAGAATAGTTATAATAGTCAAAGGTAAACATTTTTTCCAAAATAAATTTAATCCTTTTTTTATGTTAGTTGAGTCTAATTCATTAGCTAATGAAATGATATGTCTTATTGAATGAAGGAAACAAAAGTAGACAGTAAAACCAGTTAAAGGTTCGAAATAAAAATTAAGAAGTAAAATTGAAAAATAATCTAAAATAATTGAAGTTCTATTAAAATTATAGTTTTTAATAAAAAAATAAACACTTGATAAACTACTTGTAACGATACCAATAACGATAATTCTATATTGCTCAATAATCCCCAGTAAAGAAAAAAAAACTTCATTTTCAATAAAAAGAAATTTAAAAATATTTATTGTTTCATTGAAATGGAAGTGAAGAGGAGCAAGTATAATGAGTATTCCTTTGATAAAATATAATAATTGTATAAATGAATTTTCTTTAGTTATGAGGAATTGTGTATCCTCTTTACCAAAATGATAAGAAGCAATTAATAAAAAAATCAAAAATGTTGTTAAAGGAAAAATTAACCATAATATAATTATTGCTATTCCAATAGATATATATGAC
>NZ_JBNGZA010000014.1:0-20717 GCF_052049935.1 Candidatus Pelagibacter sp. | reverse complement strand
CAATATAAATTTATCTTTATTTCTAAACTTTAGATCAGAGGTTCTAACTTTATAAATTTCACCAATATTTATTCTGGTTTTATTTTTTGAAATAATTTCATCTTGTTTTAATGAATAAACTATATGATCTGAATAAATCTTAATATTATTTTCTTTTTCTGTGACAACAACATTTTTTGAAGCTACTATTATTTCTTTTAACTCCTCATATTTAAGAAAATTTGATGTAATTATTAAGTTATTCTCTTGGTCAATAATTTCTATATTACCTTTGGCTTCTAAAATCTTATTTTCTCTATCATAAAGCATTTCATCACTTTTAATAAAAACCTTTCCATTTATAACTGTCTGAGCATTACCTTTGCCAACTATCTGATTTCCATTTTTTAATGAATTAATTTCTATGGCTTCAAAATTAATTTTATCTGCAAAAACACTGGAAATTGATAAAAAAAAATAAAATATCAATACTAGTAATTTCATAATTCTATTTTTCATTTAGCCTCACTACTCCAATTAAAGATATTATAATTATTATAATAATTGGAAACCATACTGATAATATTACTGGCAATTTGCCATTAGCTCCTAAAACATTAGAAAAGTGGCTAATATAATATACTAATACTGAGAAAAAAATACCAACAAGTAAACTTAAAAAAATATTTTTTTTAAACTTTAAGTTAATCATAATTATTAGTGATATTATTGTCATTACTGTAAGTAAAAATGGTAATGAATAAATTCTGTGACTTTGAATGTCAATTTCCTCAGTAGAATAACCTATTATTTTGTAGTCTTTTTTTAAATTTAACAATTCTAAATAAGTAAGAGCAGTTAAATCTGAAAATAGATTATTAATCCTCTCAAAATTAAAATTACTTTTAAAAGTTGATTTTCTATATTCGTTAGAATTGTTTTCGCTATCTGTAATGATTGCATCAAACAATATCCAATTATAGTTTTCAACATCTACCTTCTGTGCAATAATATTTGTCTGGATTTCAAAATTATTGTTTAATTTTGTTATTGATGCATTGATAAGAAATTTTTCCTCTATTTTATCAGCATTTATGATAACAAAACCATCTTTTGAATTATCTTTTATCCAAATACCATTTTTTGTAATTACTGCTAAATATTTATTATCAGAAGTGTATTTATTTTTTATCTTTAAATATTGATTTTTGCAAACCGATGAGAAATTATATATAAAAATAATAATGAATATCCCCAATACAAAAGATGTTAAAGACAAAAATTTTAAAATTGAAAAGTTATCTAACCCAAATTGCCTTAGAGTATAGATTTCTCTACTTTCATACAAATTTATAAAAAAAAATTGCGTAGAAATTAAAAAAATAAAAGGCATCATTTCAATTAACAATGATGGAGCATTTAAAAAAGTTAATAACAAAGGTGTATAAAAACTAGTGTCATTATTGTCTTTCAAAAAATTTACTTCCTCTAATAAATTAAGGATCAGAACTAGAATAAAAAATACTCCAGAAACAGATATTATTTTCCTCAAAAATTGAGAAAACAAATATTTTTTATAAGTTTGGATAAACATTTAGTTTTTTTTAAATTTAAAGTTTAGAAAAGAATATATAAATATAAATAACAAAAAAGGTATTAAGGTATAAATGTATATATTGCTTATGTTTGAACTAGAATATCTTAAAGATATTTCTGAAATAATGATTATGAAGACACTTATTAAAAAAACTAAAGAGCTTTTTAGTCTATAATTTTTTTGGTCTTTATTAAAAATTAATATTAAAGATGAAGATAAGCCTATTAAAATTATAAAAATTGGTCCAAAAAATCTTTTTAAGAACTCTTCAATAATTGAGTTATCTATTTCGTTACTGCATCCTAAAAAAAAATCTATTTTCTTATTAACATTTTTAAATTCTCTAAGTTTATTGATACATTGAATTAAATCTAAAGAATTCATTTCTTGTATCTTTGGATGACTAATTGTATTCGAACTATATTTTGATAAGTCTAAATTGAATTCAGAAAAGTCTACTATATTTTGATTATTTTTTTTATTGTCAATTATTTTGCCATTAATTAAGACTATTTTATTCTTATTTTTTTGTGAAAAAATTTTACCTTTTTGAGCAATTATAATTTGACTATCATATTCATCTACCTTTTCTTTAATAATTATCTTGTAAAGGTTATTTCCCTCTTTCTTTTCAACAAAGATAGTTAAATTTTCTACGCTATCAATAAATTTTTTTTGTTTTAAAACCGAAGAAAACATGTCTACATTTGATGACCTGAAGTAAGATCTTCCTTTATCTAAGCTTTCTGGAACAACAGTTGTAGTTAAAGTAATTTGTAAAAGAAAATATAAAAAAGAAATTTGTAATATTAAATGAGCTAATTTTTTTTTGGTTACTCCGTTCATCCAATATATGACTAATTCATTATTAAGTTCATATCTTAGCAATGTGTAAAATAAAGATAACGCAAATATAAATGGTAAAATCTTACTAATAATTTTTGGTAAATTAAATAAAGTAAAAGAGAAATAGACTTTAAGACCATGGCCATCTTCAGAAATTAAATCTAGATAATTAACGGCCTGAATTATCCAAACAATTGTCGTTAAACAGATAATTGAAATTAAAAAAAAAACTCCTATGTCAATATTCAGTTTTCTAAATATTAATTTTTTCATTGAATTTGCTATTGTTAAGTCATATATAACACCATCAATTTCAGATTGAATCAAAAAATTTTATAAAATGATAAAATATAGCTTATTGAATAAACTTGATATTAAAAATAGCAAAAATATTACATTATTTTGTAATGAAAATTTTGAGATTTTTAATTTTAAAATTCTAGGATTTGCTAAAGAAAAACTCATTAAAAGTCTAATTCAAAATAACAAAGTAAAAAATAAAAAAATATTACTTATAAATTTAAATGATAAACAAAATATAATAGTTGCTAAGGTAAATAAAAATCAAAAATCTCTAGATAATGAGAAATTGGGAGCTGAATTTTATGATTTTATAAATTCAAACTCAATTCATGATATTTCTTTAATAAACAAAAATTTCCTAGAAAAAAGTTTAAAAGACAAATTTATTGATGAATTTTTTCATGGAATAGAATTAAAATCATACGAATTCAAAAAATATAAATCTAAAAAAAATGTTAACATTTTTAAATTTAATATAGCTTTACCAAAAGATAAAAAATTTAAACTTGATAAAACAAATAGGTTTAAATCTTTAATATCTGGAATTAATTTTACTAAAGATTTGGTTTCTGAGCCTGGAAATATTCTGCATCCTGACGAATATGCAAAAAGATTATACTCATTGAAGAGGTTAGGGCTAAAAGTAAATATTTTAGATGAAAAAAAACTGAAAAAATTAGGTATGAATTCTTTACTTGGAGTTGGTCAAGGAAGTATTAGAGGATCCTATCTGGTTTGCTTAGAGTGGAATGGAGCAAAAAATAGAAATAAGCCTTTAGCATTTGTAGGAAAAGGTGTTTGTTTCGACACTGGTGGGATTTCTTTAAAACCTGCTAAGTTTATGGAGGATATGACTTATGATATGGCTGGATCCGCAGTAGTGGTAGGATTGATGAAAAGTTTAGCTTTAAGGAAAGCTAAAGTTAATGCAGTAGGAGTAGTTGGACTAGTTGAAAATATGCCAGGAGGTAATGCACAAAGGCCAGGAGATATAATAAAATCATATAGTGGTAAAACTATTGAAATTTTAAATACTGATGCAGAGGGAAGATTAGTTTTAGCTGACGCTTTAACCTACACAGAAAAAAAATATAAACCAAAGTTTATTGTGGATTTAGCTACTTTGACTGGAGCTATAATTGTTTCTTTAGGATCAGAGTATGCCGGTCTGTTTTCTAATGATGATAAATTATCTAATCAACTTTATGAAGCTGGATTAAAGGTTGAGGAAAAAGTTTGGCGTATGCCATTGAATGAAAATTATAATAAATTAATTAATTCAAAAAATGCTGATATGCAAAATATCAATTATCAAGGTGGCGCAGGATCAACAACTGCGGCACAGTTTTTACAGAGATTTATTTTGAATAAAACACCATGGGCACATTTAGATATAGCTGGCATGGCTTTTTCAAAATATAATGGTGCCTTAAACTCATGGGGCGCAACAGGTTTTGGGGTGAGATTATTAAATAAACTAATAGAGGATAATTATGAGTAATATTGAGCAGACTTTATCAATCATTAAGCCAGATGCAGTTGAGCGAAATCTTGATAATGAAATTAAAGAAATGTTTAAAAATAATGGATTTAAGATAGTAAATGAGAAAAAAATCCAAATAGAAAAAGCAGAGGCTGAAAAATTTTACAAGGTGCATGAAACCAAACCATTTTATAACGACCTTTGTACCTATCTGTCATCTGGCCCGATAGTTGTTATGATTTTGGAAAAAGAAAATGCCGTTTTAGCTAATAGAGATTTAATGGGAGCAACCAATCCAAAAGATGCAGTTGAAGGAACTATAAGAAAAAAATATGGTATTTCGATAGATAAAAATTCAGTTCATGGATCTGATAGTATTGATAACGCAAAAATTGAAATAGATTTTTTTTTTAAAGACTAGAAATAACTTTGTTTAAGGCAAGAGGATAAATTTTATGTTCTTGCCTTAATATTTTTTTGGCTAAAATTTTAGCAGTATCTTTCTTATTAATTTTTATTTTTCTTTGTAAAATTTTTTTACCCGAATCTAATTTTGCGTTTACAAAATGCACAGTACAACCCGAATATTTCTCATTATTATCTAGAGCTTTTTGATGTGTGTTCAAACCTTTATATTTTGGTAATAGGGATGGATGAATATTGATTATTTTTCCACGATAACTCTTAACAAAAGTGTTTGATAATATTTTCATGAAACCAGCCAAACATACTATTTTAATATTATTTAGCTTAAGGTATTTTAACGACTTTATTTCTGCATTTTTTCTATTTTTGTAATTAAGAATTTCGTAAGGAATTTTAAATTTTTTTGCGAATTTAAGTCCACCAGCATTTTTTTTGTCAGAAAAAACATATTTAATAATATATTTCGAATTCTTTAATCGCGAGTATTTGATTAGGTTTAATAAGTTTGATCCAGTTCCTGATATAAAGACAGCAATATTTACTTTTTTAAGACCAGTTGATCTTGGCATTTAATTTTACTCTACTTTGACTATTCATTTTTGAAATTTTACCAATCACATAAGGCTTAAATTTTTTATCAAAAAAGGCTTGAATTTTTTTAATTTTTTTTGGATTTATGATTAAACAGAAACCAACTCCACAATTAAATGTTTTAAGCATTTCTTTATCACTTATTCCCTGTTTTTTTAACCAGCTAAAAATTTTTTTAACTTTAATTTTATTTAAATCTATTTCAGCAGATAAATTTGAAGGAATCACTCTCTTTAAATTATCAGAGATCCCACCACCTGTTATATTTGCACAACCATTGATTAAATTATTGTTAAGTAAATTTAAAATTTCTTTAACATAGATTTTAGTTGGCTTTAATAATTCTTTACTTAAGTATCTATCTTTCTTTAGGTTAATTTTTTTTTCTTTTAAAACCTGTCTTACCAAAGAATACCCATTTGAATGGACTCCACTTGAAGGAATTGATAAAATTAAATCTCCTTTTTTAATTTTATTTTTATTTAGTATCCTATTTTTTTCTACTACACCCACAGCAAAACCTGCTATATCAAATTTATCTTTTTCGTAAGTTTCTGGCATCTCAGCAGTTTCACCACCAACTAGTTCACAATTAGATATAGCACAACCTTTAACTATACCTTTGATGATGGATTTAAGTTTTGATGAATTTACCTTATTGATTGATATATAATCTAAAAAAATCAAAGGTGCCGCACCTTGAACAATCAAATCATTTACACTCATTGCAACCAAATCAATACCTATAGTATTAAATTTGTTCAAAGTATTTGCTATTTCTATTTTTGTTCCAACACCATCTGTACAAGCTACAATCTGTGGGTTTTTGAATTTTTTTGGAATATCAGTTATTGATCCAAAACCACCAATGTTAGATAACTTTTTTTTGCCTTTTTTGTTTGTATTTAATTGTGAAATAAATTTAACAAAATTATCTGCGGCAGCAATATTTACTCCGCTTTTTTTATAGGTTAAGTTTTTTGAAACCATTTTTTAAAATATGAACTTAAAATTATATATTATTCAAAAATATGTATATCTATTTTTATTATTATTTTCTTTAAGTTATTTTTTTTTATCCACAAATAATGCTTTTTCAAAAAATTTAAAAATTGAAAATATTGAAATTACGAAGAAATTTGATCAAAAATTTAATAGAGATAAGGTTATAGATGAAGGATTTAATTTGGCATTTAAAGAGTTAATATTCATGCTAGTTCAATCTCAAGATCATTCAAAAATAAAAAATATAACTTTAGAAAGCATTAAAATTTTAATTGAAAACTTCTCAATCAAGGAAGAGAAATTTCTTAACAATATTTATTATGTGTCACTAGATGTGGAGTTCAGTAAAAGAAAAATATTTAGTTTGTTAGAAAAAAAAAATGTTTTTCCCGCCTTACCAAAAAGGAAGAAAGTGATGTTTGTTCCAATTTTAATTGATGAGGAAAAGAATGACATTGTTCTATTTTCAGAAAGTGAAATTTATAATAACTGGATTAGAAATAACGATAAAAAAGATTTATTAGAATATATTTTGCCCAATGAAGATTTGGAAGATATTAATATTATAAAAGAAAACTATTCTGATTTAGAAGACTATGACTTTAATGATATAATAAAAAAATATTCTTTGAAAAGTTATATAATTTCTTTATTTTACAAAAATTCTAAAAAAGTTAGAGTTTTATCTAAAGTAAATTTTAATAATCGCCTAATTTTAGACAATCAATATTTTGAAAATTACAAATCAGAGGATGAATTAAATAATTTAATAAAAGTCACAAAAATAAGATTTAATGATTTATGGAAGAAAGAAAATCAAATAAATACATCAATTAAACTTCCTTTAATCATTGGTATTGATTTGAATGATCATAAAAAGATAAAAGATTTTGAAAAAATAATTGATGAATTAGATTTAGTCTCTAGTTTTTCTATTTCAAAAATAGATGATAAAAAAATTTATTATACATTAATTTATAATGGCACACCTAAAGCATTCATAAATAATATTGAAAATTTTGGACATAAGGTTGATTTTAAAAATAAGATTTGGAATCTGCGATGACAGATTTAAATCAATTGATTTTAGAATTTGAATTTAAAGAAAATTTTAAGGATCAGGATTTTTATGTCTCAAATAGTAACAAACAAGCTTATAAATTAATTAAGGTTTGGCCCAAGTGGGAAAAAAAATTCCTTAATATTTGTGGAGTTAAATTTAGTGGTAAAACACATTTAATAAATATTTTTCAAAAAAATTTTCAAGCTATAAAGATTGAAGCATGTGAACTAAATAATAATTTCTTAAATCAAGCTAAGCTAAATAAAAATGTTATAATTGAAAATATTGATGAAAATACAAATGTTGAACTTCTTTATAGTATTTATAATATAGTAGACATAGAAGATAAATTTCTAATTACCACTTCCAATATCCCAATTTCTGAAATCAATTTTAATTTAAAAGATTTAAGATCAAGATGTGGTAATTTCGTTATTTCAAAAATTTTAAATCCAGATGATGATTTAGTTTACGCATTAATAATAAAAAATCTTTCAGATAGACAAATATTAATTGATAAAAAATTAGTAGATTACATCGTAAAAAGAATAACGAGATCTTATGGAAAAATTTCGGATTTCATATATAAGATCGATCAAATTAGCTTAAAAGAAAAAAAATCTATAGATTTTAAAATTATTAAAAAAGCATTGGAGATGAATTGAGTAAGTATAGGACACACACATGCAGTCAGTTAACTAAAAAAGAAGTTGGATCAAAAGTAAAAATTTCTGGATGGATTAACAAAAAAAGAGATCATGGAAATTTATTGTTTGTTGACTTAAGAGACAACTATGGAATTACCCAGTGTATTATCGACCAGGAAAATAAAAATTTTAAAGAAATTGAAAAATTACAGTTAGAAACAGTTGTTAAAATAGAAGGCTCTGTTTTGGAAAGAACCACTGAGACTATTAATAAAGAAATACTCACAGGTGAAATTGAGGTTTCAATAGATGAATTTGAAGTTCTTGGAACTTGTAAAGAGTTACCTATGCCAGTTTTTAGTGATCAAGAATATGCAGAAGAAATAAGATTAAAGTATAGGTTTTTAGATTTAAGAAGAAAAAAAATTCATGAAAATATTTTATTAAGATCTAAAGTTATTTCATTTATTAGAGAGCAAATGAATAAGTTTGGTTTTTTAGAATTTCAAACACCAATTTTAACTTCATCAAGCCCAGAGGGTGCAAGAGATTTTTTAGTTCCTAGCAGACTAAATCCTGGAAAATTTTATGCTTTGCCACAAGCGCCTCAACAATTTAAACAGTTAATAATGGTTTCAGGTTTTGACAGATATTTTCAAATAGCACCTTGTTTTAGAGATGAAGATGCTCGTGCTGATAGAAGTCCTGGGGAGTTTTATCAGCTAGATCTAGAAATGTCATTTGTTGAACAAGAAGATGTTTTTAAAGTTGTTGAAGAGTTATTGATAAATACTTTTAAAAAATTTTCAGATAAAAAAATGTTATTTGAAATATTTCCAAGAATTTCATACGACGAAGCTATGTTAAAATATGGTTCAGATAAACCAGATTTAAGAAATCCTTTAGTTATTAATGACATAACTGAGATCTTTAGTAGAGACGATGTATCATTTGAAATTTTTAAGAAGTTAGTAAAAAACGGTTCTTTAGTCAGATGTATTGTAACCAAAAATACAAAAGAAAAGCCTCGGAGTTTTTTTGATGGAATTGATAAGTGGGCAAAAGATCAAGGTTGGGCCGGATTAGCTTATTTTACTCTTGAACAAGACAAAGAAATTACAGCAAAAGGTCCAGTAGGAAAATTTTTTAAAGAAGAAGCTTTAAAAGAATTAATGAAAATAACGAATGCAGAAGTAGGGGACAGTATATTTTTTGCATGTAACAAAAAAGACGAAATTGAAAAAATTACTGCACAAGCAAGAGAAAAAATAGCTAGTGATTTACAATTAATAGATGAAAACATTTTTGCTTTTTGTTGGATAGTTGATTATCCAATGTTTGAAATTGATGAGAGTAATGGCCAAATAGGATTTAGTCATAATCCTTTCTCAATGCCACAGGGTAATTTAGAAACACTAAATTTTGAAAAACCTTTAGAAATGAAAGCTTATCAGTATGATATTGTTTGTAATGGTATTGAGTTATCATCTGGTGCTATTCGAAATCACAAGCCTGAATTAATGTATAAATTATTTTCAATAGCTGGTTATACTAAAGAACAAGTAGATGAGAAATTTAGCGGCATGATTAATGCATTGAGTTATGGTGCACCTCCTCATGGTGGTATTGCGCCAGGAATAGATAGAATAGTTATGCTTTTAGCAAACGAAAAGAATATACGAGAAGTAACAATGTTCCCTATGAATCAAAATGCTCAAGATCTCATGATGAATGCACCATCAGAAGTAAGTGAAAATCAACTTAAAGAATTAAATTTATCTTTAAAAAAAAGAAATTAGTTATTTCTTCCCTTTAAGACTAATTTTAACATCTGACAAATCAACCAGATTTTTTTTATAATTATTTCTGACAAAACCTTTACTTGTCATATCTTTCATAATTTTTAGTAACTGATTTTGACCTTCATTTTCTTGCTCATCTATTGAAATACTGTCTGAGCTTCCAATTGACGGAGTGTGAGCTAGGTCTTCTCTATTTTGATAAGAAATTGCAAGTTCTCTAAAGATATAATCTAAAATTGAAGATGCGCTTAAAATTCTATCATTACCATAAACTTTACCAGAAGGTTCAAATTTAGTTCCCACAAACGCATTAATAAATTCATCAAGGGGAACCCCATATTGAAGACCTAAAGAAACAGCAATTGCAAAATTATTCATTAATGCTTTAACCAATTCACCTTCTTTACTCGTATCAATAAAAATCTCACCAATTTTACCATCTTCGTATTCTCCAGTATGTAAATAAACTTTATGGTCTCCAATAGTTGCTTTTTGAATGTAACCTTTTCTTCTATCGGGCATACTTAATCTTTTTCCAGATTTTTCGGAAGTTTTGGAAAATATATTTTGTTGAAGGTTTTTTTCAGTTAATTTTGAATCATCTTTTTTAGCAACAATATTTATCTTTTTTTCTTCAACGACTTTATTATTTTTTGGATCTAAATTTTTTGTTTTTCTGTTGTCAAGCTTGACATCTAAGACTTCAAATTTTCCATCGTCTCTTTTTTCAAGATTTTTTAATTCATTTTCATTTATGTCATCAAGATAATGATTAACCTTAAATGTACACGTGTAATATGTTTCAACTAAATATTTTGCCATTTTTCCTCTATTAATAAAAATTGTTTGAAAATCGATTCAATTAATTTATATACATTATAATCTTTTAGTCTAATTTAATTTATACAATTTAAAATTGAAAATTTATAAATGATATCTTTACTTCAAAAAATTTTTACTTGGTGGAATCGAGATACTTTTGGAACAAGATTGAAAACTTTGATTAGTGGTAGACTTGTTGGTCAAGATTCATTCGGAAATAAATATTATGAAAATAAAAAAGGTGAACGATGGGTAATTTACGCTAATGAAATAGATGCATCAAAAATCCCTGTAGAGTGGTATTCTTGGATCCATCATACGCCTAACAAAATCCAAAATGAACATGAACTTAAAAAATATTCTTGGCAAAAACCTCATCAACCTAATCTTACAGGTACTAAAGAAGCTTATTATCCAAACAAAGATAAAGATGAACCTGAAAAAAAATATAAAAGTTGGCTTAATTAGTATTGCCCTTTTAATTACTTCTATTTCTTTAGGAAATTCCAATACAAATCTTGAAGGAAGTTATACAGAAATTAAAATTTTAAATAAAATCAGTTCAAAAAATACTTCATTAGAATTAGAAAATAACAAAGAAATAGCTTTTGATGATTTATTGATTAAAAGTATAAAGTGTAAAAATTCTGAGTTTGATGATGATCCTGAAATAATTGCCTATATTCAAGTTATTGATCAAAGTATAACTAATAATAATGAAGTTTTTGTATTTAATGGTTGGATGTTTTCATCAAGTCCTTCGATCAACCCTTTTGATCATCCAGTATACGATATATGGCTTACAAGTTGTTACTAAATTACTTTTTCGTTATCTAGCCAACCAACATTATAGTCTGAATTTAAAAATTTTTCATGATTAAGAAGTTTTTTATGAAGTGGAATGGTTGTTGTAATGCCTTCAATCACAAACTCATCTAAAGATCTATTCATCCTTTGAATTGCTTCAGTTCTATTTCGACCATGACAAATTAGCTTACAAATCATGCTGTCATAAAATGGTGTCACTTTATAACCTTGAAATATTGCGCCATCTACTCTTGTTCTAAATCCTGATGGTTGATGACACATACCAATGGTTCCAGGAGAGGGTTGAAAGTTTTTACTAGCATCTTCCGCATTAATCCTACATTCAATTGCATGTCCTCTTGGGTTTATATCTTTTTGTTCTAATGCAGTTTCTCCACTGAAGGCGATCCAAATTTGCTCTTTTATAATATCTATACCAGTCACCATTTCACTAACTGGGTGTTCAACTTGAACACGTGTGTTCATTTCTAAAAAATAAAACTTCCCATCCTCATAGATAAATTCAACAGTCCCAGCTCCTTGATATCCAATTTTCTCTACCATTTTCACAGTTTTCTCAAATAAATCTTTCCTTATTTTATCTGTCAGAACTGGACTTGGAGTTTCTTCAATTAGCTTTTGATGTCTTCTTTGAACCGAACAATCTCTTTCATGCAAATGAACAGTTCTATTTTTTCCAGCTAAAATTTGAACTTCTATGTGTCTAGGATTTTGAAAAAATTTTTCAATATAAACTTCATCATTACCGAAATATTTTTGTGCTTCTGATTTTGCAGTAGAAAAAAGTGTTTCAAATTCCTCTTCTCTCTTTACAATTTTCATTCCTTTACCACCACCACCACCAGATGCTTTTATCAAAACTGGAAATCCAATTTTTTTACACAAATCTTTAGCTTCTTTAATATCGGTTACGCCACCTTCAGATCCTTCTATTACTGGAAGTCCATTTTCTTTTGCTATTCTCTTTGCTTGAATTTTATCACCCATCATTTCAATATGTTTTGCTGAGGCACCAATAAAAGCTATATTGTTTTCTTCAAGGACTTTAGCAAAATTAGAATTTTCTGATAAAAAACCATATCCAGGATGAACAGCGTCTGCATTTGTAATTTCTATTGCGGACATTAAAGCAGGGATGTTTAAATAGCTGTTTGCTGGTTGATGAGAACCAATGCATACACTTTCATCAGCTAGTCTTACATGCATGCTATCTCTGTCGACATCTGAATGAACAGCAACAGTAGATATACCCCATTCTTTACAAGCTCTTATAATTCTAACTGCAATTTCCCCACGGTTTGCAATTAAAATTTTCTTAAACATTATTCTACTATGATAATTGTTTGACCAAACTCTACTGGTTGACCATCTTCAACACAAATTTCTTTAATAACACCATCAGCCGTAGAAGGCACATGGTTCATTGTTTTCATTGCTTCTACAATCATGACTGTGTCACCTTTTTTTATTTTTTTTCCAATTTCTACAAATTTCTTAGCTCCAGGTTCTGGAGCATGATACGCTGTCCCAATAATTGGAGATGTAACTTTTGTACCAGAAGTTGATTGTTGTAAGTTAGCATCATTTTTTGAATTTTCAGCTGTTGATGTTGCCTGAATTGGTGCGGTAGCAGCTGTTATAGTAGCTGATGTTTTTGAAACTTTTATTTTTGTATCTTTGTCTGTATATTCAATTTCGGTCAAGTTAAATTCATTTAGATATTCACTTAACTCTTTTATGGTATCTTTATTTATTTTCATTTTGTAGCATCTTATGTAATCTAATTATGGCTAAAATATAACCTTCAGTACCTAGACCAAATATTCCACCAGTAACCACATCACTAATTAATGATTTTTTTCTAAATTCCTCTCTTTTATATATGTTAGAAATATGTAATTCAATAATTGGCTTATTTAAAATGTCCAAAGCATCTCTTATAGCAACAGAGGTATGTGTAAAACCAGCTGCATTTATAATCATTCCATCATATTTTTTTCTAGATTCTTGAATAACATCTACAATTTCACCTTCTACATTGGACTGAAAAAAATCTATTTCGAAACCAATCTTTTGTGCTTCAGCCTCACAATTTTCTTTTAATTGACTATAATTCATAGATCCATATTGTGATTGTTCTCTTTCTCCTAATAGATTAAGATTTGGTCCATTAACTATTATTATTCTATTCATTAATAGCTTTATACATTATGAAAAAAGTAAAAAAAATAAAAATTAAGATTAATGGAAAAAATATTTTTATTAAAGATAAAGAAAATTTATCAAAAATTTTAAAAAATTTCAAAATTCCAATTAAAAAAGTTGCAATTGAACTGAATAGAGAGATTATTAATAAAAAAAAATTAGATTCAATCAAAGTTAAAAAAAATGATATTATTGAAATAGTTCATTTTATTGGCGGTGGATAACATGAAAAATGATAATTTGATAATTGCTAAAAAAAAATTTAAATCCAGGCTTATAGTTGGGACTGGAAAATATCAAAATATGAATGAGTGCGCAAAAACTATAAAATTATCAGGTGCTGAAATAGTTACTGTCGCTGTTAGAAGGGTAAATATATCAGATAAATCTAAACCTTTATTAATGGATTATATAGATCCAAAAAAAATTACATATCTTCCAAATACGGCTGGATGTTTTACATCTGATGACGCGCTCAGAACTTTAAGATTAGCCAGAGAGATTGGAGGGTGGAAGCTTGTAAAACTTGAAGTGTTAGGAGATAAAAAAAACTTATATCCGGATATGATAGAAACTCTAAAATCTACTGAAGTTTTATCTAAAGAAGGATTTAAAGTAATGGTTTATTGTACAGACGATCCGCTTATGGCTAAACGGTTGGAAAACGTTGGAGCGTGTGCAATTATGCCCTTAGCTGCACCAATAGGATCAGGATTAGGTATACAAAATAAAGTGAATATTAAAATAATTAGAAGTCAGACTAAATTACCATTAATTATAGACGCTGGACTAGGTCAAGCATCAGATGCCACAATTTCAATGGAATTGGGATGTGATGGAGTTTTAGTTAACACTGCAATTGCAAAAGCAAAAAATCCTTTTGATATGGCTTTAGCTTTTAAAAATGGTGTAATAGCTGGACGACAATCTTATTTATCAGGAAGAATAGACAAAACTTTGATGGGAAGTCCATCGTCACCAACAAAAGGTATTATTTAGTTTTTTTATAATATTTTTTTTTGTAAGTTTTTTTCTTTACAAACTTTCTAGCCTTTTTTACCTTTTTGTCTGACTTCACTTCATTATTAATCGTTTTTAAGTTTTTAAGTTTTTGAACACTTTCAATTAATTCAATAGTTTTTTTTGATTTATTTTTTAAATCAATTATGTATTCAGGAATAATTAAACTGTTATCTGCAATTATATCTATTTTAATTTTATTTTTCTTCTCAAAATAGTCTAAATCCTCAATATAATTTTCTTTTAAGAAATCAGAAATTCTTTCACATATTTTTAATTCCACAAATTTTGATTTACTTGTAACAGCTTTAATCTCAACTAACTTTAATATTTTTTGTGCAAATGACTCGTCTGTTAAAGTAATTTTCCATCTAACTGCACTCTCTCTTAATCTTTGTCTTGACATTTCGAGTAAACCAAAATTACTTATTCTTCCAATTTGAATTCTTGCTCTATCTGATCTACATTTTTCTTTTAGTCTTCTCTCTACTTGCCTTCTATTCCCATAATTAAGCATATCTATGAAGTCAATTATTATTAAACCTGATAAATCTCTTATCTTAATCTGTCTAGCAATTTCATCTGCAGCCTCTAAATTTGTATCTAGAGCGGTACTCTCAACATTTTTTTGCTTGATTGAACTCCCAGAATTTATATCTATTGATACCAATGCTTCTGTTGGATTTACAACAAGATATCCACCCGAGGTAAGTTTTATTTCAGAGTCGAATATTTGATTTAATTTCTGATCTATTTCTTCTTCGATAAATAAAGGCAACTTTCCTCTATATTTTTTTACTTTTTTTAAATTTGAAGGCATCATTAATTTCATAAAAGATTGAGCTTTCTTATAACCCTCATTACCTTCCACAATAATATTATTTGTATTTTCATCATACATATCTCTTAAAGTTCTTTTAATGATTTCACTTTCTTGATGAATTAAAGATGGGGCAATAGAATTTATTGCGTTATCTTTAATAGTATTCCACGTTTTTACCAATGTTTCTAAATCATGATTAATTTCATTTTTTGTCTTATTACTTCCCGCAGTTCTAACAATAAGACCCATTTCTTTTGGAATTACAATTTCATTAAGAATCGATCTAATTTTTTTTCTATCAATAGGATTAAAAATTTTTCTTGAAATACCACCTCCTTTTGGAGTATTTGGCATTAATACAATGTATTTACCAGCAATTGAGATAAAAGTGCTAAGAGCAGCACCTTTTTGACCTCGTTCATCCTTAATTACCTGAACTAAAATAACTTGATTAGGTTTAATTACTTCTTGTATTTTATATTTTTTAAATTTTGACGTATTTATTATCTTCGTTTTCTCGTTTTTTTTTTCTATCTCAGAATCTCCATCTACCTTATTACCATCTACATTAAATTCTTTAATCTCTACAGGATCATTATCATTGAGTTTTCCTTCAGCTAAATTTTCATTGTCAATTTCTTCAACTTCTTTAGATAACTGTTCTCTAATTTTTTCCTCCTCTTCTTTTATTTTTTCAAGATCGCTTTTAGGAAGCTGGTAATAATCTGATTGAATATCATTAAAAGATAAAAAGCCGTGCCTTTCTCTTCCGAAATCTACAAATGCAGCTTGTAGCGAAGGTTCAATTCTACTAACCTTACCTAAATAAATATTATTTTTTATTAAATCGCTTTTTTGACCTTCATACTCGTAATCCTCAATATGATTACCTGATTTGAGAACAACTCTAGTTTCATTAGGATGCGATGCATCAATGTATAAATTTTTTTCCATAAATTTTTACTGTTAATATTGATTAAATTAATATTCATAAAATTTTGTATTATAGCGCCTTATATTTAACAAATTACTTTATATAATGGAAACAAAATGAATAATTTAATAAAAAATACTCTAATTGTTTTAATAAGTATTTTGTTACTTTTTAGCATTATGCTTTTGAGTATTTTGTGGAATTTTTCAAACAAAATCCCTGATTACATGTTTTTGAAAAACTACAAACCTCCAGTTTCTAGCAAAGTTTATTCTGGAGATGGTACTCTAGTGGCGGATTTTTCACGAGAAAAAAGGATATTTGTGCCATACGAAGCTATTCCAGACAACGTGATAAATTCATTCTTATCAGCAGAAGATAAAAACTTTTTTTCTCATCCTGGTGTTGATGCTAAAGGAGTTTTACGAGCAGTAATAAATAATTTTTCAAATATTTTAAATTCTAGAAGATTAGAAGGAGCATCCACTATAACACAACAAGTGGCAAAAAATTTTTTACTATCTAATGAGGTAAGTTTAAATAGAAAAATTAAAGAAGCTATTTTGGCATTTCGTATTGAAAGAACTCTTTCAAAAGAAAGAATTTTAGAATTATATTTGAATCAGATTTACCTTGGAGGCGGAGCATATGGCGTGGCAGCAGCCAGCCTAGAATATTTTGATAAATCTATTAAAGATTTAAGCTATTCAGAGTCGGCATTATTAGCAGCTCTTCCAAAGGCTCCTAGTAGATATAACCCTTATAAAAATATTGATTTAGCTAAATACAGAAGAGACTTGGTATTAAGAAATTTATTTGAAAATAATTATATAAGTTTTCAAAAGTATAACGATTTTAAATTAGAAAAAATCATTTTAAAAAAAAATAAGAAAATATTTTTGGAGGACAGCCAATATTATATAGAAGATATTCGAAAAAAAATAATTGAAGATTTGGGTTATGATAAACTTTACAAACAAGGTTTTAATATAAACTCACCAATTGATTTAAACTTACAAAAGAAAGCAACAAATTCATTGAGAAAAGGGCTTATTGAGTATGATAAAAGAAAAGGTTGGAGAGGGCCAATATTAAATATAAAAAATTTTGATAAAGATTGGTCAAAAAATTTACTTAAATATAATTTAGAAAAATCAATAAATTGGAACCTTGCAATAATAAAAGATATAAATAATTTTTCAGCAATAGTGGAAACTGTAAATGGAATTGAAGGCACTATATACAATGATGATGTTGCATGGACAAAAAAAAATATTAATGAATTATTTAAAATTGGTGACATTATTTATGTAGAGCATATTCAACCAAATCTGTTCAGCTTAAGACAAGATCCAAAAATAAATGGTGGAATAGTTGTAATGGACCCATACACTGGAAGAGTTTTGGCTTTGAGTGGTGGTTTTAGTTTTAAAAAAAGCGAATTTAATAGATCAACACAAGCTTCAAGACAACCAGGGTCTGCATTTAAACCTTTTGTGTATGCACTAGCTTTAGAAAATGATTATACACCATCATCATTAATATTGGATGCACCTCTTGTACTAGATCAGGGAGAAGATTTAAAATTATGGAAACCTGAAAATTATGGAAAAAAATTTTATGGTCTTTCAACTTTAAGAAAAGGTTTAGAACAATCTAGAAATTTGATGACAGTTAGGGTGGCTCAAGAATTAGGACTTGATAAAATAATAAAGTTTTCAGAAAAACTTGGAATTTATGATAATCCTGATGAATTACTGTCAATATCATTAGGTTCAACAGAAACCACTTTATTAAAATTAACTTCTGCATATTCTGCGTTTGTTAATGGAGGGAAATTAGTTAATCCAATTATCATAGATAGAATTCAAGACAGTGAAGGAAATACAATACTAAATAATGATTTAAGAAAATGTTTAGATTGTAATGAAATATCTTATTTGAGCGATTATTATCCAAAAATTAAAGACAATTATAAACAAATTTTCTCTGAACAAACTGCTTATCAAATGACATCAATTTTAGAAGGTGTAATCCAAAGAGGAACAGGAAAAAAATTAAGAAATCTAAATCTTAATATAGGAGGAAAAACTGGAACAACAAATAATAATACGGATACATGGTTTATTGGTTTTACTTCTAATTTAGTGATAGGTGTTTATGTGGGAATGGATAATCCACAAACTTTGGGAAAAAATGAAACAGGTGCAAAAACTGCACTTCCAATATTTAAATACTTTTTAGAATCTGCCTTCAATAATTCAGAATCCAGACCATTTAAAGTTCCCAATGATATTATAATGATGGTTGTTGATCCAAATACTGGTCAAAAAGCTAAATTCTCAAACAGAAACACAATAATTGAAAATTACAAAAAAAAAGATATTGTGAATAATAGAGCAATCTCAGACATAAAAAACTTTGAAAATAACAAGATACTGAAATTTTATTAATGGAAAACGAAATTCAAAACTATCTAAATGATATAAAAAAAATTAATTTAAGAATTAAGGAGTATCTTTGATAAAAATCAAATCTTACTTAAACTTCAAAAATTTGAAAAAAAAATATTAGAAGCTGATTTTTGGCAAGATAAAAATAATTCTAAAAAAGTTCTTAAAGAAAAAAAATTATTTGATGAACTGTATTCATCATATAAAGATGTGAATTTAGAATTAAAAAATATAGAAGATTTTAATTCACTTGCTATTGAAGAAAATAATCAAGAAATCTTAAGTGATATATTACTTACCTTAAAAAAATTAAAAAAAAATGTCAAAGGAAATGAGATAAAATGTTTTCTATCTAATGAGGCAGACTCATTAGACTGTTACCTTGAAATACACGCTGGAGCAGGGGGAACTGAAAGTCAAGATTGGGCTGAGATGTTAAGAAGGATGTACATTAAATGGGCAGAAAGAAAAAAATTTGATGTGGGACTTATGAGTGAGCACAGAGGAGATGAGGCAGGTATAAAATCATCAACTATAAAAATAGAAGGTGATTATGTTTTTGGGTGGCTCAAAAAAGAGTCAGGTATCCATAGATTGGTGAGAATTTCACCTTTTGATTCTGGAGCTAGAAGACACACAAGTTTTGCAAGCATTTGGGTTTATCCAATAATTGATGATAATATAAAAATAGAAATTCAAGATAAAGATTTAAGAATTGATACCTATAGGTCGAGTGGTGCTGGAGGCCAACACGTAAATACTACAGATAGTGCAGTGAGAATTACACATTTGCCTACAAAGATTGTTGTTCAATGTCAAAACGAAAGATCTCAGCATAAAAATAAAGAAACTTGTATGAACATGCTAAAAGCAAGACTTTACGATCATGAATTAAAGAAAAAAGAACAAGAAAATCAAAATACACAAAATACAAAATCAGAGATAGGTTGGGGACACCAGATTAGGTCATATGTTTTACAACCTTATCAGTTAGTGAAAGATAATAGAACAAATTTTGAAAACACAAGCCCAGAAAAAGTTTTAGATGGGGAAATAGATGAATTTTTAGAAAAATCTCTTTATGGTTTAGATGGTTAGAAATATTTTTAGATTTATAATACTCGTTTTATTGATATCATTTGGAGCTATAGGCTATCTTTCAACAATTGGCCTAGAGACAACAAAATTTAACTCATTAATAAAATCTAATTTGAAAAATATTGATGATAGGCTTGATGTTGAGCTGAATGATGTAAAGTTAATTCTAAATCCAATTGAATTTAACTTGAATATTAAAACATTTGGTCCAGCTATTTTTTATAACGATAGAAAAATTGAACTAGAGTCTATTAAATCACAAATTTCATTGTCAAGTATAATAAATAAAAAAATTTCCTCTTCAAATTTAATAATTTCAACAAAATTAATCAATATTGAAAATGTAATTTCATTTTTAAAATCAATACAGAATGATCCAAAACTTCTAATCATTAATAAAATGATTAATAAAGGTTCCTTGAGAGCTGATTTAGAATTAAATTTCGATGAAGATGGTAAAATAAAAGATGATTACTTTTTTAGAGGTTTAGTAAAGGATGGAAATTTAAAATTACTAAATAGAAAACAAATAGATAATATTAATTTTACTTTTAAAGTTGAGAACGAAAAAACTTTATTAGGAGATGTAAAATTAAAATATGAGGATATAAAAATTAAATCTGATCAAATAAAGCTTAAAATTAAAGATAAAAAGATACTAATCGAAGGAGATTTGGAAACTAATGAAATTTCACTTAATAATGATGAGATTTCAAAATATCTTAATTTAAATATAAATAATCAACTAAAAAAAATTAATTTTTCATCTTTTAATACTTTAAAATTAAATAT
>NZ_JBNGZA010000013.1:0-29241 GCF_052049935.1 Candidatus Pelagibacter sp. | reverse complement strand
ATATAAATTAAAATAATAAGAATAAAGAACATTAAAAAAAGACAATATTGAAACTAAAGCAAAAAATACACTTAAATACTTAAGTCTTAATTTTAACATTTATTAAATTGAACTTATTCTAAATAGATTTTCCACTAATGAGATGGTTTCTTTTTTTGCTAAAAAAACAACTGTATCATCTTTTTGAAAAAAAAAATCTGATCGAGGAATAATAATCTTGCCATCTCTTAAAATTGCTCCAATCCTAATTTCTTCTGGCAAACCTGAGTCTTTTAAAGATTTGTTTATTAATTCAGAAGTTTCAATAATGTCGGCTTCAATTACTTCATATTCCCCATTAAGAATAGTATATGCAGTCTCAATTGTTCCTTTATGAACATGTTTTAAAATGCTTGATACTGTATTCATTCTAGGGTCAATAAAATCATCAATTTTTAAAGATGATTGTAATAAAGAATAATTTGGCTTGTTAATTAAGGCCATTGTTCTTTTATCTTCGATGCCCTCATTATCTTTCGCAAATTTTTCAACAAGAACGCTTACCATTAAATTGTCCTCATCATCATTTGTTAATGCTAATACTGTTTCAGCTTCCTCTAAATTTGCTTCTGCTAAAACTTCTTCATCTAAACCATTGCCATTAATGACAATTGAGTCGTTTAATTCATTAGCTAAAAATTCTGATCTCTCTCTACTTTTTTCAATTATCTTAATTCTAGCAGCATCATAAGTTTCCTCTAAATTTTTTGCTAAATTGTAACCAATATTTCCACCACCTATTATTAAGAGTTTTTTTGAAATTTTTTCATTATGACCAAAAGCATCTAAGGTCTCTGACATTTGATTTGAATTAATAATTACGTAAATTTTATCTTCATTTTGAATAGTGGCAGTTTTTTTGGGAATCAAAAACTTACCATTTCGAATAATACCAACAATATTAGCTTCCAGTTTTGGAAATTTTTTTGTCATATCATTTAGTTTTACATCAATTAATGAACAATTATCTTTAATCAAAATTTCTAATAATCTAATTTTATTTTCAGCGAATGGAACACTGTCTAAAGCACCGGGTGCTTCAAGTTTTCTTTGTATAGATTTAGCAATTTCTAACTCAGGTGAAATAATGACATCTATTGGCAAATTTTCTTTATTATAAACCCTGGTAAACTTAGGATTTAAATAATCTTGAGATCTAATTCTTGCAATTTTTTTTGGTACATTAAATATTGAAAATGCTATTTGGCAAATTAACATATTTATTTCATCATTTCTTGTAACAGCAATAATCATGTCAGCCTCAGAGGCATTAGCTTTTTCAAGAATTGATGGATAAGTTGCTTTACCAACAATTACTTTCACATCTAAAGTATCATTAATTTTTTGAATATCTTCACTTGATAAATCAATCACAGTTATAGAGTGACCTTGTTCACTAAGTAATTTTGCAATCGTGTAGCCCACTCTTCCAGCGCCACAAATAATTATATTCATTTTAGTTAAATTCTTTTATTCCCAAACCTTTTAATTTTCGATGTAATGCACTTCTTTCCATGCCAACAAAGTTTGCAGTTTTAGATATGTTTCCATTAAATTTTTTAAGTTGGATAGATAAATACTCTTTTTCAAATTTTTCTCTAGCTTCTTTTAATGGCACAGATAGGCTATTTTCAGTGATTTTTTCACTTAAATTATCCGATTTTAGTGACTCTTTTATTATATTTGAAACTTTATCTTTTGTATCAGGTTGCAAAATTGCAATTCTTTCAATCAAATTTCTTAACTCTCTAACATTTCCAGGCCAAGTATGATTTAATAAATAATTATTATCTTCATCAATATCTAATTCTCTCAAATTATAATTGTCAGCAATTTTCTGTGAGAAATATTTAATTAATAATGGAATATCTGAGATCCTTTGACTCAAAGGTTCTATATTAATTTCAAACACATTTAGTCTATGGTAAAGATCTTCTCTAAAATTTCCTATTTCAATTTCATTTTTTAAGTTTTTATTGGATGCACAAATAATTCTTACATCAACATTAATATCAGTGTTTCCATTTATCCTTTTAAACTTTTGATCAATTAAAACTCTTAATATCTTAGATTGAATGTCTAAAGGTATCTCAGATACTTGATCAATAAGTAATGTTCCTTTATTGGCTTTTTCTAATGCACCATAAGAAATAATACCATTTTCTTTTTCCTCGCCAAATAACTCAAGTTCATATTTTTGACTATCTAATAATGCTCCATTTAAAATAATAAATGGTCTTTTATTTCTTTTAGATTGTTTATGAATTTTTCTTGCAATTAATTCTTTACCTGAACCAGAAGGTCCATTAATAAACACTCTACTTTCTGTTAATGAAATTTTTTCAATCTGGTCTTTGATGGAGACTAAATTTTTACTATTTCCTATTAAGTCATATGAAGAAAATAATTTAGTTTCATATTCTCGGTTTTGTTTTTTAAGATTATAATTTTCTACAGCTCTATCAACAAAGTTTAGTAATCGCTCTTGATCAAATGGTTTTTCTATAAATTCAAATGCACCATGCTTTAAAGATTTTACAGCCATTTCTATATTGGCATGTCCAGAAATCACAATAACAGGAACATCTTTGTTTTTATTTTTTATGTGTGTTAATAGTTCAATTCCATCATTGTCACCTTTGTCTAATTTTACATCTAGTATTGCAACATCTGGTAATTTTTTATCAATCTCGCTTAATGCTTGATCAAAGTTAGCTGCAACTCTTGTTTTATAGCCCTGGTCTGAAATTAAATCTTTTAATATATTTCTAATATCAGCATGATCATCAACAATTAAAATTTCAGCAGTCATTATTTGTAAAATCTTATTTCTATTTTTGCTCCATTATCAATTGGGATAAAATCAATCTTGCCATTATGGTCATTTACAATTTTATTTACAATTGATAATCCTAATCCAGTTCCATTTTTTTTCGTTGTAAAATACGGATTTAAAATATCTTTAATATTTGCAGCAAAGATACCAAAACCAATACCGCTATCAATCATAATTATTTTTATATGGTCATCATAATCATTTAAATCAATAGAAATATTTTTATTAAAATTACTTTCTTTTTCAGCTCGTTGATGAATACTTTCTATCGAGTTTTTTATTAAATTAAAAAATACCCTGCTCAATTGTTCATTATCACAATTTAAAATAACTTTCTCATTATTAAACTTAAAATCAATATTTATCGATTTATCCAGCTCATTTAATAACTTTATGTTATCTTTAAAAATATTTACTAAATCATTTTCCCTTAAAATAGGTTTGGGCATTCTAGCAAAATCAGAAAATTGATTTACCAATTTTTCAATTTGTTTAATCTGATTATTAATTATTTTTAAATTTTCTTTGAAATTCTCTTGATCATTCTTAGAGATTTGGTCAGCAAATTTACTTTTAATTCTATCAATTGTTAACTGTATGGGTGTTAAAGGATTCTTAATTTCGTGAGCTAATTTTCTAGCTAAATTTCCCCAAGCTTCGTGCCTTTCATTAATGATAAGTTTTTCTTGAGTTTCTTTTAATTTATCTATCATAGAATTAAAATTTTTATTTAGCATTTCAAGATCTTTGTCCGTTTTTATTTCAGGGACTTTTGAATTCAAATTACCATCTCCAATAGCTGAAGATGCTAATATCAAGTTATTTATTGACCTAAAAAACCTTGAAGAAAAACGAATAGCAATTGTTATTGACAAAAATAAAAGTAATGTAACTATTATTAAATAAATAATAGCAAAAGAAATTTTTATACCTGTACTCTTTTCCTCTACTGTGTAATAAAAGTTAATAGCTTCTTGAGATTCATTAAGATATCTAGAAATATCTTTTCCTAAAAACTTTACAACATATAAAAACTTATTATCAAAGTTTTGTAAGCGCATTATTGCACCTGATTTATTTTCAATTGCATTAATAATTTTTAATGGTCTATCATCTGTTAAAACCATCTTAAGTGCCTGATCGGTGGGAGGTATATATTTTTGATTGTTATCTATTGTTGATAATATTAATTCTTTATTTTCATTAATTATATGGATTTCATCTACATCTCGAATTAATTGTTGTGTTTTAAGAAATCTTTTAAATTCTTTTTCATTATTTGATAAAAAATTCTTACTTTTGTTTGTATCAAAAGCAATTAAAACTATATCAGATTCAATTTTGTTTCTTACTTCTTGAACATAACTTTTTGCTAATTCATAAGAATTATTCACAACCGTTGTAACTTTTTTGTCAAAATATTTTTCTAATGCAAATGAAAAAAGGAATAGAGAGAAGATTGATATCAATATTGAGGGAATAAGAGTAAATAAAGAAAAATAGGTGATATATTTTTTATTTGAACTTAAGCCATCTTTGTCAATGTCATTTTTGATAGACTTTTTTACCTCATAAAAAATAAATCCAAATAATATTGCTAATAATATAATATTAATTACTAATAAATATTGTAAATTTTGCTGTGTTAATTTTAAAAAACTTTTGTCAATAAAAGTTAAAAAAGTCAAAAAACCAATAAATAAGGTTATTGTAAAGATGATTATGATAAATATATTTTTTTTTAAAAATTCAGTCATTAAATTTAAAATACAATGAATAGTGTTTTTATAATATTAGCATCTGGAAAAAGCAAAAGATTTAAGTCTAAAACCCCTAAGCAGTTTAATATTTATAAAAATAAACCAATTTATGCTCATTCAATTGATAAAGCTTTAAAATCAAAATTATTTAACAAAATAATTTTGGTCACAAATGCCCCCAACAGAATCAAAATAAAAAACAAAAATCTTATTATTATTAGAGGTGGTAAAGAACGATCAGATTCATCTCTTAATGCAATTAAATATGTAAAAAAATATAAACCAAAAAACATTCTAATTCATGATGCAGCAAGACCTGATTTTTCAATTAAGTTACTAAATGAATTAGTCAAAAATCTAAAAAAAAATATTGCAGTAATTCCAGCAATGCCTGCTAGCGACTCGTTAAAATATAAAGTTAAAAATAAAATATTTAACCTTAATAGAGACAACTCTTATCTTACTCAAACCCCACAAGCGTTTAGATATAAAAACTTATATGAGCTTGCTGTAAAACAAAAAAATAAAATCACTGATGAAGCAACTTTATTTATAGATACAGATCAAAAAGTTAAATTTGTTAAGGGAGAAAAAAATAATCAAAAGATTACTTTTAAAGAAGATATTAAAATAAATAAAACTTATCTTGGTATTGGGTTTGATATTCATCGATTAATTCAAGATAAGACTTTATATTTGGGAGGCATTAAAATTCCATTCCATTCTGGACTTCAGGGTCATTCGGATGGTGATGTTATTTTACATTCAATAATAGATGCAATTTTAGGTGCTCTTAGACTAAAAGATATTGGTACTTATTTTCCTAGTAACAAAAATAAATTTAAGAATATTAGATCGCCCAAAATGTTAAAACCAGTAATTGATAGATTAAATAAAGCAAATTTTTATTTCAATAACATTGATATTAATTTGATATGTGAGAAACCTAAAATATCTATTTATAGAAATAAGATAATTAAATCTTTATCTAAACTAGTTAATATTGATGAAAGCTTAATTAATTTAAAAGGTAAAACTGTAGAAAAACTTGGCTTGATAGGTAAAGAAAAAGCAATTGCCTGTGAAGTTATAGTTTCTATTTCAAAATATGATTAAACAATTTAATTTTCTTTTTGTAACAATGTTAGGTCTTGGAAGAATTGGGTTTATTCCAGGGACATTTGGATCTTTAGCAACTGTTACAATGTTGTTTATTTGTTTTCATATTTTAAATATTTCATCCAATGTAGTACTTTTAATTTTATTAATAACTTTTGCTTATTCTTTCATAGCTATTAAAAATCATACTAAAGATAGTAAAAATAAGGATCCAGGTGAAATAATTATTGATGAGTTTATTGGTCAAGCAATCCCAATTTATTTATATGAAATTTCACATGAAACTGAAAAAGCAACAGATCAAGCCATTATCATTTATGCAATTTGTTTTGTGCTCTTTAGATTTTTTGATATCAAAAAACCTTTTCCAGTAAGTTACTTTGATAAAAAACAGAAAAATAGCTTTGGTGTTGTAATG
The DNA here is from genome assembly GCF_052049935.1 of Candidatus Pelagibacter sp. Classification (GTDB taxonomy): domain Bacteria; phylum Pseudomonadota; class Alphaproteobacteria; order Pelagibacterales; family Pelagibacteraceae; genus Pelagibacter. The sequence continues at coordinate 23,069 of NZ_JBNGZA010000013.1, read as the reverse complement.
GATGATGTTTGTGCGGGCTTCTATGTTGTTTTATCATTAATATGTTTTATGATGGTTAAAAGCTACATCTAATATGAAAAATATTGTTAAAAAACTTCAACAAAAAAAACTAAAAATTTCTTTTGCGGAGTCTTGTACAGGTGGGATGTTAGCATCAACTATCACATCAATTAGTGGAGCATCTAAAGTTTTTAATCTTGGTTTAGTGACCTATTCTAATGATGCGAAAATTAATGTTTTAAAAGTAAACAAAAAGATAATTCAAAAACACGGCGCTGTAAGTGCTGAATGTTGTGAGTCTATGGTAAAATGTTTATCAAAACTTTCTAAAACTCATATAAATGTATCTATAACTGGAATAGCTGGACCGAAAGGAGGTACTAAATTAAAGCCTGTGGGACTGGTTTATATAGGAGTTAAAAGATCAAACAAATTGTTAATAACTAAAAACATATTTAAGAAAAAAACAAGAAGTGCTATTCAAAAAGCAACCGTAAATAGAGCATTAGAGTTGGTTAATTCTTTAATCTAAATTGTTTCTGCTCTTTTTTGAAAAGCATCTGCAATTCTATTTAGTCCGTATTCAAAAGATTTTTCCATTAGCATATTTAAAAACTTATTCTTAATTTCAAAATCAACATCAAAATAAACTTCCGTCATATTGTTTTTTTCAACAAACTTCCAATTATTTTCTAAATGAGTTAATGGGCCTTCTATATTAGTAACATGAATGGTATCAGTTTTTTTATCAAATCTTACATCGCTTTTATAAGTATCGTTAAATGGACCTTTACCAATTGTAAGATCTGCAATAATAAAAATTTTGTCCCTTTCTTCTTTCCTTTCATAAACCTTAGAGTCTAAACAAAAAGGAATGAACTCAGGGTATTTTTCTATATCAAGAACAAATTCAATAAGTTTTTTTTTTTTCTTATCTATTATTCTTTTAACTGATGCCTTAGGCATTAATGACTATTAATTCTATTTTCTTTCAATTGAGCAAAATCTTCATCTGCATGATAAGAAGATCTTGTTAAAGGAGATGATGATACTAATAAAAAACCTTTTGCTTTAGCAATGGTACCCAAATCATCAAACTCTTTTGGATCGTAATATCTATCTAATGGATAATGTTTTGTTGAAGGTTGTAAATATTGACCAATTGTTAAAAAATCAACGTCTGCAGCCCTTAGATCATCCATTACTTGTAAAATCTCATCTCTAGTTTCACCAAGACCAACCATAATTCCAGATTTAGTAAAAATATTTTTATCATGAAGTTTTGCATTTTTTAAAAGTTCTAAAGATGCAAAATATCTAGAGCCTGGTCTTACTTTTAAATACAAACTTGGTACTGTCTCAATATTGTGATTAAAAACATCAGGTTTTGCCTCTAAAACTTTTTTATATGCATCACCTTTTCTTAAAAAATCAGGTGTTAATACCTCAATAGTTGTATTTGGGTTCGTTTTTCTAGTTTGGTTAATTACTTCATAAAAATGATTAGATCCCCCATCTTCTAAATCATCACGATCGACAGATGTAATCACTACATGTCTTAAGTTTAATTTTTTAACTGCTTCAGCAATTTTAACAGGTTCTAATTGATCTAATTTTCCAGGTACACCAGTTTTAACATCACAAAAGGCACATGCTCTTGTACAAGTATCTCCCATAATCATAAATGTTGCATGTCTTTTACTCCAACACTCTGTAATATTTGGGCAGTTTGCTTCCTGACAAACAGTTACTAAATTATTATTGTTTACAATTGTTTTTGTTAAAAAAAATTCTTTGCTATTGGATAATTTAGATCTAATCCATTCAGGTTTCTTCTTAATCGGGTTAACTGGTTTATTTACTTTTTCTGGGTGTCTAGTTTTCATTTTTAATTATATAAATTTTTTCGCCTTTTTTTCCAAAAAGAAATTTTTCTCTTATTAATATTTCAATAAAATCTAAATCAAGATTGTCACTTAAAAGTGAATTTTTAAAAGTCAAATCTTCAATTTTTTTAGTCAGCAACATTTCTTTTTTTTCTAGTTTACTTAATTGATCTTTTTTTTCAAAATATGAAAAAAGACCTCTATCACCAGATAATAAATTAGTAAAAAAATACAAGATCAAAAAAAATGAGACTATTATGAAGTAATTTTTTTTTAATTTATTAAGCATTAATGAATTTTATTCATTCTTGCTTTTTTTCCAAGTTCTTCTTCAATTCTCAATAATTGGTTATATTTAGCCACTCTTTCAGACCTTGCTAAAGAGCCTGTTTTAATTTGATTGGAATTTGTCCCAACTGCCAAATCAGCAATAAATGTATCTTCACTTTCTCCAGATCTATGTGAAATTATTGTTTCAAATCCAATTGTTTGCGCAAATTTTATAACATCTAAAGTTTCAGAAACTGTTCCTATTTGATTTAGTTTAATCAATATTGAATTAGAAGATAAATTTAAAAATCCTTTTTTCAATCTTTCTAAATTTGTGACATATAAATCATCACCTACTATTTGTACTTTGTTAATTGCTTTCATTAATTTGTTCCATGCCATCCAATCATTTTCTGCAAATGGATCTTCTATAGATTTAATTTTGTATTTATTAATCATTTTTTTGTATTCCAAAATCGATTTTTCAACTGAAATATATTTTTTTGAATGAATGGAATATTTTCCTTTTTTAAATAATTCATTAGCTGCAACGTCTAAACATATTGAAACATCTTTACCGTTTTTAAAGCCTGATTTTTTGATAGATAAAACAATTAAATCTAATGCTTGATTATTGTTATCAATCATTGGTGCAAATCCACCTTCATCACCTACAGATGTAGATAAACCCTTTGCTTTAATTAACTTACTTAAGTTTTTAATTACTAAATAACAAATTCTCATTGCCTCTGAAAAAGATTTTGCTTTATCGGGTCTAATCATAAACTCTTGAACTCTAAGACCGTTATTGGCATGAGCTCCCCCATTGATTATATTCATCAATGGATAAGGAAGTTGAAAGTTTTTTGTTATATAAAAAGACTTATAAAGTGGAATTTTTTTAACTTTTGCTGATAACTTTTTTGCAGCCATCGAAACTGCTAAAATAGCATTGGCACCTAATTTTATTTTTTGCCTTGTGCCATCTAAGTTAATTAAAACTTCATCTATTCTTTCTTGGTCATGAATATTCTTATTTCTTAAAGCTTTTGATATTTTAGTGTTAACTAAATGCACTGCAGAAAATACACTTTTACCTAAATATCTTTTATTATTGGTATCTCTTTTTTCATATGCCTCATATGTTCCAGTTGAGGCTCCAGACGGACATATTGCTTTTGCACTTTTGTTTTTGACATAAACTTCTGCTTCAACAGTTGGATTTCCTCTACTGTCAAAAACCTGTCTTGCTTTAACTTTAAGAATTTTACTCACTTAATTTTTTATAAGATTATCGATATCACTTAATTGTTTTAGAAGATCTTCTAATTTATCTATTGGAACCATATTGGGTCCATCTGATGGAGCATTGTCTGGGTCTTGATGTGTTTCAATAAAAACACCTGCAACACCAACAGCTACTGCTGCTCTTGCTAAATATTCAACAAACTCTCTTTGACCACCACTTTTTTCACCTTGTCCACCTGGTTGTTGAACTGAGTGAGTTGCATCAAAAATAACTGGGTAACCATTTTTAGCCATTATAGGTAATGATCTCATATCTGATACTAAAGTGTTATAACCAAAGCTTGCTCCTCTTTCAGTTACCAATATTTTATCATTTCCAGACTCAGAAATTTTTTTTGTTACATTCACCATATCCCACGGAGCTAAGAACTGACCTTTTTTAACATTAATAATTTTATTTGTTTTAGCTGCAGCAATTAATAAGTCTGTTTGCCTGCATAGAAAAGCTGGGATTTGTAAAACATCAACATGTTTTGAAACAATTCCACATTGTTCAGCATTATGAATGTCTGTTAAAATAGGAACATTCAATTCTTTTTTTATTTTATCAAACACAGGAAGTGATGCATCTAATCCTGCTCCTCTTTTTCCTTTTAGACTTGTTCTGTTCGCTTTATCAAATGAAGTTTTGTAAATAAATCCAAGACCAAATTTTGAGGTAATTTCTTTAATTTTTCCTGCCATGTCCATTGCATGTTGCTCAGTTTCTAACTGACAAGGACCTGCAATAATACAAATCTTATTATTGTTTGAAATTTCTATATTTTCACAATTTACTTTAATCGCACTCATCTATGATTTTTTGCTGCTTTGATAAAAGAAGAGAATAAAGGATGTGGGCTCAAAGGTCTAGATTTAAATTCAGGGTGAAACTGAACTCCTATAAACCAAGGATGATTTTTAAGTTCAATTATCTCTGGAAGCTTATGATCTGGGGATAAACCTGAAAATATTAATCCTTTGCTCTCAAATTTTTCTTTATACGAAATATCCACTTCGTATCTATGCCTATGTCTTTCTTTAATTAATCTCGATTTGTAAATATCTCTAATTTTAGATTTATCTTTTAAGATTGCATCATAAGAACCAAGTCTCATAGTGCCCCCTAAATCTTTATCAGTTCCTTTAACTTTTTTGCCACTTTTCTCCCATTCATACATCAAACCAATAATGTGAACACCTCCTTTATCAAACTCAGAGGAAGTTGCTTTTTTGATTTTTAATTGATTTCTAGCAAATTCAATAATTGCCATTTGCATTCCATAACAAATTCCTAAAAAAGGGATTTTATTTACTCTTGCATATCTTATCGCTTCAATTTTACCTTCTGTTCCTCTTTTGCCAAATCCACCTGGAATTAAAATTCCTGAAACATTTTTAAGTTTACTTTTTATTTCAGAAACTTTTAATTTTTCAGAGTCTATTCTAACTAAATTTACTTTAAGATTATTGGATATTCCCCCGTGAGTAAGCGCTTCATCTAAAGATTTATATGCATCTTTTAATTCGACGTATTTACCAATAATTGCAATATTAACATGTCTTTTTGTATTAAGAGTAATTTTAGTAATTTTCTTCCAAGGTGTTAAATTATTTGATTTTTTAGATTTTAATTTGAAATAATCTAAAACTTGGACATCTAACTTTTCTTTTGCAAAACTTATTGGTGCTTCATAGATTGTTTTAACATCAACAGTTTCTATTACATTCTTGATATCTACATTACAAAACAAAGATATTTTTTTTCTATGTTCTAGGGGTATTGGTCTTTCTGATCTACAAATTATAATATCAGGTTGAATACCAATACTTCTTAACTCTTTAACAGAATGTTGAGTTGGTTTTGTTTTTATTTCATCAGATGCTTTTAAATATGGAACTAAAGTTAGATGAATAAATAAAGCATTTTTTTTTCCAATATCATTTGAAAATTGTCGTATAGCTTCTACAAAAGGAAGGCTTTCTATGTCTCCTACTATTCCACCTATTTCACAAATAACAAAATCTTCTTTAGATGTTTCATATTTTATAAATTCTTTAATTCTATCTGTGATGTGAGGAATAACTTGAACTGTTTTTCCAAGATATTCTCCTTTTCTTTCTTTTCTAAGAACATCACTGTAAATTTTACCTGTTGTAATATTGTCTGTTTTCTTTGCCGTTACACCTGAAAATCTTTCATAATGACCTAGATCTAAGTCTGTTTCTGCTCCATCATCAGTTACAAAAACTTCTCCATGTTGGAATGGACTCATGGTTCCTGGATCCACATTTAAATAAGGATCTAATTTTCTTAAACGAACTTTGTAACCTCTTGATTGTAATAAATATGCAAGGGAAGCAGAAGAGAGACCTTTACCAAGGGAAGAAACCACGCCGCCAGTGACAAAAATATATCGCGCCATGGAATTATCTTATAGACCTTAAAAATGAAAATGAAAAGGATTAATTATTCTCAGGAATTGCAGGAGTATCTTCACTTTGTTCTTCAACAGTATCTAAAACTGAACCTGTAGGTGTTAATTCTCCTCTAGAAACTATCGTTAAAGCAAGACTGCAAATTATAAATAAAGTAGCAACAACAGCTGTTGCTTTTGTCATAAAATTACCAGCTGATCTTGAAAACATAAAATTTTCTTGAGAAACACCAATACCTAGAGCTCCACCTTCAGATTTTTGAACTAAAACTAGTAAAACTAAAATTAAAGCAAAAATGATATTTAATACTAATAATATGTTTTCCATGCGAGGTTAATTATATGTTTTTTTTATTATATCAATAAATTTTTTTGAATTTTGAGAGGCACCACCTACTAAAAAACCATCAATATTATGAATAGTTTTTAATTCATTTATATTTTTATCATTTACAGAACCACCATATAGAATTTTTAGATTTTGTTTAAATCTACTTTTAATGAAATCTATTGCATTTAATAAATCATTTGATTTAGGTATCATACCACTCCCAATTGCCCATACTGGTTCGTAAGCAATTATAATATTATTATCTAATTTAACTCCTTTAAGACCAAGTTTTATTTGTTTAGATAAAACTGATTTAGTTTTTTTATTTCTTTTATCTTTAATTTTTTCTCCAATACAAAAAATTACTTTTAATTTGTTTTTTAATGCTGTTTTAATTTTTTGATTAATAAGTTTATCACTTTCTCCATTTTCACGGTTCTCGGAGTGACCTAAAATTACATACTTTGCACCTACACCTTTTACCATCTTGGCATTTATCGAACCTGTCTCAGCTCCATAATTATCTTGATGATGACAGTTTTGCGCACCTACTTTAATTTTAGTATTTTTTACCATCTGAGCCATTGGGCAGATTAGAGTTGTAGGTGGTAGATAAATTATCTTAAATTTTGAGGATTTAAATTTTTTACTAAAGCTAATGACTTTGTTTACTAGTTTTAGAGATTTAAAATCACCAAACATTTTCCAATTAGCTACAAAATACATATATTTATTTGTCATTATGAAAAATTTAATCTATAGCTTTGTTTTTTATAGATCAATAAATATATATAACATGTTAGGTAGTTTAAGAAACTTTGCAAAAACAAAAATTGCTGCAGTATTTATATTTCTAATTGCTGTTCCATTTGTATTTTGGGGGATGGGAGATGCTTTTAATAGTGGAAATAAAAATAACATAGCTAAAATAAATAAAACAAACATTTCAACACAAGATTTTATTGAATATTTAAATTCTACAGGAGTTACAAAACAAACTATTCAAGGTAGAATGAATGAAGGTATAATTGAAGAATTATTATCTACTCTTATATCAACCACATTACTAGATCTTGAAATAGATGATTTTGATATAATTATATCTGAAAAAACTTTAACTAAAAAAATTAAAAATAATAAATCTTTTCTAGATGAAAATAACGTATTTCAAAGAACTGAGTATGAAAAGTTTTTATTAACAAACAATATGACTGCGCCTGGTTTTGAAATAGCATTAAAAGATAGAGAAAAACAAAAACATCTATTTGATTATGTTGGAGCAGGAAGTATTACTCCGAAATTCATTATTGACAAAAATTTTAAAGAACAAAATAATAAATTAAATGTAAAATATTTTTCTTTGAATACTCTTTATAAAAGTGAAGATACAATAACAAAAGATGATGTAATTAAATTTGTAGAAGAAAATATTGATCAGCTAAATAAAGAACACATAGATTTTAGTTATGTTTTAATCAATCCAAAAAATCTAATTGGAATAGATGAATTTAATCAATCCTTCTTTGATAAAATTGATACAATTGAAAATGATATTTCAAAAAATATAAACTTTAAGAAAATAGTTTCAAATCTAGAATTAGAGAGTGAAATTATCTCAATAAAAGACTTTTCTTTAACAGAAGAAAGAAAAGAAATTGAAGATAAAATTTTTAATATGCGATTTGATCAAGTTGGACTTATTGAAAACAATGATAATTATATTCTTTTTAACATAGATAAAACAGAGTCAAAATCACCTGATATAAATAACAATAAATCATTTTCTCAAATGAAAAAACTTGTTTTTGAAAAAAATAAATTTGATTTTCATAGAAAAATTTTAGAAGAAATTAATGATAATGTTTTTAATGAAGATAGCTTTAATAAACTAGGAAAAGATATCATAGAAGATATTACATTGGACTCAATTAAAGATAATAAAAAATTTACTTCTAACTCTATGAAAGTTTTATACTCACTGCCAATTGGAACATTTACACTAATCAATGATGAAAAAAATATTATTTATTTAGCAAAAATTCAAAGTTTAACTGAAAAAGTTATTAATCCAGAAAGTCCTGAATACAAATCTTTCGTTACAACTCAATTATCAAGTGACAGAAAAAATATATTAAAATCTTATGATCTTTTCTTAAATGAAAAGTATGAAGTTGATATTAATAATCAAACATTAGATAGAGTAAAAAATTATTTCAAATGATCGTAAACCGAAACTTCAAAGATTTTAAGTTTCGACATAGAAGCAAAAAAAATCAAGTTATCTTTACTTCGAGAAATGTCAAAGATGATAAAGTTATTTTAAATTTAATTAATAATTTTCTTAAAGAAAAAAATAGTTTTATTTTCGAGTCTGTTGAAAAAGGTAAGATCAGAGGACGGTATACAATTTTTGGTAAAAACCCTGATAAAATTTGGGAGTTTAATGGCAATCAATCTTATTTAGTAAAAAATAATAAAAAAACAAAACTTAAAGGTAAACCAAACAAGATATTAGAAAATATTATTGAGGAATTTAAATTTGAAACTCCTAAAAACCTTCCTCCAATATGCTCATTAATATCTGGATATTTTTCATACGATTCAATTAGATACATTGAACGTATTCCAGATATGTGTAAGAACGATCTAAACTTACCAGATGTAAGATTGTTAAGACCTAGAACACTAATCATTCATGACAACCTTAAGAAAAAAATTCATTATATTATAAATATTTTTAAAGACGAAAAAATTTCAAATTATCATAAAAAATTTGAAGAAATTAAATCTCAATTAGATCAAATTATTTATCAATCATCTATTTCTATTGAACAAGACTCAAATACTAAATCAAATCAAGTTGTTAAAGTAAAGTCCAATACTCCAAAAAAACGTTTTTTAAATATGGTCAAAAAAGCGAAAGAATACATTAAAATTGGTGACATCTTTCAAGTAGTCTTAAGCCAAAGATTTGAAGCAAACCTTACTAAAAAACCATTAGAAATTTATAAAAAATTAAGAATAACAAACCCTTCTCCATTTATGTTCTATTTTAATTTTAATGACTTTCAAATTATTGGAGCAAGTCCTGAAATCTTAGTTAGATTAAGAGATGGAAATATAACAGTTAGGCCCATAGCAGGAACTAGACCAAGAGGTAAAACTGTTAAAGAAGATAAGTTTTTTGAGAAGGATCTATTGAAAGATAAAAAGGAATTATCTGAACATTTAATGTTATTAGATTTGGGTAGAAATGATGCGGGTAAAGTTTCAAAAATCAACTCAGTTAAGGTTACAGAAAGCTTTATTATAGAGAGATACTCTCATGTTATGCACATAGTATCTAATGTAATTGGTAAGTATGACAAAAAATTCTCAAAATTTAAATCTCTTTTAGCTGGTTTTCCTGCCGGAACTGTTTCAGGTGCTCCAAAAATAAGAGCTATGGAGATTATAGATGAATTAGAGACTACTAAAAGAAAAGTATACGCTGGTGGTATAGGATATTTTTCTGCTAATGGTGAATTTGATACTTGCATCGCATTAAGAACAGCTGTTGCTAAAAAGAATAAATTTTATGTTCAAGCAGGCGCTGGAATAGTTGCTGATAGTAAACCAATTAAGGAATATGAAGAAACAGTAAATAAAGCTAAAGCTTTAATAAATGCATTAAGATAATGAAAATATTATTAATAGATAATTACGATAGTTTTACATTTAATCTCTATCATTATCTTTCATCACTTAAGACTAAGGTGGATGTTATTAGAAATGATGAAATTACATCTAAAGAAATATTAAAAAATCGATATCAAAAAATTGTAATATCTCCAGGCCCTGGTAATCCTAATCAGGCAGGAAATTGTTTAAGAATTGTGACAGATCTAAAGGAAAAATTACCAATATTTGGTGTTTGTCTAGGTCACCAAACCATAGGACAAGCTTTTGGAAGTAAGATTGTTCAGGCTAAAAAATTAATGCATGGAAAAACAAGTAAAATCATATCAAAAAAGACAGGTATTTTTAAAAATATTCCTAATAAGTTTGAAGCTACTAGGTATCATAGTTTAATAATTGACAAAAAAAATATGAGTAGAGATTTATTAATTACAGCTGAAACAGAAGATGGAATAATTATGGGGATTCAACACAAAAAGTACAATATTCACGGTGTACAATTCCATCCCGAAAGTATTAAAACTAACGTTGGAATGAAAATATTAAAAAACTTTATAAATTATAAAAACTAATGAAAGAATTTTTAGAAAAAATTAAACAGAAACAAAATCTTACTTTTGAAGAAAGCAAATCAGTATTTAACATATTGATGTCTGGTAGTGCAAAAGATGATGAAATTTATGATTTTTTAACACTATTATCTGAGAAAGGTGAAACCGCAGATGAAATAGCTGGAGGTGTATTCGTTTTAAGAGAAAAATCTAAAAGAGTGAATGTTGAAAATTGTGTAGATACCTGTGGAACAGGTGGAGATGGAATGAATACTTTAAATATATCAACTGCATCAGCTTTATTATTAGCAAGTATGGGTATTAAAGTTGCTAAACATGGTAACAAAGCTGTTTCTTCTAAATGTGGTTCTGGAGATGTACTTGAAGAACTTAAAATTAGAATTAATTTAGAACCTAGTGAAATAGAAAATTCAATCAATAGCAATAACTTTGGTTTTATGTTTGCACCAAACTATCATAGTGCAATGAAATATGTTGGGCCAACAAGAAAAAAAATAGGAAAAAGGACTATCTTTAATATGATTGGACCTTTAAGTAGTCCTGCTCTTGTTCAAAGACAAGTTGTTGGTGTATTTGATAAAAAACTATTAGAAACATTTGCAAATGGTTTAAAAAATTTAGGAATTAAGTTCGCTTGGATTGTAAACAGTGAAGATGGATTAGATGAAATTTCTCCATATGCTCCAACAAATATTGTACAGCTTAAAAATGGTGAAATAACAAATATTACAATTGATCCAAAAAAAATTGATGTCAATGCAGATAAATTTGAAAACTTAGTTGGTGATGATGCTAAATTTAATTCAAAAAAAATAATAGATATATTTCAAGGTGAAGATAATGACTTTTCAAAAGCTGTATGTTTAAATGCTGCAGCTGGATTAATGGTGAGTGAAAAATTTTCTAATTTTGATGACGCTTATAAAAGTGCTCGAGAACATATCTTATCTAAAAAAGCCTTTGATCATCTAAAAAAGATACAAAATGTCTGAAAATATACTAGAAAAAATAATCTCTAAAAAAATTAAGAGAGTTGATGAAATAAAGAAAACTACAAAAATTGAAGAACTTACAAAACTTATTGAACAAAATAGAAGCTATATTAATTTTAAAGAAAAAATAAAATCAAATATCCGAGAAAATAAAATATCACTTATTGCTGAGATTAAAAAAGCAAGTCCATCAGCTGGTGTAATTATTGACGATTATAATCCTATTGATATTGCTAAAATCTATTTTGAAAAGAAAGCAACTTGTTTGTCTGTTTTAACTGAGGAAGAATTTTTTTTAGGAAATTTAATTCATATCAGTAAAATTAAAGATAAGTTTAATTTACCAATTCTTTGTAAAGATTTTTTCATCGATAAATTTCAAATACTACTTGCAAAAAGCTATGGTGCTGATGCTATTTTAATCATACTAGCTGGTGTTAGTGATGATTTAGCTTATGACTTATATGAAGAGGCTTTAAGATATAACATGTCTGTAATTGTTGAAGTTCATACAGTTGAAGAAGCAAAAAAAGCATTACATTTTAAAGAAGCTTTAATTGGGATTAATAATAGAAACTTAAAAACTTTAAAAACAGACATAAATACAACCTATGCTATTCATGATGTCCTTAAAGATCATAAAGAACCTTTAATCTCAGAGAGCGGAATTAAAACAAAAGATGAAGTTTTAGATCTTGAAAATAAAACAAAGATTAAAACTTTTTTAATTGGTGAATCACTTTTGAAAGATTTGGAAAAAAACTCTATTTTTTCAATTTTGTAGTTAAATATATCGCTATTTTACTCACTTTTTTAACTATTGAGAATTTTAAAGAACTTTTATAGAACATTATTTGTACGATATTTGTTCTTATGCTAACAAAAAAACAAAAAAACCTACTATTATTTATCAACAAGAAGTTGAGAAGTTCAGGCGTTTCACCTTCTTACGAAGAAATGAAACAATCTCTCAACCTAAAGTCGAAATCTGGGATACATAGATTAATTAGCGCTCTAGAAGAAAGAGGATTTATTAAAAGACTTGCTCATAAAGCAAGAGCATTAGAAGTTGTAAAACTTCCAGAAACTGCATCTGCAAACGATATTTACAACAGTTTTTCGCCTAGTGTAATTAAAGGTGGGTTAGATGAGGAAATAGTAAAATCTGATGATGTAGAAATTCCAGTATTAGGTAAAATTGCTGCTGGTACTCCAGTAGAGGCTATTCAAAATGAAGTTTCAAGAATTCCATTACCAAATAATTTAGAAAAAAATGGTGATTATTTTGGACTTAAAGTTCAAGGTGACTCGATGATTGAAGCTGGTATCAATGAGGGCGATACAGTAATTATTAGAAGAACAGACACTGCTGATAATGGTAAAATAGTCGTTGCTTTAATAGATGATCATGAAGCAATGTTAAAAAGAATTAGAAGAAAAGGCAAAGTTGTAGCTTTAGAAAGTGCAAATAGAAATTACGAAACAAAGATTTTTGGTCCAGATAGAGTAAAAGTCCAAGGTGTTCTGGTATCTTTATATAGAAACTTCTAAAAAAATAGTCTAAACACATTTAATGTCAAAAGTAGCAACAAGATTTGCTCCATCTCCTACTGGGCCTTTACATATTGGTGGTGTGAGAACAGCTTTATTCAATTGGTTATATTCAAAAAACCAAGGTGGAAAATTTTATTTAAGAATTGAAGATACAGATAAAGAGAGATCAAAAGAAGAATTTAAAAATCAGATTATAAGTTCCCTTAAATGGATAGGCGTGGAACATGATGGTGATGAATATATTCAATCTAAACAAATTAATAATCACATTGAAATAGCAAATGAACTTTTAGAGAAAGGTTTTGCATATAAATGTTATTGCTCTAATGAAGAAATAGAAGAACAAAAAGAAAGAGCAAGACAAAAAAAAATTCCTTATATTTATAATAGAAAATGGAGAGATTTAGATGAGAAGGATGCTCCTAAAGATGTAAAACCAGTTATAAGATTTAAAAGCAAAATTGAAGGTACATCAATTCTTAAAGATTTGGTTCAAGGGGATGTTGAAATAGAAAATAATACAATAGAAGATTTTGTTATTTTAAGAAATGATGGCACACCAACTTATAATCTTTCTGCTACGGTGGATGATCATAATATGAACATGACACATATTATTAGAGGTGATGATCATAAGATTAATACATTTAAACAAATACAAATATATCTAGCTATGGGTTGGGATGTTCCTGAATTTGCACATATACCATTGATACACACTATTGATGGAAAAAAATTATCAAAAAGAGATAATGCTTCAACATTAGACGATTATTCTAAAATTGGAATTATTCCAGATGCTTTAAGAAATTATTTACTTAGATTAGGTTGGTCTTACAAAGATAAGGAAATATTTACTAAAGAAGAAAGTATTAAATATTTTAATTTTGAAGGAATAGGTAAATCTCCATCAAAACTTGATATGAGTAGAATTTTGTCAATGAATGAACACTATATCAAAACACTTGATGAAAATTTCTTATATGAAAATTTAATTAACTATTGTGAAGAGTATAAAGAAAAAATTCCTGAAGAAAAAAAAGGTAATATTAAATCATCTCTTTCATTTTTGAAAAATAAAGCAAAAACATTAGAAGATATATTCAATAATTTAAAATATATAATTATTGATAAGGTTTCGATAGCTCAAGAAGATCTGAAAATTTTAGATGAGACAGCAAAAAAAATAATTAAAGAATTTAGTATTAAAATTGAAAATTTAAGTGAATTTGAAAGAGATAAGCTTGAACCAATCGTGAACGATTTAATTGTTAATCACAATACTAATTTTAAAGGTGTGGGTCAGCCACTTAGACTGGTTCTTACTGGATCAAAATTTGGTCCTGGTATATATGATATATTATTATCACTTGGAAAAGCTGAGGTTTTAAAAAGATTATCAAGTAAGATAATTTAAAACAACATTAGCGGCCTCGTCTGCACTAGAAGTTTTAGATTTAATTTCATCCAAAGTTTTTTGACATTGCTTAATTTGTTCTTTCATCATATCTGGATTTTTTAAAAGATAAGTAACTGATTTATAAATTTCATCAGGATTGCACTCCTTTTGAATTAGTTCAGGAATAATTTCTTTATCATTAATTATGTTAATGATATTTGCAAATCTGATTTTCACTAAAAATTTTACAATCATAAAATTCATAAAGTTCATTTTATAAATAATAATAGATGGAATTTTATGGCTACAAATTTCTAATGATACTGTTCCAGATTTACTTATTGCAAAAATAGATTTAGATAAAATAAGATCTTTTATTTTATCATCAGATATAACATCAACATTTTCGATATTATTTTTAGAAATAAAATTTTTAATAAAATCTTTTTTTTCTAAAGTTGAATGAAATATAAATTGTAAATTTTTAAATTTATTCGATAATAATTCTATAGATTTGATTAATATCGGTAATAATAACTTTAATTCTGATAATCTACTTCCAGGAAAAACTGAAATAATTTTTTTACTTGTGTCAATTAAATTTGAAATATCTGTTTTTTGAAAATTTTGTTTTTCAACTAATGGATGACCTACAAAAGTGTTATTAATATTTTCTTTATCAAAATATTTTTTTTCAAAATTAAATAAGAGTAATATATGATCTAAAAAGTTTTTAAATTTCTTTACTCTACCTTCTCTCCACACCCAAACTTGCGGAGCTACGTAATGTATTGTTTTAATTTTAGGATTAATATTTTTAATTCTTTCTGCAACCCGTAATGTAAAATCAGGACTATCAACACTAAATAGAATATCTGGATTAAATTTTGTTATTTCATCTATTGTATAATCAATTTTTTTTTTAATTTTAAAAAAGTTTAAAATTACACTAGTAAAACCAATGTAAGTAATTTCTTTAAGATTAAAAATAGATCTTATGCCAAGTGAGTTTAAATAGCTTCCCCCTACTGAAAGATATTCTATATCATTATATTTTTCTTTAATTTTTGAAATAACCTTTGAGGCTAATTTGTCTCCTGAAGTTTCCCCAGTTAGTATAAATATTTTTTTCATATAACTTTTATAAAAATTTTATTTTTATTTGCATAATAAATACATTTTTTTTTATCTATAAAAATATTAGCATTAGATTTTAAAATAATTCCTTTTATAAAAAATCTCTTACAGTCTTTTAGTGTATCAATTCCAATAGTTGGCAGATCAATTCTTAAATCTTGTTTTTTTTTAGGAAACTTTATTAAAATATTTTCTAAATCTTTGTATTTTTTAATAGAGTATATTAACTTTTTAGTCCCACCTCGTCCCTCTTTATAAAATTTATTATTTTTATCAATTATTAGACCTTGAATGTGATCAAAAGAATTTTGTTTATTCAAAATTTTAACCCCATGTTTAATTGAGTTTAAATTTTCTTTTGTGGGTTTTGTTTTGGTATAAATACCTTTTTTTAAAGTAAGTTCAGGGTTGTAATAGTTTGATTTTAAAACTTTAATTTTTTCTTTAGACAATATTTGAATAATTTCTTTTAATATTGCTGCATCACCTTTTTTTGCTGCTTTAATAATTTTAGGAATATAATAAACCCCTTTTAAATCGAGTTTTAATGAGGAAAAATTAGGTTTTTTTACTTTTCCAGCAAAAATTATTTTTTTACATTTATAAGATTTGATAATTTCTATTATTTTTCCAAATTGACCAAGAGAAACATAATTTATATTCTTTTCTTTTTTAAAAATTTTATTTGTGGAAAGATCAATTATAAAAAAATTAATCTTTAGTTTTTTTATTTTTTTTAGAATTTCTTTTGGAAATTGTGTCTCTCCAAATATTAAGCCTAACATTATTTACTAAATGGTGAACAAATTGGTCTTTTCTTATCCTTGTTTATAAAATTAACTACATCTTTTACTAATTTATTATTTTGAAATGATTCATCAAGATTTGATAAATTTTCAGAAAGTTTGTCCGTTTTAAATATCTCTTTATAAGCCTCACTTAATTCAAGAATATCTTTATTAGAAATATTTTTTCTTCTTAGACCAATTAAATTCAAACCCTGTAAATGGTTTCTATTACCAATAGATAGACCATATGGAATTACATCATTTAACACTCCTGTCATCCCCCCTATCATTGCCATTTTTCCAATTCTTGTAAACTGTTGCACAGCTGAATTACCACCTATAACTACATGATCACTAATTTCGGCATGTCCTCCAATTGGTACATTGTTAGCTAAAATAACATTATTTCCTATAATACAATCATGAGCAATATGAGAAGAAATCATAAATAGACAATTATCACCTATAATTGTTTTGCCTCCACCGCCAACTGTGCCTGGATGGATGGTAACATATTCTCTAATTTTATTATTTTTTCCAATAACTAATTCAGTTTTTTCTCCATTATATTTGAGATCTTGAGGATTGTTTCCAATCGAACAAAATGGATAAAATGTATTGCTTTCTCCAATTTTAGTGTTTCCAGAAATATTTATATGGGAATATAATTTGTTGTTGTCGGATATTTGTACTTCAGAACCAATCACGCAATAAGGACCAATTTCGACATTATTGCCTATTTTTGCATTTTTATCTATAATTGCAGTTTGGTGTATCATTTTTTTCCTTTTAGAAAGTTTCTTAAACTAGTTGCTGGATAACCCATAATTTTTGAGTTTTCAGGGATATCATTTATTACCCCACTTCCACCACCAATATGAACGTTATTACCAATTTTTAGATGACCTGATATTCCAGCTTGACCACCAATCATAATATTATCTCCTAAGGTAGAACTTCCTGCAAAACCAACTTGACCAGCAATAATACAATTATTTCCAATTTTATTATTGTGTGCGATATGTACTTGATTATCAATATATGTATTTTTTCCAATAATAGTATTAGACATTGATCCTCTATCTATTGTAGCCCCACAGCCAATTTCACAATTGTCCTCAATTATGACAATTCCAATGTGTGGGTATCTTATATTATTTTCTTTATTTGGAAAAAAACCAAAGCCTTTTTTTCCAATAATTGCTCCGTCTAAAATACTTACATTATTTTTAAGTAAAGAATTTCTTAAAATGACGTTTGAACCAATTGTACAATCATTACCAATTATTACATTGCTTTCAATTATTGTATTATGACCTATCTTGCAATTTTTGCCTATATTAACGTTATTACCAATGTAAACATTTTTTCCAAATTTAACTTTTTCATTATGATTTGTATTTTCAATTTCTTTTACTTGATTGTCAAAATCATCTGTTACCGAAGAAGGGTAAAATCTTTTAGTTATTTCTGCAATACTCAATAAAACGTTTTCAACAATTATAGGTTTACATGAAGATGGTAAATGAGTAGTTAAACTTTCTAAAGTAATACAATAAGAAGCTCTTGTTTTATTTGCTAGCTCAGCATAGTTTTTATTGTGAAAAAAGGTTAAGTCCTTTTCATTGGATGTAACTAAGTCTTTGACATCATGAATTTCATCATTATTTATTTCTTTTGTTTTTAATGAAATAGATTCTAAAATTTCTTTTATCTTAAATGGTCCATGATTCTTAAAAAAAGGATTTGTCATTGTTTTCTGTTTATCAAAAAACAAAAATTAGTCTTATCAAGAAATATTACTAATTATTTTCTATCAACAATAGTTGCAGACCATTGAGCATCTGCCATTTTTTTTCCATCAACAAATGCCTCACCCTTATATTTCCAAACTCTCCCATGAGATCTTATAGCTTCAATATTTAATTCAAGTCTACAATTTGGAATTACTGGGTTCCTAAATCTAGCTTTTTCAACACTCATTAAAAAAACCAATTTATTTTCATATTCTTTTTTGTCTATTCCGGCGGCTGTAAGTGCTGCAGCTGCTTGACCAAATGCTTCAACAATTAATACACCTGGCATAACTGGTTGATCAGGAAAATGGCCCTGTACATAAAAGCCATCTTTTTTTACATTCATTACTGCTGTTGCAGAATGAAGTTTTTTAATATTAATCAGTTCATCAATTAACAACATAGGTTCTCTATGAGGTAAAAGATCAATTATTTCTTTTTTACTTAAACTATCCATTAATCAATTTTTTTTATTTTATTATCTAAATTTTCTAAAACAAGCCGTGTTATATCAGAATTTTTTTGAGAAATTAATATTGTTTCTTTTTTTAAAATAAGATCTATTGAATTATCTTTAGAGTATTTAACCAAAATATCGTTAATTTCCTTCAAAAGTTTATTTGAAAGTTCCAATTTTTTTTTATTTAAATTTTCAAAATTTTTTTTTTGTTTATTTTGATAGTCGTTAACCTTAATCTGGTGTTCATCAACCTTTAACTTGAATTCTGCATCACTTAAAATGTTTTTTTGAGATAAAATTTTATTTTTTGCATCAGCAAGATTTTTTTCAATTTTTTTAAATTCTTCAATTTTTTTTTTATTTTCCTTATCAAGAGTTTTTAATATATCTTTTCCTGCTATTGATTGATTCATGATAAAGTTAATATCTACAATTTTAAAGTTTTGCTTATCATTAGAAAAAGCAACATTCTTAAATATTAAGAAATTTAGAATTAAAATAAAAAAAAGTAGTTTTTTTGACATTAAAAAGTAGTTCCTAAATTGAACCTAAAACTCTCTGTCGTATCAGTTGATTTTTTTGTGATATGTTGAGAAAAACTAAAACTCATTGGCCCAATAGGAGTGTACCAATCAAGCGCAACACCTGTTGAGCTTCTAATTTTATTTGAATCATCTACATTAGAAGAGTAATCAACTCCCCAAACATTGGCCGCATCATAAAATAAATTAAAATCCATAGTTTCTAATGATTGAAAAATTGGTAAATTAGTTGTCACATTTAGTGCAGTAACATAATTACCACCTACATAATCACCTCCATCTTTAGGTCCAACTTTACCAGCTTCAAAACCTCTTAATTTTCTTGAAGGAATATATAATCTGTCAGAAATTCTCACATCTTCATCACCAAAAGAATTAGCATTCATACCAAAAAAAGAAATTGATCCAACAATATCCTCAAGATACTCATGATAAGTTGTATATTCATAACTATTAACTATTGTTTGATTGTCACCAACATTAAAAGGTATTTTTTGAGAAAAAGATGATAAAAATCCATCAGTAGGCTGATATCTTTGATCACGCTTATCGTAATCAATAACATATTTGCCCTCAACATCGAAATAACTACCTTCTTGTTTTTTTACAAGTGATGATGCTGTAGAAGACGTTTCAATTGACTCATAATTCATAGATATATTAGGAGCAATGAATAAATCATCTAATTGTTCAAACCTTGTTCCGACCAAAAAACCAGTATCATTTGTCTTATAACCAAATTTTTTCAAATTATCTGTTTCAGAGCTTTGAGCAGAAAGTGTTAAATCTCTATCTGAATTCCTAAAATGTGGCTTTGTGTAAGAAAAAATTCCTTTAATTGAATTTTCACTTAATGATAAATTTGAATTTAATTTAATCCCTTTTCCTAAAAAGTTGTTTTCTTTTACACCAAAACTTGTTGATGTACCAGAAGTACCCACACCTGCTCCCAAAACAATTTCACCAGTTGGTTTTTCCTCAACTAAAATATCAATATTTTTTTCTAAATTATCATCTCCGTCGTTTATTTCTGTATTAACAGTTTTAAATATGTTTAATGATTTGATGTTGCTTATTGATTTATTGAATAAAACCTCATTATATGGATCTCCTTCATCAATTTCTAATTCATTCCTTACTACATCTTCTATTGTTACATTATTACCTAAAATATTAATTTTTTTTACATAACTTTTTACTTCTTCTTCTCGTATATTTATTGATACATCGATTTTATTATCATCAACAATTTTTTCATCAATGCTAGCATTAACAAAGTCATATTGTTCGCTAGACACAACAATCTCAATTTCATCTAGAATTTTTTCAATCAACTTATAAGAATATATCTTATTTGAAAATGTATTTAATCTTTCAACAATCTTACTGAAATATAGTTCATCATAATCATCTGGAATATTAATTTTAACTTTACCGAATGAAAATTTTTCACCCCTATCAATGTTAAAGACTAATTTAAATTCATCATTGTTTTGATATTGGATTGATTCTGATGAAATGCTAACATTGTAATAACCTTTATTTTTGTAAAAACTTTCTAACAATCTTTTATCAAGATCTATTCTATTTTTATCTAGTAATCGTTTATTGCTTATAAATTTCCAAAACTTATCTTCCTCAGATGCTATCACATTTATCAATTGTCTTTTCTTAAATTTTTTGTCACCTAAAAAAACAATTTCTTTTATAAAAGCTTTGCCCCCTAAATCTATATCAAAAACTAGATCAACTGTTTCGTTATTGTTTTCTCTTTGTTTAAGATTAACTTTAGAAAAATAGTATCCTGATTGTTGAAGTATATTTTTTATCTTTTCTAATTCACTTTTTACATTATTTTCAACAAAAGGACTTTTTTCTTTAATATTAATTCTTTTTCTCAATTCTTTTTCAAAATCTTTACTTTTAATACCATTTATAATCAAATTTTGTATAATAGGGTTTTCTACAACTTTAATTGTAAGTATTGAATTATTTATAGACAAACTTATGTCTTCAAAAAAATTTGTTTCATAGAGATTTTTTAAAACTTGATTTAAATCGTTTTCTGTTACTTCACTACCAACTTTTATATTTGCAAAAACTTCTACTGTATCGGTATTTATTCTTTTATTCCCTTTAACTTCTATTTTTTTTATTATATCACTATAAACGTTATTCAGTGACAATAGAAATATCAGCAAAGTTGTAAGAATAGTTTTTTTATAATTAAGAAGCATGGCATTTTATACACTTAAAGATTTAATTTTCAAACGCACATAATTGTTTAATTTTTCAATTTGATTGATATTTTTGGGCTTTATCAATTTGTATTTTCTAAATTCATGATTTTTAAGGGTTTTAATTAATATTCTTGAGATATCTGTGTATTTTATTTTGTTTTTCAAATAAAGATTAACTAGTTCATCATTTGCGGAAACAATAACAGTTTCAAATAAAGATATCTTATTCGGTAAGTAATTTAATATATTGATCATTGGAAATTTATTTTTATTTACATAAGATAAATTAAGGTTATTAAGTTTATTTAAATTAATTTCTTTTACTTTAAAACTTTTCTCCAAATCATATAAAGTGTTAAAAATAGGAATTTTCATTGATGTATCATGAATTAATAATTTACTAATTCCGTTATTAAATTTTATTAAAGCATGTAAATATGATTTTGGATGAATTAAAATTTTAATTTTATTATAAGAAATATCAAAAATATTTTTTGCCTCAATTATTTCAAATACTTTGTTCATTAATGTTGAAGAATCTACTGAAATTTTTTTACCCATTTTCCAATTTGGATGGTTTGTTGCTTGACTTGGTTTAATGTTTTTAAGTTTTTTTGAAGGCAAATTGTAAAATGGGCCACCTGAAGCAGTAATAAAAATTTTATCTATTTGTTTTGATATTTGAATATTTTTATCTAATAAAGACCATATTGAAAAATGCTCTGAGTCAACTGGGACAAATCTTACATTATGCTTTTTTAATTGATTTGAAATTAAGTTCCATCCACAAATAATTGCTTCTTTATTTGCAATAGCAATTTTTTTTGTTCTATTAATAATTTGAATCGTAGGAGCTAAACCAGCCAAACCAGTTATTGCAACCATGACATAATCTAAATTAATTTTTTTATTATTCTTTATATACTCTGAAATATTTTCAAAAATATTAATTTTATTTTTCTTAAAAAAATCCTTTTTTTTTCTAAAAACTTCAGAGTTATGAATTATAATATTTTTTACTTTAAATTTTTTCGCTTGATTAAAAATAGATTTAAAATTTGTATTTGTTGATAATAAATGTATTTTAAAATTTTTTTTGTCTTTTTTAACTAGATCTAAAGTATTTTTTCCTATTGATCCTGTTGAACCAAGTATTGCTATTACTTTTTTCATTAAAAGAAAATATTAATCAAAAAGATACCGAATGGTACAGCAAAAATTATACCATCTATTCTATCTAGGACTCCACCATGACCAGGTAAGATATTACCTGTATCTTTAACTCCACTTTTTCTCTTTAGATATGAAATAAATAGATCTCCAAGTTGACAAATTAAAGAGATTAAAAAAGATATGAAAATAATTATTTTTAAATCAACAAAACTTATAGTGTAGCTATAAGCAGCTCCAAATGCTACAGACAATAAAAATGAACCTAACATTCCTGAATAAGTTTTATTGGGGCTTATTTTTGTCAATTTTTTTCCTTTGAAAAATTTACCAAAAACATAACCGCCTACATCTGATAATATACAAACTGTGATAGCAAAAACTAAAGACCAGCTAATATTAGGCTGATTATCAATAAAATCATCAATAATTATTTTCATAAAAATTAACAAATACATAAATAAAAAAAATTGAAAAATTTTTTTGAGAAAAAATGAGTCTTTTTTTATAAAAATTCTATCAATAAGAT
>NZ_JBNGZA010000012.1:0-30001 GCF_052049935.1 Candidatus Pelagibacter sp. | reverse complement strand
ATATAAATTTTTACATTAATATTAAGTTTTTTATTAAATATTTTTGATATGAAATATGTACTAAGATTGTTATAACAAAATTTTCAATTTAAATAATTAGATGAAAACCTTCACGAAAATAAAAAAATGCAGAATATGTAAATCATCTAAACTCTTAGGTGTAATTGATTTGCATAAACAATATATACAAGGATCATTTTTAAAAAAAAAAAATCCAAAACCGTTCATGAAAAGAATTCCTCTTCAATTAGTCTTATGCGTTAATTGTTCTTTAGTTCAATTACGACATACAACCAATAAAAATATTCTTTATAAAAATTATTGGTATGAATCAGGGATTAATTTAACAATGCGGATGCATTTAAAAAATCTCGTCAAAGATATTTCTAAATTTGCAAATAAAAAAAAAGTTAATGTTTTAGACATAGGGTGTAATGATGGAACTTTGTTAAATTTTTATGATAAAAGATTTAAAAAATATGGAATTGATCCAAGTCAAATTGTAAAAAAAATTGATAAAAAAAAGATATCAATAATTAATGATTTTTATCCACCTAAAAAAAAAGTAAACAAAATAAATAATACTAAATTTCAACTTATAACTTCTATTGCTATGTTTTATGATTTAGATGACCCAAATTTATTTGTAAAACAAATTAAAAAAAATCTTGATATAAATGGTGTTTGGGTTTTTGAATTATCTTATTTAATTGATATGTTGAAATTAAGATCTTTTGATACAATTTGTCATGAACATTTAGAATACTATTCGTTAACAAGTTTAGAGTATCTAATGAATAAAAATGAATTAAAAATTTTTAAAGTTTCAAAAAACACTATTAATGGTGGAAGTATTCGTTGTTATGTAACTCATAAAAACAATTATTACCGAGATAATGATAAAGATAGATATCTGTATAACAAGTATCTTAAAATAGAAAAGATCTTAAAAATTAAAAATGTACAAATTTATAAAAAATTTAACAAAGAAATTAATAATATAAAAAAAAAAATATATTTAAAAATAAAAAAAATTTTAGATAATAAACAGACTATTTTTATTTTAGGTGCTTCCACAAAAGGTAATACTATTCTCCAATTTTTAGGAATAAATAATCAAATGATTCCTTATGCAATTGAGAGAAATAAATCAAAAATTGGAGCAATTACTATAGGAAGTAATATTAAAATTATAAGTGAGTTAGATTCAGAAAACTACAAGATTGATTATAAATTAGTTTTACCTTGGCATTTTAAAAAAGAAATAATAAAAAGAGAAAAGAAATATATTATTAACAATGGTTCATTAATTTTTCCATTACCAAAATTACAAATTATAAATAAAAAAAATTATAAACACCATGAATAAGAAAATAAATAAATATTCAAAAATTTTTGTAGCCGGTCATAATGGACTTGTTGGCTCTTCCATTGTTAGAAAATTGAAAGAATATGGTTATAAAAAAATACTCACTGTTTCAAAAAAAAAGATAGACTTAAGAAAACAAAATGAGGTAGAAAATTTTTTTAAAAAGAACAAACCAGATGCAGTAATAAATGCTGCAGCTAAAGTCGGGGGCATTTATGCAAATAACAGATATAAAGCTGATTTCATATTTGATAATTTATCAATTCAGAATAACATAATCCATTCATCTTTTTTAACTGGTATTAAAGATATGATTTTTTTAGGATCAAGTTGTGTATATCCAAAAAATTGTAAACAACCGATTAAAGAAACTTATTTGTTAAACGGCGAATTAGAAAAAACTAATGAGCCATATGCAATTGCAAAAATAGCTGGAATTAAAATGTGTGAAAGTTATAATTTTCAATACGGCACTAATTACAAATGTTTAATGCCAACCAATACTTATGGGCCTAACGATAATTATGATTTGTTGACTTCACATTTTTATCCTGCATTAATAATAAAGATTTTAAAGGCAAAAAAGTATAAAAAAAAATCAATCACTATATGGGGCAATGGTAGAGCAAAAAGAGAATTAATATATGTTGATGATCTTGCAGATGCTTGCATTTATTTCTTAAACAAAAAAACTAAAGAAAGCCTTATAAATGTTGGTAGTGGTATTGAAAAAACAATTGAACAATATGCAAAATTTTTAATAAAAAAATTTAAAATACACTTAGATATTATATATGATAACACTAAACCCAATGGAACTCCTCGTAAAATATTAAATACTGCTATCGCAAAAAAATATGGATGGAAATCTAGAATAAGTTTAGATGAAGGTTTGGAAAAAGTATTACAATCATTAAATATAAATCTATAAACTTTGAAAATTAAAAAAAATTTATTAGATGTATCTAAAGATTATATAGATTTAAATAATCATTTTAAAAACTCAACCAGAAATATAATTAGAGACTTACTTGACAAAATCATCAGAAAAAATTTCTACAAAATTATTTATAAAAATTTTTTTATTAATCAAAAATATAAATTTGATTTAGTTCTTCCGTCAAAAGGCTTTTCCCCTTTAAGTCGAAAAAAAAAACTTGATTCACTTAAAAGTATAAAAAATAAAAAAATCCTTTTATTAGGATGTGGAGATGGTTTGGATGTAATATCTTGGTTAAGATTCAAACCAAAATATATAGAGGGTGTTGATTTATTAAATTATTCTTCATCTTGGTTAAAAATAAAAAAATTTATAAAAAAAAAACAATCATATACTAAAGTAAAACTTTATCAAAAGGACATATTAAAATTAAAAACTTCAAAGAAATTTGATTTTATTATTAGTGACGCTGTATTTGAACATTTAACAAAATTAGATAAGACCATGAAACATTTATGTAAAATGTTGAAGAAAGATGGAATGATCTATTCAAGTTATGGACCCTTGTGGTATTGTTTTGGTGGTGACCATTTTTCTGGTCGTGATAATTTAAAAAATGGTTTTAATCATATAATTTTAAAAAAAAAAAATTATAAAGAATATGTTAATAAAAATATTAAGTCTCTAAAAGAAGAAATAAAAAATTTTGGTGCAGGAGGCTTATTTGTGAAAAAAAATTTATTCTCAAAAAAAACAGGGAATACTTATATGAAAATTTTTAAAAACAATAATTTATTTTCAGTATATACTATTTTGGAGTTTTGCCCAATAGGTTTGGAATTAATAAATAATGATAAAAAATTATTAAATAAAATTTTATTAAAAAACAAAAAAATTGATATGGAAGATTGTTATCTTAAATCACAGATTGTTTACTTAAAAAAAAATGAATAAAAAAATTTTTTTAATCTTATGGGGAAATCCTGACTTCTATCAAACTTTGGTTTTTTTATCAAAATATTTAGATAAAGAAGGGTATAATGTATATCTATTTAGAAAAGCACCCGACAAATACAATGATCTTTCAAAAAACTTGAGTTTTGGAAAAAGTTGTAAGATCATTAAATTTAATACTTATTTAAAGAAAAAAAATTTTTTTTTTAATTTTTTAAACTTAATTTTTTTTTCATTTTTTTGTTTAAAAAAATATTTAAAGATTAAACCTAAAAATATAATTTTTTTTAATTATAATGCTTTGTATTGTCAATTTTTATTTTATTTTTTCAAAAAAAAAGGAGATAATTTTATTTATCATAATTTTGATTTTAATATTTCTAAGAATTTAAAAAGTTACAAAGAAAAACTAAATTCAAAAATTGAATTTTTTTTGTCAGGTTTTTCTGATTTTTATATTTTTCCAACTTTTGAAAGAGCTAAAATTTTTAATAAATATACCAATAAGAGTATTAAATTTTTTTATGAATTTAAGAATTGTTTCCCTAGAAATTATAAACCAATTGTAAGTAAAAAATTATTTTCCAAATATAGAAATTTTGTTTCAAAAAAAAAAAAAATTATATGTCATTTAGGCTCAATTGGACCATCTCATAACATTAAACAAATAATATTATCAGCAAAATATATTAATAATAACTTTTTAATAATAATTGGAGGTATATCATTGGGTAATTATGTGGAATATTTAGAAGAAATAATTGATAAAAATAATTTAAATAAAAAAATACTTTTATTAAAGAATATTGATAGAGACATTTGGTTTGAAATTTTATCGAATTCAAACCTAGGTCTTTGTTTTTATGAAAATCACAATCTAAGCCATAGACATATGGCTGGAACTTCTCAGAAGTTTAATAATTATTTATTATTCAAAAAACCTATGCTTGTAAATGATAATGTAGATTTTAAGAAATTTAAAAAAAAACATGATATATTTAATTTAGTTAAATCTGATGATCCCATGTCAATAGCAAAAAATATTACTTCTCTGATTAATGATAAAAGGAGATATAATAAAATAAAAAAAAATATGATGAATTCTTTTAATAATGAGTTAAATTTTGAATTTCAATTTTTCAACAGTTATAAAAAAATATTAACTTGTTAAGAATATTTTAATTCATCATCTATCATAATTTGTATTAACTGGTCTAAATTAGTGTTGGGTTTCCATTTAAGTTTTTGTTGAGCTTTTTTCGAGTCACCAATTAAAATATTTACTTCTGCTGGTCTAAAGTATTTTGGATTAATTTTTATAATTACTTGATTTTTATCAAGGTCGATCAATTTTTCTTTTAAACCCTTTCCTTTCCATGCAACATTCATTTTAAGATATTTTGTAGCCTTATTTATAAAATCTTTAATAGAATAAGTTTTTCCAGTTGAAATTACATAGTCATCAGGCTTATTCATCTGAAGCATTTTCCACATGGCTTCGACATATTCTTTCGCATAACCCCAATCACGTTTTGCATAAAGATTCCCTAATTCAAAATAATTTATCTCTTTTTTTAAAATTTTAATTAATCCAATGATTATTTTTCTAGTTACAAATTCCTCACCTCTTAATGGAGACTCATGGTTAAACAGTATGCCTGATGTAGCAAACATACCATAAGAATTTCTGTAATTTTGTGTTAAGTAGTGAGAAAAAACTTTTGCAATTGCATATGGACTTTGAGGGTTCAATGGTGTTGTTTCTTTTTGTTTTTTTTCCAGAACATCTCCAAACATTTCAGATGAAGATGCTTGATAGAATTTAATTTTAGGGTCAGTTGATCTTATCGTTTCTAAAATTCTTAATGTACCTAAGCCTGTTATGTTTGCTGTGTTTAAAGGACTGCTGAAAGAAGTGCCAACAAAAGATTGAGCTGCTAAATTGTAAACTTCGTTTAGTTTATACTTACCGAATACTCTTTGAATTTCATAAATTTCCCCAAGTTCCATTTCTTCATAAATAATTTTATTTTCTATACCAAGTCTTCTTAATCTCCAATTTACTGATCTTGCTGATCTTCTATCAGTTCCAATTACTTTATAATTTTTTTCTAGTAAAAATTTAGCTAGATACGCTCCATCTTGCCCAGATATTCCTGTAATAAGTGCAGTTTTTTTCATACAAATTGATTTATATTAAATTTTAAGAATTAAAAGATTTTTTTTGTGAATTAACTTTACTTTTTGAGTATTTAGGGTACATAAGTCCCGCCTGGTGATTATTGCGAAAGTGTAATACCCGATCCCATCCCGAACTCGGAAGTCAAGCCTTTCAGCGCCGATGGTACTTTGTCTTAAGATATGGGAGAGTAGGACATTGCCAGGCTATTCTTAAAATGAAAAATCTGATAGTAATTACAGGTGGAGCCGGTTTCGTTGGTTCGAATTTGATTAGATATTTACTTAAAAAAACAAAAAATAAAATTTTAAGTATTGATAATTATTCTTCGGGATCTAAAAAAAATCATATCAACAATAAAAGAGTAAAATATATTAAAGGTGATACAAAAAATATTTTAAAAATTTTAAGTACTAAAAAAAATAAAATTCAAACAATTTTTCATTTTGGTGAATTTGCAAGAATTTATCAAAGTTTTGAGAATTTTGATAAATGTTATGACTCAAACACTGTAGGAAGTAAATCTGTATTTAAGTTTTGTTTGGATAATAAAGTTAAATTAATTTATTCAGCTACTTCCGCTTCTCTTGGAAATTCAGGTAACGATAAAAATTTGTCTCCATATGCATTCACAAAAGCTAAAAATTTAGAACTACTAGAAAATTTAAAAAAATGGTTTAATTTTAAATTTGAAGTAGTTTATTTTTATAATGTTTATGGACCTAATCAAATTAAAACTGGAAAGATGGCAACAGTCATAGGAATTTTTGAAGATCAATATAAAAAAAGCAAACCATTGACAGTTGTAAGACCCGGATCTCAATCTAGGAGATTTACACATATTCATGATACTATAGAAGTTTGTTATGAGGCCTGGAAAAAAAATAAATGTCGACATTATAGCATCTCTAACAGAAAATCTTACTCAATTTTAAACGTTGCGAAGATGTTTAAGTGTAAAATTTCTTTTTTAAAGCCCAGATTGGGTGAAAGATATGCTTCAGCATTAACTAAATTTTCCCATAAAAATAAAATAATTAGGAGATATGGTAAAATAAATTTGCAAGATTACATCAGTTCGTTTATTAAGGGTGCAAATTATGAAAATTAAAAGCTCATTAAAATCCATAAAAAAAAGAGATCTAAACTCTAAACTCGTAAAAAGAAGAGGTAGAGTTTATATAATAAACAAAACGAATCCAAAATTTAAAGCTAGACAAAAGTAACTTATGGACAACGAAAACCATAAAGAAACCTGGAATAATTTTACAAAATTTGTTACTTGGGGAACTATTGCTGTTGTGTTAGTTTTAATTTTGATGGCAGTTTTCCTGCTATAAGGACTTCTTTAATGAAGATTGGTTCTATAAAAGAAAATTTAAATTTAGAGGGTAGAATAGCCATTACACCTGAAATAGCAAAAAAATTTATTGCAAATGGCTTTGAGGTAAATATTCAAAAAAATTATGCAGTCCATCTAGGTTTTAATGATCAAGAATATAAATCTTTAAACGTAAATATTTTAGATTCTGAAAAGTCAGTTATTGAAAAATCAGAAATTTTAGCTCAATTAGCTTTGCCATCTAAATCATTGTTGAATAATATATCTAAAGATAAAATACTTATTGGTGTATTAAATCCCTTCCAGAATAAAAAAGAATTAGATGAACTGACTAATGATAAAGTGAAGTGTTTCTCTTTAGAATTACTTCCAAGAATTACACGGGCACAATCAATGGATGTACTTTCGTCTCAAGCAAACTTAGCGGGTTATAAAGCTGTAGTAGAGGCTTTTAGTAGTTTTAGAAAAGCTGTTCCCATGATGATGACAGCTGCAGGGACCATTCCAGCTGCTAAGGTTTTAGTAGTAGGAGCGGGAGTAGCTGGACTTCAAGCAATAGCTACTGCAAAGAGAATGGGCGCAATAGTATTTGCAACAGACGTTAGAATTGCATCAAAAGAACAAGTTGAAAGTTTAGGAGGAAAATTTTTAACTGTTGAAGGATCTGAAAATTTAGAAACTGAAGGGGGTTATGCTAAAGAAGCTTCTGAAGAATTTAAAAAGAAACAAGAGGAACTTTTAAGTGAAACACTAAAAAAAATTGATATTGTAATATGTACAGCTTTAATTCCTGGAAAAAAAGCACCTGTAATTTTAAAAGAAAACATGTTGAATAACATGAATTCTGGCTCAGTTATCTATGATTTGGCTGCTGTGCAAGGAGGAAATACATCTGCAACTAAAGTAGATGAAATAATAGAAAGAAATGGTGTTAAAATAATGGGAGATTCAAATATTTTGAACAAATTACCTGTTTCTGCATCTAATCTTTACTCAAAAAATATTTATAATTTTATATTAAATTTATATGATAAAGAAAAAAAACAAATTAATATTAACCTTGAGGACGAAATAATTGATAAAACAATTATAAAATAAATATGGAAATAGATCCTTTTATATTTAGACTAAGTATATTCATCTTATCTATATTCGTTGGTTATTATGTTGTCTGGAGCGTAACTCCTTCTCTTCATACCCCTTTAATGTCAGTAACTAATGCTATCTCATCAGTTATAATTGTTGGAGCAATAATAGCAGCATTAGCTGGCACTGAAAATACTGTTTTTAATACATCAAGTATTTTTGGATTATTAGCAATTACATTAGCAGCAATAAATATATTTGGAGGTTTTCTAGTAACTCAAAGAATGTTAGCGATGTATAAAAAGAAAAAAAAATAGTTTTAATCTATGTCAGCAAACTTATCAGCTTTATTTTATTTAGTATCTGGTGTTCTCTTTATATTAGCATTAAGAGGCCTTTCATCACCTGAAACTTCTAGACAAGGAAATCTTTTTGGAATAATTGGAATGGTAATTGCAGTAACAGTCACTTTCTTATCAGTAGGAAGTTTTTCAACGA
Source organism: Candidatus Pelagibacter sp. (assembly GCF_052049935.1). GTDB lineage: Bacteria > Pseudomonadota > Alphaproteobacteria > Pelagibacterales > Pelagibacteraceae > Pelagibacter. The sequence goes on along the minus strand of NZ_JBNGZA010000012.1, from coordinate 21,633 downwards.
GTTTTGTCTATGTAGTTATTTTTATTTTAATTGGAGGAGCAATAGGAGCATTTATTGCATATAAAATACCAATGACTGCTATGCCCGAATTAGTTGCTGGTTTTCACAGTTTAGTAGGATTAGCTGCTGTTTTTGTAGCTATTTCAGCGTTCATAAATCCGGAGGCATTTAATTTAGGAGTACCAGGAAATATTAAGCTAGCTAGTTTAATTGAAATGTCGATTGGTGCAGCTGTAGGTGCAATAACTTTTTCTGGTTCTGTAATAGCTTTTTTAAAGTTACAGGGAATAATGTCTGGAGCTCCCATAACTTTTAGAGGTCAGCACTTCTTGAATGCGTTAATATTGATTTCTATTGTAATATTAACTTATTTTTTATGTACCACACAATCATCAAATTTATTTTGGGTTTTATTAAGCGTTTCATTTTTGATAGGTTTTTTACTTATTATACCAATTGGTGGTGCAGATATGCCTGTAGTTATATCAATGCTTAATTCTTACTCAGGATGGGCAGCAGCAGGAATTGGGTTTACTCTTGAAAATTCTGCTCTTATTATTACAGGAGCACTGGTTGGTTCTTCAGGAGCGATTCTTTCTTATATAATGTGCAAGGGAATGAACAGATCATTCTTTAATGTTATTTTAGGAGGGTTTGGTGCAACTGAGCAGTCTAGCGCAAGTCAAAATAAAGAGCAAAGACCTGTAAAAAGTGGAAATGCAGATGATGCAGCATTTTTAATGAAAAATGCATCATCAGTAATAATTGTTCCTGGTTATGGAATGGCTGTTGCACAGGCTCAACATGCTTTAAGAGAAATGGTAGATACTCTTAAGAAAAATGGTATTAAAGTTTCATATGCTATTCATCCAGTTGCTGGGCGTATGCCAGGACATATGAACGTATTATTAGCAGAGGCCAATGTTCCATATGATGAAGTTTTTGAATTAGAAGAAATAAATAACGATTTTGCAAATGCAGATGTGGCATTTGTGATTGGAGCAAATGATGTTACAAATCCTGTTGCTAAAACAGATCCACAAAGCCCAATTTATGGAATGCCTGTTCTCGATGTTGAGAAATGTAAATCAGTTTTATTTGTGAAAAGAAGTTTATCTCCTGGTTATGCAGGGATAGATAATGATTTGTTTTATAAGGAAAATACTTTGATGTTATTTGCGGATGCCAAAAAAATGACTGAAGATATAACAAAAAACTTATAAATTAAATGAGAAGTACAAAAATATATTGTGATATCGCTGATATAAAACAAATAAAAAAATTTAATAAAAAAAAAATAGTTAAAGGATTTACTACTAATCCAAGCTTGATGAGAAAAGCAGGAGCAAAGGATTATTCTAAGTATTCAAAACAAATATTAAAAATTTGCAAAAAACCTATTTCATTTGAGGTATTTGGGGATGACTATACCTCAATGAAAAAACAAGCTTTAATTATTAACTCATGGGGAAAAAATGTTTTTGTTAAAATACCAATAGTAAATTCAAAAGGTTTTTTTATGGGAAAATTAATTAAAGAACTAAATTCTATGAATATTAAGTTAAACATTACTGCTGTGTATAGTTTTGTTCAAGTTAAAAAAATTTTAAAAAATTTAAATAAAAAAACTAAAGTAATAATTTCGATTTTTGGTGGTAGAGCAGCAGATACAGGGAAAGATCCATTACCTGAATTTAAAAGAAGCATTTCTCATTCTAAAAGCTATAAAAATGTTGAGATATTATGGGCTAGTGTTAGAGAACCATATAATTTTTTACAAGCTAAGCAACTAGGGTGCCACTTAATTACTGTACCTCCTACAATAATAGAAAAAATTGAAAAGTTTGGAAAATCATTTGAATTTCTTACAAGAGAAACTGTTAAAAGCTTTCTTAAGGATAGCAAGAAATCAAATTTCAGGATTTAATTGGTTGCGGGGGACGGATTTGAACCGCCGACCTTCAGGTTATGAGCCTGACGAGCTACCAGACTGCTCCACCCCGCGGTATTTAAATTCTATTTTTTAGTTTATTTAGTTTTTTAACTCTTTTTATGTTTTCTTGCAGAATTCTCTTCTTCTTTTCTGATGGCTTTTCATAAGTGTTTTTTAGTTTAATTATCTTAAAGAAACCATCTCTTTGAAGTTTTCTTTTTAAAACCCTCAGTGCTTGCTCAACATTATTATCTTTAACTTCTATTTTAATAACAACCTCCAAAAAAAGCGTTTGTTATCACTTTTAAATTTAACTGTCTATCAATTTTATTCATTAATTTGAATTTAATTTTTGTTGTTTTTCTTTTAATTTTTTTTCCCGCTTAATTCTTCTTTCAGCTTTTTCAATTGCATCTAATAAATCTTTTTGGGAAAACAAATTTAATGCTACAGGATCTTTAGGATTTAAATTGTTGTAATTCCAATAACTCTTGTTCCTTATAGATGTGACGGAGTTTTTTGTTATACCAACTAATTTAGCAATTTGAGAATCTTTTAATAAATTATGCTGCTTTATCAACCATAAAGCTGAATCTGGTTTATCTTGTCTTTTTGAAAGAGGAACATATTTCTTAATTTTTTTCTCATCATTAGAAATTTTAATATCGTTTTGTTTTATTTGAAGGGGTCGATTTTTATCTTTTGATGACAAATCAATTTCTTCTCTTGAAAGTTGTCCTGACATTATCGGGTTATAGCCTTTAATGCCTTTGGCTACTTCTCCATCAGCTATACCTTGAACCTCAACCTCATGTAAATCACAAAAATTTGCAATTTGTTTAAAAGTTAACGATGTGTTTTCAACCAACCATACAGCAGTAGCCATTGGCATTAATGGAACATTTGACATTTAGTTTTTCTTTTCTGTCTTAAAGTTCTGAAATTTTTTATTGAACTTACTTATTCTACCTTTATCCATAAGTTTTTGTTTTCCACCTGTCCAAGCTGCATGGGATTTAGGGTCTATTTCTAATTTTAATATTTCGCCTTCTTTTCCCCATGTTGATTTTGTTTCAAACTGAGAACCATCAGTCATTTCAACTTTTATAGAGTGATAATCAGGGTGTGTGTTTTTTTTCATAGCGGACTTATAACAAAAGAAATTACTAAAACAATTAAAATTTAGCCAATTTTTCACTAAATTTTGTGTTAATATTTGGATTTGAGGCTATAATTTTAATATCCTTTAATTTTGAGATATCAACATCATTGATTAATCCACCTGCTTCTTTTAAAATTAATATACCAGCTGCAATATCCCAAATATTTAGATTTTTTTGAAAATAACCGTCATATCTTCCTGCTGCAACATATGCAAGATCAAGAGCTGCACTTCCAGATTTTCTATATGAAAATTCGTAGTTGAAATCAATTTTTCCACCTGTCACAAATAAACATTCTGATAAAATATTTTTTTTAGAAACTCTAATTCTTTGATTATTGAAGAATGAACCATTATTTTTTTCCGCATAAAACATTTCATTTTTTATGGGGTCGTATATTAATCCTGCTACGATCTCATTTTCATCTCTAAGAGCAATTGAAATAGCGAAATGTGGAATTCCATGTAAAAAATTTACAGTTCCATCAATTGGATCGATAATCCATGTTTTTTTATCTTTATTGTTTTCTATTCCCTTTTCTTCGCTTAGAATAGAGTAGTTTGGTTTTGCTTTTTTTAATTCCTCAATAATTATTTTCTCTGTTTTAAGATCAGCATTAGTAACGAAATCAGATGGACCTTTATTAGAAACTTGTAATTTTTCTAATTCACCAAAGTCTCTAATTAAAACTCTTGATGCTTTTTCACTTGCTTTTATCATTATATTCAAGTGTGGTGAAATAGTTTGCATAATTAAATTTTTTTTACATATTCTAAATTTCTGGTATCAACAATAACTTCATCTCCAGCTTCTATAAATGGAGGAACTTGTATATTTAATCCATTATCCAAAGTTGCGGGTTTATAAGAAGATGAAACAGTTTGACCTTTTAAAGCAGCATCAGTTGTCTCTATTTTACAATGCACTTGATTGGGAAGTTCAATTGATATTGGTTTTTCGTTATAAAAACTAATTTTGACTTCTAAGTTTTCAGTCAATAATTTTCCTTTATCGCCTACGATCTCTTTTTTTACCTCTACTTGTTCAAAGGATTTAGGATCAATAAAAAAGTAATTTATATCATCATCATATGAGTAATTAAAATTATTTTCATCTAGAGCTGCTTTTTCAACAGTTTCACTTGATCTAAATCTTTCATTAAGTTTTGTATTTTTATTTAAACTTTTCATCTCAACTTGGGTGAATGCTCCTCCTTTACCAGGTTTTACATGTTGAGTTTTCAAAACTTGCCAAAGATCGTCCTTATACTCTAAAAGCATTCCAACTCTAATTTCACTTGCATTTATTTTCATATAAGTTTTTTTATAGCTTCAACTGGTTTATATTTTTTATTATTAAAAATGTAGCCTGAAATAGCCAAAAAGTTTACATTGTTCAATAAAAGTTTTTTATAATTTTTATTATTAATTCCACCAATTGCAATGATTGGCTTATTTGTTAACTGTTTAATTTTTTTTATATCTGACATATTCGCCTTAAATTTAACTTTTTTCGTATTAGTTGGAAAGAATGCACCTAAAGCCAAATAGTCAGCATTATTTTTCAAAGCCTTTTTTGCTAAAGAAATTGAATTATGACAAGTAATTCCAATAATTTTTTTTCCTAAAATTTTTCTTGCTGAAATAATATCCATATCTTTTTGCCCCAAATGACATCCATCCGCTTTTAGTATTTTTGCAAGCATTGGGTCATCATTTATCAAGAATTTAACATTATGTTTTTTACAAATTGGTTTAATTTTTTTACCAATTTCAATTTTTTTTTTAAGAAAATCATTTTTAATTCTTAATTGAAAAAACTTAACTTTTTTAAAAGCTAAGATTTTATCTAAGTTTAAATAAAAATCTTTTTTAATTTTATTTGGTGAAATTAAATATAAAAATTTTTTTTTGGAATTAGATATTTTCAAGATTTTTTGACCACTTTCCTTGAGCTGCCAAAGTACACATTTTAGCCCTATGATCAAAAACTGCTTGAGTTCCTTCAACATCATTTATGTCTTTAGCCCAATGTCTAAGGGCACTTTGTTGCAATGCTCTACCATAAGAATATGACATAATAAAATTTGTATCGTTAAATTTGTTTATTAAATTTAAATTCTCAGACGCTTGAACTTCAGTTTGACCACCAGATAAGAAGGCTATACCTGGTACTTCACTAGGAACTGATTCCTTTAAACATTTAACAGTAAGTTTTGCTGTTTCTTCATAAGTAATTTGATTATTAGACTCTGAGCCTGCTAAAATCATATTTGGTTTTAAAATTACACCTGTTAGATCTACTTTATTTAGTAGTAGTTCCTCAAAACATTTTTTTATTACCTCTGACGTTTTTTTAAAACAATCATCAGCAGAATGATCACCATCCATTAACACTTCTGGTTCAACAATTGGAACCATATTACACTCTTGAACTAAAGCTGCATATCTAGCAAGAGCATGCGCGTTAGAATTAATTGATAGTTTGCTAGGATAATCTTTTGAAATATTATATACACCTCTCCATTTTGTAAATTGAGCTCCCAATTTAGAATATTCTTTTAACCTATCTCTTAAACCATCTAAGCCTTCAGTAATTTTTTCATTTGGACTTCCAGCTAATTTTTTTGCACCTGTATCAACTTTTATTCCTGCTATAGAACCCATTTCAGATAAAAGTCTTGGAACTTCTTTTCCTGTATTAGTTTTTTGCTTAATAGTTTCGTCATATAATATAACTCCACCAATATACTCACTCATACCTTTCGCAGAGAATAAAGTTTCTCTAAATTTAATTCTATTTTCTTTGGTAGACTCGACTTTTACACTCTCTAATCTTTTAGTCATAGTACCTGTGCTTTCATCAGCAGCCAAGATACCCTTTCCATTTTTTAAAATTTTTAAGGCTATGTTGTTTAATTCAGACATTTAGTTGAGAGCTTTTATACCAGGAATTTCTTTACCTTCAAGATATTCTAGAAAGGCTCCACCAGCAGTTGAAACAAAATTTAAGTTTTTAAAGGCACCTGCCTGATTTAATACCGCAATAGTATCTCCTCCACCAGCAACTGAAAAAATTTTATCTTTTAAATCAACTATTTTTTTTGCAATTTCAATACTTCCTATAGCAAAGTTAGGATTTTCAAAATATCCTAGAGGTCCATTCCATAAGACAGTTTTACTATTATCTAATACAGAACAAATTAATTTGATTGTTTTTGGACCAATATCTAATATTAGGTCGTCTTTCTCTATCTCATTTAATGTTTTAATTGTTTTACTATCTTCAAGATTTTTGCCCACAGAAACATCAGTAGGAATTAAAACATTGCATTTATTTTCTTTTGCTAAAGATAATATTTCTTCAACAATAGGATTGCAGTTATCTTCTTTTAGCGATTTTCCAATATTATGACCACTATATTCTAAAAAGTTATTAGCCATACCCCCAACTATCACAATGTTTTCAAATTTAGGTATTAAATTTTTTATAACACTTATTTTGGTAGAAATTTTAGAACCTCCTATTATGCATGTAATTGGCCTATTAATATCAGAAGTAACTTTTTTTAATGCATCAACTTCAGTACTCATTTGCAAACCACAGTAAGAGGGTAAATATTTTGTAATCTTATCTACAGATGCATGAGCCCTGTGTGAACATGAAAAAGCATCATTAACAAAAATCTCACCAAATTTAGATAACATTTTTGCAAATTCTTCATCATTTTTTTCTTCTTGTTCATAAAATCTAATATTTTCAAAAAAAACTATTTTATCATCACTTTTATCAAATATTTCTTGTGGTTTAATTTCGAACAAATTTTGATTTAAAAGATCTACTTTTTTACTTAGTTTTTTTGATAAATATTCACAAACTGGTGCCATAGACAAAGCTGAATTTGTTTTACCTTTTGGTCTACCGATATGAGATATTATTATTATTTTAGAATTTTGTTGAATTAAAAAATTTAGTGTAGGTAAAATTTTATCTATTCTTGTCGTGTCTGTAATTTGATTATTTTTTAATGGAACATTCAGATCTAGTCTAACTAAAACTTTTTTTTGATAAAGATCTTTAAAATCTTCAATTTTTTTCATTTTTTTGATTGTTAGTTAAATTTTTTCTTTAAATAAACTGCAATATCACACATTCTGTTAGAAAACCCCCACTCATTGTCATACCATGATGAAATTTTTCCCATGTTTTTTCCAACAACATTGGTGAGTGATCCATCAATAATTGAAGAAGCCTGATTATGATTAAAATCAATCGAAACTAATTTTTCATCTGTAACCTCTAACACTCCCTTTAATTCATTTTTTGATGCAATTTCAAATGCAGAATTAATTGACTCAATTGTTAAATCTTTTTTTGTAGAAAAAACTAACTCAACTAAAGAAACATTCGGAGTTGGTACCCTCATAGCTACACCTTCTAATTTACCTTTTAATGATGGTATTATTTCTCCGATTGCTTTTGATGCGCCCGTAGAAGTTGGCACAATTGATTGACTAGCAGATCTTGCTCTTCTTGGATCTTTGTGTGAATTATCCAAAATTCTTTGATCACTCGTAAATGCATGAATTGTAGTCATAAAACCTTTTTCAATTTCAAAATTTTCATTAATTACTTTTGCAGCAGGCGCTAAACAGTTAGTAGTACAAGATGCAGCAGAAATTATTTTGTCATCCTTTGAAAGAATATTTTGATTTACTCCATAAACAATTGATTTGTCAGCATTCTTGCATGGAGCTGAAACTATAACTTTTTGAGCACCATTTTTAATATGAGTTTCTAATTTTTCTTTTGAATTAAATTTTCCTGTACATTCAAAAACTATATCCACTCCTAATTCACCCCAATTTATATCTTCTAATTTTGAATGCTGACTAAAAGAAATGTTATCGTTATTTATGATTAATTTATTAGCTTCAAATTTAATATCCACATTGAATTTTCCATGAATAGAGTCGTATTTAATCAAATTAGAACAAGTTTCAGAATTTGATCTATTATTTATATGTACAACTTTAATATCTTTAAAATTATTTTCATAAATAGATCTTAATACCATTCTTCCAATCCTACCCATTCCATTGATACCGACTTTAATTGTCATATTACGTCTTATAATTATTTCTTATTTTTATAGTTATTTTTTTTGTAGATAAACTGAAATATTCAAATATTTTTTTATAAGGCGCACTTTTTCCAAATTCATCAATACCAAATGCCATACCATTATCACCCACATATTTATACCAAGATGTTTTTGATCCAGCTTCAATTGAAATTTTAAGTTTTGTTTCATTCAATATTTTCTTTTTATAATTTTTACTTTGTTTGTCGAAGATTTCTTGTGAAGGCACAGAAATAACCTTTGAATTAATTTTATATTTTTTTAATTCATTGCTTACGTCTAAAGCCAAATTAACCTCTGAACCACTTGCTAAAATAGTTAATTGAATTTTTTTATTAGTCCTAGATATTTCATAAGCCCCATAAGAACATTTATTAACTTTTGAGATATTATATCTAACCGGATTTAAATTCTGTCTTGTCAATGATAGAATTGAGGGAGTTTTTTTATTCTTTAAAGCTAATTCCCAACATTCAATTGTTTCATATCTGTCAGCCGGTCTGAATACATTTAAATTAGGTATTGCTCTGAGACCTTCTAATTGTTCTATAGGTTGATGTGTTGGTCCATCCTCACCTAAACCAATTGAATCATGTGTCATCACATAAATTACTTGTTGTTCCATTAATGCTGATAACCGAATAGAAGGTTTGCAATAATCTGAAAAAATCAAAAAAGTACCACCATAAGGAATTAAATTACTATGTAATGAAAGGCCATTCATTATTCCACACATGGCATGTTCACGAACACCATAATGAATATAATTCCCATTAAATTTTTTTGGTTTTAATATTTCATGAAATTTTGTTTTTGTATTGTTGGATCCTGCTAGATCAGCAGATCCACCAATAATATTCTTACAATCTGGAGTAATTGAATTTAGAACAGACTCTGAGGCCTTTCGTGTAGCAAGGCCTTTTTGATTTTTAATTGCAGAAATTTTTTCTAATTTAATACCTTTGTTAAAATTAATTTTTATAAAATTATTGTATTGTTTCTTTTTTTTTAAAAAAATCCTATTCCATTTTTTTTCAATTTTTAATCCTTTTAAGCCAAAACTTTTCCATTGATTTAATAAATTTTTTGGAATTTCAAAAGGTTTATAGTTCCAATTTAATTTTTTTCTTACTAAGTTTATTTCTTCTGATCCTAATGGACTTCCATGAGAAGAAGCTTTGCCAGATTTATTTGGGGAACCATAACCAATTTTTGTTTTACATGAAATTACAGTTGGAGATTTAGCAGTATGTGCTTTTTTTATTGCCTTTTTAATCTCATTACAATTATGTCCATCAACATTAATATAATTCCATCCATAACTTTCGAACCTTTTTTTATAATTATCAGACACGGCCAAGTCAGTTGGACCATCAATAGAAATAGAATTATTATCGAATAACATTATTAAATTTTTAAGTTTTAGGTGCCCAGCTAAACTCATCGCTTCATGACTAATACCTTCCATTAAGCATCCATCTCCTGCAAGGACATAAGTTTTATGATTGATAATTTTACTACCAAATTTACTTTTTAAAATTTCCTCAGCAATTGCAAAACCAACAGCATTTGATATTCCTTGTCCTAGAGGTCCAGTTGTTGTCTCAATTCCTGAATTAGGATGGTACTCAGGGTGACCAGCACAGATAGAGTCAAGTTGACGAAAATTTTTAATATCTTTTAGCGATATGCTTTTGTATCCGGTTAGGTAAAGCAAGGAGTAAAGCAACATCGATCCGTGACCAGCAGACAAAATAAATCTGTCTCTGTTAATCCAGCTAGGGTTAGAAGGACTAAATTTTAAAAAATCTTTAAATAAAACTGTAGCAACGTCTGCCATTCCCATGGGCATTCCTGGATGTCCAGAATTTGCTTTTTGTACAGCATCAATTGATAAAAATCTGATACAATTTGCTAGGTCTTTATATTGTGTGTTCAAAATTATCCTGTATAGACTTTGAAGATTCTATTTATTAATATGACTATATATATGAATTCTTTAGACGAAAAAGAAAAAAAATTAACATCTGCTTTAGAAAAATTAAAAAATATTAAAATTGATGATGCAAAAGAAAATGAACTAGTAAATGAATTAAAAAATAAAAAAAAACAATTAGAAATTGAAAAAATAGAATTAGAGGAAAAATATCAAAATCTTCAAAAAGATCATGAGCAATTAAGCCAAAAATTAAGTGATTTTGAAAAGAGAAATCTTGATAAGAAGTCAAGACAGCAAGAATTTTCAGAAAAAATTGATGAATTAAACCAAGAAACAGATACTTTACTGGAAGAAATAGATAAATGGCAAATGTAAGCATAAAATTTAATGGTAAAGAATTTTTGCTTTCTTGCGATGATGGTCAAGAGGAACATTTAGAAAATTTGCTCATACAAATAAATCAAAAATTTAATTCTCTTAAAAGTGACCTTGGAAATTTAGGAGAAAATAAATTGTTACTGATTACAGCAATAAAAGTATTAGATGAATACTATGAAACAAAAAAAAAAATTGAACAGAAAAAAAAAGAATTAAGCGATTTATCAAAAAAATTCAAAGAATTAAAAAACTTAGTTTATGAATATAAAGACAATAAAGAGGATGAAATAAAAAGTCTCAATAATAATCTTGATGAACTTAAGAGAACTATTGATGATAATCAAAAAAAATATGAACAAGTTTTAGATGCAGCAACCTCAGAAATATCCAGTTTTATTGAAAATATGGATAACAAAAACATTTCTAATTAGCACAAAGTGAATAAATTAGGAATTAGAAAAAAAATCTTAAATCAAAGAAAAAAAAAATATTTTCAAAATTTTGATAATTCTAAAATATATAATTTTTTAAAAAAATATAAAAAAAATAAAATTGGTGGATATTTTCCAATCAATTATGAATTTGATTGTTTAGAAATACTTAAAAAATTATCGAAACAAAACTTTCAAATTTCTTTACCGATTATGAAAAAAAGTAATCAAATGGATTTTTTTTCTTGGGATTTTAATCAACCTTTAACAATTAATGATTTTGGAATACCTGAACCAACCAGTTCAAAAATTACTTATCCAGATATTTTTTTAGTACCAATTGTTGGTTTCGATAAAAATTTATACAGATTAGGCTATGGTGGTGGTTATTATGATCGTTATATTGCAAGAATAAAAAAAATAAAAACTATAATTACGATAGGGTTATCATTCTCATTCCAGAAAATTGATAAATTACCAATAAATAAATTTGATCAAAGATTAGATGCAATTATTACAGAAAGAAATATATTTCAATGAAATTATTGTTCTTAGGTGATCTAGTAGGCATATCAGGTTGTTCTGTTGTGATGAAAAATCTAAAAAAAGAAATTGAAAGATGTAAGATAGACTTTGTAGTAGTTAACGCAGAAAATGCTGATAAGTCAGGTGTTGGTCTAACTGAAGAAATATGTAAGGATCTATTTAACTCAGGTGTCAATGTAATAACTACTGGAAATCATGTTTGGGATCAGAAAGAAATAATGAATTATATAGATCAAGAGAACAGATTATTAAGACCAAAAAATTTATTTGAGCCTGCACCAGGTAAAGGATTTCAAATTTATACTACTAAAGAAGATATTAAAATTGGTGTTTTAAATTTGATGGGAAATGTTTTCATGAAAAAATGTGAAGATGTTTTTGAATGTGCAGATAAATTTTTAAATGTACACAAGCTAAAAGATAAATATGATTTTCTAATTGTAGATTTTCATGGTGAGATTACCAGTGAAAAAAATGCTATTGGTCATTTTTTTGACGGCAATGCTACATTAGTAGTTGGAACACATACTCACATTCCAACCAACGATGCACATATCTTAAATAAAGGAACTGCTTACCAAACAGATGCTGGTATGTGTGGAGACTACAACTCAGTTATTGGCATGAATAAAGAAAATTCAATTAATAGATTTATGAAAAAAAAATCAGTAAAACATTTTCCAGAAATAGGAGAGGGCACGATGTGTGGAGTTATTGTTGATTGTGATATAAAAACAGGTTTAGCAAAAAATATTTCAAGTTATATTTTTGGAGCAAATTTAAAAAATAGTTAATTATGGCAGGACATTCTCATTGGGCTGGAATTAAACATAAAAAGGGAAAAGCGGACAAACTTAGAGCCAACTTATTTTCTAAGTTGTCAAAAGAAATTACTGTAGCTGCAAAACTAGGTGACAAGGATCCCGCAATGAATCCAAGATTAAGGTCTGCAATACAAGCAGCAAGATCTGCAAACATGCCAAAAGACAACATAGAGAGAGCAATTGATAAATCTTCAGCTGCAGCTGGTGCTAATTATGAAAACTTAAGATATGAAGGATTTGGTCCTGATAAAATTGCAGTTATTGTAGAAACTTTAACTGATAATAAAAATCGAACAGCTTCAAACATTAGAACTATATTTCAAAAAAATGGAGGAAGTTTAGGAACTCAAGGATCTGCTGCTCATAATTTTAATCAGCTTGGAGTAATTAAAATTTCTAAGAGTGAAATTGAAGATGATCAGATTTTAGAATTGGCGATAGACGCTGGAGCAGATGAATGTATTTCAAAAAATGAAATTCATGAAATTCATTGCTCAATAAATGAAATTTATAATGTCAAAAAAAAATTAGAAGAAAAGATAAACAATTTTATTTCAACTGAAATTGAATGGTTAGCCTTGAATAACGTAAAAATAACAGGTGAAAAAAAACAAGAAGTAATAGATTTTTTAGAGACCTTAGAAGAAGATGATGATGTACAAAGTGTGTATACAAATGTTATTTTCGAAAATTGATTAATGTTAATTATTGGAATAGATCCTGGAATTTCTGGCTCAATATGCTTTTTTGATAATGGAAGAATTATCAAAGTTATAGAGATGCCCACCATGACAGATGGAAAAAAAAATAAGAAACAAGTAAATGGAGCTCAAATTTATCATGAAATCTTAGACGGCATTAAAAACTATGATAAAAAAGACATTAAAATAGTTATAGAACAAGTTTCTGCAATGCCAGGACAAGGTGTAACTAGTATGTTTAATTTTGGACAGTCTTTCGGAATTTTAAAAGGCATATGTTCTGCTATGCAACTTTCTATGTATTTTGTTAGACCAGCAAAATGGAAGAAGTATTTTAATCTTATAAATTCAGAAAAAGATGCAAGTAGAACAAGAGCAATAGAGATTTTTCCTTACTTTTCATCACAATTATCAAAAAAAAAGGACTCTAACAAAGCCGATGCCATCCTTATAGCAAGTTTTTTTTACGAAACATACAAATTACCTGAGTAACACTCCAAGATTAAAGCCAAATTCATGACACAATTAAGTGTGATGTATAATTATGGAAACAGAAATATCGACTCAAGCTGTGGGACTAGCTTCAAGTGCTGACTTTTCATTAATGAGTCTGTTTTTAAAAGCAGATATAATAGTTAAATCAGTAATTATAATATTAATAGCATGCTCAATTTATTCTTGGGCAGTTATTTTTGAAAAAATAAAGCTCTTTAAAAAAATAAATAATTCTTCTGACCAATTTGAAGATAAGTTTTGGAAGTCAAAATCTGCAGAAACTTTTTATAATAATTTGCCACAAAATATTTCTGACCCTATGGCATTAATCTTTAAAGAGTCTATGCAAGGTATTGTTAAATCAAAATCTAAATCAAACATTAATGAGAGATTAACAAGTATATTAGAGGCTGGAATAGAAAAACAAACTTCAAAAATTGAAAAAGGATTTACATTTTTAGCAACTGTAGGATCTACAGCTCCTTTTATTGGGTTATTTGGAACTGTTTGGGGAATAATGAATTCATTTCAGTCTATAGCGATATCCAGAAATACTAGTCTAGCTATTGTTGCTCCTGGAATAGCTGAAGCATTATTTGCAACTGCTCTAGGATTGCTAGCTGCAATTCCTGCAGTAGTAGCTTATAATAAATTTAATAACGATCTGAGAAGATACAGTCAAAAATTAGAGAGTTTTTCAAAAAGATTTATATCTATAATCTAAAATGGGATTTAAATTAAATCGTAAATCTTCAAGAGATCCTATGAGTGAAATTAATGTTACTCCATTTGTGGACGTAATGTTAGTTCTTTTGATTATCTTTATGGTTACAGCTCCATTATTAACAGTTGGAGTTCAAGTAGATCTACCTGAAAGTTCTGCAGATTCTTTACCAGAGGAACAAGAGCCATTAACTTTAACTATCAATTCTAAAGGTGAAATTTTTATCCAGGAATCAAAAGTAGAATTTGATAAGATTATAGCAAAAGTCTTAGCTGTTTCAAAAAACAGAACTGATACAAGAATCTATGTAAGAGGAGACAAGGCAATCAATTATGGTAGAGTTTTAGAGATCATGGGATTACTTTCTGGATCAGGCTTTACTAAAGTAGCGCTAATATCTGAGCCTTATAAAGAGAGGTAAAATTGACAAGGAACATATTTCTTTCATCAATTTTTCATTTCTTAATAATAATGATTACTGCATTAAGTTTACCTTTTTTATCGAAAAAACCTGTAGATTTACCACCAATAGTCTCTGTAGAATTAATTCAAATAACAGACAAGACAAACATACCTTTCGCTCCGAAGGCAAAAAAAACAATTGATAAGATAAAAGAGAAAGAAGAAAAATTAGTTTCTGAACAAGCGCCTCCAAAAAAAGTAAAAAAAGATAAACCCGATGCAATTCCAATGCCTGATCAAGAAGTCAAAAAAGTTGAGAAAATTAAAGATGAAAAACAAAATCCAGAAAAAATTGATAATGATGTAAAACAAGTATCAGAATTTGAAAAAGAAGAATTGTTTGATCCAAATAATATTGCCGCATTAATAGATAAATCAAAAGAGGAATTTGCAGAAACAGAAAAAAAATCAAATAAGGTTACTCAAGACCAAGTTGCAAATATAGAAAATACTGGTTTGAGTTTGAGTGAGGAAGACGCATTAAAAGCACAAATTTTTGGTTGCTGGAGCATACCGCTTGGTCTTCCTTATAATGAAAATCTATTAGTTAGAATAAAATTACAATTAAAACCAGATGGTTCAATAATAAGCACAGAAATTTTAGATCACACTAGAATGAATAAGCCTGGTCAAGGCTTTTATAAAGTCCTTGCAGAAAGTGCATTAAGAGCTATTAAATTATGTCAACCATTAAGAGTTCCAACCACTGGATATGAGAGGTGGAAAGATTTACAATTAAATTTTGATGCAAGAGAGATGTTAGAGGGATAGTATATGGATATGTATAAAAAAATATTTTTTTTATTTCTTTTTTTATTTCAAAGCAATGCGTTCGCATTAATAGAAGTTGACATTACAAGAGGAAATTTAGATCCTTTACCAGTAGCAGTGTCACCTTTATCTATTGATGAAGTTTCAAAAAAAGAATTTGAAAAAATTCTAAAAAAAGAAAATATTGGATCTGAAATATCTTTGATTGTTGAAAAAAATTTAAAAACTTCTGGTTTATTTAACCCGCTTAATAAAGATGCGTTTCTTCAAGAGCCTGATATTGCCAATTTAAAACCGAGATTTGAAGATTGGAATTTAATTAAAGCTCAAGCGTTGATCACAGGCAAGGTTAGTTTTGTAGATGAAAAACTAAGAGTTGAATTTAGGTTGTGGGATGTATTAGCTGGAAGAGAAATGATGGCATTAGCATTCACAACAGTTCCTACAAATTGGAGAAGGGTAGGTCATATAATTTCTGACAAGGTTTATCAAAGATTAACTGGAGAAAAAGGATATTTTGATACAAGAATAATTTATGTAGCAGAGGAAGGACCAAAAACTAAAAGAGTAAAAAAATTAGCAATAATGGATCAAGACGGTTCTAATAATAAATTTTTAACATTAGGTAATGAACTTGTATTAACTCCTAGATTTAACCCAAATAGTCAAATGGTAACATATTTATCTTATTTCAGAAATTTACCCAGAGTATATTTGTTAGATATTGAAACTGGAACTCAAGAAGTTGTTGGTGACTTTCCGGGAATGACTTTCGCACCTAGATTTTCTCCAGATGGAAAAAAAATTATCATGAGTTTTGCAAAAGATGGTAACTCAGATATTTATACTATGGATTTAGAAAATAGGATCGTAGATAAAATAACTAATCATCCTTCTATTGATACTTCTCCTTCCTATTCACCGGATGGAAAATATATTTGTTTTAATTCTGATAGAAGTGGTTATCAACAAATTTACATAATGGATAGTAATGGAAAAAATGTAAAAAGAATTTCTTTTGGAAAGGGTTTATATGGAACACCAGTTTGGTCACCAAGAGGTGATCTAATTGCTTTCACAAAACTACATAAAGGAAAATTCTATATTGGTGTGATGAGAACTGATGGTACTGGTGAAAGACTATTAACCGAAAATTATTACCAAGAGGCACCATCTTGGTCACCAAACGGAAGAGTGCTAATATTTTATAGAGAGACCAAAACTGACGAAAAGGGTGAAGGATTTTCAGCTAAATTATGGTCAATTGATTTGACAGGATATAATGAAAGACAAGTTATAACACCAACAGATGCATCAGACCCATCTTGGTCATCTTTATTAAGTAATTAAATAATATTGCTTGATTTTTTAGCTTGAAACCTCTAATTAATTGTGAAAAATTAAGATTTAAGAACTAGTAACTTGATCAAGGAGCAATATGAGATTTAACAAAATTTTAAAAAACACATTACTTGTAATTTTAGCTTGTTTTGCACTAACAGCCTGTGCAACTTCAAAAAAATCAACAGGTCAAATGCAGGGAGATGTATATACAGGAACTGACACTGTAGAGTATTTAGCTTCAGGAGTACCTGATAGAGTATTTTTTGCAACAAACGAGTCAGTTTTAACTACGGCTTCTAGAGAAACTCTAAGAAAGCAAGCAGCGTGGTTAAGAAAAAATTCTAAAGTAAACATAGTTTTAGAAGGTCATGCTGATGAAAGAGGAACAAGAGAATATAACTTAGCTTTAGGTGAAAGAAGAGCTAATGCAGCTAAAGATTACCTAATGACTTATGGAATATCTTCAGACAGAATTTCTGTATTAAGCTATGGTAAAGAAAGACCAGTGGACTCTGGATCAAATCCTTTAGCTTGGTCAAAAAACAGAAGATCAGTTACTGTAAAAGCTAACTAATTCCAATTTTTAAATTTAAGACCCTAAATATTAATTTATTTAGGGTCTTTTTTTTGCCATCATTATAATTAGTAGTTGTTTTATGGATCTTTGTAATAAAATTTTTAAAACAAAAATTTTAATTATCTTTTTATTGTTATTCTCAATTCAAGCGAAAGCAGATAACCATAATATTTACGAAACTTTAGAATTAATTAAAAAAGATTTAAAAACATTAGAGCGTGCTGTTTATTCTGGATCAAATGAAAATAATAATGATTTTAATTCTTCACAAATATCCGAAGGAAATTCTGAGGATGTTTTAACAAGACATTTATTAAAACTTTCTGAAATTGAAAGTCAATTTCAAGTTCTCACAAATAAGTTTGAGGAAATAAATTTTAAATTAGATAAATTATCTAGCAGGTTGTCAAAAGTACAAGCTGATAATCAAATAAGATTTCAAGACTTAGAAAGCTCAATATCTTCTGGAAATATTATTAGTTCAGTTACAAAAGATACAAACTTAACAGAAGAAGAAGCTTTACCAGGAAGTTCACAACCCCAAGATCTTGGCGCAATTTCATATAAAGACAACACAACGAGTGAAACTACACAACAAATTACTTCAATTGATACTACTGCAACTGTTGTTACAGAAAATTTTCAATCTGAGGAAAAAATTTTACCAGATGAAGTGCCAGAAAAACAATATGAGTTTGCTACAAGCTTCTTAAAAGTTGGTGATTATACCACTGCCGAGAGGGCATTTAGAGAATTTGTAAATTCTAATTCAGATCATGAGCTTGCAGGTAATGCTCAATATTGGTACGCAGAAACATTTAGAATTAGACAGCTTTATACTGATGCGGCATCAGCATATCTTGAAGGATACCAAAAATATCCAAAAGGAGAGAAAGCTCCAATTAATTTATTAAAACTAGGTGTCTCCATGGTTCAGATTGGAGAAAAAGATCAAGGTTGTAAAATGATTAATGGTGTTGAGGAGCAATATCCAGAGGCAAATCAATCTGTAATTCAAAAAGCAAAATATGAGTCTAAAAAATTTGAGTGTAGCAAACAAGACTCATAATCTAATTAAACTAACTTTAAAAAATACAAAATTAAAAAACCTTTTTTTAAAATTTAGTAAAAATCTCAATTTAAATTCTGCATTTGCCGTAGGGGTGTCTGGAGGCCCAGACAGCCTTGCTTTAGCTTATCTATGTAAAGTTTATGCCTTAAGATTTGGTATTAAACAAAAATTTTACATTGTTGATCATAAATTGAGATCCAATTCCACAAAGGAAGCCCAACATGTAAAAAAATTACTAAAAAAAAATTTTATTGAAGCACAAATATTATCTTGGAGAGGCGCTAAACCAAAAAGCAATATTCAGGCAAGAGCTAGAGAAAAAAGATATGATTTGATGATTAAAGAATGTAAAAAAGACAATATAAAACATATCATTATTGGACACCATTTAGAGGATAAATTAGAAAACTTTATTATAAGATTAACACGTGGAAGTGGTTTAAGAGGATTAGTTTCTTTTAACAAAAAATCATCAATGAGTGACATAATTATAGAACGCCCATTGTTAAATTTTAAAAAGAATGAACTAGTTTTTATAGCTTCTCATGTTTTTAAAGATTTTATTTCTGATCCTTCTAATGAAAATCAAGATTTTAAAAGAGTTAGAATTAGGAACTTTCTAAAATATTTAAGTTTAGAAGGTTTTGATCAAAATAAATTTAATAAAACAATAGAAAATCTGAGTCACTCAAACACTACAATTAATAAATTGGTTGAAAAGAATATTTTACTTAATAGTTATTATTCAAGAAAAAGAAAAATAATTTATCTAAATAAAGAATTTTTTAATCAATCTAATGAAGTAAAGTTTAGATCTTTATCTAAGTGTATAAAAGAATTGGGGGCAAATTATTATTTCGCAAGAGGTAATAAGATACTGAGAATAATTGATTTAATTAATGCCAATAAAACTTTCAAAACATCTCTAGGGGGTTGTATTATTAAAAAAACCAATAATACTGTTATTATTAACAAGGAATTTCATTAAATTATGTCTTTTAAAGATAATTTGACACTTGTTAATTAGATATTAATTCTTATTTTAATACCATGAATTTCAAAAACATAGCAATGTGGGCAATAATAGTTTTTCTAACTATTGGCCTTTATAATATGTTCAAAAATCCTCAAAGCAACATTAGAGGTGGAAACCAAATTATATTTTCAGATTTTTTAACTTCAGTTGAAAATGGAGAAGTTTTAAAAGTTGAAATACAAGGTAATAACATTAAAGGTGTTTACTCAAATGGAAATAGTTTTTCCACTTACTCTCCTAACGATCCAAATTTAATTGAAAAATTATCTCAGAAAGGAGTAAGCATTTCAGCAGCTCCTCTTGAAGAGAAAATGCCATCATTGTTTGGAGTATTACTGTCGTGGTTCCCAATGTTATTGCTTATAGCCGTTTGGATCTTCTTCATGAGACAGATGCAAGGCGGAAAAGGTGGCGCAATGGGTTTTGGTAGATCTAAAGCCAAAATGATGAATGAGCTCAAAGGCAAAGTAACTTTTAACGATGTTGCTGGTGTTGAAGAGGCTAAAGAAGAAGTTGAAGAAATTGTAGAATTTTTAAAAGATCCAAAAAAATTTAGTAGACTAGGTGGAAAAATTCCAAGGGGTGCACTGCTAGTAGGTCCACCAGGTACTGGAAAAACATTATTAGCAAGAGCAATTGCCGGTGAAGCAGGCGTTCCATTCTTTACAATATCAGGTTCAGACTTTGTTGAGATGTTCGTTGGAGTAGGTGCATCAAGAGTTAGAGATATGTTTGAGCAAGGAAAGAAGAATTCACCTTGTATTATTTTTATTGATGAAATAGATGCTGTTGGAAGAAGTCGGGGAGCAGGTCTTGGAGGTGGAAATGACGAAAGAGAACAAACCCTTAACCAACTCTTAGTAGAGATGGATGGATTTGACACAAATGAAGGTGTTATCATCATTGCAGCAACGAATAGACCTGATGTTTTAGATCCAGCGTTGTTAAGACCAGGTAGGTTTGATCGTCAAGTTGTAGTTTCTAATCCAGATATCATAGGAAGAGAAAAGATTTTAAAAGTTCACGTAAAAAAAATTAAAATGGCACCAGATGTTAACTTAAGAACAATTGCGAGAGGAACTCCAGGGTTTTCAGGTGCAGATCTTGCAAATTTAGTTAACGAAGCAGCTTTACTTGCAGCTAGAAAAAATAAAAGGATTGTTACTTTAAACGAATTTGAAGAAGCTAAAGATAAAGTAATGATGGGATCTGAAAGAAGGTCAATGGTAATGAGTGAGGAAGAAAAGAGACTTACAGCTTATCATGAGGCTGGACATGCTATAGTTACTATCAATGAAAGTGCAGCATACCCAATTCATAAGGCTACTATTATCCCAAGAGGAAGAGCTTTAGGAATGGTAATGCAATTGCCAGAAAGAGATGAAGTGTCTCAAACAAGAGAACAATTACATGCACAATTAGCTATTGCAATGGGTGGTCGAGTTGCTGAAGAAATTATTTTTGGTGAAGATAAAGTTACAACAGGCGCAGTTAGTGATATTGAGCAAGCGACAAAAAGAGCTAGAGCGATGGTAATGAGAGCTGGTTTGAGTAAAGAATTGGGCCCAGTTGCATATGGAGAAAATGAAGAAGAAGTATTTCTTGGAAGATCTGTTGCTAGACAACAAAACATGTCAGAGGAAACAGCAAAAAAAGTAGATTCTGAGATTAGAAAAATTGTTGATCAAGGTTATGATAGAGCAAGAAAAGTTTTAACAGATAAAATTGATGATTTACATAAACTTGCCAAAGCTTTATTAACTTATGAAACATTGTCTGGTGAAGAAATCGAGAACTTAATTAATAAAAACATTTACCCCGCAGATAAACAAGATCTAAAAGTAGACGACGACAAAGGATCCGCATTAAGTTCTATGGGCTTAAAACCAAAAATTGTTCATTAGATTTAATGAGAAGATATTACACTTGTGCGTGTAATTTCTATTTTGGTAAATTTTCAAGGTTTTTAATAAAAAAAAAAGAAACACTTCCGCTTCATGGTCAAAGAGATATATCATTTAGTCACATAAAAATTATTTCAAGAAATACAGAAAAAATAATTAATATAAAAAATATTAATTCATTACCTTACAA
>NZ_JBNGZA010000011.1:0-39505 GCF_052049935.1 Candidatus Pelagibacter sp. | reverse complement strand
GTAGAGAATTAAATTATGAAAATTTAATAAAGAATGTCTCTTAAAAAATATAGATTAAAAAAAATTAAAGGAGACGCATCCTTTAGACAATTTTATAGAAAATCATTTTATAAAAAAAATTCAATCATTGTTTATGCAGATAAAGAAAAAGAACAAAATTTACTTGTATATGATTGTATCAATAAAATTTTGAATAGAAATAATGTTAAAGCTCCAAAATTAATAAATGAGAATTATGAGCTGAATTATATTGAAATAGAAGATTTAGGTGAGAAAACAATTTTTAACTTTTTGAAAAATAATTCTAAAGATTTAAAATATTTCAAACAGGCAATTGATTTATTATCAAAAATCCAAAAAATTAAAGATAGAAAAATTAAAAATTTTAAAGGCAAAACTTATAATGTGCCAGAGTATAACAAGAAAACTTTATTTGAAGAGGCTGAACTTTTTTGCAAATGGTATGTCCCATCAAACTTAAAAAAAAATAAAAAAGATTTATTTAATAAAAAGATAAAAGGTGAAATAAAAAAATTAATTAGCAAATTAAAATTAAAAAATAATACATTTGTTCATAGAGATTTTCACGTTTCAAATATTATTTTAAATAAAGATAAGACTTCAATAATTGATAGCCAAGATGCATTGATTGGTAATCAAGCCTATGATTTAGCTTCAATTATTGATGATGTGAGATTCAAAACATCTATAAAAACAAAGAATAAAATTTTTGATTATTTTTTAAAAAAAAACAAAAAAATAAATTTTCTTAATTTGAAGAATGATTTCGAAATCTTATCAGTTCTAAGAAATTTAAAAATAATAGGAATATTTACAAGATTAGCTGTAAGAGATAAAAAGTATAATTATCTTACAATGATACCATATACTTGGAAATTAATTGAACTAAGAGTTAAGCAAAATATTAATTTAAAAAAGCTTAATGAATTACTAAGTGACTATTTTCCAAAACAAATAAAATGAAAATTGAAACTGCATTAATTCTTTGTGCTGGATATGGTAAACGAGTAAAGCCTTTAACAGATGTTACGCCTAAACCACTTTTAAAAATCAATGACTTACCATTGCTTCACAGATGCATAAACTTAATCGAAAGTTTAAACATAAATCATATTTTATTAAATACTTTTTACCTTCAAGATGAGATTAAAAGTTATATAAAAAATAATAATTTTAAAGCTAAGATTTCCATCATTGAAGATGGGGATAAAATCCTCGACACAGGAGGCGGCATATTAAATTTGATGAATGCATCATCATCAGAGGATTTCTTTATTTTTAATCCAGATACTTTATGGAGTAAAGATTACCTAATTGAGTTGAAACAAATGGAAAATTTTTATTTCGAAAAAAAATTAAATAATATTTTAATGTTAGTAGATCAGCGCCTGAGTTTTGATGAAAATTTAAAAGGCGATTTTAGTCTCAATGAAAATTTAATTTCAAAAAATAATGTTAACAATTTTATTTATACAGGATGTCAAATTTTAAATAAAAATTCATTTAAAAATTTGAGTGTAGAAACTTTTTCAATAAGAAATATATGGAATGATTTCATTAAGAAAAATCAATTATATGGATATGAAAGTAAAAAAAAATTTTTACACGTAACTAATTTAGATATTTTTAAAAAACTACAAGGTCTTTAGCACGCTCATTATCCAAATATCTGCATTCAGATATATTTTGATTATTATCAAATCTTATATACAGAGGATTTCCTGTAGGAATTTCTAATTTTGAAATTTGATTTTCATCTAATTTAAATAAGAACTTACACAAAGCTCTAATTGAATTACCGTGTGCAGAAATTAGTACATTATTTTTTTTAATTAATTGTCTTATATGCTTGTCATAAATTTTTATTACTCGATTATAGGTATCCTCTAAAGATTCTGTATCAGGAATTAAATCTTCAGGAATATCTTTATAGATGTCTAAATTTCTTGGATGATGTGAATTATTTTGGTCAAGTTTATCTGGTCTCAAGTTCCAAGATCTTCGAAATTCATGAACTTTTTGTTCTCCAAGTTTTGCTTTCATTTCATCTTTATTTAAACCTGTTAATGCACCATAATGTCTTTCATTAAGTTCCCAAAATTCCTGAACTTCTTTATTGTCGTTTAAAATTTCTTTTATTATTGATAACGTTCTTTTTGCCCGTAATTGAAAAGAAGTGAAATAATAATCAATATTAAGTTTTTCTTCTAACAACAAATTTCCAGCTTTTTTTGCTTCTTCTTCACCTTTTTCTGTAATGTCAACATCTACCCATCCTGTAAATCTATTTTCAAGATTCCAAACACTTTGACCATGTCTGATTAATATAATTGAACTCATAAGTTTAAATTATTTAAAATTTTGTTAAAAAATAGTTACTATAGATGATTCATTTTTTTTCAAAATATAAAATAATTTTTGCAAGCTCAAATTTTATTTTAATTATTTTATATTTATTTCCTGGCAGTTTATTGGGGTGTATTATATATGAAGATTGTGGAACACAACCACAAGTAACTCCTGATTTTTTTAATATTTCATCTAACCACTTTTACGCTTTTTTTGTTTTAAGTTTCTTAGGTTTTTTTAGTTATTGGTTTTCTAAAAATCTTATTTTTATAATTATTTATATAATTATATTATCAGTTATAATTGAATATTTACATTATGTTGTGCCAAATAGAACTTTTCAATATGAAGACTTATTTGGAAATTTATACGGTGTGATTTCGGCATCTATTCTACTTTTACTAATCAAAATTTATGCAAAATTTAAATAAAATTTTTATTTTTTTATCGTTAATTATACTTACATCGTGTTCTTCTATTCCATCTAATACTGCAGATGGATGTTCAATATTCGATGAGAGATATCTTTGGTATAAATTTGCAAAAAAAACTGAAAAAAAATGGGGTACACCGATTTATATTCAATTAGCGATTATAAGAATGGAATCTGATTTTGATTGGTTAGCAAGGCCTGAGAGACAAAAAATATTTAAAGTAATCCCTTACAAAAGACCATCAAGCTCGCTAGGCTATTCTCAAGCAGTAAAAGGTACTTGGAAACAATACAAAGAGGAGACTGGTAATAAATTAGCTTCAAGAATTTTATTTAAAGACAGTGTTGATTTTATTGGTTGGTATACGACTAAGTCTTCTCAAATATTAAAAATTTCAAAAAAAGACGCTTTTAAACAGTATCTCGCTTATCATGAGGGTTGGGGAAATTATAAACACTACAAAAAAAATAAAAAAGTAATTGGGCTTGCAAAAAAAGTAGAAAAACAATCAAAAATTTATCGAAAACAACTTGCTAAATGTTCTAATAAGTTAAACAGAAATAAATATATTATTTTTTAGATAACTGATTTTTTAATTCTAAATCAACTGCATCTATTCTCTTAGTATTTTTAGCTAAAGCTAAATACATTGTTGGTGTTACATATAATGTAAAGAAAGTTGAAATAATCATACCACCAAGTATTGTTGAGCCTACTGCTAACCTAGAGCCTTCACCTGCGCCAGGGCCTATATTTCCAATAACTAAAGGAATCATTGCAATCATAGTGCTCAATGATGTCATTATAATTGGTCTAAATCTTACACTACAAGCATCTTTAACAGCTGTCTCAATATTTTTACCAGTTGTTCTTATTTGATTTGCGTAATCAACTATCAATATGCTGTTTTTTGTAGAGATACCTATCAGTATAATTAGAGCAATTTGTGAAAAAATATTTATTGAGCTATTTAAAAATAAAATAAATATTAAGCCGCCAAATATTGCCAAAGGCACAGTTAAAACAATAATAAAAGGATGAATAAACGAATTAAATGTTGCTGCCATAACTAGATAAGCGGTCAATAAAGCTAAAGCAAATATTAAAAATAATTCATTACTAGTCTCTTTTACCTCTTCTGATTTGCCTTTCCATGTGATTTGATTTTGAGGAGCAACTTCAGTCATAACATTTTCAAAGTAGTTAATTGCTTCAGTTAATGTATAGTTTTCACTAATATTAGCAGAAATAGTCACCGCTCGTTGTCTGTTATATCGAGCTAGCTCTTTCGCAGCACCTTCTTGTTTAAAATTAACTAAGTTAGCAAGTGAAATTAATTTACCATTTGTCTCTGATCTAACAAAAATTTTTGATATGCCATCCTTATCTCTTCTATCTGTTAAATATTGTTGAATTATTATTGGATACTCTTTTCCTAATCTATTAAACGTTGTAACTCTTTTTCCGCCATATAATGTTTCAAGAGTTTTTCCAATTGATTGAGTAGATATTCCAAGATCTTTAGCTTTATTTTTATTGATAATTAATTTTACCTCTGGTTTATTTCTATTGTAATCAGACTCAATTCTTGAGAGATTTTTGTTGGATCTTAATTTTCTGATCACCAGATTTTGAATATTTTCTAGTTCATCGTAAGTTGATCCATAAATAACCATTTGAACTGGTTTATTATAATTAGATACTCTTATAGATTGAGGAGAAATTGGAAATGCTACTGCTTGAGGAACAGTTACTATTTTTCCAATAGCTTGCCTCATTACAGTTTGTGAATTTTTGCTTCTATTTTTCCAATCATCTAATAAAGCAATGATAATAAAGCTATTGTAAGAATTTGCCGAACTACCAAAACCTGGAACTCTCATTATAAATCTTGAATATGGGCTATCTTCTGCTTGAAGAAGAGGTATCAATCTTTTCTCAACTTCTTGTGCTTTTTCTTGTGTATATTCAAAAGAGCTGCCTTCATCAGTAAACCCAATAACTAAATATGCACCTCTATCTTCTAATGGTAATAGCTCTTTTTTAGCAAATGAAAATAATCCTATGGATACGAAAACAATAAAAATTATAAATAGAGAAACTATTCTTGTTTTATTCAACAAAATATTAAGAGTATCTCCATAAAAATTTGCGCATGTTTGAAAAATTTTTTCAAACTTTTTCAAAAAAGCATTTTTATCAGAACGTTTATTTAAAAATTTGCTAGCTAACATAGGCGATAGAGTTAAAGCTACAAATGAAGATATAACTATTGAAAATGATAGTGCGATAGCTGTTTCTCTAAATAGAGAGCCTGAAATTCCGTCTATAAATATTAATGGCAAAAAGACAGCTATTAATATTAAAGTTGTTGCTATAATTGCAAATGAGATTTGTTTAGATCCTTTGTAAGCAGCTACTAGTGGAGTTTCTCCATTCTCTATTCTTCTATAGATCGCATCAGTCATAATTACCGAGTCATCAGTAATAATTCCTATGGCGAGTATAAAACTTAATAATACAAAGATATTAATTGAAAGACCAAATAAATATAAACCGAGGAATGAAGCAATCAAACTAACTGGTAAAGCAATAGCTGGCACAATCACAGCCTTCAAATTACCTAAAAATAAATAAATAATTATTACAACTAAAATGAAAGCTATTATTAATGTTTTGTATACCTCTTCAATGGCAGCTTCCACATAGTTAGCTCTATTAAATGCTATTTCTAAGTTTAGGTCATTAGGTAATGATTTTTTTACCTCTTTAATTTTTTCTTTAATTTGATCAGAAAGTTCAACTGTAGATGCACCACTTCTGGCATAAATACCAATACCAACTGTCTTTAGGTTAAGCTGATCCTTAGTTTGAGCTTTAAATAATGTCTTTTCAGAAACAGGTCCAAATTCAACATTTGCAATATCCGATAGTAAAACAATTTTATTTGGTGTTTTTTTGATTGGTAGTTGTTTAATCGTATCAATGTCATTGTACGATTTATCCAAATTTAACGTTAAGTCTATATTTGCAGCCTCCAATGTTCCAGCTGGTAATCTAATATTTTCTTTTCTTAATGCGTTTTCAAACTCTTGAATTGTAAGATCATTGGCAGCTAATTTTATTGGATCAACCCATACTCTAATACTTAATTCTCGTAAACCACCAACTCTAATTCTACCCACGTTTTTAACACTTGAAAAAGTATCAACTAAAAATCTTTCAGCATAATCCCCAAGTTCTAGATCAGTCCAAGTTTTGGATGATAATGCAAGCCACATTGTAGTGGTAAACCCTGCTGCTCTTTTAAGGATTTGAGGTGGGTCTGATTCTGAAGGCAGATTGTCTACTACTCTTGCAACTCTTTCCCTGATATCGTTTGCTGCATTATCGAGATCAATACTGGTATCGAATTCTACATTAATTGTACTTCTTCCATTTTCTGATTTGGAGTCGATATTTTTAATTCCTTCTGCACCACCAATAACGTCCTCAATAACTTGTGTTACTTCTTGATCAACTATATCTGAAGCTGCTGACTTATAATCCACCTGTATTTGAACAACAGGCGGCTGAATACCATCAGGTAATTCTCTCACCGGCAGTTTCCAAAATACAAATAATCCAAAGATTATTAGTATTAAGGACATTACCCATGATACTGTAGGTCTCTTTATACTTAATTCAGTTATATACATTTATTTATTAATAGGTTTAATTTTACCCATTGGTCTTATTTTTTTAAGACCTTCTGCTGCAACTATGTCTCCAACATTTAACCCTGATAAAATTTCTACATCTCCACTTTTTCTAGCTCCAATTTTAACTTCAGTTTTTTCTGCAACATTTTCTTTAGAAATTTTATAAACATAAGATTTCTCACCTTCCATTATTATGCTGGTATCAGGGATACTTATGCCATCTCTTGAATTCACTTTAACATTTACCTCTAAAAGTGAACCAGACATTAAACTCAATTCATTATTTTCAATTCTTACTCTTGATAACAAGCTTCTAGTATCAGCGTTAATTCTACTTGAAACAAAATCTATAGTTCCATTAAAAACTTTATCTTTGTAGCTAGATACTCTTGCCTCAATTGGTAAATCTTTTTTAATCAAGGCTGAATAATTTTCAGGAATTTTAATATCAGAATAAATTATAGAATTATCATCTAAGGTAATAATAATTGTACTATCAGAAACAAGAATGTCTTCAGTTAAACCCGTGTAACCCAAAACACCATCGAATGGTGCAATTATATTTCTGTCATTTAATTTAACAATAGTCTCTCCTTTTTTAATAAAACTATTTAATTTTAATTCACCCTGAAGTTCGTTTTTTTTAATTCTAAATGATTTAGTCTTATTTGATACAGCAGTCCCAAATGTATCAATGCTTTCATAAAATTGTTTATTTGTTACCTCAGTAACAATAATTCCTGGGGGAGGTCTTTTGCTGAATTTCTTTTTGAAATGATTACCAATCATGGTTCTGCCAATGATCACGATTGCGATTATTAAAAAAAATGTAAATACTGCTAAAATAATTTTATTTTTTCTTTTCATTAAATTTTTCCGTATTCAGCCCAAGAGCCGTCATAAATTTTGGGCTCATATTTATCACTTATTAGATAATATGCAAAAGCTAAAACACAAGCTGTTACACCTGAACCACAGGAAAATACTACACTATCATTTTTTAAATCATTTAAATTAGAATTAAATAGTTGTTCCAAATCAGATTTGTTCTTAAAGGTTTTATCCTCATTTAATACTTGATTAAACGGTATACATTGAGAATTAGGAATTGAACCTTTTCTTAATCCAGGTCTAGGTTCACTTACTTTTCCTTCAAACCTATCTTTGCTTCTAGCATCAATCACAGAGAATTTATTTTGGGTTATGTTATCATCAATTTGTTTTTTATCTTTTACTAAATCTGTTCTAGATGTAGCCTTATAATTAGTTTTAGTTATTTTAGTTACCTCTGACGTAATTTCTTTATTTTCTAATATCCATTTTTTTAATCCACCATCTAAAACATTAACTAAATTAATATCGTGTCCATAATATATAAAGTTATACCAACATCTGCATGAACTTATCACATCTGAATTATCATAAATAACAATCTCATCATCATTATTAATTCCTAAATTTGAAATTATGTTTTCCCATGTTTTTGAATCTACTAACATATGTGGCAAATCAATATCTGTTCTTGAATTTCTATCTAAGTCAAAAAAGATACTATTAGGAATATGTTTTAGTTTATATTCGTTTTCAGAATTTCTATTTACATTTGGCATGTGCCATGAGCAGTCAATGATTTTTAATTTATTTTGATTTTCTTGTAAGTAGGTTGTTGTAACCAGAGGCATTAGTTTTTATCTAAATAATTTTGATGATACTCTTCTGCTTTACAATAATTATTAATTTTTGAAATTTTTGTTACGACTTTTCCATTTAATTGACTGTTTACTTTCTCTAAAACTTCCTGCGCAATTTTTTTTTGCTCGTTATTGTCGTAAAATATTTCACTTCTATATTGTGTGCCAAAGTCAGGCCCTTGTGAATTTAAAGTTGTGGGATCATGAATATCAAAAAAAATTTCTAATATATTTTTGTATTCAATCTTATTTGGATCATATTCTATTTTTACCACTTCTGCATGACCTGTTGATCCACTACAAACTTCTCTGTAATTAGTTGTTGAATTATTTCCGCCACAATATCCAACTTCTGTTTTAGTTATCCCATCTATCTGACTAAATTTTTTTTCAGGACCCCAAAAACAACCAAGTGCTAAAACTGCTATTTCCATTGATTAAACCTTAAATTGAATTACAAGTTATTATTATGCTCACTAAAAATCAATTAGGATTTTTATACATGTTTATGTCCATTTGTGCATTTTCAATAATGGATTTAATTGTAAAATGGTCTGAGCATTATCCGTTAGGTCAAGTTTTATTCTTTAGAGGATTTTTCGGTGTGTTATTTTATTTTTTAATCATTCCAAAAGAAAGATTGCATAACTTTTATTACACCAAAAGAGCAGGATTACATTTTTTAAGATCATTTTCTGGTTTGATTGCATTAGTTGCAATTTTTATTGCTTTAAGAAGTTTACCACTAGCTACAGTGGTCAGTATTTCTTTTGCGGCTCCAATATTTACAACAATTTTTTCTATTTTTTTACTCAATGAAAAAGTGGGGGTTTATAGATGGCTTGCTGTGATTGTAGGATTTATAGGTATATTAATTATAACTGAGCCTGGCATTTCTTCTTTAAATATTTTTTATATTTTTCCTATAATTTTTTGTATTGGATTATCTTATGTTGCTATTACAATTAGAAAATTATCAACCACTGAACCTGTCTGGTTAATTTCATTATATTTTTCTATTTCTATTACTCTTTTAAGCTTATTTTCTTTGCCATTAGGTTGGATTATGCCTTCGACAAAAGATTTTATGATTTTAGCAATGATTGGAATTTTTGGTGGGGTTGCTAATTTATGGTTAAGTCAGTCATACAAATATTCTGAAGTATCTCTTGTTACACCTTTAAAATATTTAGCCTTAGTTTTCGCTATAATTTTTGGATATTTAATTTGGGATGAAATACCAACAATAAAAAGTTTATTTGGTGCAGCTTTAGTTATTATTTCTACATTGATCATTTTTCGAAGAGAAATTTACAAAAAAAAAACTATTTCATCTAAAACTTTAAATGACTAAAAAACCTAAGTATTGGACAGAAGCTAAAAGATATCTTTCAAAAAAAGATAAGGTTATGGGAAAATTGATTAAATCTTATAAATCCCCTTCAGAGGTAGTTTTGACATCTCGAAAAGATGTATTTTTTTCACTTTGTAAAAGTATTATTGGTCAGCAGATTAGTGTCGCTGCAGCAAATTCAGTTTTTTTAAAATTTAAAAAAACTTGTAAAGGAAAAATAAATCCGAAAGTAATATCTAAATTAACAAATACTCAACTTCGAAAATGTGGTTTAAGTAGACAAAAGATATTGGGTATAAAAAGTTTATCCAAACAAATGATTGATAAATCTTTTAATCCAAAATTAATTGCAAAAATGAATGATGAAGAAGCAATAGAGTATTTATCACAATTAAGACAAATAGGCAGATGGTCAGCTGAAATGATATTGCTATTCACTTTTAATAGACCTAATATTTGGCCGATTCAAGACATAGGCTTGCTGAGAGCTATTTCAAAAAATTATAACAAAAAATATCTTCCACCAGAAAAGTTTGTAAATTTGTTAAACAAAAGATTTACCCCTTTTTGCTCAGTTGCTACCTGGTATCTATGGAGAAGTATTGATCCTGAGCCAATACAATATTAAGCACCTTCGATAATTTGATGGTTTCTAATCACGCTATCTCCAAGGATTGCATGTGCTGCTTGATATTCCTCTGAGTAAAAAAATTTTTTTGTCATCTCAAATGATTCAAATTCTATTACAACTGTTCTTATAAATTCTTTTCCCTCAGTTGTTACTTTATTTCCACCTCTAACTAAAAATTTACCCTTGAATTTATCAACTGCATCTTTGGCTTTCACAGCATATTTTTTTAATATTTCTTGATCATTTATTTTTTCATAAACGCAAACAACGTAACCTTTCATTAATACTCCTTTTAAAAATAGATTATTATGATATTAAATTTTATGGCTGAAAAATTAATTATTTCTTTTGAAGATTACAATAAAATAGTAGAAAAACTTGCAATAGAAATACATAAAAAATTTAAACCTACTGTTCTAGTAGGCATTATGAGAGGTGCAGCACCTATATTAGATATTTTATCTCGAATATTAAAATTACCAATAGCCTATATTGTTATTCAAAGTTATTCAGGTGATGGCATGGAAGATAAACAAGGAGAGCTAATGTTTGCAAGGGAAATAAGCTCATTAGCTAAAGAAGATGATTTTAAAAAAGTATTATTAATTGATGATTTATCTGACACAGGTTTAACTTTAAACAAAAGTATTGAATGGTTGAAAAATTACGAACCTACAAAAAATCATATTCAAGAAATAAAAACAGCTTGTTTATGGAAGAAAAAATCTTCGACTTTTGAACCTGATTTTTGTCCAGTAAAATTAGATTCAGATCCTTGGATTGTTCAACCCACTGAACATTATGAAGAATTAAATATTGAGGATATAATTAAAAAAAATAATCAGGGCTAGTAAAAAAACCAGCCCTGAAAAAATTTAGCCTACGATAAAGCTTATCAAACTTAAAATTGCAATTACCCAAATTGCTGGAGAAGTTGAAGAAAACTTCCCTGTAAATAATTTGATTAATGCATAAGAAACAAAAGCTAAAGCTATACCATTACTGATACTATAAGTTAAAGGCATTGCTATCATCGCAAGAATTGCTGGCGCAGACTCTGCAATATCATTCCATTCTATATCTGTAATATTTCTTACAAATAAAACTGAAACAAACAATAAAGCAGCACCGTCAATTTGTTTTGGTAAACTTGTTGCTAATGGAGCAAAAAATATACATGCTAAAAATAACAAACCAATAACTAGCGAGGTCATACCAGTTTTTCCACCAGCTTTTACACCTGCTCCCGATTCAACATAACTAGTTACTGTAGTAGTACCCATCATTGCTCCAGCTACAGTACCTACACTGTCAGATAACATTGCTTTATTAATATCTTGGACTTTTCCTTGTTTATCAACTTTACCTGCTACATTTGCTACAGAAGTTAGAGTTCCGGCTGTATCAAAAAAATCAATAAACAATAAAGTGAATATAACTGTCGACATACCAGCAGTCATTGCAGCTGATAAATCAAACTCAAACAAATATGTCATTGGTGGGGGCGAACTTACTAAACCATTAAATTTAGCAAGACCTGATGCCCATGCAATGATACTAAAAGCTAATATACCAATAATGATATTTCCTTTAACATTCATTTTCTCTAAAACAATTATTGCAATAAATGTTGCGCATCCAAGTAGAACAATTGGGTCACCTAAATTTCCAAGTTTTACTAATGTTACAGGATCATCAACTACAACTTCCATTATTTGTAACCCTATAATTGCTAAAAATAATCCAATTCCAGCACCAATTCCTAATTTTAAACTTCTTGGTATAGAATTGATTAACCATGCTCTTATTGGTGTAAGCGAAATGATTAAGAATAATACTCCTGCAACTAATACAGCGCCTAATGCTTCTTGAGGAGTGTATCCCATTCCGGCACATACCCCAAAAGCAACAAAAGCATTAATTCCCATTCCTGGTGCCAAACCAATTGGCCAAGTTTTTCCATAGAATGCCATAATGAAACAAGCAAGAGCAGTAGCTAAGATAGTTGCTGTATAAACTGCACCAAAATCAAAAAATCCTTTTTCTGGTCCCGCAAATTCACCTGACAAGATAAACGGATTTAAAAACATAATATATGCCATTGTTAAAAATGTGGTAGTTCCTGCAATTACTTCTGTTTTAAAATCAGTTTTGTGTTTTTTATAATTAAAATAATTATTAAGCATTTTTCCTCCTAAAATTCATAAGTAAGTGATTCTTTAATAAATTACTTATTAAAACTAAAATTTATTCACATAATTCAACTCACAAGTTTATATTAAGCATAAATTTTAATGATATTTATATGTTATGAACAAGTTTATTTTATTTTTCTTAATTTTTAATTTTTTAATTGGATGTCAAACAGTCAAAGAAAAAACAGACGAAATTGTAAAGAAAGAAAATGAAAAGCTAAGTACATTTATTGGCAAGCCTGTTTCAAATTTAAAATCAGAGCTAGGTATTTCAGATGAAGATTTCTTAAATGAAAGTGGAAATAAAGTAATGATTTATAAAACTAAAAAGTACGGGATTCCTTGTGAACGAAAATTTGAGGTTGATGGAAACGAAATTGTAATTGGTTTTATTTCGAAAGGGTGTTTTTGATCAAACTTGCGGAGATAAAATCTCCGCAAGTAAGGTTATTTACTTTATTTCTATAAGTTTTTTCTTCTTATGTTCAGGTACAATTCTTTCACAAGAAATTGTCAAAAGACCATCTTTAAGCTCTGCACCATTTACTTTTACATCATCAGCAATTGTAAATGATCTTGCAAATTGTCTTTGAGATATTCCTTTATGAATAATCTCCCCATCCACAGTTTTATCTTCAGATTTATTAA
Source organism: Candidatus Pelagibacter sp. (assembly GCF_052049935.1). Lineage (GTDB taxonomy): Bacteria > Pseudomonadota > Alphaproteobacteria > Pelagibacterales > Pelagibacteraceae > Pelagibacter. Next base: position 26,481 of record NZ_JBNGZA010000011.1, on the reverse strand, counting down.
CTTGTTTTGTTCTTACAGTTAATAAATTATCCTCAAACTCAACTTCCACATCATTTTTGTTAAAACCAGCTAAAGCAACCTCAATAGCATAGTTGTCTTTTCCAGTTCTTCTGATGTTATAAGGTGGGTAGTTTGATTGCATTGTCAAACTTCCATTACCCAACATATTTTCAAATTGATCAAACATATCGTCAAATCCAATTGAAAACGGTCTTAGTGAGTTAAATATAGATAGATCCTTACTTGTCATAGTTTCCTCCTTTTATTAAGCAAGTTATTTGGCAAGCCCCATTAGGCGACTTACTAAGCTTACATAGGTACGAAACTTTCTATTTCAATAGTGTATTATATTTTATTTGAAATTTTTAAGGCAAAAGCATAGTCAACTGCGATTTCTTCTATTGCTCCATCTCTACCAGATTTACCGCCATGACCAGCGTTCATTTCTGTTTTTAAAAGTAATAAATTATTATCAGTTTTATAGTCTCTTAATTTTGCAGTAAACTTTGCAGGCTCATCAAATAATACCCTATTATCACTTAAGCTTGTTGTAATTAAAATATGTGGGTAATCCATTTTTTTTATATTGTTATAAGGTGCGTAAGAATAAATATAATCAAAATGTTCTTTAATATCTTTAGCATTACCAAATTCATCAAATTCACCTATTGTAAGTGGTAATGAATGATCTAGATTTGTAGTTAATGAGTCCACAAAAGGAACAGCCATTATTATTCCTAAAAATAATTCAGGAGCACTATTAACAACTGCTCCCATCAATAAACCACCAGCAGAACCACCCATACCAATTATTTTTTTTTTAGAAGTATATTTATTATCAATCAAATGTTTTGCAGCGTAGATGTAATCTTCAAAAGTATTTTTTTTATTTAAAAGTTTACCTTCTTTCCACCACTTCATACCTTTTTCCATACCTCCTCTAATATGTGCAGTAGCCCAAATAATATTTCTGTTAATCAAACTTAGTCTGGTAGATGAAAATATTGGATTCATAGAACTTCCATAAGATCCATATCCGTATAATAACAAATTAGCTGAACCATCTAATTTTGTATTTTTATGTCTTGTAATTGTAAGAGGAACCAATCTTCCATCATGAGACTTATATTCTATTCTTTCTACCATATAATCGTCAGGATTATGACCTGATGGAATTTCCTGTTCCTTAACAAGAGCTTTTTCTTTAGTTTGAAGGTTATAGCTATAAACTCTCGAAGGTGTTTTTGGTGAAGAATAACTCAGATAAACAGTATCTGTATTTTTATCTCTCTGCATTAAAGATACTCCAGGAACAGTTACAGTTTCTTCTGAAAAAATCAGCTCTTCTTCTAAACCTGTTTTAATATTTTTAACAAAGATTTTATCTAATGCATTTGATGTTTCTGATCTTAAAATCCAATTATTTAAAAAAGTACATCCTCCAATTAAGACCTCTTCTTTAGGTGGAATAAAATCTGTCCACTTTTGCTTTTCTAGATTATTTGAAATTTCAACTTTAAAATCTTCTGCATTCTCATTTGTATGATTATAAAATTTATTATCCCAAGAATTTACAGAATATAAAACGCCTTTTTTTCTCTCTTTGATAAGTTTGGGTTTTGGTTTTTCTTCATCTGACTTAAAATAATATTGCTCAGATGTGTTATGGTCTGATGTAGAGATAAAAAAATATTTCTCATCTGAACTTAAACTTATACTTACAGTAAAAGCATCACTTTTTTCATTGAAAATTAACTCATCTTCTTCAACTTTAGATCCAAGTTTATGTCGATATATTGTTCTTGCTCTATGGTTATCGTCTAGTTTTGAATAAAAAATATATTTGTCATCTAAGCTAAAAGTAATACTTCCAGAAGTATCTTTAATTTCTGGTGAAATTATTTTTTTACTTTGAATATCTCTTATAAATATTGAATAGTATTCTGATCCTTTTGTATCTAATGAATAACCCAGATATTTATCATTAAAGCTAACTTCTAAATCGCCAACACCAAAATATTCAACACCTAATTTTTCTTTTTCCTGATCACCATTCCAAATTTCTTCAACTATTGAAGAGTTAATTTTTTTTCTCAATTTAATGGAGTAATTTCCTTTTGTAGTAGTTTTAGTCCAATACTCATAAGTATGATCTTTGTATGGAAGAGACTCATCATCTAATTTAATTCGTCCTTTAATTTCATTAAATAAAGTTTTTTGTAAATCTTTTGTATCTTTAAGATGATGGTCTGCATAAATATTTTCATTTTCTAGATATTCTTTAACTTCTTGATCAAGTTTATTTTTATCTTTTAAAACTTCCAAAATATTTTCTTGATGTATCCAGCTATAATTGTCTTCCCATGTAACATTATGACATGATTTTAATTCTGGTTTTTTTTTAAGATATGGTATTTTCATTTTGAAACGAGATACATGAATATAGTAATTTATACAGTAGTAATTTTGACGTTATTCTACTTTATTCTCAAATTTCTAACTAATATTTCGCCAAAAAAAATATCAAAAAGTCTTAGGATCCTAATTATTTTTGGATCAGTAATTTTAGCTATCTTATTTGCTATTGGAGGAAAGTTTTTATTATCTTTACCTTTAACACTAATTAGTTTGGGTTTAATGAAGTTAAAAGGTTTATCTTTATTTCAATTATTTTCATTATTTAGACTTATTCAAACTTTGAGAAGCTCTGGTAGATTTAACTTTGGTCAAGCGAATGCAACAAATAATACAACCATGTCTGTTGCCGAAGCTTATAAAATTCTTAACTTAGATAAGAATAAAAAAATTACCAATGAAGACGTCAATAAAGCTTATGTAAAAATTCAAAAAAAAATACATCCAGATGTATCTCCTGAAACCTCAAGGCTATCATCGATTGTTAATGAAGCTAAAGAAATTGTATTAAGAGATATTAAATAAATTGTTTAATAGAGTTAAAGACATCATCTACACCTATTAAATTGGGATCTAATCTTGTATCATGAGTAATTTTATCAATAGAGATATTTTGAGGAATAATTCTATTTTGAAATTTACTATAGCTTGTATAAGCCTCAGGTGTATCAAGCATAATTATAAAACTTGGAATTTTTCTTTGTGAAGCTATATGATGACCAAAAGAGTCATTGCCAATAAATAAATTACTTGATGAAATATAATAAATTACTTCTGAAATATTCTCATTGGCCAAAGATTTACAATTGGGAATATTTAGTCCTTTTATAATTTCATCAGCAGCATCACTTTCATCTGGACCACATAATAAAAAATAATGAAATTTAGATTCTAAATTTTCAAATTTTTTTATAAGAGATAAATAATTTTTATAACCCCACTTGGTTGTAGGCCCTGATGAACCAATACCAAGAATAATTATCTTTTTATTTTCAATTTTATAATTTTTAAGCTTTTTCTCATCGACATTGAATTTTGTTTCAGTAGGACAATTTTCTATTTTCAATATTTTTTCAGTAAATCTCTTAGCTGTTTTTACTAAGTGCAAGTTTTTCTTCTTAAATAAGGGATATTGATAAATATGTTTAATACCAGAAATTTTACATGCAAGAAAATATCTTACGCTTGGATAAAAAATGAAAATATTATCCAATTTTAAATTTTTGAAAAAAGCTGAGAGATTTAAAATATCCAAAAATTTTTTATGATACTTATCTAAATATATAACTTCTTTAATTTTAGGATCTGTTTCAAAAATTTTATCTAATTTAGAACATAGGGTTATAATTGTAACAGGACCAAACCTTTCTGCAATTTGATGGCAATAGCTTAAATGAAGCAAATTAGCTCCAATCCCTTTATAGCTGAGAAAAATTCCTGTTTTCATACTAATGAAATATTTATTATAATTATTATATATAAATTACTATGACAGAATTAAGAGGAATATTTGCTGCAACTATTTCAGTATTTAATGATGATTTAAGTTTAAATATTGAAAAAACAATTGAACATTCTGAAAATATTATTAATGAAGGATGTCATGGAGTTGTGATGTTTGGTAGCACTGGTCAGGCACAATATATTTCTGTCTCGGAAAAAATTAGCCTGATTAATCAATTATCAAAAAGCAAATATAGTGACCAATTCATAATAGGAACAGGATTGAATTCATTAATTGAAATAATCAATTTTATGAAAACCTCTTGTTCTTTAAACTTTAATAATTTTTTAGTAATGCCACCCGCATTTTATTCTTATGATGAATTAGGGGTAAAAAAGTTTTACGAAAAAATAATTGAATCAGTTCCAACATCAAAAATAATTTTGTATAATTTCGAAGCTCTTTGTGGTTTCAAATTTAATGAAAATTTAGTAAGAGACCTTAAAAAACAATTTCCTGATCAAATAGTTGGTATCAAAGACACTACAGGAAATTTATTCAAAAAAATTAAAATTGATAATTTTTCTTATTTTTTAGGAACAGAGCTTAATTTATTAGAAGGTCTTAAATTTGGTTATGCAGGAATAATAACAGCAAATGCAAATGTTTCAGCTTCTTTATCAAGAAAGGTTTATGATGATTTCCTTTCAAAAAAAGAACAAACAGTTAATGAAAAATTACATAATATAAGAAAATTGTTTGATAAATATAATACCATTACAGGGCTTCATGCTTATCTAAGTCAGTCTGATAAATTATTAGAAAATATTTTACCTCCGTTATCTTTACTTAAGGAAGGAGACAAAAAAGATTTAATTCAAAATTTGAAAAAATTAGATTTTCAATTAACTTTAAAATCAGTTGCATAAAATGTTGCTTGCAAGATTTCTAAATAAAATTTTTAAAAAAGATGGGTTTATATTAATCGATGCAGATAAAAAGAAATATTTTATTGGTGAACCAAAAAAAAGAGAACCAATTACAATTAAGTTATTAGATAAAAAATTACATTACAAATTATTAATTAATCCAGATTTATATTTTGGTGAAGCTTACACAGATGGAACTCTTCAAATTGAAAATTCAGATGTAACTGAATTTTTAGATATTGCTTTGATGAATATTGGAAGAAATGAATTTAATTACATCAGTTATTTAACGAATAGATTGAGAGGATCATATCGTTATTTAACAAATTTTAATTTTATAAAAAAATCAAAAATGAATGTCTCACATCATTATGATATTTCTGATGATTTATATGATTTATTTTTAGATCCTAAAAGACAATATTCTTGTGCATATTTTAAAAACGAGAATGATGATTTAGAAACTGCTCAAAATAATAAAATTCAACATATAATTAAAAAATTAAATATTAAAAAAGATCAAAAAGTTTTAGATATTGGTTGTGGTTGGGGAGGTTTAGCTCTCGAAATTGCAAGAAAAACCGATTGTGAAGTTACTGGTATAACATTATCTGAAAACCAACTCAAATACGCTACCCAAAAAGCAAAAGAATTAAATCTCGACAATCAAGTAAAATTTAAATTAATCGATTATAGAGAATTAAATGAGAAGTTTGATAGAATTGTAAGTGTAGGAATGTTTGAACATGTTGGAAGAAAATTTTATAAAAAATTTTTTAAACAGGTTGAAAGATTGTTAAAAGACAATGGAGTTTCTTTAATTCATACAATTGGATCTGTAATGCCACCTAGAGATCCTCATCCTTGGATTACAAAATATATATTCCCAGGAGGATATACGCCTAGTTTAAGTGAGGTTACAAAACCTGTTGAAAAAGCAGGTTTAGTAGTCTCTGATATTGAGGTGTTGAAACTTCACTATTCTTACACTCTAAAAAATTGGAAATTGAATTGTTTAAAAAACAAAGAGAAAATTATTAAAATGTTTGATGAAAAGTTTTTTAGAATGTGGGAGTTTTATCTTGCAGGTTGTGAAATAGCATTTAAATGGGGTGACCAGGTTGTTTATCAATTTCAATTAACAAAAAATTATACTTCAACTCCAGTCACAAGAGACTATATTTACCAATAAATACTTGATAAATATCAAATCTCTTTATGAAAAAATCTAAAAAGAAAAATAAAAAATCACGTAAAAAGGGGAAAATCTCTAGAAAAGGAAGAAATTTCAAAAAAAAACCTCTAATAAAAAAAGCAAAGAAAATTAAAAAAAGTAAAAAAATTTCAAAAAAGAAACCCAAAACTTTAAGAAAAAATAAATCTAAAAATTTCAAGAAAAGTTTAAGAAAAATTAAAATAAAACCAAAAGAAACTTTTGTATCAAAAATTGTTAGACTTCAATTTGCATTAAAACCAAATTTTAATTTCAATTTTTCAATCAATATTGAAAAGTATATTCAATCTTTTTTTGATAAAATTGAATTAACAATTACAAATTATAAAACTTTAAGGGCTGATGAGAAAAGACGAATACAATTAGAAGAGATAAAAAAAGAAGAAGATTTAAAAAAAGAAGATGAAAAAAGAAAAAAAGAGCAAGCAACATTAGAATTAAAACTTAAAAAACAAGCAATTAAAGATGAAATAAAATTAGAAAAAGAAAGAGCAAGAGATATCAAAGCATTTTTAAGGAAAGAACAAGCTCTAATCAGAATTGAGCAGGCAGAAAAACAAAAACAATTTTTACAAAAATTAAAATTAGATAAGCAAATTGAAAAATTTAGAATTAGAGAGATTAAGGAGCTTGAAAATCTTGAGAGAATTTCACTTAAAGAGGAGAGAGAAGATTATGCAGAACTCCAACAAAGAATAGATAAATTAAAAGAAAAATACCGAATAATTAGAGATCAGAAAATTAGAGAAAGAGTAGAGGCTCTAGGAGTAAAATTAATTGGAGATGAAGATAGAGAAACTTTATTACAAAAAGAAAAAGAATTTACATTAGCAAGACAAAAAGTTGAGTTTGCACTTGAAAGCTTTTATAGGAGTGCAAGTAGTTTGGTTTTTCAATTGAATAAGCGACACATTACCAGACATATGTCAATTTTACGTTGTATAGATAGAAGGTTCGAAACTGGCGAGATATTTATTAGATGGGACGAGTCTTCAGATGATGAATGGTTATTACTTATTTATATAAAAAACAACTCTCCAGATGAGGGGATAGTCATTGAAGACAAAACTAATCCAGAAAAAAATCTTTCTCACGAATACAAAAATAATGAAATTTTTAAAGCCTCTGACACGATGGTAGACTCTTTAACACAATTAATTGGTAGAATGAGATCAAAATCTGAAAATTAAAATTAATGTTTGCAAGTTTTATTACATTATTAATTTTATTTTTTATCATTAAATATATTTTAGCCTGGATCGATTATTTCAATAAATTAGATGATAGATTAGGCGACTCTCTTTGGAGATGGAGTTACGATTATCACGTAATTGGAGAAAGAGATATCTCTGATCTAGATGATAAAGATTTTGTAAGATTAAGAAGAAAAAGGAATAAAGTAGTTACTTATATGTATATTGTTTTCTTTATAATGTTTTTTATTTCTATGTGGTTTTTAAGTGAAGTATTGATATTTTTTTTTCAATAATTTTTTAATTGTTTTTTATTTTTTAAATACAAAAAGAAAGCAACAAATTCATAAAGTAGATTAAAAATTGGAAAAATTATTGGAAGTTTAAAAAATTTATATAAAAATCTATACTTTGGCATTTTACTCCACAGTATTAAAAAAGCTTCTGCACCACCAATTATCTTATCACCTTCTTTTACATGCAGTCTTCTTAAAAGATCTTTATCAGATTTATTAGTTTCTTTAGATGCAACTTTGTTATTTGTGATATCCACCCAATCAATTTCACTACATTCTTCTTTTTTATAGAGATCAATTTCAGCTTTACAGATTTTACAGGAATTATTGAAATATACCTTCATAGTTTTAAGATAATATTCTTATTAAAACTTACAAGTGAGTTAAATCTATTAGTTGAATTATTAAAGTAATTAACTACATACCAGATATGTCTAACTTCTTCAAAAATACAGATATTTCAAAAAATATTGCTGATGAAATTGTATCAGAAACTTTGAATTCATGTGATGATGGTGAACTTTATTTAGAAGACTCAAAAGCAGAGTCAATTTTGTTAGACGATAATAAAATAAAAAGTTCTAGTTATGCAACAGATCTAGGATTTGGTTTTAGGGCAATTTCAGGAGAGGTAGTTGCTTATTCTCATTCTAATGAAATATCTAAAGATTCTCTTAAAAAATCTTCTGATAATTTAAAAGCCACCCTTAAATCAATTAATGGAACCTATAACCATTCAATACCAAAAACTAACAAGAAATTTTATGAAGATATTAATCCCATAGAGCAAAAAGATTTAAATTCAAAAATAGAAATTTTAAATAATGTTAATAACTATATAAGATCAAAAAATCCTAACACCAAACAAGTAACAGCAAGTTTTAGTGGTGAACAAAAATCAATAGAAATAATAAGAGCAGGAGGCGAAACTCTTAATGATGTTAGACCTTTAATTAGGTTCAATGTTTCTGTGATGTTGGAGAAAAATGGAAGAAAAGAGTCTGGCGTATATGGTATAGGTGGCAGACAGTCATATGATACTTATTTAAAAGACAATAATTGGAAAAATGTTTGTGATGAAGCTTTAAGAATTGCTTCTGTAAATTTAGAAAGTAAGCCCGCACCTGCTGGAGAAATGCCTGTTGTTTTAGGACCTGGATGGCCTGCAATTCTTATTCACGAAGCAATTGGTCATGGATTAGAAGGAGATTTTAATAGAAAAAAAACATCTGCATTTCATAATTTAATGGGAGAAAAAGTTGCGAGCGAAGGTGTTACAATTGTAGATGATGGAACAATTGACAATAGAAGAGGCAGCTTAACTATAGATGATGAAGGCACTCCAACAGAAAAAACTGTTTTAATTGAAAATGGAATATTAAAAAATTATATGCAAGATCGTTTGAATGCTAGACTGATGAACACAAAGTCTACAGGAAGCGGTAGAAGAGAAAGTTACAAACATGTTGTTCTTCCTAGAATGAGAAATACCATGATGTTGAGTGGTAAGAATACTCAGGATGAAATGATATCTTCTGTAAAGAAAGGAATATTTGCAGTCAGTTTTGGTGGTGGTCAAGTTGATATCACCTCTGGAAAATTTGTATTTAACTGTACTGAAGCATATGAAATAGTTAATGGGAAAATTGGTTCACCAATTAAAGGTGCAACTTTGATTGGAGATGGGCCATCAATTTTAAGAAAAGTTTCAATGGTTGGTAATGATATGATGTTAGATCCAGGTATAGGAACTTGTGGAAAAGCAGGACAAGGAGTCCCTGTAGGTGTTGCTCAACCTTCAATATTAATTGACCAAATGACTGTTGGTGGAACACAACTTTAATTATGGTTAAAGATCAAAATTTCTTAGAGGACAAAGCATCTCAATGTTTGGATTTAGCAAAAAAATTTGGTGCAACAGATTGTGAAGTTTTGGTTTCAAATTCTATCGATGAAACGGTAAGCTTTAGAAATAAAATTCTAGATGAGGCTAATCGTTCAGATAGTTTAGTCGCAAGTATTACAACTTATATAAATAAAAAAAAATCTTCTATAGCATCTTCAAATTTATTAAATGACAATCTCAAAACACTTATTGAAAGGTGTGTAGAAACTACAAAATTAACTCCTGAGGATGAGTTTAACTCCTTACCGGATAAAGATCTTTATTCTAAAGATAATTTAGATTTAGAACTTTACGATGATACAAGTTTTGAGAATGATAAAAAAATTCAATATCTTAAAGAATTGGAAGAAAAGGTTTTTGAAGAAAAAAAAGTAATAAATACAGAGTCTGGATTTTCACAGAACAAATCTAATTTTATCTTAATTAATAGTGACGGATTTAGTGGTGGACATAAATCTTCATCATTCTCTTCATCTTGCGTAGTTGTTGCTAAAGATAATGGGGGAATGGAAAGAGATTATGAATATACAAGTAAGTGCCACTTAGATGAAATTAAGAAACCAGAAGAATTAGCAAAATTAGCAACAGATAGAACAATAAAAAAGCTTAGTCCTAAAAAAATTGGTAGTGAAAAGCTAAATCTAATTTTTGATAAAAGAATAGCAAAAGGAATACTAAGTGCATTTGCAGGAGCTATCTCCTCATCTTCAATTGCAAGAGGTACATCGTTTTTGAAGGATAAAATTGGTTCAGAGATTTTTTCAAAAGAAATCACAATAATTGATAAGCCTGATATCAAAAAAGGTTTAGGATCTCAGCTTTTTGATGGAGAAGGTGTTCATTCAAATGAATTATGTTTAGTAGATAAAGGAATTTTAAAAAGTTATTTAGTTGATACTTACAATGGCAAAAAATTAAATATCAAATCTAATGGTAGAGCAGGTGGTTCTACAAATTTATATTTTGACAGAGGAAATACAAGTTATGATGATCTTTTAAATTCTTCATCTAAAGCTATTTATATTACTGAAACTATTGGTCATGGTACAAATTTAATTACTGGCGATTACTCTGTTGGTGCTGCTGGTTATTTAATTGAAAATGGAATTTTAAAAGAACCAGTAAACGAAATTACAATTGCTGGTAATTTAAAAGATATGTTTAAAAATCTAACACTTGCCAATGATTTAGAGTTTGAATATGCAACAAATTCTCCAACAATGATGATAGAGGGAATGGTTGTTGCTGGTAAATGATTGATTATTGTATAATTGGTTCAGGCATATCTGGCTCCACTATTGCAAATTTATTAAAAAAAAAATATCAAGTTGTTATTTATGATAAGGCAAGAGGACCAGGTGGAAGATCTTCATTTAAAAGATTTGATAAAAAAATTGGTTATGATCATGGAGTGCAATACATTTCTCCGAAAACAGCCAAATTTAAAAAATTCATTAATAAATTAATTAAATTAGGAATTTTAAAAAAATGGGGTGGAACCCACCTTTTTTTAAATAATAGAATAAAAGAAAATAAGAAACATCAAAAAATAATAGGAACAAATGGTAATAATGATATCAGCAAGTATTTAATAAAAAATATTAATTGTAATTTTGAGAGTGAACTAAAAAAAATAAAAAGAAAAAATTTGTATTGGGAGTTAGAATTTATAAATAATAAAAAAATAAATTGTAAAAATTTAATCTTAACTTGTCCTCATCCACAATCTAAAAAATTAACTATTAAATATTTAAAAGACAAAAGTATTCTTAAAAAGAAAATAAAAATGAGTGCAAATGTAACTGTAATGTTTACATTAAAAAAAAATCTTGAAAAAATTAGCAGTTTTTTTTTTGATGATCCTATATTGGGCTGGGCTGCATTAGAGAACAGTAAAAATAGATTTAAAAGTAGATTTAATCATTGGACCTTGCAAAGCACAAGTAATTGGGCAAATAAAAAAATAAATAAAAATAAAAAGATGAAATTAATAAATTCAAATATTTTAATAAATAGATTTTTTGAATTAACAAATACTAAGAAAGAAAAGTTAAATAATATTTTAAATCATGGATGGAAATATTCATACAATCCCAAACCACTTAAAATAAAAAGCTATTGGGATAAAAAAATAAAACTTGGGATATGTGGAGATTGGTTTGTTGGTTCTAGATTAGAGTCGGGCTGGATTAGTGCTAATGATCTTTATGATAAAATAAAAAAATCTAATTAAATTCTTTTACTCTATATTCCCATTCACCCATTCTTGAATAAGTTACTTTTCTAATGATAGAATTCTCTTTATCGTACCAGACGTCAAAATCTAATCTTTTATCTTCGGGTATACTCATATCTTTTGATTGAAGTTTAAAATGCTCAACTTCATACGATTTACCATAAAGTGTTATTGTCTCCTTACCAAGAAATGTTACAACTTGTTCTTTAATACTTCCTGATATTGGGCTGATTTGAGAACTTGCTTGAAGTATTTTATGACTCCACCAATTTCCAATAACATTATCATCACTAGCTAAACCAGTATAAGAAGAGCCTTTCACTTCAAATTGATTATTTTGCTTATTATACTTTAGATCAACAAATTTATTTTTTTTGTTTTGTCTAGTTTTAGATTCGTAAGAGATGAGTTGATCTTTATTATATTTTTCCTCGCCATAACCTTCCACTTCAAAAACTGTTGCGCCAAATAGCTTTACAGTAAATTTAATTTGATTTGTTACAGTGGTATTATTTCCATCTCTTTTAAAAAAATAAAAATTATATCCAATCACCTCACCATTTCTTAAAATTTCCATTTCAATGTTATTAAAGTTCTTATAGTGGCCCATATGAGAAAATGAATTACTTGAGATTAAAAAAAACAATAAAATGAAGGTTATTTTTTTCATGATAAGATTAAGCTTTAATAAAAAAAAAATTTAAAGTATCAAGCAAAAATGTTTTTATCTATTAAAAAAATTCCAGTAGTTGATTGGAGTTCGAAAGAAACATTTAATTTTAAACCAAAAATTTCAACATTTTCATATTTATGTTTTGGTTTGATGTTATTTGGTTTTGGGGAAGCTTTGTTAGTAGTTTCAACGACAGGGAATTCACCTTGGACAGTTTTGGCAGAAGGTGCATCAATTATTACAGACCTTTCTATTGGAGTAGCTACATTTTTTATTAGTGTTGGGGTTCTATCATTATGGTTTTTTTTAAAGCAAAAACCTGGTCTAGGCACAATTATGAACATAATCATTATTGCTATAATGTTAGATATAACAATTCATTTATTAGGTTCTCCAAGTAATCTTATCTCTCAATATTTTATGGCAATCTTAGGTGTGTTTTTAGTTGGTCTCGGAAGTGGTTTTTATTTGACTGCAAATTTAGGTCCAGGTCCAAGAGATGGTTTAATGACAGGATTAACCAAAAAAACAAATCTACCCATTGCTTTAGTCAGAGGTTGCATCGAAATTACAGCTGTTGGAGTAGGTTGGTATTTAGGTGGAACAGTAGGAGTTGGAACTCTGATTTACGCTTTTGGAATTGGACCTTGTGTTGCTTTAGGATTATTTATTGTAGATAAAATTTTTAATTAAGCTGCTGAAGCTTTTTCGCTTCTTTTTCTTTCATGAGGATCTAGAATAGCTTTTCTTAGCCTACAAGACTCAGGTGTAATCTCTAATGCTTCATCACTGTTCAACATACTTAGCTGTTCTGCAATTGACATTTTTCTAACAGGAGTAAGAACAACATTTTCATCTGTGCCTTGAGTTCTCATGTTAGTTAATTTTTTTCCTTTCATGACATTTATTATCATATCACCAGGTTTAGGTTGCATACCAACGATCATGCCAGTATAGACAGGATCGTTGTGTGTTACAAACATCTCACCTCTAGCCTGTAAGTTAAAAATTGCAAAAGCAACTGCTTTACCTTGCTCCATGGAAATTAATGCTCCATTTTTTCTACCTTCCATGTCTCCTTCATATGGACCGTATTCATGAAAAATTCTGTTAATTACACCATTACCTTTTGTAAGAGTTAAAAATCTACTTGTGTATCCCATCAATCCTCTTGTTGGTGCATGAAAAATTAATCTTTTTTTATCTTTACCTGTATCCTTAAGTTCGATTAACTTACCTTTTCTTCTATTCATAGAGTCAATTACTTTTGAAGAATGCTCTTCATCTAAATCCATAGTAATTTCCTCTATTGGTTCCAATCTATTTCCATTTTCATCTTTTTTATAAAGTACCTTTGGTGGACTTACAGTCATCTCAAAACCTTCTCTTCTCATTTGAGTAAGTAAAATCTCCAACATCAACTCTCCTCTACCACTTACAATAAAAGAGTCATTTCCATCATTTTCTTCAAAGGTGATTCCAACATTATTTTGTGCTTCTTGAATTAATCTATCTCTGATTTGTGTACTTGTTAATTTTGAGCCTTCAGTTCCCGCTAATGGAGATGTATTAACTGTTATAGTTATAGACATTGTTGGTGGATCTATAGGTGTTGCAGCAATTGGTTCATTTACATCTAAATCACAAATCGTATCGGCTACATTTGTTTTTTCTAAACCTGCAACTACAACAATATCTCCTGCTTCACCAACTTCTATTGGCACTTTTTTGGTTCCTTCGTATCTAAAAATTTTAGTTAATCTGCCTTCGTCAACTTTTTCACCTTTTAGATTTAAAGCTTTAATAGCTTGGTTAGCTTTTGCAGTTCCTTGAGCAATTCTTCCAACTAAACTTCTTCCTAAAAAACTATCTGCGTAAAGAAGAGTAGATAACATTGCAAATGGTTTTGTTTTATCTAACTTTGCAGGCTCAACATGTTCCACTATCATATCTAAAAGTGGTTTTAAATTTTCTCTTGGTCCATCAACTTCTTTTGATGCCCAACCAGATCTACCGCTCGCATATAGTACTGGAAAATCTAATTGTTCTTCATTTGCATCCAAGCTGACAAATAAATCAAATGTTTCATCTAAAACTTCATTTGCCCTTTGATCAGGCTTATCAAGTTTATTAATTACAACAATTGGCTTTAGACCTTGTTTCAAAGCTTTTGCTAATACAAATTTTGTTTGAGGCATTACACCTTCAGCTGAATCTATTAAAAGCAATGCTCCATCAGCCATACTTAATACTCTTTCAACTTCAGCAGCAAAATCTCTGTGACCTGGCGTATCGATTATGTTAATTCTTGATTCTTTCCAATTAATAGAAGCTGGTTTTGCAAGAATAGTAATTCCTCTTTCTTTCTCTAGCTCACCAGAGTCCATTAATCTTTCATCAACAACCTCATTCTCTCTGAATGATCCACTCTGTTTCATTAAATTATCAATTAAAGTTGTCTTTCCATGGTCAACATGGGCGATAATTGTGATATTTCTAATATTATTACTCATAAAGTGTCGCCCTTATACTGATTTAAATTGATTTGAAAACATTAAAAAAGTGCATAACTGGCTTGAATAATTGATATTTATTTAGATTAGTTAGACTTTTTTGACTTTTCTCTTTTAAATTTCCTCTTTTCTTTAAGTGTAAATTTTGGTTTTTTTTTCACACTTGAGTCTTTAAATGATTTTCCACTGTATCTTTTAGACATAATTCTTTACCTAAAAAAAAGGCCATCATAAATGATGGCCTTTTAAATTTTTTATTGAGTGTAGTGGACTTACATTCCCATTCCACCCATTCCACCCATGCCACCCATGCCACCCATTCCTCCAGGCATTCCACCAGCTGCACTAGCATCTTTTTCTTCAGGCTTATCTGCAATCATTGCTTCAGTAGTTACTAATAATCCTGAAATGGAAGCTGCATCTTGTAAAGCAGTTCTAACAACTTTGACAGGATCAATAATACCTTTTGCAAACATATCACAATACTCTTCGCTTTGAGCGTCATAACCATGAGTTTTTTTATTTTGCTCTAACAATTTACCAACTACAACTGAACCATCTACTCCAGCATTTTTAGTAATTTGTCTTATAGGTGCTTCAAGTGCTTTTTTAACAAGATCCACACCAGCTTTTTGGTCATCACCTTTAACCTTTACTTTGCTAAGATCTCTTGATGCATATAATAAAGCACATCCACCACCAGTTACGATACCTTCTTCAACAGCAGCTCTAGTTGCATTTAATGCATCTTCAACTCTGTCTTTTCTCTCTTTAACCTCAACTTCTGTTGCACCACCAACTTTGATAACCGCAACACCACCAGCTAATTTAGCAAGTCTCTCTTGAAGTTTTTCTTTATCATAATCAGATGTTGTTTCATCTATTTGTTGTTTGATCGAACCACATCTTGCTTCAATGTCAGATTTCTTACCAGCACCATTTACAATTGTACTGTTGTCTTTATCAACTTTAACCTTCTTACATGAACCAAGATCATCTAACTTAACATTTTCAAGTTTAATCCCCAAATCTTCAGAGATAACAGATCCACCAGTTAAGATAGCAATATCTTCTAACATTGCTTTTCTTCTATCACCAAATCCTGGAGCTTTAACTGCTACAACTTTTAAACCACCTCTTAATTTGTTAACAACTAAAGTTGCCAAAGCTTCACCCTCAACATCTTCAGAAATAATCATCAATGGTCTTCCAGCTTGCACAACAGCCTCTAAAAGTGGAACCATTGGTTGTAGATTTGTTAATTTCTTTTCATGTAAAAGAATAAATGGGTTATCTAGCTCTGTAGTCATTTTATCACTGTTTGTAATAAAGTATGGAGATAGATAACCTCTATCAAATTGCATACCTTCAACTACATCAAGCTCTGTCTCTATACCTTTGTTTTCTTCAACAGTAATAACACCTTCGTTACCAACTTTTTGCATTGCTTTAGCAATCATTGTTCCAATTTCTTTATCACCATTTGCTGATATTGTTCCAACTTGAGCTATCTCATCACTATCTTTAACTTTTTTTGCAGAAGCAACTAAGTTTTCTTTAACTGTTTCAACAGCAGCATCTATCCCTCTTTTTACATCCATAGGGTTCATGCCAGCTGTCACATATTTTACACCTTCTTTAACAATTGCTTGTGCAAGAATAGTTGCAGTAGTTGTGCCATCACCAGCTTCATCATTTGTTTTACTAGCAACTTCCTTAACCATCTGTGCACCCATGTTTTCAAATTTATCTTCTAGGTCAATTTCTTTAGCAACTGAAACACCATCTTTAGTAATTCTTGGAGCACCATAAGATTTATCCATAACTACATTTCTTCCTTTTGGTCCTAAAGTTACTTTAACAGTGTCAGCCAAGATATTTACACCTCTTATCATTGCTGCTCTTGCTTCAGCATCAAATTTAACAACTTTTGCCATTATATTTCTCCTTTATAATTAATTACTTGCTTGAAATACCCATAATGTCTGACTCTTTCATTATGCTATATTCTTTACCGTCAATTTTAACTTCAGTGCCTGACCACTTACCAAAAAGTACTTTGTCACCAACTTTAACGTCCATTGGTATAGTTTTTCCATCTTCAGTTTTTGCACCACCACCAACAGCTACAACTTTACCTTCTTGAGGTTTTTCTTGTGCTGAATCTGGTATAATAATTCCACCAGCAGTTTTCTCACTACTGTCTAAAACTTCTATTAAAACTCTGTCGTGTAACGGTTTGAATTTCATAAACTCTCCTTTAAATAAATATGGAGCTCATATAGATATTTGGCTATGTATTTCAAGATCTATGCAGCTTCATAATTATCAAAAAACTTAGAAAAAAAGGCTTTTTAAGGTTATATCTAATCAGGATGACTAAAAATTTAGACACAGATGGGCTTAAATCTATAGTTAGTAATTATGATATACTCTACATAGATTTATGGGGCGTTGTACATAATGGTATCGAACTTCACAAAGGAGCTATTGGAGTTTTATCTAAATTAAGTGAAATTAAAAAAAATTATGTTTTGCTAACTAATGCTCCAAGACCTAACAAAACAGTAAAAAAATTCTTAGAAAAATTGGGAATGAAATCTGAACAAATTGATCACGTTTATACATCAGGTCAAGCAGCCCTAAATTATTTAAAAAAAAATCTTAATGATAAAGATTTTTTTCACATAGGACCACCAAGAGACTTTGATTTATTTTTAAGCTTTAAAAATAATAAGAAAGAAAATTTAGATGAAAGTGAATATATATTATGCACTGGTTTATATGATGATAAATCCGATGATTTAAATTTTTATAAAGACTTGTTAGAAAAATATATTCAAAAAAAAATGATATGTACAAATCCAGATTTAATTGTAGATCGTGGAAATAAAAGAGAACTATGTGCAGGATCAGTAGCAATGGTTTTTGAAAAAATGGGAGGCAAAGTTATATATTTTGGTAAACCTTACCCAGAAGTTTACAATCAAGCAATTGATAATAAAGATAAAAAAATATTATGTATTGGTGATAATCTTAATACAGATATTAAAGGTGCAAATTTACAAAATTTTGACTCTTTAATTATTTCAGATGGAATTCATAAAGCAGAAATAGAAAATAGCGGTATTGAAAAAGTTTCAAAGATATATGAATCGATTCCAAATTATATTCAATCAAAGCTGACATGGTAAGAATAAATGAAAATTTTTAATAATTTTGATATTCCAAAAAATATTAAGGGCTCAATTCTTCTAATTGGTAATTTTGATGGTGTTCATTTAGGACATAAAAAACTTTTTAAAGAAGCTCAAAAGTACAAAAAAAGATATAAACTCAAAATTGGAGTATTAACTTTTGAGCCAATGCCAAAAATGTTTTTCAGTAAAAAATTGAAAAATTTTAGAATTTCATCCTTAAAACAAAAAAATGAATTAATGAAAAATTTGAAAATTGATTTTTTAATAAATAAAAAATTTGATAAAAATTTTTCATCTACTAATTCAATTAATTTTATCAAAAATATAATTTCAAAAAAATTGAAAACAAAATTCATATTTGTAAGTGATAATTTTAGATTTGGTAAAAATAGGGAAGGAGATGTTAAACAATTAAAAAGCTTTGAAAGTGAATTGAATTATCAATTAGTTAAACCTAAGCCAGTTAAAATAAATAATAAAATTGTTTCCTCTACTCTTATAAGAAAATCTTTAGAAAATGGAAAATTGGATTTTGCAAATAAACTTTTGGATAGAAAGTGGGTTGTTGATGGTAAAGTTGAAAAAGGAAGACAGTTAGGTAGGAAGATTGGGTTTCCTACATGTAATATTGATATTCAAGATTTTTTAATTCCAAAATTAGGTGTTTATGCGGTAGATGTATTGTTAAAAAGAAAAATCCACAAAGGCATAGCCAACATAGGTTATAGACCTACTTTTAATCAGAAAAAATTATTATTAGAGGTTCATCTATTTAATTTTTCTGGAAATCTTTATAATAAGTATTTAAGAGTTAATTTTTTAAAATTTATACGAAAAGAAAAAAAATTTACTGATATTGAAAAATTAAAACAACAAATAAAAATTGATCTAGCTAAAGCAAAGAAAAATTATGTCTAAAGCACAAATTAATCTTCCAAAAACTGCATTTTCAATGAAGGCCAATCTTCCATCAAGAGAGCCTCAAATGTTAGATTATTGGAAAGAGATTAATCTTTACGATGAATTACGAAAATCAAGTAAAGGTAAAGAAAAATTTATTCTTCATGATGGTCCTCCTTATGCAAATGGTAATATTCATATGGGAACAGCATTAAATAAAATTTTAAAAGATATCATTGTTAAATTTCATCAAATGGATGGAAAAGATTCTATTTATGTACCAGGATGGGATTGTCATGGTTTACCAATTGAATGGAAGATAGAAGAACAATACAAAAAAAATAAAAAAAATAAAAATGATGTTCCAATTGTAGAGTTTAGAAAAGAATGCAGAGAATTTGCTGAAAAATGGATAGATATCCACAAAGGTCAATTTAAGAGATTAGGCGTTATTGGAGATTGGGAAAATTACTATTCTACAATGAGTTTTAGTGCTGAAGCTCAGATTGTAAGAGAACTCGGTAAATTTTTAAAAGAAGAAAGTTTATATAGAGGTTTCAAACCAGTCTTATGGTCAACGGTAGAAAAAACTGCTTTAGCTGATGCTGAAGTTGAATATCAAGATCATAAATCAGATACAATTTATTCTGCGTTTAAAGTTAAAAGTTCTCAATTAAAAGAACTTGTTGATTCAGATATTATAATTTGGACAACGACACCCTGGACAATACCTGCCAACAAGGCTTTGGCTTATAATCAGGCATTAGATTATGTTTTAATTGAAATTTTAGACGAAAATGATTTTAAAGGAAAAAAGATAATCATAGCAAAAGATTTACAAGGATCAGTTGTTAAAGAATGTAATTTAGAAAAATTCAATTTATTAAAAACTTTCTCTGGAAAAGAGTTTGATGGCACTATTTGTTATCACCCATTTTTTGAAATGGGTTATGATTATGATATTCCAATGTTGGAAGCTAGATTTGTTACTACAGAACAGGGGACTGGAATAGTTCATTGCGCTCCAAGTCATGGCCCTGATGATTTTAATTTATGTTTAAATAATGGAATTAAAGCAATAGAGACTGTTGATGGTGATGGAAAATATACATCAAATGTCAAGGAATTTGAGGGATTACACATTTTTAAATCAAATTCAGTCGTAATAGAAAAACTTAAAAATTATAAAAGACTTTTATCTAATGGAGAACTTGTTCATTCCTATCCTCATTCATGGAGATCAAAAGCACCGTTAGTGCATCGTGCTACTCCACAATGGTTTATATCTATGGAAAGCCATAAGCTAAGAGATAAAGCGTTAAAAGCAATTGATGAAACAGAATTTTTTCCAAAGAAAGGAAAAGAGAGATTAAAATCAATGATTGAAACTAGACCAGATTGGTGTGTTTCAAGACAAAGAGTTTGGGGCGTTCCTCTTCCAATATTTGTTCACAAAGAAACAAAAGAAATTTTAGCTGACGATGAGGTAATAGAAAACATTGCAAGTATTTATGAAAAAGAAGGATCAGATTGTTGGTTCTCAGATGATCCTCAAAGATTTTTAGGAAATAAATATAAAGCAAATGATTATGAAAAACTTAGTGATATTGTTGAAGTGTGGTTTGACAGTGGTTCGACACACGCTTTTGTTTTAGAAAAAAGAGATGATTTAAAATGGCCTGCATCAATGTATTTAGAAGGTTCTGATCAACACAGAGGATGGTTTCACTCATCTTTACTTGAATCTTGTGGAACAAGAGGAAGAGCACCATTCGAGTCAATATTATCTCATGGATTTGTTGTTGATGGTAAAGGACTTAAAATGTCCAAATCATTAGGCAATGTTATTGCTCCTGAAGATATATTAAAAAAATATGGCGCAGATATTTTAAGAATTTGGGTCGCCTCATCGAACTACGCAGAGGATCTAAGAATAGATTATACAATTCTAGATCAACACGCGGATTCTTACAGAAAAATTAGAAATACTTTTAGATACTTATTAGGCAACTTAAATGATGAATTCGAAGATATTAATTTAAATGATCTAAATATTGAAAAATTTCCTGAATTAGAAAAATATATGTTAAATAAATTATATTTATTAGACATCAAATTTCACGAATACTTTAATAAGTATGATTTTCATAATTTATATAAAGAAATTTTAAACTTTTGTACTGTAGATCTTTCAGCTTTTTATTTTGATATAAGGAAAGATACTCTTTATTGTGATCCTAAAGAATCTTATAAAAGACAAGCGTGTATTAAGTTATTAAATGTAATATTAGGTAATTTAATAAGATGGTTTGCCCCTATACTCTCTTTTACAACAGAGGAAATCTTTAAATTAGTAGAAAAGAAAAAGAAAAGTATACATTTAGAAAGTTTTAAAAGGATCCCAGAAAAATTTAAAAATGAAGAATTAGATAAAAGATGGCTGGAGTTGAAAAGAATTAGAGAAATATGTAATTCTAGTATTGAAGAATTGCGTACTTCTAAAGAAATTGGTTCAAGTTTGGAGGTAGACTTAAAAATAGAATTGAATGAAGAAAATTATAAAAACTTTAATGACATTGATTTTGCTGAGTTGTGTATTACATCATCAGCTGAATTAGTTCAAATTCCAAATAATGAGATTAAAGTCTTTGCAAAAAAAGCTGAAGGTGGAAAATGTCCAGTTTGTTGGAAATTGAAAACTCAAAAATGTGAGAGACCACAATGTGGACTGATTAATGAAAGTTAAAAAAATTTTTATTTTTAATTTAATCTCACTTTTTTTTTTATTTTCGCTAGATAGATTGTCAAAATTTTACATTCTTCAACAAAATAATTTAAAGCCAAATTTTAATATTGAGGTAACAAGTTTTTTAGATTTTAATCTAGTTTGGAATCAAGGAATAGCATTTGGTCTTTTAGCTTTTGATGATATTCTCATATATAATTTCATAAGTTTCATTATTGCTTTAGTTATCACTTTTTTGATAATACTGTCATTTAGAGAAGAAAGTTTTAGAAGATATGTTTATTTGTTGATTTGTGGCGGGGCTTTAGGAAATTTTTATGATAGAGTAGTTTATGGTGCCGTAGTCGATTTTATAGATTTTAATTATAATAATTTTCATTGGTTTATATTTAATGTTGCTGATATAATGATTACTGTAGGTGTTCTAATTTTAATTTTAAGTGAATTTTTAATAAAAGATGAATAATAATTTTATCAGATATCTTATTTTAACAATTTTTTTATTATTTATTTATGGTTGTCAAAGTTTAAAAGATGGTCTTGAAGGAAACAAAAAATCCAAAAGTTCAGAAGAATTTCTTGTAAAAAAAAAAGATCCTTTAGTTTTGCCACCTGATTTCACCAAACTTCCATTGCCAAATGATGAAGTAGATGAAAAAAATAATAATGAGTTTGATTTGGAAAATGTTCTAAAAAAAAATAAAAATACCAAGAAACAAACTAAAAAAAATAACTCGCCAATTAAAAACAAAATATTAGAAAAAATAAAAGAAAATTAATGTTTTCTAAGAACATAATTTATAAGAGTTTTAATTCAAAAAAGATAAATAAGTTTAAGAAAAAAAATTTTATTAATTTAATTAAGGAAAAGAGTGAGATTTTTAACTCAATGAAAAAATCTTACAAAAATCAATACAATATTCAATCAATTAAAAAAAATATTTCAAGAAGAGAAACTAGAATATTTGGCATAGGAGGGTCTATCTTAGGATCACAGGCTATAAATAGTTTCCTTGAGAATAAAATTAAAAAAAAAATAATTTTTATTGATAACCTTAATAAAAAAACATCTTTTCAAAGTAAAAAGTTTTTTAACATAATTATTTCTAAATCTGGAAATACTTTAGAAACTATAGCTAGTTCAGCTGCTTATATTAATAAAAATGACAAAAATTTAATATTAACAGAAAATAAAAAAAATTATTTAAGAGATTTAGCTCAAGAGTTAAAAGCCGAAATTGTTAATCATAATAACTTTATTGGGGGAAGATACTCAGTATTGTCAGAAGTTGGAATGCTCCCAGCGGAAATAATGGGATTAGATCCAAAAAAATTTAGAAGATTTAATCATATAGTGAAAAATAATCACTTTATAGACTCATTAATTGACAGTGTTAATTCGATACTCTTTTTTGTAAAGAAGAAAAAATATAATTCGATAATAATTAATTATGACGAAAAGTCTGAAAATTTATTTAAATGGTATCAGCAATTAGTTTCTGAAAGTTTAGGAAAAAAAAATAAAGGGATACTTCCAACTATTTCTAATATGCCTAAGGATAATCATAGTGTTATGCAATTATACTTGGATGGATTTAAAAATAATTTTTTTACTTTTTTTTCTTCCATGGAAAAAACAAATATAAAACCAAAAAGACAAATTTTAATGAGTAGATTTAATTATTTAAAATCGTTTGATTTAAATCAAATTAAATCAATACAAAAAAAAGCAACTGAAAATATTTTCATTAAAAGAAATATTCCGTTCAGATCTTTTGATATTGCTGTAAGAAATGAAGAAACTCTAGGGGAGTTATTTAGTTTTTTTATTTTTGAAACTATAATCTTAGGTAGAGCATTAAAAGTTAATCCTTTCGACCAACCATCTGTAGAATTGATAAAAAAAGAAACTTCTAAAATTTTTTCTATGACAAAGACAAAAATAAAATTTTAGAAATTCCATAACTTTTTTCTTCTAAGATTTTTAATTTTTTTGGAATTAAATCTTGTGTTTTTTTGTGTCGATGCATAATTATTAGACCATTCTTTTTAAGAATATTTGCATCAAGTAGTTTATCTAAAATTAAGTTAATATTATTTTCTTTGTACGGTGGGTCGAAAAAAATAATTTCATATTTCATTAATCTTTCGAAATTAAATTCGACATTAATCTCTTTTTGAATAATTTCACATGCATCATCTACTTTACAACTAAGAATATTTTTTTTTAAAACATTTATAATGTTAGTGTAATTTTCAACAAAAGTAACAAACGAAGCTTCTCTAGATAAAGTTTCTAAACCAAAGGATCCAGTTCCTGCAAACAAGTCTAAAACTTTTGAGTTTTTAATTCGTATATCAAATTTATTAGAATGACTAAGAATATTAAAAATAGACTCTTTTGTTAAATCTTTTAAAGGCCTTGTGAGGTTATCATTAGGTTGTAATATTTTTTTTCCTTTAAATTTACCTGATATAATTCTCATTCTTTAATGACTCTGTGACCAATATCACTTCTGAAAAAACCCTCTTGCCAACTTAAAGTTTTAATATTCTTTATGATTTTTTTTCTAGCTTCAAAAAAATCTTCAGATAAATTTATAAAATTTAAAACCCGTCCACCGTTTGAAAAAATATCAGTATTTTTTTTAATTGTACCAGCATGAAAAATAATATTACTTTGATCTACAGTTAATTTGTCTAGATTCTTAATTGCTATATTTTTTTTGAATTCACCAGGATAGCCTTTTGAGCATACCACAATGCACATGCTTTTTTTTGTTTCCCATTCAATATTAATTTTATCTAAATTTTTCTTACAACATGCATCTATTATTTTAGAAAAATCAGTTTTTAGTTTAGGTAAAATAGTTTGACACTCAGGATCTCCCATTCTCACATTGTATTCGATTAAATAGGGTTCATCATTTTTGATCATTAAACCAGCATATAAAAAACCTTTATATTGAGTGTTTAAATTTTTCAAAGCTTTAAGAGTTGGATTAATAATCTTATTAATAATTTTTTCTTTCAATACTGGAGTAATAAGTCTTGATGGACAATATGCACCCATACCACCTGTATTTTTTCCTCTATCTCCCTCTAAAACACGCTTATGATCTTGAGCTGTTTCAAATTCAGCAATATTATTTCCATCCGAAATAATAAAAAAACTCATTTCCTCTCCATCTAGAAATTCTTCAATAAGGATATTATTTGAAACTCCAAACTTTCCACCAAATATTTCATCTACTGCTTTAAAAGCATCTTCAATTGTTTCTGAAATATAAACACCTTTACCTGAAGCTAATCCGTCAGCTTTTATAACTATAGGCAAACTTGAATTTTTTATGAATATTTTAGACTCCTCTACAGATTTAAAAATTCCAAATTTTGCTGTTGGAATATTGTACTCTTCACATATTTTTTTAGTAAATATTTTTGATCCTTCAAGTTGAGAAGCTATTTTGTTTGGACCAAAAACTTTAATATTATTTTCTTCTAAATAATCAGTAAGACCATCTACTAAAGGTTTTTCCGGACCTATAATAACTATATCGATTTTTTTTTCTTTAATATAATCTTTTAATTTTTGAAAATTATTTATATCAATATTTACATTAGTTGAGATTGATTCAGTCCCAGCATTTCCAGGAAAACAAAATACTTGATTGTTAGGATTTTTTTTTAAACTATAGCATATTGCATGCTCTCTGCCTCCACTACCGATTATTCCAAATTTCATAAAATAATATATAAACTAAAAATGTTTAAAAAATTAGCAAAATTAAAATATTTACCAAACAATTTTGAAATAATTGAAAATGGAGATCATGTTATTTGTAGTATTTCTGGCAAAAAGATAGCACTTGATGATTTACAATACTGGAATGTTGAGTTGCAGGAAGCTTATTTTTCCTATGTGGAAGCATCTAAAAAAAGGGAACAAGAAGAGTAATTCATTTCCACCTATTGTGTGACCAAATCCATTGTGAGGGATTTTTTAATATCATTTTTTCAAGCCATGTATTTAATGAAGCAGTTATCTCTTCTATAGTTTTATCTTCATTAAATTTTAAAGGATTAAAAATTTCTAAATAAAATTTATCATTTTGCTGTCTTTCAATATATATAGGAACAATTTTACATTTGAATTTTTTTACAAATTGAGCTGGGATTGAAGTAGTGTAAGCCTTTTTACCAAAAAAATTTATATGGACACCTTCTGATACTCTTTGGTCAATCATCAAAGCAATTGATGATCCATTTTTAAATAATCTTATGAGAGATCGAACACTAGATAATCCTTTCTTTATTTGATTTTTACAAATATATTTTTTTCTTATCTTTTCCATAGTTGAATTCAAAATATAATTATTTAAAGGTCTATAAATCGCTGCAATATCAACATTTGATTTTTCTAGATACATTGCCATTAATTCAAAATTGTCAAAATGTGCAGATACAAAAATTACAGGATTTCCTTTTTCTGTGATCTCTTTCAAAATTTCTTTACCTTTAATTTCTATATTTTTATCATTTAAATCATTTCTAAATTTTTTAATAAAAGAATATTCTGCAAATATTTTCCCATAATAAGTCCACATACCATTTGAAATTTTTTTTATTTCCTCGTGGCTAATATTAGGCATGGCAATAGAAAGATTTTTTATAATTGTTTTTTTTGATCTAAATAAAGGCCCAAAAAATCTAAAAATATTACCAGAAAGTACAATTGATAATTTAAGGCCAATGATTTTAAATATTAAAAATAAAAACTGTATAATTATATATTC
>NZ_JBNGZA010000010.1:0-57694 GCF_052049935.1 Candidatus Pelagibacter sp. | reverse complement strand
TTTAAAAAAAAAATAATTTTATTGTTGCACAAGGTTTAAAAAACAGGTTGAATTCTAATTATACAAAATATTAAGTGGGGTCTTAATGGAAGATAATTTTAATAAGCATCTAGGCAATAAACTTAAACTTAGAAGATTAGCATTAGGTTTAACACAAACAAAAGTCGCAAAAGCAATCAATGTTACATTTCAACAAATACAAAAATATGAAAAAGGCACGAATGGAGTAAGTTCTATAAGATTACTTCAACTATCTAACTACTTAAAAGTGCCAATAAATTATTTTTTTGAAGATTTTTCAGAATATCTTGTGAATTTAGAAAAATCACAAGAAGGTCACATGAATGTTAATTATAACTTTTTGGCTAAAGTTTACTCAGAATTGACACCTGATCAAAAAAATAAGTTTAACAAAACTCTTCAGGTGAATAATCCAGGAATTTTAAAGGCTATTTAATTTTTGGCTCCTCGGGCAGGACTCGAACCTGCGACCAATTGATTAACAGTCAACTGCTCTACCAACTGAGCTACCGAGGAATGTAAAAACCCCAACTTACTTTTTTTTCTAATTAAAACAAGAACATTTTTGTGGAGGCAACGCCCGGAATCGAACCGGGGTACAAGGATTTGCAATCCTCTGCGTAACCATTCCGCCACGTTGCCTTATGATACTCAAAATAAGTTACCATTGGCTTTATAATTAAATTAAATCAATAGTCTATTAAATAACGATTTAATTTGATTATTGTTAATTTAGATTATTAAATTATAAACTAATTCTCTCATGAGTAGTGATAAATATATACATTCTGACGTTGAAGATAGAATTTATTCTTATTGGGAAAAAAATGGTTTATTCAAACCAAAAAAGAATTCAAAACAATATTCTATAGTTATCCCACCACCAAATGTAACTGGAAGTTTGCATATGGGTCATGCTTTAAATAATTCCATTCAAGATTTACTAGTTAGATATTATCGAATGAATAACTATGAAACTTTATGGCAACCAGGTACTGATCATGCTGGTATAGCTACACAAGCTTTAGTGGAGAGAAAATTAGAAAAAGAAAATATAAATAAAAATGATATTGGAAGAGAAAAATTTATTGAAAAAGTTTGGGAATGGAAAAATCAATATGGTGACATTATAATAAACCAGCTAAAAAAATTAGGCTGTTCATGTGATTGGAGTAGAAATGCATTCACAATGGATGAAAATCTCTCAAAATCAGTAATCAAAGTTTTCGTAGATCTCCATAAAAAAGGATTAATTTATAAAGCAAAGAAATTAGTAAATTGGGATACTGTCCTTAAAACTGCAATTTCAGATTTAGAAGTTGATCAAAGGGAAATGAATTCTTTAATTTATTACATTAAATATCCAATAGATGATTCTGATCAATTTATCACTATTGCAACAACTAGACCTGAAACAATGCTAGGCGATACAGCAATTGCGGTGAACCCAACTGATAAAAGATTCAAATCATTTGTTGGCAAAACTGTAACAATTCCAATTGTAGGAAGAAAAATTAAGATTATTGAAGATGATTACGCTGACCCTGAACAGGGAACAGGTGCTTTGAAAATTACACCAGCACATGACTTTAATGACTATGATGTAGGTTCTAGGAATAATCTAGAGATTATTAATATATTTACGGAAGAAGGAAAAATTAATGAAAATGCACCACAAGAATATATTGGACTGGATAGATTTGATGCAAGAAAGAAAATTTTAAAAGAATTAAAAGAAAAAGATTTTTTTGTAAAAGAAGAAAACATTAAAAATAAAGTTCCTTATGGAGATAGATCTAACTCTGTTATTGAACCATATTTAACTGATCAATGGTTTGTGGATGCAGAAAAATTAGCGATCAAAGCTAAAGAGATAGTTAATAATAAAAAAACAAATTTTTTTCCAGAAAATTGGTCGAAGACATATTTTCAATGGATGAACAATATTGAACCCTGGTGTATTTCAAGACAACTTTGGTGGGGACATCAAATACCTGCTTGGTATGGTCCAGATAAAAAAATATTTGTTGCTGAAAATGAAGATGATGCAAAAAAACAAGCTAAAGAATTTTATAAAAAAGATGTTGAGTTAAATAGAGATCCTGATGTTTTAGATACTTGGTTTTCATCAGGACTATGGCCTTTTGCAACTTTAGGATGGCCTGAAAAAACAGAAGAGTTAAATAAATTTTATCCAACAACAGTTCTTGTAACTGGTTTTGATATTATCTTTTTCTGGGTTGCTAGAATGATGATGTTTGGAATGGAATTTTTAAACAAAGAACCATTTAAAGACATTTATGTTCATGCATTAGTTAGAGATGAAAAAGGACAAAAAATGTCAAAGTCTAAAGGAAATGTTATTGATCCTTTGGATTTAATAAATCAATATAGTGCTGATGCATTAAGATTTACTTTATTATCAATGGCATCACCTGGTACAGATGTAAAGTTATCTGAAGACAGAGTGAAAGGTTATAGAAATTTTTTAAATAAATTATGGAATGCTAATAACTTTTTAATAACTAATAAGTGTGATTTTTCATCAACAAATGAAGTACCTAAATTATCTTTAAATATTAATAAATGGATTTATTCAGAACTAATACAAACTAAAAACACTATAGAAAAAAATCTTAAAGATTATCGTTTTGATGAGGCAGCAAAAAATGCATATAAATTTGCATGGAATTCTTATTGTGATTGGTATCTAGAACTATCAAAAACAATACTATTTTCTGATAACGAAGAAGATATCAATGAAGTTAAAAAAGTATCTTCGTATGTTTTTAAACAAATTTTAGTGATGCTCCACCCATTTATTCCATTTGTGACAGAAGAAATATGGTTAAAAAATAAATTCGATAACTCAGATAAAGATTTTTTAATGTATCATAACTGGCCATCTGGTGAGATAAAAATTGATCAATCTCAAAAAGATGTAGAAAAAATTATTGATATAATTTCTGAACTTAGATCATTTAAAAATGAATTGAATGTAAGCCCTGGGTCTTTTACAACAATATCAATCAGCAATTTGTCTAAAGAAACTAAGAAATTTGTAAATGACAATAGTACTGTTTTAAAAAAACTTGGAAGAGTTAATGATTTTTTAGAAAATGATCAAAATAAATCATCTGGATCAATGGTAATATCTGGTGAAATTTATAAGGTTTATTTTGATGAAAATGTGAATTTATCTTTGATTAAAGAAAATTTAGTTAAGAAACAAAGCAAATTAAAAGAAGAAGCTGATAAAATATTGACGAGACTATCCAACAAAGGTTTCGTAGACAGAGCTCCAAAAGATATTGTTGAACAAGAAAAATCTAATTATAATAATTTAGAAAATGATATAAAAAAATTATCACTAACCATTGAAAGCTTATAATGAAAAAATTTAATAAAAAGAAATTACCAAGTAGACATACATCAATAGGTCCAGATAGAGCCCCTCATAGATCATTCTATTATGCTATGGGTGAAACTGAAAAGGATGTATCAAAACCATTTGTAGGTGTTGTATCTACTTGGAATGAGGCTGCACCTTGTAATATTGCTTTAATGAGACAGGCTCAATCTGTTAAAAAAGGTGTTAGAGCTTCTGGTGGTACTCCAAGAGAATTTTGTACAATTACTGTTACAGATGGTATTGCAATGGGACATGAAGGAATGAAATCTTCATTAATCTCAAGAGAAGTTATAGCTGACTCTGCTGAATTAACTGTAAGAGGGCATTGTTATGATGCTTTAGTTGGTATTGCTGGTTGTGATAAATCTTTACCAGGCTTAATGATGTCGATGGTTAGACTTAATGTGCCAAGTGTATTTATTTATGGTGGATCAATTCTCCCAGGAAGATACAAAGGAAAAGATGTGACTGTAGTTGATGTATTTGAAGCTGTTGGAAAACATTCTTCAGGACAAATGTCAGCTGCAGAGCTTAGAAAATTAGAACTTGTTGCTTGTCCAAGCGCTGGTGCTTGTGGTGGGCAATTTACTGCTAACACTATGGCATGTGTTTCAGAAGCCATTGGTTTAGCTCTTCCTTATTCAGCAGGAACTCCAGCTCCTTACGAAGAAAGAGATAAATATGCAAAAGAAAGTGGAAAACAAGTAATGAACTTGTTGGCTAAAGGAATTAAGCCAAGAGATATTGTAACAAGAAAAGCTTTAGAAAACGCAGCAACAATTGTTGCAGCAACTGGTGGCTCAACTAATGCAGCTTTACATTTACCTGCAATTGCAAATGAAGCTGGAATAAAATTTGATTTAATGGATGTTGCTAAAATTTTTAAAAGAACTCCTTATCTTGCAGATTTAAAACCTGGCGGAAAATATGTTGCTAAAGATATGTGGTTAGCAGGTGGTGTGCCAATGTTATTAAAAACTCTTTATGATGGTGGATATATTCATGGTGACTGTATGACAGTTACAGGTAGAACTATGAAAGAAAATTTAAGAAATATTAAATTCAATCCAAAACAAAAAGTTTTAAGAGCTTATAACAATCCATTATCTCCAGATGGAGGTGTAGTTGGATTAAAAGGTAATTTAGCTCCTGAAGGTGGAATAGTTAAAATTGCTGGATTAAAAAAATTACAGTTTACTGGAAGAGCAAGATGTTTTGATAATGAAGAAAGTGCAATGAAAGCAGTTCAAACAAGAAAATATAAAGATGGTGATGTAATTATTATTAGATACGAAGGGCCAGTAGGTGGACCTGGTATGAGAGAGATGCTTTCAACAACCGGTGCAATTTATGGTCAAGGTAAAGGTGAGAAGGTTGCTCTTATTACTGATGGAAGATTTTCAGGTGCAACAAGAGGATTTTGTGTAGGTCACGTTGGTCCGGAGGCAGCATTAGGTGGACCTATAGCATTACTTAGAAATGGAGATATTATTGATATAGATGCTAAAAAAGGAACGATTAATGTTCGACTAACTAATGCACAATTATCTTCGAGAAGAAAAAAATGGAAAGCTAAAAAATCAGATTTTGGATCAGGAACTTTATGGAAATATGCACAAACTGTTGGACCAGCTTATTTAGGAGCTCCAACACATCCTGGTAAGAAAAAAGAGGTTAAAGAATATTCAAAAATTTAATGAAAATTCGTCCAGTAATTTTGTGTGGTGGAGCTGGAACTAGACTTTGGCCTAATTCTAAAGATCATCAAGCAAAACAATTCATTGATTTTGGTAATTGGACTTTATTAGGCAAAACCTTAGAGAGAGTTAAAGGATCAATATTTGATGCTCCAATTATAAGTACTAACGCAAAATATCTTAAACAAGTTAAGCAACACTTAAAAAGACATAAAATCAAAAAATATAAGATTGTTTTAGAACCAGCGAAAAGAAATACAGCACCAGCAATTTTAAGCACAGCTTTAATAAAAGATATTCCAAATGAACAAGCTTTAATGTTTTTTTCAGCAGATCACTTAATTGAAAAAGTAAGTATTTTTAATAGATCAATCGCCAAGAATATATCTAATTTAAACGATCAAAATATATTTATATTTGGAATTAAACCAACTTCACCTTCAAGTGAATATGGTTATTTTTTAACAAAAAGAATTAAAGGAAATATTAATAAAGTAACAAAATTTATTGAAAAACCAAAAGAAGCAAAAGCAAAACAAGTCATTAAAAAGAAAGGTTATTGGAATTCAGGAATGTTCTTTTTAAGAAAAGACTCAATAATTAATAACTTTAAAAAATATCAACCTACTATTTATAGAAATTGTATTAAGGCTGTAGAAAAAGCTAAATATAAATCTAATACTTATTATCTCAATAAAACTTCTTTTATAAAAGCAACTGCAAAATCATTTGATTATGCAATCTTAGAAAAAACAAAACAAATCAATGCGATAAAATTAGATATACCATGGTCAGATCTTGGAAGTTGGAAAGAAATATTAAAGATGTATGACAAAAATAAGAATAAATACATCAAGAAGAAAAATGTATTTTATAGACCTTGGGGCAGATATACTAATTTATTTGAAAGTAAAGAATTCTTAATTAAAGAGTTATTTGTAAAACCAAAAGGAATATTAAGTCTTCAAAAACATCACCATAGAGCTGAACACTGGTTAGTAACTCAAGGAAATCCAAAGATAACTTTAAATAAAGATAGTTTTATTAAAAAACCATTTGAACATATTTTTATTCCATTAGAGGCGATACATAGAATTCAAAATCCTGGAAATAAACCAGTTAAGATAGTTGAAGCTCAAGTAGGATCAATTCTAAAGGAAACAGATATTGTTAGATATCAAGACGTCTATGGCAGAGTTAAATGATTAAGAAATTATTTAACAACTTTTTAAATTCATTAAATGGTTTAAAAATAGTTTTTAAAGAATATTCATTTATTTTAGAATTAATTCTAGGTATTTTTTTAATGCCTTATATCTTTTTATCAAACATAGATCTTATACATAAGGTTATATTATTTGTTTTATATTTTTTATTATTAGCCTTTGAAATTTTGAATACTTCAATTGAAAAATTATGTGATAAAATCACGAAAGAACATGATTTAGATATTAAGAGTATTAAAGATTTATCAAGTGCAGCTGTTTTTTTGATTTTATTGATTTTAGTTGTAACTTTTTTTATTACATTATAGTTTTTTATTGTTACTTATTAAGTTTGACAGATGGAATTACTAAATTTTATTTTACTAATCATTATAGCTTTATTGATTTTTTTTCTTTTAAAAAAAGAAAAAGTATTAGGCATTAACACTCAAGAAAAAAATAATAATGAAAAAATTAAAATAATTGAGAACAAAGAATATAGAGGGAGTATATATAATTTATTAAATTATATTCCAGAAGGAGTTATTGTTGTAGACAAGAGTAAAAAAATTTTATTTAGCAATAATTCGGCTACAAATTGGTTTCAGATAAAATTAAACGAAAATTTAAGTGGTTTTTTAAGAAACCCAGATTTGCTCAATTTTATAGATAAAGCCTTCAAAGGCGAAAATTTATCAGATTTTGAGATAGAAATTCGAACACAATCAGTATCAAGACTTAATATCACTATATATTTAGATAAAAGAGACCTTTTCTTTGATGAAACTACATGTGTTTTATTTATCAGAGATCTAACTGAGTTTTATAAGTTTCAACAATTAAAATCTGACTTTGTTGCTAATGTTTCTCACGAACTAAGAACGCCTTTGCAATCAATCAAAATGGGACTTGAAACATTCGAAAACAATTCTGAATTAAAAAATAATTCTGAGGTAAAAAATTTCCTTCCCGTAATGATTTCTCAATCTGAAAGAATGGAAAATTTAATAAGAGATTTACTTTCTTTATCCAAAATTGAATTACAAGAACATATAAGACCCACTCATGAAATTGATCTAATAGAATTATTAGAATTTGTTATTAAGACTTACGAAAAGATTATCAAAAAAGATAATATTAGTATTGTTTTAAATAAAA
Source organism: Candidatus Pelagibacter sp. (assembly GCF_052049935.1). Classification (GTDB taxonomy): domain Bacteria; phylum Pseudomonadota; class Alphaproteobacteria; order Pelagibacterales; family Pelagibacteraceae; genus Pelagibacter. Next base: position 50,201 of record NZ_JBNGZA010000010.1, on the reverse strand, counting down.
CTGATAATTTTAAGATTATAGGTGATAGAGATAAACTAATTGAAATATTTACGAATCTTATTGATAATTCAATTAAATATAGCGATAAAAATAAAACCATAACAATTTCTACTAAAAAAGAAGGTGAAATAAATATAGTATCTGTAGAAGATCAAGGCATAGGAATACCTAAAGAACTAATACATAGAATCACTGAAAGATTTTTTACTGTTGATCCTAGCAAAAGTAGAAGTGTAGGAGGTACAGGACTAGGTTTGGCTATTGTTAAACATCTAGTTTCTCAACATAGAGCTGAAATGGATATAAATAGTGTGAAAAATGAAGGTACATTAATAAGTATTAAATTTAACGCTTTATAATTCAACTAAAAAGTTAGTCATTGTAACAAAACTTTAACCTTCCTTTAATAAATTATTTAAAATTAGAATTTAAATAGTTTCGTATATGAATCTTAAAAGGAGAATTATGAATAAATTAACAAGTATAATATTAAGTTGTCTTTTAGTGCTAAGTTTTACATCAATTAGTCACTCAAGAGACCAAATTAAAATTGTTGGCTCTTCAACTGTATATCCTTATGCAACAGTTGTAGCTGAAAAATTTGGTAAAGGTGGAAAGTTTAAAACCCCTGTTATTGAAAGTACAGGAACAGGCGGTGGAATGAAATTATTCTGCGCTGGTGTCGGTGTTAATCACCCTGATGTTACAAATGCATCTAGAGCAATTAAACCAAAAGAAAAAGCTTTATGTGAGAAGAATGGTGTTTCAGAAATTATCGAAATAGTTGTAGGAAACGATGGTATTTCTTTTGCTCATGCTGTGAATTCACCTGATGCTAACTTTACAAAAGAACAACTTTGGAGAGCTTTAGCTGCAAAAGTTGATGTAGATGGAAAATTAGTTGAAAATCCATATAAAAAATGGAGTGATATCGATGCTAGTCTTCCAAATAAAAAAATTGAGGTTTTAGTTGCACCACCTACTTCAGGCACAAGAGATGCTTGGAACTCCCTGGTTATGGTTAAAGGTTGTTCAAAAGAGGCTAAGTCTTTATTTGGTGATAAAGCAAAAAAAGAATGTGCTAAAATCAGAGAAGACGGTTATGCAGTAGAAGCTGGTGAAAATGATACTTTAATAGTTCAAAAATTGACTTCAAATCCTGATGCTTATGGTTTTTTTGGTTATAGTTATCTAGTTGCAAACAAAGACAAAGTTAAAGCTGCTTCAATTGAAGGTGTTCAACCATCTCTAGAAGGTATTCAAGATTATTCATACCCGATTGCTAGACCATTGTTCTTTTACGTTAAAAAAGCTCATATTGGTGTAGTACCAGGTATCCAAGAATATCTTAAAGAATTTACATCAAAAAAAGCTATGAGTAATAGAGGTTATCTAGCTAAAATTGGTTTAGTTCCATTGGCTTCTGATAAATATGAAGTAACTAGAACTGCCGCGATTGATTTAAATATAATTAATATTAAGTAAAAATTAAATTTATCCACAAAAAAGGCCAGTATTTTACTGGCCTTTTTTTTATTCAATTATTAAGTTAAATTGTAACAAAACTGTAACATTACACAGTTATCAGAAGCATAATGAATTCTGTTCTAATTTTCTTAATCATAATATTTTCATTATCATTATTTTTTTATGGAAAATCTAAAAGTAAGACTATTTCAATAAATAATAATATTAAATTAAATGCACTTCCAAAATTTTATGGTTATTACCTTGTATTATGGTGCTCCATTCCAGCATTAGTTTTTTTATTAGTTTGGTCATTATTTGAACCAGTAATAATTAAATCAATAATTATTGATACTGCTGCTAATCAAGGAGCAATTTTTAACGACAAAAACGAAGCAAATTTGATTTATGAAAAAATCAAAGCTATTCATTTAGGTACATATTTAGGTGACATAGATAGCATTCTCAAAGAAAGCGCATTGTCTTATGCAAAATTTATTAATTTATTTACAAATTCTAAGATAGTTCTAATTTTTGGAATTATCATTGCATCTATAATTTATTCATTAAATAAAATTAAGAACAATAATAAAGCCAGAGACGATGTAGAACTTATATTAAAAGGTCTTCTATTTGCCTCTTCTTTAATTGCTATATTAACTACATTGGGAATTATATTTTCGCTGTTATTTGAAAGCATTAAGTTTTTTTCTGTAATAAATGTATTTGATTATTTGTTTGGAACTAATTGGAGTCCACAAAGAGCATTTGTAAGAGATGCATCAGCAATTACAGAAGCAGAGTATGCTGAATTAAAAGATGCATTTGGTTTTATACCTTTAATTGCAGGCACATCTTTCATAGCTTTCATTGCAATGCTTGTTGCTGTACCTATTGGATTGTTCTCAGGTATATATATGGCTGAATATGCTTCAATTAGAATTAGAAGAGTTTCAAAACCAATTATTGAAATTTTAGCAGGTATACCAACTGTTGTTTACGGTTTTTTTGCAGCTTTGACGGTTGGACCTTTTTTTAGACAAGTTGGAGAAAGTTTTGGATTATCTGTTTCATCTGAAAGTGCCCTTGCAGCTGGACTTATTATGGGAATTATGATCATTCCTTACGTCTCATCTTTATCTGATGATGTAATTAATTCAGTACCTCAATCTTTACGTGATGGTTCTTATGCTATTGGTGCAACAAAATCAGAAACAATTAAAAAAGTTGTGATACCTGCGGCACTGCCAGGAATTATTGGATCAATTCTTTTAGCTGTATCTAGGGCAATAGGTGAAACTATGATTGTTGTAATGGCAGCAGGTTTAGCTGCTAACTTAACTATTAATCCATTGGAATCCACAACAACAATTACAACTCAAATTGTAATGATTTTAGTTGGCGACCAAGAATTTGATAGTCCAAAAACACAGTCAGCGTTTGCTCTTGGTTTAACACTTTTTATTGCAACATTGATTTTAAATTACATAGCCCAAAGAGCTGTTAAAAAATATAGAGAAAAATATGACTAAAGAAGAAAGATTAAAAAAAAGACATAGTGCAGAAAAAAGATTCAGGTTTTATGGTATCGCTTCAATTTTTGTTGCATTACTGTTTGTTCTAATTTTAGTTCATAATATTTTTTCAAAAGGAAGTTCAGCTTTTATGAAAACTGCAATAAATGTTGAAGTATTTTTTGATCCTGAACTCATTGATGTCCAAAATGGAGCATCCATAGATGAAATTATGCAGTCAGACTTTTTCGATATTACGATTGAAACACTACTAAAAACATACCCTGTAAATGATTTTGACCAAGAAAATGAATTAATTGATCTGTTTACCACTGACGCAGAATTAGAAATCAAAAGAGCTTTAATAGATAATAATAATTTGATTGGAAAAAGAATTAATTTAGAAATAACTGCATCGGATGATATTGATCAATTGCACAAAGGTAATTATCCAAGAGATTTACCAGAGGACAGAAGACGGATATCAAATTTTCAACTACAAATTTATGATACTTTAGTTGAAAATAAAAAGATCGTTAAAAACTTTAATAATTATTTTTTTAAAAATGGAGATTCAAGAGACCCAGAATTAGCTGGTATTGGAGGAGCTTTAGTTGGTTCATTTTACAGTATTATAATATGTTTATTATTAGCTTTTCCTGTAGCAGTTTTAGCATCTATATATTTAGAGGAATTTGCTCCTAAAAATAAGATTACTGACTTTATTGAAATAAATATTAATAACTTAGCTGCTGTACCCTCTATTGTTTATGGATTGCTAGCGCTTCAAATATTATTAGCAACTATTCAACTACCAAGGTCTACACCATTAGTTGCTGGAATTACTTTAGCTTTAATGACTTTGCCAAGAATCATTATTCCATGTAGAGCATCTTTAAAAGCTGTTCCACCATCTATAAGAGAGGGTGCATTAGCTGTTGGAGCATCTAAATTTCAATCAGTTTTTCATCATGTTGTTCCTTTAGCTTTACCAGGAACGTTATCAGGAACTATTATTGGATTAGCGCAAGCACTAGGAGAAACAGCACCATTAATTTTAATTGGAATGGTTGCATTTGTTGTTGATATTCCATCAACTCCCATTGATCCATCATCTTCTTTGCCTGTACAGGTGTATTTATGGTCTGAATCAGCAGAAAGAGGGTTTGTTGAAAAAACATCAGCCACTATAATGATGTTATTAAGTTTTTTAATTGTAATGAATTTTTTAGCAGTATATTTAAGACAAAAATTTGAAAAGAGATGGAATTAAATGAGTGATATAAAAATTAAATCAAAAAATTTAAATGTTTTTTATGGAGAAAAACAAGCTCTATTTGATGTTAATTTAGACTTAAATGAAAAAGAAGTCACTGCACTAATTGGACCATCTGGCTGTGGTAAATCTACTTTTATAAGATGTCTAAATAGAATGAATGATGTCATAGATATTTGCAAAGTCACTGGAAATATTGAAATAGATGGCATTGAAATCAATGATAAAAATTTAGATGTTGTATCTCTAAGAGAAAGAGTGGGGATGGTCTTTCAAAAACCAAATCCATTTCCAAAAAGTATTTATGATAATATTTCTTATGGCCCCAAAATACATGGAAAAGGTGAGAGTAAAAGTGAACTTGATGAAATTGTTGAGAGTAGTTTAAAAAAAGCTGCATTGTGGGAAGAAGTAAAAGATAGATTAGACGAACCAGGAACAGGTTTATCAGGTGGTCAACAACAAAGATTATGTATAGCAAGAGCAATTTCTGTTAATCCAGAGGTTATCCTTATGGATGAACCTTGTTCAGCTCTAGACCCAATAGCAACTGCAAAAATTGAGGAATTAATAGATGAGTTAAAAAAAACCTATACAATTGTAATTGTTACTCACTCAATGGCACAAGCAGTAAGAGTTTCTCAAAAAACTGGCTTTTTTCATCTAGGAAAATTGATTGAAGTAGGAAAAACAGAGAAAATTTTTAAAAATCCTGACAACAAAATGACACAAGATTATATTACAGGTAGATTTGGATAAATTATGAGTAACGAACATACAGTAAAATCATACGAAGAAGAGTTAAGACATTTAATTGACTCAGTAATTAAGATGGGGAGTTTAACCGAGTCACAAATGGTCGACTCTATGGATGCTATTATAAAAGTTGATAAAGATTCTATTGATAAAATTATTAAAAGTGATGAAGAGATAAATAAATTTAGATCTAAAATTGATACTCAAATAATGACCCTTTTAGTTAAAAGAGCACCGATGGCAATTGACCTTAGAGAAACAATAAGCTCTTTAAAAATTTCACAGGATCTTGAGAGAATTGGAGATTTATCAAAAAGTAATGCAAAAAAAGTTAAGCCCTTACCTTTAGATTTACCAGAAGAATTATTAGGAAATTTAAAAAGACTTGGTGATTTAGTTCTAAAACAGTTGAATGATGTCTTAGATAGCTTTGTTAATAAAGACTTTGATAAAGCTAAAGAGGTATGGGAAAAAGATGAACAAGTTGATGATCTTACATATATTGCCATGGAAAGTGTTATTGATTTCTTATCTAAAGACAAAAAGAATTTAGATTTTTCTACTCACTTAATATTTGCAACTAAAAATTTAGAAAGAGCAGGAGATCATATTACCAATATAGCTGAAAATGTTTGTTATTTGATTAAGGGTGAATATTTAAAAGGTAACAGACCAAAAGGAAAAGTTATCCAAGAATAAAATGAATGGAAAAATTTTTATTATTGAAGATGAACCTTCAATAATTCAATTAGTCCAACATAATCTTGAAAAAGAAGGTTTCATAGTATCTTCATCAGAAAATGGCAATGAAGGTTTAAAACAATTAAAAAAATTTGAACCAAATTTGTTGTTATTAGATTGGATGTTACCTGATTTATCAGGGATAGAAATTTGTAAAAATATAAGAAAAGATAATAAATTTAAATCTTTACCAATAATTATGCTTACAGCCAAAGGTGAAGAAGAAGATAAAATCAAAGGTTTAGACAGTGGGGTAGATGATTATCTAACTAAACCATTTAGTTTTAATGAATTATTAGCAAGAATTAAAGCTATTCTTAGAAGATCAAATCCAGAGATAGTTTCTGACAATTTAGAATATGAAGATTTATTTTTAGACAGAATAGAAAAAAGAGTGTTTAGAAATAAAAAAGAAATAAAACTAGGACCTACTGAATTTAGGTTGTTAGAATTCTTTCTAATGAATCCAAAAAGAGTTTATTCAAGAGATCAAATTTTAGAAAATGTTTGGCCAAATAATGTAAACGTAGAAAGCAGAACAATTGATGTTCACATTAGAAGATTAAGACAATCTATAAATATTGATAATACAAAAGAACTAATTAGAACAGTTAGAGCCTCTGGATATTCTTTAATTTAAATTTTTCTATATTAGAATTTTATAAAAACCTATTAAGAATAAAGGTATTTGTAATCCAAAGTTAGTAAGTATTGCCTTATCTTTTGAAAGATATCCTGCTACCGTCCAACCAACTACACCTAATCCATGGAAATATATATTGATAGGGTAGTAATTTAAATTTGTAAGCAATATTCCTGTTAAAACTAAGAATGTACTAATCCATTTTAAATATTTTTTAATAAACATCAGAAATGTTTATTTCAGTATTGTTAAAGATTTATTAAAAAAAATAATTTACTTACACTTTTTACACAAACCAAATAACTCAAGGTTGTATCTTGTATAATTCATTCCAGAATTATCTTTAAAACTTTTTAAATATTTTGAAATTTTTGTGTCTTTAATTTCTTCAATATTTTCACATTTTTCACAAATAGAAAACGCTGTAGTCTTTGTGACATCACAATTTGTGTTTTTACATGCTACGAAAGCATTTTTACTTTCTATTTTATGTATTTTACCAATCTCAATTAATTTATCTAAAGCTCTGTATACTTGGGGAGGCGCTTTGATACCTTTTTTTTTAACATCAAATAAAATGGAATAAGCTTTAAGTGGTTCATTAGAATTTTTGATTGTATCAAGAACTATTTGTTGATTTTTTGAAAGAAATTCTTGTTTCATATTTATAACTTTATTCATTATAGATTAGTTTTTCAATTGCGGTGATTGTTTTATTTTAAATAAAGACAATATAAATAAGAATAAAGAAGCAGCAATAATAGATGGACCTGATGCTGTATTAAATTCTAATGATGAAAAAAGACCTAAAATCACAGACATCAAACCTCCAATCACAGAAAAAATAACCATCATTTTAGGACTACTAGAAATATTTCTAGCCATTGCTGCAGGTATAATTAACATTCCGGTAATCAACAATAATCCAACCATTTTTATTGATATTGCAATTATTGCAGCCATTAAAATTGTGAAAATGATTTTAGACCTTTCTGGATTTAGGCCTTCTGCTTCAGCAAGTTCATAATTAACTGTTGATGCAAATAAAGGTCTCCATATTAATTTAAGTATACAAAGAATAATTGCTCCACCAATCCAGATAACGGTAATATCTTTAACAGTAACAGCTAAAATATCTCCAAAAAGTAAACCCATTACGTCAAATCTAATAAATGTTAAAAAACCAATAACAACTAATCCAACTGCCAATGAAGAATGAGCCAAAAGACCAAGTAAAGCATCTCCTGGTAAATTAGTTCTGCTTTGAAGTTTAATTAAGATTATTGCAACAATTGAAGAAATTAGAAAAACAGAGAGAGCAATATTTAATTCAAATGAATAAGCAAGCGTAACACCCAATAAAGCTGAATGTGATAATGTATCTCCAAAGTAAGATAATCTTCTCCAAATAACAAAACAACCAAGAGGTCCTGTGACTAAGGCAACCCCAATTCCAGCAATCAAAGCTCTTATAAAAAAATCATCTAACATCTTAATTCTTTTTAATTTCACCATCATTTGAATGAACATGATCATGATTATGTTCATATAAAGCAAGAGTTTTTGAAGCTTGCTCACCAAATAAGGCTTTGTATTCATGATTTGATGCAACATCTATTGGTGAACCAGAACAACAAACATGACCATTTAAACAAACTACATGATCTGTAGCACTCATAACGGTATGAAGATCATGTGAAATTAATAGAATTCCACACTTTAATTCATCTGAAATTTTTTTGATTAATTCATATAGAGCAATTTCACCAGTATAATCAACACCTTGAACTGGTTCATCTAAAACTAAAAGTTCTGGTTTTTTAGATATTGCTCTTGCAAGTAATACTCTTTGAAATTCTCCTCCAGAAAGACTCCCTAGATTATTATTTTTTAAATGAAGAACTCCCGTTAAATCTAAAGCCTCATTAATTTGTTCGTCATTTATACTTTCAGTTAGATTCATAAAATCTTTAACTCTTAAAGGTAAAGTCCAATCAATAGATATTTTTTGAGGAACGTATCCAATTTTGTTAGTAAATTTTTCAACTTTACCTTCAATATTTTTATAAATACCAAGTGCTATTTTTGCAGTTGTGCTTTTTCCTGATCCATTGGGACCAATAAGAGTTACAATTTTTCCTTTTTCTACACTTAAAGAAATTCCCTCAACAAGAATTTTATCTTTAATCTTAAATCCAGCATTTTCTAATTTGACTAGAATTTTTTTAGAACTCATTTTATGTATTGACTTATAATTGTTACATTATTACATAGTGTTATATTATAACAATATAATAATACAACATATGAAAAACATTAAAAAATTCCCATTTATCTTAACTATTCTATCATTATTAACAATTATTGTACCTGCAAACGCTGAAATTAAAGTAGTAGCTTCAATCAAACCAATTCATTCATTGGTAAGTTATTTGATGGATGGTGTAGGTAAACCTGATTTAATTGTAGATGGATACGCGTCTCCTCATGGATTTGCATTGAAGCCGTCACATGCAAAAATGTTACAAAATGCTGATTTGATATTCTGGGTTGGAGAAGATTTGGAAAATTTTTTAGAAAAACCATTAAATTCAATAGCGAAAAAAGCTGAAAAGATAGAATTATTAGAAATTAAAGGATTAACAAAATTAGAATTCAGAGAAAGAAATATTTTTGATGAACATGATGATCATGCAAAAGAAGAAGATGACCATGATGATCACAATCATGATAAAGATGGTCATAAAGAAGATAACCATGATGATCACGATCATGATGAGCACGACCATGAAGGACATGCGCATGGTGAGTATGATCCACATATTTGGTTGGATCCGATGAATGCAAAAGCGATTTTAAGTGAAATGGCAGAGCACTTGATGGAAAATGATCAAAAAAATGAAGCTAAATATAAAGCAAACTTAAAAAAAGCACATAAAGATTTAGATAAACTAACAAAGAATGTTAAATCTGAATTAAACAAAGATTTCAAATCAATCGTTTTTCATGATGCTTATCAATACTTTGAAAAAAGATTTAATATAAATGTATTAGGTGCTTTCACTGTAAATACTGATGTTATGCCTGGAGCAGAGCAATTAGCAGAAATTAGAGAAATAATTGAACACGACAAAGTAAGTTGTGTATTTTCTGAGCCTCAATTTAACCCTGATATAATCAAAGCAGTTGCTAAAGATATGAATATTCAAACTGGCGTTATAGATCCTTTAGGAGCTACACTTAACCCAGGCAAAGATTTATATTTTGATCTAATTAGCAACATGTCAAAATCTTTTAAGGGTTGTTAAATAAAAATTGATCTTTAGCCATAAATAATATCTAATAATGGGATGAGTACAGTTTCCCTAACACTAGATGAAATATTTAATTTAGCTAAAAAGACTTTATTAGCTAATGGATGCGATGATGATACAGCATCTATTCTTGCAGATTTAATTAGAAATGCTGAAAGAGATGGTTCTTTATCTCATGGTCTCTTTAGATTACCAGCTTATGTTTCAGGATTAAAAAGTGGGAAGATAAATGGTAAAGGAAAACCTGAAGTAAAAAAGATTTCACATTCAGTTATAAAAGTTGAAGGAAATAATAGTTTAGCCCCAGTAGTTTTAAATAAAGGATTACCAGAACTTGTTAAAGCAGCTAAAGAAAATGGTGTAGCCGTTTTAGCAATAAACAATTCTCATCACATGGCTGCTATGTGGCCAGAGACAGAAAAATTAGCTGAAGAAGGTTTAGTAGCATTTGCATGTACATCTTATAAGCCAGCTGTTGCACCAGCTGGTGCAATCAAACCTTTGTTTGGAACAAATCCAATTTCATTTGCATGGCCTAGACCAGGAAACACTCCTGTAGTTTATGATATGGCTACAGCATCCATGGCTATGGGTGAAGTTCAAGTTGCTAAAAGAGAAGGTCATAAAGTTCCTCTTGGCACAGGATTAACTAAAGATGGAAAAGAAACAACGGATCCAGGAGAAATTGCAGATGGCGGTGTATTATTACCTTTTGGTGGTTACAAAGGCTCAGCTATTGCAATGATGGTTGAATTAATGGCAGGTGCTTTAGTAGGTGATAATTTTAGTTATGAAACAGCAGCAAAAGATAATAATGATGGAGGACCGCCAAGTGGGGGAGAATTTATTATAGCAATTTGCCCAAACAAAACTTCAGGCACCAATTGGCAAAATCATTCAGAAGAATTTTTTGAGAAAATGAAATCTATGGGCGAAGTAAGACTTCCTGGTGAAAGAAGACATAAAAATAGATTAGACACTGGTCCAAGAAATATTAATGAAGAATTAGTTAATAAGATTAAATCTCTAAGCTAAAGTAATCTCAATCGGTGTGTGGTCAGATGGTTTTTCTCTACCTCTTGGATCTTTATTTATATTAATCTCTTTAACATTATCTATTAAAGAATTTGATATTAAGAAATGGTCAATTCTCATTCCATTATTTTTTTGCCAAGCACCTCTCATATAATCCCAAAAAGTGTATCCTTCTTTGTCTTCATAAAAATGTCTGTACACATCATTAAGACCAAGATTTAACATTTCTCTATATTTCTTTCTTATTTCCAATCTAAATAATGCATCATCTTCGAAGCTTTTTGGATTATAAACATCTTCAGCAGAAGGAATTATATTAAAATCACCAGCTAGAATAATTTTTGAATTTTTTTTACTTAAAGACTTAAGTTGTTTGATTAGTTGATTTATCCAATCTTTTTTATATTCATATTTTTCTGTATCAACTGGATTACCATTTGGAGTATAGATATTAATTAACTGTATTTTCTTTTTTTTATAATCAAGTTCAGCAGAAATAATTCTTGATTGTTTTAATTTATCTTTAATTAAATCTGTTCTAATATTCGAAAGTTTATTTTTTGAAATTATTGCAACTCCATTATAACTTTTTTGTCCAAATACATGACATTCATAATCCATAGAAGCAAAATCATCATAAGGAAAATTAACATCTTCAGTTTTAATTTCCTGCATCATTAAAATTTCAGGCTTATATTTAAGTAAATAACTCTTAATATTTTCTATTCGAGCCCTAACAGAGTTGACATTCCAGGATGATATTTTCATTAAAGAGAAAAAGAAACACCACAACCACAAGAAGATTTTGTTTGTGGGTTAGTAATTTTGAACTGTTCACCAATTAATTCAGATACATAGTCTACTTCTGAGCCTTTTAACAAATCTGCAGAAGTCTTATCAATTAAGATATTTTCATAATTTAAATCATCTTTATTTTTACTCTGATCAAAAGTGAATTCATATTGAAAACCAGAGCAACCACCACCTTTAATAGCGATTCTAAAAAAACTTCCCTTATCTTTTTTTGATAACAAATTAGTTATTTGTTTTAACGCTTTATCAGTAAATTTAATTTCTTTAATCATAAATGAACACTGTTATTACTAATATAATACTAAATTTGTATATTTAAAGAATGAAAAATTACTCAAACATTGGGGAATTCAAAAGTAAAGGGAGGTTATTTAAAGAATCACTTTCTAAATACAGATCTCCATTTCAAAGGGATAGAGATAGAATTATTCATAGTGCTTCATTTAGAAGATTAAAACATAAAACTCAGGTTTTTGTTAATACGGAAGGCGATCATTTTAGAACTAGAATTACGCATTCAATTGAAGTAGCTCAAATAGCAAGATCAATTTCAAAATATTTAAAATTGAATGAAGACTTAGCAGAAACCTTAAGTCTTGCTCATGACCTAGGGCATACTCCTTTTGGTCATGCAGGCGAAGATGCATTAAGTGAATGCATGGACAATTATGGTGGTTTTGACCATAACTTGCAAACATTGAGAATTATTATGTTTCTAGAAAACAAATATCTTAAGTTTGACGGTTTAAATCTAACAATTGAAACTTTAGATGGTTTATTAAAACATAATGGTCCTCCAAAAGATCTTAATTTAGTAGAGCAGTTAATTGGACTTCGATCATTTAAAAATATGATCGCTTATAAAAACCAGCCCTCATTAGAGGCTCAAATTTCAGCTATATCGGATGATATCGCTTATAATAATCACGATATTCAGGATGGTATAAAAGCAAATTTATTTAAATTGGAAGAGTTAATTGAAATTAAATTTTTTAAAGATATTTATAAAAAATATAAAAACAAAATAAATAAGACTAATTATAACATTGCTATTTATCAAATTATAAGAGACTCAATAGATTTGATGATCAAAGATTTAATAATGAATACTCAGACAAATCTTAAAAATTATAGAATTAAGACAATTAACGATGTCAAAAAGACTGATAAAATGGTTGTTAGATTTTCAAACGTTATGCAATCTTCATTAGATGAAATCAGATTTTTTCTAAGAGTAAATATGTATGATAATAAAAACGTTTTACTAAAAAATAATAATGGAAAAAAAATTATTAAGATTTTATTTGATAAAATTAAAAATAAACCTCTTAAATATATTTCTAAAAAACAACTTTCTAAAGATAAATACAGGGCAATAGCAGATTATATTTCTGGTATGACAGACAGATATGCAATTAATTTAAACAAAGGTCTTAAATGAATATTTTTGATTTATATTTAGATAAAATTAAAGATGTATTGAGTTCTTTGTCAAAAAATAATGAAATTATTTTACCTGAAAGTTTAGAAGGTATAAATGCAGAAATACCACCTGCAAAATTTGATTGTGATATTTCTACTAACGTTGCAATGGTATTATCAAAAGCTAACAAAAAGTCCCCGACAGATCTTGGAAATCTAATATCTAAATCTTTAGTTGAGAAGGATAAGGTGATTGAAAAGGCTGAGGTAGTCAAACCAGGATTTATTAATATCAATTTGAAACCGGAATTTTGGACTAATTTTTCAAAAGAGATATTAGGAAATTCAAAATCTTTTGGAAAAAATGAAAAAGAAAAAAAACATAATTATCTAGTTGAATTTGTATCTGCTAACCCAACTGGACCATTACATGTGGGCCATTGCAGAGGTGCCATATTAGGTGATGTTATTTCAAATGTTTTATTATTTAATAATCATAAAGTAACAAAAGAATATTATGTAAATGATTATGGAAATCAGATAATAAATTTTACTAAGTCTGTTTATTTTAGAATTAGAGAAATTTTATTCAGTGAAAAATTTCCCATTGAAAATGAAGATTTATATCCTGGTGATTATTTAATTGATTTTGCAAAAAATATTTCATCTGAGAATAAAGATATAGATTTCAGTAATTATGAGAAAATTTCTACTAAGCTTACTGAATTATCAATTGAACAAGCTTTAAAACTGATAAAGAAAAATTTAGAAAGTCTTGGCATTATTCATGATAATTTTGTTAGTGAAAAAAAATTGGTTGAAAATAATGAAGTTCAAGATGTTATTAAATATCTAACAAATAATAACTATGTTTATACTGGAAAAATCAAGGCTCCCGAAGGAGAGGATAATAAAAATTGGGTGGAACGTGATCAGCTACTTTTTAAATCAACGGATTTTGGAGATGATAAAGATCGAGCTTTACAAAAATCTGATGGATCATGGACATATTTTGCTAGTGATGTTGCTTATCATAAAAATAAGTTAGATAGAAAATTTGATTATTTAATCAATATCCTTGGTGCTGATCATGCTGGTTATATTAAAAGAATTACATCTTCTGTTGATGCGCTTTCAAATTCAAAGAATAAATTAATTTGTAAAGTTAGCCAGTTAGTAAAATTAATTAAAGATAACAAACCTTTTAAGATGTCAAAACGAAAAGGTGATTATATTACTGTTGATGATTTAATAAGTGAAGTTGGTAAGGATGCTACGAGATTTATTATGTTAAACAGAAGTAGTGATGTAGAATTAGATTTTGATTTCGATAACGTAATTGAAAAATCAAAAGATAATCCTCTTTACTATGTACAATATGCGTATGCTAGAATTTCATCTGTATTCAGACATTTAGGAAAAGATATCAATAAAGATTTAGATATAAAAAATTTTAATTTTAAATATTCAAAAGAAGAAATAAAGATATTAAAGAAAATATCTGAATGGCCAAAATGCATTGATACATCATGTAAGAAGCTAGAACCTCATAGAGTGCCTAGCTATTTATATGAACTTTCATCTGAATTTCATTCATATTGGAATTTAGGTAAAGATAATCCAGAAAAAAGATTTATAAATGAAAATAAAGAAATATCTGATGAAAAATTAGTTTTTTTAAAGGTTATTTCTAATTTGATAAAATCTGGAATGGGAATTGTTGGAGTTTCAACACCTGAGAAAATGTAATGCTGAAAGAAATAAAATATTTAATTTTCACAATTATAATTTTTTTATTTCTTTTTTTTACAGGCAAATATTATTTTTCAGATGAATATAAAAAAAAATCTTACAGATCTTTAAATAATATTAACAATAAAATAGATAATTATTCATCGAAGCTACCTATATTAGAAAGTGATACAGATAATATTGTCGAATATGTTAAGCAAAATACTAAAAAAAAGAAAAAATTTAATTTTTGGAAATTATTAGAAGATGATAAAGAGTAGGAGAGCTTTTATAACAGGTATAAAATCCTTAAAACTCAATTCATCTGAAATAAAATTCTTAAAGAAATATAAACCTTGGGGTGTCATTCTTTTTTCAAGAAACATAAAAGATATTTCGCAAACAAAAAAACTAACTGACCATATTAGAAAGATTTTTAGAGATAAAAATTATCCAATCTTAATTGATCAAGAAGGGGGTAGAGTAAATAGATTAAATAATATTATATCATTTAATACATTAACTTCTGAATATTTTGGAGATCTGTATAAAAAGAATAAGTTTAAATTTAATATTGTCTA
The DNA here is from genome assembly GCF_052049935.1 of Candidatus Pelagibacter sp. Taxonomy (GTDB): domain Bacteria; phylum Pseudomonadota; class Alphaproteobacteria; order Pelagibacterales; family Pelagibacteraceae; genus Pelagibacter. Next base: position 34,908 of record NZ_JBNGZA010000010.1, on the reverse strand, counting down.
TAAAATGTTTGTTGATCAAACATCTCATTTATTAAAATTAATTGGAGCTAATATTAACACATTACCAGTTTTGGATATAAGAATAAAAGGTTCTAGTAATATAATTGGAGATAGATCTTTTTCAAAAGACCCTAAGATTGTTTCAAAAATAGGCGATCTTTGCATTAAATATTTTCATGATAATTCAATAGGAACTGTAATAAAACATGTACCAGGTCATGGTGAAGCTAAAGTTGACAGTCATCTCTTTACACCAACTGTTAAGAAAAAATTATCAAAATTAATAACTAGTGATTTTTCTGCATTTAAAAATAAGAAAAGTTTTTTTGCGATGACTGCACATGTAATTTATGATGATATTGATAAATCTAATACAGCAACACACTCAGAAAAAGTTATTAAACTTATCAGAAATAAAATTGGCTTTACAAAAATTTTGATTTCCGATGATTTATCAATGAAAAGTTTAAAAAAAGATTTAAAATTTAATACAATTAGAACATTCAGCTCAGGTTGTAATATTGCTCTTCATTGCAATGGTAGATTAAATGAAATGACAACAGTTGCGTCAAACTCACCATTAGTAGATAGTTTTATTATTCAAAAAACTTCAGAATTTTATAAGATTTTAAGATAAGATATTTTAATGAGCGAAGTTGATTCTGATCTTTTCAATGTTGATATCAGTAACTATCAAGGTTCTCTTGAAGTTTTGCTTGATCTAGCTAAAGCACAAAAAGTTGATTTAGAACAAATTTCTATAACAAAATTAGCCGATCAATTTAATGTTTACATTAAAAAAAATTACAATTTAAATTTAGAAATTGCCTCTGAATATTTATTAATGGCTACATGGCTTGCATATCTAAAATCTAAATTACTATTACCAGGTACGCCTGAAGAGGAATTTAAAGTTCAAGAGGTGGCTGAAAAATTAAAATTACAATTAAAAAAATTAGAATTAATTAGACTTTTATCTGATCAAATGTTGAAAAGAAAAAGATTAGGAAGAGAAATTAGAACAAGAGGAATGAAAGCAAATATAAGATCAATTTATAATTCTGAGTATAAACTTAATTTATTTGAGATTTTGAAAACTTACGCAAATATAATTATGACAAAAGATTTTCAAAGAATGAATATTCCTAAATTACCTGTTTATACAACTGAAGATGGCATAAAAAGAATTAAAGAATTTTTTGGAAAACTTTTAGATTGGAAAGATTTAGAAGAATTAATTCCAAAAAATTTTAAAGATGGTAAAAATTTTAAAAAAACTGGTAGAGCAGGAATATTTGCAGGATCATTGGAACTAGTTAAAGAAGGAAATTTATCAATCAAACAAGAAGATTTATTTAAGAAAATTTATATTAAAGAAAACAAATGAAAAAAGAAAAATTAGAAAAAAAAGATAATGTAGTTAAATTTCCATCTAAAAGATCTAACTTGGAAAGAGAAATTGAAGCTATCATTTTTGCAGCAGCAGAACCATTAGATTTAGAAACAATTGAAAATAAAGTTTCTAGCAAAGGTAATATAAAAAAAACGTTAGAAAAATTACAAGACGAATATTCTTCGAAAGGAATAAATCTAGTTTGTATATCAAAAAAATGGTCATTTAGGACTGCACAAAATTTATCTAGTTTAATGTCTAAAGAAAAAACTGTAGAAAAAAAATTATCAAAAGCTGCAATAGAAACTTTAGCAATAATTGTTTACCACCAACCTGTTACAAGAGCAGAAATAGAAGAAATCAGAGGTGTTGCTTTTGGCACAAACACACTTGAAATACTAATGGAACTAAATTGGGTCAAACCAGGTGGAAGGAAAGATGTTCCAGGAAAACCTATACAATACGTTACAACAGATGACTTCTTAAGTCATTTTAACCTTCAAAAATTATCTGATTTGCCTACTGTTGATGAGCTAGGTGCTGCAGGATTAATTGATACATCAAGTGTAGATAATGCGATTTTTGGTACTGGAAAATTCTACAAAGAAAAACAAGATGAAAAAAAAGAAGATATCTATTCAAATATCGATGAAATGCTCAACAGCACTCTTAATAAAGAGGAAGATGAAAATTGATACTTTTATTTTAACTACAAAAAGGCTATAAACATTTTATGAGTATCGGAATTTGGCAAATAGTTATTATAGTTATTTTAGTAGTACTTCTTTTTGGAAGAGGAAAAATTTCAAGCTTAATGGGCGATGTAGCTAAAGGAATTAAAAGTTTCAAAAAGGGTATGGCATCTGATGCAGATGATAATGAGCCTAAAAACATATCTGATAATAATCAAAATAATAATAACCAAGACTCCAACAATAAAGATTAAATCACATGCCTACTATTGGTTGGTTTGAGATTTTAATAGTAGTTGCCCTTGCTATAATTGTTCTTGGACCTAAAGACTTTCCAATAATGCTAAAAAAAGTTGGTTCTTGGATCGGATCAACAAAAAGATACATCAATAATATTCAAGATGAAGTTTCAAATATTAATATTGAGCCAGATGAGACTGATAAAAAAGAAAAAGATAAAAAAATAGATAAAGATGAGTGAAGATAAATTTGAAGGTGGTTTCGTAAGTCATTTAGCTGAATTAAGACAAAGGCTAATTCATAGTTTTATTTTTTTAATTATATTTTTTGTAATTTGTTATTTCTTTTCAGAATATATTTATGGTTTTCTTGTAGATCCTTTTGCTCAAGCTGTTAAGGATGATAATTCAAATAGAAGATTGATTTTTACAGCTCTTCAAGAAACTTTTCTTACTTATTTAAAAGTTTCTTTTTTCACAGCTTTTTTTGTTACATGTCCATACATATTAATGCAGATTTGGAAATTTGTTGCTCCTGGTCTTTATAAACATGAAAAAAAAGCAATCATGCCTTATTTAATACTTACACCAATATTATTTTTTTTAGGTGGCATGCTTGTTTATTATTTGATTATGCCATTAGCTATAAAATTCTTTTTATCTTTTGAAAGTACAGGTGCTTCTACTAATTTGCCAATTCAACTTGAGGCTAAAGTTAATGAATATTTATCTTTAGTAATGAAATTAATTTTTGCCTTTGGCATTAGCTTTCAGCTACCCGTTGTCTTAAGTTTATTGGCAAGAATCGGTGTTGTAGATTCTGATTTTTTAAGAACTAGAAGAAAATATGTTGTTGTTATAATTTTTGCTGCAGCAGCAATATTAACACCACCTGATCCTATAACTCAAATCGGATTAGCAATACCATTATTAATATTGTATGAGTTATCAATATTTTCTGTAAATTTAATTGAAAAAAAAAAATTAGAACAAGAAGAAGCTGATGCATAATATTAAAGATATTAGAAAAGACTTAAAATCTTTTGAGGAACACTTAAAAAAAAGATTTTTTAATGTTGATATTGATGAAATTAAAAAACTTGATGAAAATAATAGAGAATTAATACAGAAAAAAGAAACTTTAGAACAAGAAAAAAAAGAAATTTCAAAATCAAAAGATCAAAATTTATTCAAAAGATCTAAAGAAATATCATCAGAAATTGATAACTATTCAAAGGAACAAACTGAAATTAAAAACAGATTAGAGAACATTTTATCTTCTATTCCAAATATTCCACATTTAGACGTGCCGATAGGAAAAGATGAAAATGAAAATTTAGAAGTTTCAAAATCTGGTAAAATACCAGAATTTGATTTTAAACCGAAATCTCATTTTGATTTAGGTGAAAAATTAGGAATGTTAGATTTTGATTTAGCTACCAAAACGACTGGTGCTAGATTTGTTTTTGTTAAAGGTAAGTTAGCATTAATGGAAAGAGCAATTACTAATTTTATGTTAGATACCCATATACATAAAAATTCTTATAAAGAAATATCTCCTCCTTTAATGGCATCAGCTAATACAATGTATGGTACTGGTCAATTACCTAAATTTGAAAATGACCAGTTTGAATTAAAAATGGAAGAGGGTTCAGATAGAAAGTTTTTAATCCCAACAGCTGAAGTTATTTTGACAAATATAGTTAAAAACCAAATTGTTGATAAAGCAAATTTACCAATGAGATTAGTTGCTGCTACACCATGTTTTCGTAAAGAAGCTGGTAGCTACGGAAAAGATACTAAAGGAATGATAAGACAGCACCAATTTTACAAAGTTGAGATGGTAAGTATTGTTGAAAATCAAAATTGCTTAGAAGAACTAGAACGTATGACTAATTGTGCAACTGATATTTTAGATCAATTAGAATTACCATACAGAAAAGTTATTCTATGCACAGGAGATATGGGTTTTAGTGCAGAAAAAACTTATGACATTGAAGTTTGGTTACCTTCAGAAAATAAATATAGAGAAATTTCATCTTGTTCATCATGCTCAACATTTCAAGCTAATCGAATGAAATCTAGATATAAAAATGATAATAAGGAAACTCTATTCGTTGGTACATTGAATGGCAGTGGCTTAGCAGTTGGTAGAACAATGATAGCTATTATGGAAAATTACCAACAAAAAGATGGCTCAATAGAAATTCCCAAAGTCCTAAGACCCTATATGAACAATATGGACAAAATAACTTCCAATTAAAGTTGTTTTCATTAATTAGATAGTATAAAAATCAGCATCATTTAAAGGAGAATTATGGAAGGTTCAGGAATAGGTCAATTTATACCGTTAATTTTAATATTTGTAATTTTTTACTTTTTTCTTATCAGACCACAGCAAAAAAAAGTTAAAGAACACAAAGCTATGGTTGAGAACTTAAAAAAGGGTGACAAAGTTATTACTTCTGGAGGAATAACTGGAACTATTGAAAGAGTTGTCGATAACGAAAGAGTTGAAGTTGAAATAGCTGAAAATGTTAAAGTTGAAATTATTAAAGCTACTGGAATTCAGTCTTTAATGGGTACACCAGAAGTTAAAAAATAATCTAATATATTAAGTGTTATATTTTTCTAAAACTAGAATTGTATCTATACTAGTATTTATATTAGTGTTTATTTTTATTGTTTCTTCAAATTTCCTTAATTTTACAAATCAAACAATTAATAAAAGAATAAATTTAGGTTTAGATTTGCAAGGTGGGTCTTACTTATTATTAGAAATTGATAATAAACCTGTAGTCCAACAAAAACTTCAAAACTTAACTACAACTATAAGAAATTACTTTAAAGATAACAATATCAATATATTTGATATATCTATAGAGGAAGAAAACATTTATTTTAAAGTAGATGATTTAAATAAAGAAAAAGTTGTATCTACGTTCAAGGATGAAGAAAGTGAAATTAATCCCTATTATCCAAGATTTAAATCACATCAATTAGATATATATGATGAAAACAATAGATTAAAATTATCATTGTCCAGACAAGGTTTAATTGAATTAAAAACTTCATCACAAGATCAAGCAATCGAAATTGTTAGAAGACGTATAGATGAAATAGGTACAAATGAACCAAACATCTTAAAAAGAGGTAATAATAGAATTTTAGTTGAGTTACCGGGTCTTGATGACCCTGCGAGAATTAAATCATTATTAGGCAAAACAGCTAACTTAACTTTTAGATTTGTTACACAAAACAATTCTGAAACTTTTGGTGTAGAAAAACTTGTTTATGAAAATAGTTCTGAAGAAGCTCTAGTTAGTAAAAGAATTATTTTAAGCGGTGAGAATCTTTTAGATGCACAACCTAGAATGGACACACTAAATAATGAAACTGTTGTTTCTTTTACACTTGATAGAATAGGTGCTAAAAGATTTGGTAAAGCAACATCATCAGGTATTGGTAAGCAATTAGCAATTATATTAGATGGGAAAATTATAAGTGCCCCAGTAATTCAAGACGCAATTGTTAGTGGGAATGGTCAAATAAGTGGTGGCTTCACGTTTCAATCAGCTACGGATTTAGCATTATTATTAAGATCTGGTGCTTTGCCTGCTCCCATGAATATAATTGAAGAAAGAACTGTAGGACCTGATTTAGGTCAAGACTCAATAGATGCAGGTATTTTTGCTTTAATTATTGGATCTATATTAGTTTTAGTTTTTATGTTTATAAAATATCGAATATTTGGCTTAATTACTAATATCACATTGATACTCAATTTAATTATCTTAATGGGAGTTTTAACATTGTTTGAAGCAACGTTAACCTTACCGGGTATTGCTGGTATTATTTTAACTGTAGGTATGGCGGTTGATGCAAACGTACTTATTTTTGAAAGAATAAAAGAAGAATTAAAGAATGAAAAAAATAATATAATTGCATTTGATAGTGGTTATACAAAATCACGAACTGCAATTATTGATGCTAATATAACAACATTGCTAGCTGCTATAATATTATTTTTTATGGGATCTGGTCCCATAAAAGGTTTTTCAATTACGCTTGGTGTTGGAATATTTACAACATTATTCTCTGTGTATTTCATTGCTAGGTTGTTGACTAGTTTATATGTATCTAAAAATAAGGATAAAGAGGTATTAATAAGATGATATCTTTTAATAAATACTACAATCTATTCAATATAGTTTCAGTTATTTTAGTTGTTTCATCTATTTTATTGCTTGTTTTTAAAGGATTAAATTTTGGTATTGATTTTAAAGGTGGAACATTAATCGAATTAAGAGCAGCAGATAAAAAAATTAATATTTCTTCACTAAGAGACTCTTTGAATAACATGGACCTTGGTGATGTATCAGTTAAAAATTTTGGTAATGAAACTGATTTCTTAATTAAATTTGAAAACAACTCTAAGAAAAATATTATTGAAGATATAAAAAATAATTTAGAAAATTCATTTGGTAATACATTCAACTTCAGAAGAGTAGAAAATGTTGGTCCTAAAGTTAGTAGCGAATTATTAAGATCAGGGATAATAGCTATATCTGTAGCATTAGCTGTAATGTTATTTTATATTTGGATTAGATTTGAATGGCAGTTTAGTTTAGGAGCCATATTAGCTTTATTTCACGATGTATTCGTAACTCTTGGTTTTTTTTCACTATTCAGTTTGGAAATAAATCTTTCAATTATAGCAGCTGTTTTAACAATAGTAGGTTACTCTATGAATGATACTGTCGTTATTTATGACAGAGTAAGAGAAAATTTAAGAAAATATTCAGATATAAGAATATTTGAATTAACAAATATTTCAATAAACGAAACACTTTCAAGAACGATTATTACATCAGCAACAACTTTATTTGCATTGTTAGCAATATATTTGTTTGGTGGAGAAATTTTAAAAGGTTTTTCTTTAGCGATGATTTTAGGTGTTGTATTTGGAACTTATTCATCTATCTATATAGCAAATACAGTTCTTGTGAGATTAAACGTAACTCAAAAAACAGTTCTAAGAGAAGATAAAGAGTAACTTAATATAAGTTTTGAGCTGCAACCATTGTTAATAACATTGGTAATGATAACAATGTATTTGTTCTAGAAAACAACATAGCAGTTTTTGCAGATTTTGCTTTTAATTCAGGATCACATTCAACAATACCTAAGGCTCTTTTTTGATTTGGCCATATTACAAACCATACGTTAAATGCCATCACTAAACCAAGCCACATTCCAATGCCTATAGCAGTATGTTTTGGAATACCTGATCCAATGCTTAAAGTCATTGCATCATGAAGATATCCATTTAAGCCTGCAAGAATTAAACCAGATAAAACTGTAAATGCAGCAGCCCATCTAAAGTAAAATAGAGCAGCAGGAGCAATAACTTTACCTATTGCAGGTTTTTGTTCATCTGGAATTTTTCCCATATTTGGAATCTGAACAAAGTTGAAATACCATAATAAACCAATCCACATTATTCCAACTACAACATGAACATACCTAGCTATCCAGCTCCAAAAAGCTCTATCAAAACCAAAACCATCGTTTTGCATGAATAGACCTAAAAATAAGATAATTGCTAATGCAAGAGAGGCATGAATTGTTTTTGATAATGAAGATAATAAATTTGACATGATTCTTATTTTATACACTAAAATTAATGAAATTTTAATTATAAATTAGTTCAAAAGGGGTTTTAAAAATTTACCTGTATAACTGTCTTCAATTTTGACAATTTCCTCAGGTTTTCCTTCTGCTATGATTTTTCCACCTTTTACGCCGCCCTCGGGACCCATATCTACAATATAATCAGCTGTTTTAATAACGTCTAAATTATGCTCAATTACTACGACTGAATTTCCTAATGCAACAAAAGTGTGAAGAATTTCTAATAGTTTTTTAATATCATGTTGATGTAATCCTGTTGTCGGTTCGTCAAGAATATACATCGTTCTCCCAGTAGATCTTTTTGAAAGTTCTTTAGCAAGTTTTATTCTTTGAGCCTCTCCTCCTGATAGAGTAGTGGCCTGTTGTCCTATTTTTATATAGCCTAAACCTACTTTTTTTAGAGTTAAAAGTTTTGATTTTATATTTGAAATATTTTCAAAATACTCACATCCTTCATCAACTGTCATATTCAATACATCTGCAATACTTTTATCTTTAAATTTTATTTCAAGAGTTTCTCTATTGTATCGTGTTCCTTTACATTCATCACATTGAATATACACATCAGGTAAGAAGTGCATTTCATAAGTAATAACACCATCGCCTTCACAAGCTTCACATCTTCCACCTTTAACATTAAATGAAAATCTTCCAGGCTTGTATCCTCTTGATTTAGACTCAGGTAAAGCTGTAAACCAATCTCTTATTGGACCAAATGCTCCAGTATATGTGGCAGGATTTGATCTTGGGGTTCTGCCAATAGGTGATTGATCAATATCAATTATCTTATCAACTAGTTCAGTACCTTTAAATCCTTTGAATGGTTTTGGAATTTTTCTAGATTTGTTATTATTTAAAGCAAGGTTAAGAGCATTATATAATGTTTGTAGAACTAATGTTGATTTACCACTACCAGATACACCAGTTACACATGTGAGGCTACCAAGTGGTATTTTTAAATTTACATTGTCAAGATTATTACCTGATGCACCGGTAATTTCTAAAAATCTTCCATTTTTTGCAAGCCTTCTTTTTTTAGGAACATCTATTCTAAATTTGTTTGATAAATATTTTCCTGTTATACTTTCTTTATTAGCAGTAATTTCTTTTATTGTGCCTTGAGCAATAACTTCACCACCTTTACTTCCAGCTTCTGGACCTAAATCAATAATATGATCAGCATTTTCCATTGTCTCAGTATCATGTTCGACAACAATAACTGTATTACCTAGATCTCTTAATCTTTTTAAAGCACTAATTAATTTAACATTATCTTTTTGATGAAGACCTATAGATGGTTCATCTAAGACATAAAGTACTCCAGTTAAACCTGAACCAATTTGTGATGCCAATCTAATTCTCTGAGCTTCACCACCAGAAAGAGTGCTGGACTCTCTTGATAGTGTTAAATAATCTAATCCAACATTTAATAAAAATTTTAATCTTTCATTTATTTCTTTTAGAATATGTTCAGCAATTTTTAGTTGTCTTTTGTTTAATGTTTTTTCTAAGTCGTTAAACCATTTAGCTGCATCACTTATGGATTTTTCGGTTACTTCACTTATATGTAAATTATCGATTTTTACACATAAAGCCTCATCCTTTAACCTATGTCCATTACATCTTTCACATTTTGTGTCTGATTGATATTGAGCTATTTCCTCTCTTTTCCAATCACTATCTGTTTCTAGATAACGTCGTTCAAGGTTGTTAATTACTCCTTCAAATGTTTTTTTATGTGAGTATTTTTCATACCCGTCATCATAATTAAACTTTATTTCCTCATCATCAGATCCATATAAAATAATATCTCTAATTTTTTTGGGTATTTTGTTCCACTTATCTTCTAATGAAAAACCATAATGTTTAGCTAAAGAAGCTAGAGTTTGAGCATAATACATTGTTGTTGTTTTAGCCCAAGGTTCAATAGCTCCATCAGCTATACTTTTTTTATCATTTGGGATTACAAGATTTGGATCTACATTTAATTTTACACCTATGCCTTCACATTCTTCACAAGCTCCAAATGGACTATTGAATGAAAATAATCTTGGTTCTATTTCTTCAATTGTAAAACCACTTTCAGGACAAGCAAATTTTGTTGAAAATATTAAGTTTTCGATTTTTCTAAATTTTTTAGGTAATGTTTCATCCTCATATTCAACAAATAATAAACCATTTGCAAGATTTACTGCTGTTTCAATACTTTCTGCTAATCTATTTCCTAATGAAGAATTTAATACAATTCTATCAACTAAAATTGAAATATCATGTTTAACTTTTTTATTTAATTCTGGAGATTTATCAATATCGTATAAAACATTATCAATTTTAATTTTTCTAAATCCTCTTCTTTTAAAACTTTGAATTTCTTTTTTATATTCTCCTTTTCTACCTCTAACGACAGGAGCATATAAATATATCGTAGATTTTTTTGGGAGCTCTTTAATTTTGTCTACTATTTGGGAAATAGTTTGAGATGTAATTGGCTTACCTGTAAAAGGAGAGTAGGGAATACCAGCTCTCGCATATAATACACGCATATAATCATAAATTTCAGTTACAGTTGCAACTGTAGATCTGGGATTTTTAGATGTATTTTTTTGTTCAATAGATATTGCGGGACTTAAACCCTCAATAAGGTCTACATTAGGCTTTTTCATTTTATCTAAAAACTGTCTTGCGTATGCAGAAAGACTTTCAACATATCTTCTTTGACCTTCTGCATAAATTGTATCGAATGCTAATGAAGATTTTCCTGATCCAGATAACCCTGTTATTACAACAAATTTATCTTTTGGAATTTCAAGGGAAACATTTTTTAGATTATGTTCTTTTGCCCCCTTAATAAGTATCTTTTTGATCATAAATTTTTGTTGCTTTGTCTAATAAAATTATTATTCAGAGTAAAGTGTGATATAAATCTATTTAATTTAATTAACAAATATTAAAATATTATGGCAGGAAGTTTAAATAAAGTATTATTAATTGGTCGTTTAGGCGCAGACCCAGAAATCAAACAAATGGTTAATGGCAAAAGTGTTGCTAGATTAAGTTTAGCAACTAGTCAAAGTTGGAAAGACAAAAATACAGGTGAAAAAAAAGAAAAAACGGAATGGCACCGTGTAGTTGTATTTAACGAAGGTTTAGTAAATGTAGTTCAACAGTATTTGAAAAAAGGTGCTCAAATCTATGTTGAAGGACAACTTACAACTAGAAAATGGAAAGATGAACAATCTGGACAAGATAAATATTCTACTGAAATTGTAATTCAAGGTTATAATTCTTCACTCACAATGTTAGGTGGCGGAAGTGGGTCTGGCGGAATTCAGAATGATTCAATGTCTCAAATTTCAAATGATATGTCTGACAATTCACAGATATCAAATGAAATGGATGATGATATTCCTTTTTAGTTAAGTAATGCAAAAAACAGAATTACCAAAAGACAATAATATAAAACTGATCTCAATGCATGATGAGATGAGCTCATCATATCTATCTTATGCAATGAGTGTTATTGTTTCTAGAGCTCTTCCTGATATTAGAGATGGATTAAAGCCAGTTCATAGAAGAATTCTGTATGCGATGTATAAAGGTGGATATGACTGGTCTAAACAATTTAGAAAATCTGCAAGAATAGTCGGGGATGTTATAGGTAAATATCATCCTCATGGTGATCAATCTGTCTATGATGCATTAGTAAGAATGGTTCAAGATTTTTCGATGAGTTTACCATTAGTTGATGGTCAAGGTAACTTTGGTTCCATAGATGGAGATCCTGCTGCAGCAATGAGGTATACCGAAACAAGATTGTCCAAAGTAGCTCAATTTTTAATTGATGACATAGAAAAAAACACAATTTCTTTTAAAAGTAATTACGATGAAACTGAAAAAGAGCCTTCTGTTTTACCTGCCCAATATCCAAATCTTTTAGTAAACGGAGCAGGTGGTATAGCAGTTGGAATGGCAACTAGTATTCCACCACATAATCTTGGTGAGATAATTGACGGCACTTTAGCTTTAATTGATAACAAAGATATTACAGTTAAACAATTAATGAAACACATACCTGGACCTGATTTTCCAACTGGTGGTGTAATTATTGGTAAAGACATTATTAAACAAGGTTACAGCAAAGGAAGAGGTTCTTTTAAAGTAAGAGGTCAAATATCTATAGAGCAAATGAAAAATGGAAGAGAGAGACTTGTTATAACTTCAATTCCTTATCAAGTTAACAAATCTGTATTAAATGAAAGAATAGCTCAATTAGTTAGAGAAAAAAAAATTGAAGGAATTAAAGATATTAGAGATGAGTCAAGTAGAGAAGGAATAAGAGTTGCAATTGATTTAAGAAATGGTGTTGAACCTGAAACTGTTAAGAGACAACTTTATAAAAATACTCAAATTGAAAGTTCATTTGGTTTCAATACTTTAGCAATTGTTGATGGCAAACCTCAGACATGTAATCTAAAAGATTTTTTAACAAATTTTTTATCTTTTAGAGAAGATGTTGTAATTAAAAAAACAAAATTTGATCTTCAAAAAGCAGAAGAAAGAGCTCATATTCTTATTGGCTTATCTGTTTCAGTAGAGAATTTAGATAAAATAATTAAAATTATTAGATCTTCAAAAACACCTGATGATGCAAAGAAAGCAATTTTATCTACTAAATGGAAAATAAATAAATCACAGAAATTAATTTCTTTAGTTGAAAATAAAAAATCTAAGGGGGCTTATAGTTTATCTGAAGCTCAAGTAGTTGCTATCTTAGAATTAAGATTACAAAAATTAACAGCTTTAGGAATAAATGAAATTGAAGTTGAAATAAAGAAACTTGCAGAATTAATAACAAAATACAAAAAGATTATTTCTTCGAAAAGAGAACTTTTAAAAGTTATTAGTGACGAACTTCAGAATATTAAAGAAAAATTTTCAGTAAAAAGGAGAACTGACATCATAGATGCGGTGTTAAATTATGATATTGAAGAAACAATTCAAAAAGAAGCTGTATTCATAACAGTTACACTTCAAGGTTATATTAAAAGAGGATCACTAAACAATGTTAAGCAACAAAAAAGAGGTGGAAAAGGAAAAACCGGAATAACAACAAGGCAAGAAGACTCAGTTGTTCAAACATTGTCTGTTAATACACATACATCGGTATTATTTTTCTCAACAGAGGGATTAGTTTACAAAATTAAAGCGTGGAAAATTCCTGAGGGATCATCTGTTTCAAAGGGGAAATCTTTATTCAATATTTTACCTTTAAAAAGCCACCAGTCTATAAGCTCTATTATGCCTTTTCCTGAAGACGATCCAGAATCAAAAGATTTAATGATTATATTTGCTACTGCACAAGGAAAAGTTAGAAAAAATAGTCTAGAAGATTTCTCTTCAATTAACGCTTCTGGAAAAATTGCAATGAAATTAGACCCTAACGATAGAATAGTTGGCGTAAAAATTTGTAGAGATGATCAAGACGCAATGTTGAGTACTAAACTGGGTAAATGTATTAGATTTGAAACTAAGAAATTAAGGGTTTTTAAAGGCAGATCTTCTAAAGGAATAAGAGGTATTGATCTTGCGAAAGATGATCAAATTGTATCTCTGTCAATTATTCAAAATGATAAATCATCTAAAAATGGCAAACAATCATCTGCTGAAAAAGCTGAATTAAAAGCAAAGGAAAAATTTATTTTATCAATAACAGAAAATGGTTATGGAAAAAAAACATCTCATTATGACTACCGAGTTACTAACAGAGGTGGCAAAGGTATAATTGGCATTGTAAATTCTGCAAGAAATGGAAACATAGCATCTTCTTTTCCAGTTTATGATGGTGATGATATTATAATCTCAACTAATAAAGGAAGAGTTATAAGAGTTGCTGTTAAAGAAATAAGAACAGCTGGAAGAAATACTCAAGGTGTTAGAATTATCAAATTATCTGGTGATGAAAAAGTTGTTTCAGCCACGAAAATTGATGATAACCTAGTTTAATGTCAAAAACTGCTATATACCCTGGAACATTTGATCCAATAACTTTTGGTCATATAGACGTAATTAAAAAAGGACTAAAGTTATTTGATAAAATAATTGTTGGTGTTTCGGATGTTAATAATAAATCTTATTTATTTAACTCTGAAGAAAGAATTCAAATTGTAAAAGATGCTCTCTTTAAAGATCTCAAGTTAAATAAGAAAAAAATAGTAATAGTATCTTTTACATCATTAACGACTGATTTATGTAAAAAGTATAAATCAAATATTATATTAAGAGGTTTAAGAGCAGTGTCAGATTTTGAATATGAGTTTCAATTAGCTGGAATGAATAGAAAATTAAACTCTAATATAGAAACATTATTTTTGATGTCAGATGTAGAAAACCAAATTATTTCATCTCGATTTGTTAAAGAAATAGTAAAATTAAATGGAAACATAGGAAAATTTACTACCAAAAGTACAATAAAATCTTTAAAAGAAAAATTATGAAAAAAATTTTAATAAATTTATTTGTTTTACTTTTTTTATTAACCAATCAATCAATAGCTGAGGAGAATATAATGATTTTAAAATTAAAAGATGGAGATGTAAAAATTGAGTTATTTCCGGATGTTGCCCCTAATCACGTCAAAAGAATTAAAGAATTAGCTGATAGTGGTAAATATGATGGTGTAGTTTTTCATAGAGTAATTGATGGTTTTATGGCTCAAACAGGTGATGTACAATTTGGTAATTCTTCAAATGATAATTTTGATTTAAGAAGAGCAGGTATGGGTGGATCTGATCTACCTGATTTAAAACAAGAATTTAATAGTTTACCTCATGACAGAGGAACTTTATCAATGGCAAGAGCACAAGATCCAAACAGTGCAAATAGTCAATTTTTTATTTGTTTTAAACCAGCACCTTTCTTAGATAGACAATATACTGTTTTTGGAAAAGTTATCGAAGGTATGGAACATGTTGATAGCATTAAAAGAGGTGATAGTAATAATAATGGTGCTGTTGACGATCCTGATAAAATTATAAGCTTTAAATCTCTATAGTTTATTTAATAGATGGCATTAAAGAATTTTGCCTTCAAACTTTTGAATAAAGATAGTTATGCCCGTCACGGTATAATTGAAACCCATAGAGGCAATATAAGAACACCAGCCTTTATGCCGGTTGGCACCCAAGCTACAGTCAAAGCTTGTTTTATAGATGATATAAAAAAAACTGGTTCAGATATAATACTATCAAATACTTATCATTTGATGATAAGGCCTGGAGTAGAACGTGTTATGTCTGCTGGTGGACTACACCAATTTATGAATTGTAGTTTACCAATTTTGACAGACTCTGGTGGTTTTCAAGTGATGTCTTTGTCTAAGTTAAATAAGATTGATAGAGAAAAAGGTGCAATATTTAATTCCCACGTAGATGGAAAAAAATATTACTTAAGCCCTGAGGAAAGTATACGGATTCAATTAGGCTTAAATTCTGACATCGTTATGATTATGGATGAGTGTCCAAAAAAAACAACTGACTACAATATAATTAAAAATTCAATGGAGCTTTCTTTATACTGGGCTGAAAGATCTAAAAAAGCATTTGGAAATAATCCTCACAAAGCATTGTTTGGTATTATACAAGGTGGTTTGTTTAATGATCTCAGATTAAAATCTTTAGATGGACTTCAAAAGATAAATTTTGATGGTTATGCTGTTGGTGGTTTGGCAGTTGGAGAAACTCAAAAAGAAATGTTCAATGTATTAGATGGTTTAAAAAATCATCTACCAGAGGAAAAACCTCACTATTTAATGGGCGTTGGTACTCCTTCAGATATTTTAGGGGCTGTAAAAAGAGGTATTGATATGTTTGATTGTGTATTGCCATCTAGATCTGGAAGAACCGGCTTAGCTTTCACTTGGGATGGTAGAGTAAATATTAAAAATAACAAATACCAATCAGATAACACTCCTTTAGATAAAAATTGTGAAAATTTTAGTTTAAATAGATATAGCAAAAATTATTTGAATCATTTGTTTAACACTAATGAAATTTTAGCATCGATGTTGTTGACTCTTCATAATATCAATTTTTATCAAGAATTAATGCAGGCAATAAGAGAAAATATTCAAAAAGGCACTTTTGATGAATTTCATGATAAATACATTGATAAGTTGTAATAAAATTTAAAAATTTGTCTAAATTGTCATTTGATATATAGAAATAAATCTGTATATAACAATTTCAATCATTTTGATTTGTGGGCCGTTAGCTCAGTTGGTAGAGCAATTCCCTTTTAAGGAATGGGTCGCTGGTTCGAGCCCAGCACGGCTCACCACTTATAAATCTATAGGTGGGTAATCTAAAATTATTTCACTAACCCAACTGTCAATATTTTTAATTCTATTATCTGATGATGGATGTGTGCTCATGAACTCAGGAGGTTCTTTTCCTTTGTTGAATTCTTTCATTCTTTCCCAAATTTTTCTCGTTTCTCTAATGTCATATCCAGATAATGATGCAAAAATCATCCCTAGATAATCAGCTTCACTTTCTTGTTTTCTATTAAACGGATTCATTATACCTAGTTGAGATAATAAACCTACAGTATCCATCCCAGTTGTTCTATTTATATCAGATAAAATACCTCCACTAAAAATGTCCAACACTCTTGTGCCCGTATTTAACAACACACCTCTGCTAGCTCTTTCGACTGAATGTTTTGCTACCGCATGTGCTATTTCATGTCCCATTACTGCGGCCAAACCATTTGTGTTTTTAGTAACATCTAGAATTCCTGTATATACTGCAATTTTACCTCCAGGCATACACCATGCATTTCTAATTTTTTTATTTTCAATTAAAATATATTCCCAATCAAAATTTACAGTTGGATCAGTGATGTTAGACCTATAAAAATATTCACTGATTGAATCTTCCATTTTTTTTCCTATTTCTTTGATTTCATTTAATTTCTGTAAATCTTCACTCATTGTTTCTTTTTCTTTAATCTGCTCATAAGCTTGAGCAGCTTGAGCGTTCAATTTTGCTTCTGGTATAATTTTTAATTGTTTTCTTTCTGTAATAGGTGCTGTCGCACAAGAATTAAGAATTAATGAACAACAACTACAACCCGCAAAAGTTAAAAATTTTCTTCTATCCATTTTATAATTAATTGTTAATATACATTATATGAATCTTAATAACAAAATTTTAGCTGTACTTTTTATAATTGCAATTAGTTTTGTTATTTACTCGAGCTATAACTAAATATTTAAATGGGTAAAAAAAGAAGATCTTTATCACTAATTCTCAGAAATTATTTTATTGCTGGAGTTGTTGTATTAATTCCAATTGGTTTTACCTTATATTTAAGTAAAGTTTTGATTAGCATCTCATCGAAAATATTACCAAAAAATATTAATCCTAATAATTATTTACCTTTTGAAATTCCAGGCATTGAGATTTTAATTTCAATTATTTTTATTACTTTTGTAGGCGGTCTCTCTTTATCATTTTTGGGTAAAAGAATATTAAAATTGATTGATGATCTCTTTAAAAGAATTCCCTTTTTAAGAACTGTTTATTCTGCAATAGTTCAGATGACCGAAACATTTTCCAAGAAAGATGACAATAAAAAAAGTGTTGTTTTGATTGAATATCCTAGAAAAGGAGTTTGGGCAGTAGGTTTTGCTACAAAAGAAAACGATGGTGAAATGTCAAAAAAAGTTAATAAAAAATTGATTAATGTTTTTGTCCCAACAACGCCTAACCCAACTAGTGGTTTTTTACTTATGTTTCCAATAGACGAAGTGATTTATCTCAATATGAGTTTTGAAGAAGCATCTAAATTTATTGTTTCTGCTGGTACTTCAAATATTAAAAGTTAAACTATATCATTAATTATATCAGCTCTATCGTACAGCTTGAGTAAAGGCTTAAAATTACTTATATCTTCATTTACTTTTTCAATTCTATTTATTTCTTTTTCAGCAATTTTAAATAAGTCACTGTTATGAATTGGATCAGCTAGCTTAAATGTTTTTACTCCACTTTGTTTAAAACCTAAAATATCACCGTAACCTCTTAACTTCATATCTTCCTCTGAAATTTCAAAACCATCGTTTGATGATTTTAATATTTTAATTCTTTTTTTAGCATTTTCACTAAGGTTAGATTTAAACATTAATATACAATTAGATTGTTTAGAGCCTCTTCCAACACGTCCTCTAAGTTGATGAAGTTGAGAAATTCCAAATTTATTTGCATTCTCAATAACAATTACAGTGGCGTTGGGAAAATCTATACCAACTTCAATTACTGTTGTAGACACCAATATTTTATATTTTTTTTTTAAAAAATTATTCAAAATCTTTTCTTTTTCATCAAAATCAGTTTTACCATGAAGTAATGCAACTTGATCAGGAAAAATTTTAGATAAAAATTTGAATTTAGAAACAGCAGACTCATGATCAATTTTTTTTGACTCCTCAATAAGTGGGCAAACCCAAAAAATTTGGTTATCATTATTTATTTCTTTTTTTACAAATTTTAACACATCTTCGATTTTACTATCTAGTTTACTATAGGTTTTCACTTCTTTTCTTGATTTAGGTTTTTCTTTTATTATAGAAACATCCATGTCTCCATAAATTGTCATAGTTAATGTTCTTGGTATTGGTGTAGCAGACATTAATAATACATCACAATTCTCACCACCTTTATCAGATAATTTCTTACGTTGATTGACACCAAATTTATGTTGTTCATCTATTATTACTAAACCTAGCTTTTTAAATTGAATTTTATTTTGAAAAATTGCATGCGTTCCGAATATTAAATCTATTTTATTTTCATTTAATTTTTTAATAGTAATTTTTTTCTCTTTATTTTCAGATTTACTAGATAATAAATCTAGATTTATCTTATTATCAAATAGCTCTTTGGCTAAATTATAATGTTGTCTTGCAAGTATTTCTGTTGGGGCCATAAATGCTACTTGAAAACCAGCTTTAATTGAGTTTAGAGATGCAATTAAAGACACGATTGTTTTTCCACTTCCAACATCACCTTGTAATAATCGAAACATCTTATTTTCTGATTTTAAATCATCATTTATTTCAATTAATGCTTTAATTTGATCATTAGTAAGTTTGAATTTTAATTTAGAAATTATATTCTCTTGAATAGAGTTATTAAATATTTTTTTTTGTTTCTTAATCTTCTTAATCTTTTTTCTTATTTCTGAGTTCACTAAAAAAAAAGAAAATATTTCATCGTAAGCTAATCTTTGATAAAAATTCTTTGAATGTTGACCAATATTTTCTGCTTTATGAAGTTCTTTAATAGCTTCATTCCATGAAATATTATTAAATTTTTTACATATATGTTGTTTGTGCCATTCTTTCAAATCAGGTAAATTTAATAAAATCTGATTAATTATTTTATTATAGATATTTTGACTAATTCCTTCTGTTAAAGAATATTCATTATGTTTAGTTTTAATTAAATCTTCATTTTCAGAAATATATTTTGGATTTGTAATTTGATATTTGTTTCTAAAATTAGATACTTTTCCACTTATTGTAACTATTTTTCCTAAAGGTAATATTTTTTTAATATAGCCTTCATAACTATTAAAAAATATACATTCTAATTGTCCTGTATCATCTTTACATAAAACTTTATTTGGTAAATTTCTTACTCTAGGAAAAAGATATTTTAAAGGAGTAACAGATACAGTTTGGATTTCGAAAATTTTTAAATCTTTAATTTTAGAAGTATAACTTCTGTCAGTATATGTTTTGGGCAATTTCCACAATAAATCAAAAATATTGTTAATTCCCTTTTTCCTAAGCAAACTTTCAGTTTTTTTTCCAACACCTCTCAAATTTGAGAGGTCTGATAGTAAATATTTATGACTGTTTTTATTCATTAGAATCACTAATATAATTTATCAATGAATAACGATATAGATAATTTAAAAAAAAAAATCCTTTATAGATCAATCTATCGTGGAACAAAAGAAATGGATAATCTAATTAGTTCATTTGTTAAAAGTATTATTAATGGTTTAGATTATGATGATTTAAAACAATTAGAAAAATTTCTGGATATAGATGATGATAATTTATTAAGATTCTATAACAATATTGATAATGACATTTACTTGGAGGAAAATGAAATTACAAAAAAATTCAAAAGTTTTAAGTTAAACCAAAAGTGAATGGCGGAGAGACTGGGATTCGAACCCAGGAAAGAGTTGCCCCTTTGCCGGTTTTCAAGACCGGTGCTTTCAACCGCTCAGCCATCTCTCCGTGGTGAGTGTTTTATTATCATAATTATTTAATTCAACAAGAAAATCATTTAAAGATATATCAATCGTTTTATTATTAGATAAATGAATAAAGATTTCAATAAAGGTCTGTTTTTAACTAGTTTAGGCTCTTTCTGGTGGGGGTTTATTGGGGTAATTTATTTTGAAGCTATTTCATTTATTGGATACATAGAAGTTATAGTTCATAGATGCTTATGGACTGCAGTAGCATTATTAATAACCACAACATTCTTTTTTAAATGGGATGAATTTTTAAGAACAATTAAAGTAAAGAAAAATTTATTTAATTTATTTATTTCTGGTTTTCTCATTTTTTCAAACTGGTCAGTGTGGATTTATGCTGTAGCAACTAACAGAATTATAGATGCTAGTTTTGGATATTTTATTATGCCAATAATAAGTGTTTTATTAGGTTTTGTTTTTTTTAAAGAAAAATTAAATCAAAAAAGAATAATATCTATCTCTCTAGTTATATTCTCAATATTTTTCTTAATTTTTTTTAGTATTAAATCAATTCCATGGGTTGGATTACTAGTAGCAATTAGTTGGGCTTTTTATAATTTATTTAGAAAAAGAATTAATGTTCAAACAGATATAGGTTTATTAATTGAAAGCCTATATATTTTACCAATTGCTTTAATTGTTTTCTATATGATTATTGATAAGGGTACGAATGATTTTAATATAGAAGATCCATCTTTAATGTTATTTTTAACATTAGCTGGTCCAATGACTGTGATACCTTTATTCTTATATGTAAGAGGTGTTGAATTGTGTGGATTAGGTCCAACTGGAATGGTTTTTTATATCACTCCAACTTTGCAGTTTTTGTTAGGATTTTTTTATTATAATGAAGAATTTTCAATAACTAAATTTGTTAGTTTTATTATTATATGGATTGCTGTATTTATTTACTTAAGAGATTTATATGAAAAAAATTAACTTATTGATAATTACAATTTTTTTGTTTTTATCAACTAATTCCTATTCAGATATAAACTCAGATTTTGAAAAGTGGAAAAAAAATTTTAAAAAAGTTGCTTTATCAAATAACATTTCAGAACAAACTTATAATTTAACAATTAAAGATACAAAATATCTACCAAATGTTATCAAATACGATCGATTTCAACCTGAATTTTATGAAAATACAAAAACATATATTCAAAAAAGAACATCAGAAAAAAAAGTTAAATCTGGGAAAACATTATTCGAAAAAAATATAGACCTAATATCAAAGGTTGAAAAAGAATTTAAAGTCGAAAAAGAGTTGATGCTAGCGCTAATGGGGATTGAAACCAATTTTGGAACTTATGTTGGTAAAATGGATATCTTATCATCTTTAGCAACATTAAGTTTTGATAAAAGAAGATCTGAGTTTTTTACTGATGAATTAATAACTTTGTTGAAACTAATAGAGTCAAATAAAGTTGATTATAAATCGTTATATGGTTCTTGGGCTGGAGCTTTTGGTTTTTTTCAGTTTATGCCAAGCACAATAAATAATTATGCAATAGATTATAATAATGACCAAAATGTAAATTTAAAAAATAATATTGATGCTTTTGCATCTGCTGCAAATTATTTATCAAAAATTGGATGGAAGAAAAATGAACCTTGTTATAAAAAAATAGAACTAAAAGATAATATACCCACAAAATATTTAAACACTTCAGCGAGAAAAATTAAAAATAAAAAAAAACTCAAATCATTTAAAAAATATATTAAACAAGATTTTTATCCATTGGAATTAAATCAAAATATTTTAGTTGGGATTATAACACCTGACAAAGATATCGTTGATAATGCTGAAACTTTGAAACCAGCCTATATAGTTTTTAATAATTACGAAGTAATATTAAAATGGAATAGATCTTTAAGATTTGGTTTAGCAGTTTGCACATTAAAGGATAAATTTAAAAATGAACTGTAAAAAAATATTATTAATTTTAACTCTCATCTTTATTACAAATTGTACAACTACTATTCAGAAAAATAATAAGAATATAACATCTATTGAAGATCAATATTCTAATAAAGGTTTTACAATGATTTATAATGAAGATTTATTTAAGAAAAAAATAATTTCTAAAAAAATTGATAACAGATCCCACCTTATATTTAGTAAACATTTAAAAAAAAACTCTAGTGTAAAATTAACCAATTTACTAAATGGAAAAAGTACAATTGCAAAAGTAAAATCAAATAGTGCAGAATTTCCCATATTCTATAATTCAGTTATTACAGAACGAATTTCACAAGACTTAGAAATTTCAATTAATGAACCGTATATAGAAATACAGCTAATTAATAATGAGACATCATTTATAGCAAAAAAATCAAAAACCTTTGAAGAAGAAAAAAATGTTGCAGAAAAAGCACCAGTTGATGGCATAATAATCAATGATTTAAATGAAAATAAAACTAACAAAAAAGATAAAAAGACTAAAGATATTACGTACTCTGTAAAGATTGCAGATTTTTATTACAGAAAATCTGCAGAACAAATGCTCAATAGAATAAAAGAAGAGACAAAAATTAAGAAATATAAAATTATCAAATTATCAGAAACTAATTTTAGAGTTATATTAGGTCCATATAATGATATAAAAACCTTAGAAGATTCATATAATAAAGCGACAGTATTAAATTTTGATAACTTAGAAATATTAAGAAATGATTAAAAAATTTTTATTTATTATTTTTATTTTAAAAAGCTTTATCTCTAGTGCCTCAGCTAATTTTGAGATAAATGCTAGAACTGCAATTTTGCAAGATTATTTTTCAGGTGAAATTTTATACGAAAAGAATGCAGATGCATCAATTTATCCGGCTTCAATGACAAAGATTATGACTGCTATTGTTGCTTTTGATTTAATTAAATCTGGTGATTTAAGTCTTGATGATAATTTTATTGTTTCAGAAAAAGCTTGGAGATTGTCAACAGCAGGTTATTCATCAATGTTTATAATGGTCGGAGATGAAGTTTCGGTTGAAGACTTATTGAGAGGTATCATAGTTGCATCAGGAAATGATGCGTGTATAGCTTTAGCGGAAGGTATAGCGGGCACAGAAGAAGAATTTGCAATCTTAATGACTGCTAAAGCACAAGAAATTGGAATGGAAAATACTAATTTCTCTAATTCTTCAGGTATAAATGACCCAAATAATTATTCTACAGTTAGAGACATATTACTTATGTCTAATTATCTAATTAAAGAACATCCTAAATTTTACAAATACTTTGCTGAAAAAGAATTTACATGGGATAGGACAGGGGGCGATCCAATAACACAAGGTAATAGAAATCCATTACTTTATAAAAATTTAGGTGCTGATGGTATTAAAACCGGTTATTTAGCAGTTGAAAAATACTCCTTAGCTTCTTCTATAATGCGTAATGGAAGAAGATTAATAGCTGTTGGTAGTGGATTTAATTCTAAAAATGCAAGATCTAGAGAAAGTACTAAAATTCTAACTTATGGTTTAACAAATTTTGATCTTGTGAAAATAGCTGATTCTCAAGCACCCATAGCAGAAGTTGATGTTTGGTTAGGTAAACAAAATAATGTTAAAGTTTATACCAAGAAAGATATTTATAAGACTATAAAAAAAGCCAGAAAAAAAAATTTGAAGATAAGCGTCAATTATGAAGGTCCAATTGAAGCTCCAATTAACAAAGATGATGTACTTGCAAAACTGAAAGTTGTGTATGAAAATGAAATTATTGGAGAATATGATCTTTTTGCACTTCAAGATGTAAAAAAACTTAATATGTTTTCAAGATTGTTGAGATCCTTAAATTATTTAATTTGGGGTGATGTCTAATAAACCAATTATTGTTTTTGAAGGTATAGAAGGATCCGGCAAAACTTCTCATATAAAAAACGTAGAGAAATATTTAAAAAAAAATAACAAAAAATTCATTAAAATTAGAGAGCCAGGTGGATCAAAAAATTCAGAAAGAATAAGAAAGTTAATTTTAGACAACAAATCTACATTTAACAATACAACAGATTTATTATTATATTTAGCAGCTAGAAGTGAAAATATTTCTTTATTAAAAAAACACTACAAAAAAAAAATTATTTTATTAGATAGGTTTACTGACTCAACAATTGCATATCAACATTATGGTATGGGTGTAAAACTGAAAATTATAAATTTTATTAATAATTATTTGCTCAAAGATATTAAAGTTGATTTCACCTTTTTGCATTTAGTGAATAAAAAAAACTTACAATTAAGATTAAAACAAAGAAAAAAATTAAATAGATACGATAAATTTAATTTTAGATTTTATAAGAAAGTTCAAGATGGATTTATTAAAATTGCAAAAAAAAATAAAAAGAAATATTCATTAATTGACTCAAATCTAGATTTTAAACTCAATAAAGAAACAATAATAAAAATGATAAATAAAATTATATAATGAATTCAGATCCTTTTAAACAATTACAATTATATGGATATGAAAATTATTTTGAGGAATTAAAAAATTTATACATAAAAAATAAATTACCAAATAAAATACTTTTAAATGGAAAAAAAGGAATAGGTAAATGCACATTTGCTAATCATTTTATAAATTTTATTTTATCAAATGATGAAGAGGATAGATATGATGATATTAATTATCTTATAAATTCTAATAATAAATCCTTTAAACTTATCATTAATAAATCATCACCAAATTTTTTTTTAATTAAACCAAAGGAAGATAAAAAAAATATTGAAATAGATCAAATTAGAGAACTAATTGATTTCTGCAATAAATCTTCATTTAATAACAAACCAAGATTTGTAATAATCGATGATATTGAATATCTAAACCTTAATTCCAGCAATGCTTTATTAAAAATTTTAGAAGAACCTAATAATGGAATTTATTTTATATTGATAAATAATTCCTCAAAAATATTATCAACAATCAAATCAAGATGTTTAACTTTTAATATAAGTTTTAATTTTGAAACTATTAAAAAAATTTTTTCTCAAATTACAAAATTAGAAATTAATGAACTAATTTCTGAAGATTTAATTTGTCATTATTTTACAATAAGCGATTATCTTTCAATTTTTGAATTTTCAAATACTAATAAACTTGATTTATTAGATTTAAGCTTAAAAGACTTAGTTAAAATTATCGTTGAAAATAAAATTTATAAAAAGGACAAAATTTTGAATAAATTAATTTACGACTTTATTGAGTTATATTACTTAAAAAAAGAACCTTCGGACCTAAATTACCGCAATTTTGATGATCATATTAGATCTGTAAATAATATGTCAAAATTTAATCTTGATACTGAAAGTATTTTTCTTAGATTGCATCAAAATTTAAATTAATGAATAAAAATTTCTATATAACCACACCAATATATTATCCTTCGGCTAAACCACATATGGGGCATGCTTATTCAAGTATTATTGCTGATTTTTTCGCCAGGTTCAAAAGAATTGATGGCTTTAATGTACATTTTTTAACTGGTACTGATGAACATGGATTAAAAATCCAGCGTTCAGCAGAAAAAAAAAATATTGAACCATTATTATTTTGTGATGAGATTAGTGAAACATTTAGAAATTTGTCATCTAAGTTAAATCTAACCAACACAGATTTTATTAGAACTACAGAAGATCGTCATAAAAAATCTGTTCAACATTTATGGAGTGAACTCGAAAAATCAGGAGATATATATTTGTCTAAATATTCTGGTTGGTATTCTGTATCTGACGAAGCTTACTATAATGAGGATGAAATTGAAGAATTAGATGGAGAAAAAATTGCAAAATCTTCCAAATCTAAAGTTGAATGGATTGAAGAGGAGTCATTTTTTTTTAAATTATCAAAATGGCAAAATTCTCTTCTTGATTACTATGAAAAAAATCCTAATTTCATATCTCCTGAATCTAGGAAAAATGAAGTTATAAGTTTTGTTAAGAGCGGACTTAAAGATTTATCAGTTAGTAGAAAAAGTTTTTCTTGGGGTATAAAAGTCCCTAATAATAATGAACATATTATATATGTATGGCTAGATGCTCTAACAAATTACATAAGCGCTCTCAATTATCCTGATAAAAATAATGATCTCTATAAAGAATTTTGGCCAGCAACAATTCACTTAATAGGAAAAGATATTTTAAGGTTTCATGCTATATATTGGCCTGCATTTTTAATGGCTGCTAATCTACCTTTACCAAAAAAAGTATATGGTCATGGATGGATACTTTCTGACAATGTAAAAATGTCAAAATCAAAAGGAAATATTTTAGACCCTTTAGAAATAATTGATAATTACGGTTTGGATCCTCTTAGATATTATTTAATTAAAGAAGTTTCTTTTGGTAATGATGGAAATAT
The DNA here is from genome assembly GCF_052049935.1 of Candidatus Pelagibacter sp. Lineage (GTDB taxonomy): Bacteria > Pseudomonadota > Alphaproteobacteria > Pelagibacterales > Pelagibacteraceae > Pelagibacter. The sequence goes on along the minus strand of NZ_JBNGZA010000010.1, from coordinate 8,193 downwards.
ATCTCAAGAAAGACTTGAAGATTGTATAAATAGCGACTTAGCAAATAATTATGGTAATTTATGTCAACGTGTAACTGCGTTCGCTTCAAAAAATTGTGATGAAAAAATTCCTCAAGATATAGAATTTATTAAAGATGATAAAAATATTTTAGAAAATTATGAAAAAAATTTACAAACTATTAGAGAAAAAATTGACAACCAAGATATTAATTTTTACATTAATTTTATTGTAAACTGCTTATTTGATGCAAATAAATATTTCAATGACCAAGAACCATGGAAAAAAAAAGATGATAAAAAAAGATTAAATACTATTGTTTATACTACTCTAGAAATTGTAAGAAAAATAACTTATTTATTATATCCAATAATTCCATCTTCTTCATTGAAAGCTTTAGAAATTTTTAATCTGAAAGAAAGTGATATTAATTTATCTTCTATTAGTAACCATATCTATTTAAAACAGGGAAACAAATTAAATAAAGTAGGAATTTTGTTTAAAAAAATAGAAAAAGAAAATGATTGATTCTCACTGCCACCTAGATCATGAACCGTTATTTAATAATCTAGAAGCAGTAATTCAAAGATCAAAAGATGTTGGTATTACAAAATTACTTACTATCAGTACTTCTTTAAAGAGCTTTCAAAATGTTAAAAAACTTATCCAAAAAGATGAAATAATTTATGGTAGCTTTGGTATTCATCCTCATGAAACCAATAATGACCAATTAACAAAAAAATTAATTATTCAAAATTCAATACCCTATAAAAGAATAATTGGAATAGGGGAAACTGGCTTAGATTTTTTCTATAAAAACTCAAATGAAAAAAATCAAGAAACTAGTTTTGTAAACCATATTGAGGCTGCTATAGAATTAAATTTACCTATAATAATTCATTCAAGAGATGCTGAAATTAGAACTTTTGAAATTTTAAAAAGTTATAGAAATCAAAATCCTAAACTTTTAATGCATTGTTTCACAGGTAGTTTAGATTTTGCAAAAAAATTACTGGAACTTGGATCTTTTTTTTCAGCAAGTGGAATAATAACATTTAAAAATTCAAAAGATTTGCAGGATACATTTAAGTATATACCAATTGAAAAAACACTTATTGAAACTGATAGTCCTTTCTTGGCACCAATACCAAATAGAGGAAAAAAAAACGAACCATCATTCATTAAACATACCGCTATTAAACTTAGTGAAATAAAAGAAATAGATTTTGAAAAATTAGTTTCTGAAACTACAAAAAATTTTAATAGATTATTTAATTTTTCATGAAATTCATAATATTAGGTTGCGGCAGTTCAATGGGTGTGCCCAGAGCTGATGGTAATTTTGGTAAATGCAACCCCAATAATAAAAAAAATTATAGAACTAGATGTTCAGCTTTATTAAAAACCGCTAATAAAAATATCTTAATTGATACTTCACCAGATTTGAGACAACAATTAATTAAAAATAAGATTAACAATATAGACTATGTATTATTTTCACATATGCACGCTGATCAAACACATGGAATAAATGATTTAAGAGTTTTCTATATTAGAAATAAAAAAACTATTCCAGCTTTTGCTGATAATGCCACAACAAAATATCTTAAAAAATCTTTTAGTTATTGCTTTAAATCTTTCAGTAAAGAATATCCTGCAATAATTCAGCTAAATAAAACTAAAAATATTATGAAGTTAAAGGATAAACAAAAAACTATAAAAATAAATTCATTTCCTGTTCCACATGGAAAAGTTAAAAGCATTTGTTATATATTTAATAAAAAATTAGCATACATAAGTGATGTAAGTAATATTGAAAAAAAGCATTTTAAATATTTTAAAAATTTAAAATATTTGGTCATTGATTGTCTTTGGTATAGATACCATCCATCACATCTAAATTTAGAAAAAGTATTAGAATTAATAAAAATTTTTAAACCAAAAAAAACGATTTTAACAAATCTTCATTCTGATCTTGATTATGAAGAATTATTAAACAATTTACCAAAAAAAATAATTCCTGCCTATGATGGAATGACTTTGAATTTATAAAATCTTTTCTAAAACAGTTATAATTTTTGAAGATAATGGTTTTGTAAATGAACCATAAGCTTCTTCAATTTTACCTTCATTATTTATTATGATTTTATGGAAATTCCATTTTGGAACAGATGAATTTCCAAAATTTTCTTTTGCCCATTTATAAATAGGATGCGCATCATCACCCTTAACATTAACTTTTTCTGTCATAGGAAAAGTAATATTAAAATTTGTTTCACAAAATTCTTTTATTTCTTTATTTGATCCAGGCTCTTGACCTCCAAATTGATTTGAGGGAACACCTAAAACTATAAAATTTTGATCCTTATATTTTTCGTATAAATTTTGTAATTCTGTATATTGTTTTGTGAAACCACAGTTACTTGCAACATTTACTAGCAACACAGTTTTGTCTTTATAATCTGACAACTTAATATTCTCACCTGTAATAGATTTAATTTCAAAATCATAAAAAATTTTTTCATATTTTGCATTTGATTTTGATAAAAATGTAAACATTAATATTGTTATAAATAAAGTTAATTTTAATAATTTCATCTTTTCTTTGATGAAATTAATAATATCAGATACCCAAATACTGTAGATAATAAAGAACCAGATAAAACACCTATCTTAACTCCGTCTATATACTGAAGATTATCTACAAATGCTAAATTACCAACAAATAAACTCATAGTAAAACCAATACCAGTTAATATTGAAACACCATAAACACTTAACCAATTTGAATTATTTGGCATCTCTGCAAATTTAAATTTAATTGATAGATAAGAAAATAATAGAACACCTATTTGTTTACCAAAAAATAAACCAAGCAATATTCCTAATGGAACAGGATTTAATAATGTATTGAATGTTAATCCACTTAAACTTACACCTGCGTTTGCAAATGCAAATATTGGCATAATAATAAACGCAACATATGGTGAAATTGCATGTTCTATTTTTACAAGTAATGAAAAATCTTTATCTTTAATTCTATGTGGAATGGTAATTGCTAATAAAACTCCCGCAATTGTTGCATGTACACCTGATTTGTATGTAAAGTACCACATAAATAATCCAACAATCAAATAGGGTGTAAATATTTTGACTGAAAATTTATTTAATATCAATAAAACAATAAATGATAATAATATTAAACCTAAATTCGTTATACTCAAATCACCAGAGTAAAAGAAAGCAATGATTAAAATTGCTCCTAGATCATCAATTATAGCAAGGGCTGTTAAAAAAACTTTTAAAGATATTGGTACTCTTGAACCAAGTAAGGATAGAATACCCAAAGAAAATGCTATATCTGTTGCTGAAGGAATTGCCCATCCATTGATTGTTTCAGCATTACCGTAGTTAATTACAACATAAAATAAAGCTGGTATCACCATTCCACCAACTGCAGCAATAATTGGAAGTAAAGCTTGTTTTAAATTTGATAGCTCACCTTGTAAAAATTCTCTTTTTATTTCCAATGTTACAAAAAAAAAGAATATTGCCATTAAAGCATCATTAATCCAATGATGAACAGAAAGTTTCAGTCCAAATTCATTTATTCCAATAAACAAGTATTTTTCTAATGAGTGAAAATATAGATTACTAAAATTACTATTGCTAATTATAAGAGCTAAAATAGCAGCTATAAGTAATATAAGACCACTTGCAGCTTCTAATTTAAAAAACCATTTAAAGGGCTTTGAAATATAATTAATCATAATTTAAGAAATTAGATCTTTAATAAAAAATTTAATATCTTTCAATGTTTCTATCAAATTAAATAAAAATAATTCTAACTTTGGAAATATATTACTTAAAGGTGATTTAAATGTATCCAAAATAATAATTACAGCAATAATTGTTATTATAAAAACTATAAAATAACCAAAAATTTTAAAAAGAATACCACTAAAGTTTTTTTGATTTTTCTTGTTTTGTACTTCTAATTCTTCATTCTCATTTGGTAAATTTTCCGTAATTTCTTCAGTTTTTTGATTATCTGATAATTCTAAATCTGAAAACTTTGAAATTTTGTAAAACCATTTATGATCACAAGCACTACATTGTAACAATCGTCCATTTCCAGGTATAAGAGCAGAATCTACATCAAAGTTTTTATTACAATTTTCACAGCTAATAATCATAGGATTTATATAGCAGAAATGTTTAAAATGTCCTTATTTTGATTATCTTTATACGTTGAAAATTATAATAAGTACTGTATTAGTTATTTGCTCGGAGTGTAGCGCAGCCTGGTAGCGCATCTGGTTTGGGACCAGAGGGTCGCAGGTTCGAATCCTGCCACTCCGACCATTCTTATGAAAAAAGCTAAAATTTACATTCCAAATAAAAATCCAATGCAGTCAGGTTTGGGAAAAACAAACAAATGGATATTAGAATTTGAAACTAATAATCCAACAGAAAACCCTCTTATGGGTTGGGAAAGTTCTGATGATACATTTACTGAATTAAAATTAGAATTTTCCTCAAAAGAATTAGCTGTTGAATACGCAAAAAAAAATAAAATTGATGCTGAAATAATAGAACCTAGAAAAAGAAAAACTGTAAAAAAATCATACGCAGATAATTTTTTAAAATAATAAATGTTCAGATTTTTTACTCAAAGAAGTTGGTTTTTTTGGTCTTGGATTGGTTCTTTTATAATTTTATCTTCTTTGTGGATTCAAGTTAAAATAGATGTAAAAATAAATGAGTGGTTTGGACAATTTTACGACATGATCCAAAAAGCTTTATCAGCTCCAAATTCAATAACAATTGACGAATATTGGGCAAGTCTATTGTCATTCATCACATTAGCAGCAATGTATGTTGGCGTTGCAGTCCTTGTAAGTTTTTTTACATCTCATTATTTATTCAGGTGGAGAACAGCTATGGTTGAGTGGTATCATAGCGTTTATGATAAAGCTCGAAAAATTGAAGGTGCAGCACAAAGAGTTCAAGAAGACACGATTAAATTTTCAAGAATAATGGAGTCATTAGGTACAAGTTTAATTGAAGCTTTAATGATATTAATTGAATTCATGCCTATACTTTTTGGATTAAGTATTGGAATACCAATTTTCTTCTTTGGTGATTGGGATTATGGATTAATTGTCGGCGCTTTGATTTGGTCAGTAGGTGGAACAATTTTTTTAATTTTGTTAGGACTAATTTTAAGATTAGTAGGTGTTGAATATGATCTACAAAAAAAAGAAGCTGCATATAGAAAAATTTTAGTTATTGCTGAAGATGATGGCTCTATAAGACCAAAATCAATTGATGAATTATTCGATGATGTAAGAAATATCCATTTCTTAAGTTATATAAGATATTTATATTTTAATATTGGCAGAATTGCTTATTTACAAGCCAATGTTTTGTCAGCTTATGTTTTTTTAGCACCAGCAATCGTTGCTGGAGCCGTAACATTAGGTGTTATGCAGCAAATTATAAGAGCATTTGGAAGAGTAGAGGGATCTATGCAATACATATTAAAAGCATGGCCAACAATTATTGAATTAGCAAGTGTATACAAAAGATTAAGAGAATTTGAAAATAAGATACAAGCAACTGAAGTACCTCAGGAAATTTAATGACCATAGATAAGAAATATATTGATCAAATAATAAAAGTTTCATCTAAAGCAGCATATGCTTCATCCTTATTAGTAGGAAAGAATGATAAAATAGCCGCAGATAAAGCTGCTGTTGATGCAATGAGAAGAGAATTAAATATGCTTGATATGAATGGAAAAGTTGTTATTGGTGAAGGTGAACTTGATGAAGCACCAATGCTTTATATTGGCGAAATTCTAGGAACAAAAAAAGGTCCAGATTTTGATATTGCAGTTGATCCTGTTGAGGGTACAAATTTTGCTGCAAAAAATTTACCAGGAGCACTATCTGTTATAGCTATAGCTGAAAAAGGAAATCTCTTTCATGCACCGGAAACATATATGGATAAAATTGCTGCTAATATAAATCAGACAAATGTCATTGATTTAGATTTTAATACAAGGACAAATTTAGATAACCTTGCTCAATATAAAAATAAAAACATAGAAGATTTAGTTGTTTGTATATTGGATAGACCAAGACATAAAAAAATTATCAATGAAATTCATAATTCAGGAGCAAAAACTAAATTAATAACCGATGGTGATGTAGCTGGTGCTCTACTAGTTACTAAAGAAGATTTTAATGTTGATCTTTTTTTGGGAATAGGTGGTGGTCCAGAAGGAGTTTTAGCAGCATCAGCTCTGGATACATTTTGTTGTTTTTTTCAAGGAAGATTTATTTTTGATAATTATGAAGACAAAAAAAGAGCGAAAAATATGGGTATAAATGATTTAGAAAAAAAATATTCATTAAATGAAATTGTTTCGGGAGACTCAATTTTTTGTGCCACAGGTATTACCTCAGGAGATTTAGTAAATGGTATAAGTGTAAATGGTAATACTTTTATATCTGAGACCTTAGTTACTCACAAAAAATCAAATTTTAAGAAAAATATATCAAAAACATATGATATTTAATGATTTCTGTTAATGGAAATTCATGGGAAGAAACTGAAGTTAATAAGAGATTAGTTCAAAAGATAAAACAAGATTTTAAATTTAGTGAAAATATATCAAAACTTTTAATTAATAGAGATTATAACCAAGAAGAAATTTATTCATTAAATAATACTATTAATTTCAAAAATCCTTTTATTAATGATCCAGACTTTATCAAATCAAAAAAGTTAATTCTTGATTATATCAAAAATAAAAAAAAAATACTTATTATAGGTGATTATGATGTTGATGGTTCTGTTTCAACATCAATGTTAATAAAATTGTTTCAACATATTAATCATTCATATGATTTTTATATCCCTGATAGAACTTCTGATGGTTATGGACTCTCTGAAAATTTGTTACAAAAACTTAAGAATAGATTAACTGATTTAGTTATAATTGTAGACTCTGGATCTAAATCACATAATGCAATAAATTATTTGAATGAACTAAAAATAAAATCGATTATTATTGATCATCATGAAATATCAAAACCTTTTCCGAAAAGTACAGTTTTAATAAATCCAAAAAAAAATACTGAAAATTATAATCAGATTAATCTATGTGCTAGTGCATTAGTCTATTTTTTAATTGATATATTAAAAAAAGAATTAGATTTAAATATTTCAACAAAATTAGATCTATTCTTAACTGCTTTAGCCACAATCTGTGATGTTATGCCTTTGAGAGATCTAAATAAAAATATCATAATTAAAGCATTTAAAGAATATAATTACAAAGATTCATATTTTATTAATTATTTATTAACTAAAATAAAAAAAAAAAATAACTTTGAATATGATGATTTTGGATATTTGATAGGACCAATTCTTAATTCAGGAGGAAGATTAAATAAATCTAATTTGCCTGTTAATTTAATTACTTCTTCAAATAAAACAGAAATTAAAAAAATCTCAGATATTTTAATTCAACTAAATAATAAAAGAAAAGATATTGAAAAGAAAATTATTAATAAGATTAATGAAAATGATTTAATTCATATCAAGAATAATTTCTTGATAATAAAAGATATTGGCATACCAGAGGGTCTAATTGGTATAATTGCAACTCGATTTCTTGAAAAATTCAACAAGACAACTATTGTTATTACTCAATCTGGAGATATATTAAAAGGTTCAGCCAGATCAATTTCTAAAATAAATATAGGCTCAATCATTAACATTGGAGTTTCAAATAGAATATTACTCAAAGGTGGAGGTCATCAAATGGCTGCTGGTTTTTCATTGAAAAAAAATGATTTTAATAATTTTAAAAAATTTTTAAGTGACATTAAAATTTCAAATTTGGGTATTACAAAAAAGTATGTTTCGAAAATCTCATCTTCAGCAATTAATTTAGAATTTGTAAATGATATTTATAAATTAGCTCCATTTGGTAATTCAAATGAAAATCCTATATTTCTTATTGAAAATTTAAGAATTTATAAACCCAAAATAATCAACAAGAATCATATTTTTTGTTTATTAAAAGATAATACAAATAAAATTTATGATGCTATAGCATTTAATGTTATAAACACAAAAATTGAAAATTATTTATTAAACTTTAAAAATGAGATAAATAT
>NZ_JBNGZA010000009.1:0-100075 GCF_052049935.1 Candidatus Pelagibacter sp. | reverse complement strand
TTTATATACAAAAATATATCCACAGAAATACAAAATAAAGATTGTCAAAACCAATATTAATAATGATTTTGTTTGAAAACTATTTTAGTGATAATTTTTTTTAGATAATAAAAAAACCAAGGAACATAACTCTCAATAAACAAAACAAATTTATTGATAAATATATTTTGATCTTTTCTTCTATAAATCAAGCTATTTCCTAAATCATCCAATTTCATATCAACAAATCTTGAATGCCACTGAAGGTGCCTTTCTTTAGATGGTATTGAATGTAGAGTAATAGATGCCCTGCTATTTGTTGTTGAGTTTGAATTTAACGATCCATGTAAGGTTTTTGAATTCCAAAGTAAAACATCTCCTTTGTCTAAAAAGGGTGCTTTAAACTCAAAGCCATTTTTTCTACAAATTGAGATTATTTCATCAACATACAAATCATGATTGGATAAAATCTGATTATAATATTTCAGTTCTTTAATATTAATTCTATGACTTTTAGAACATACAAAAAACCTACCAGCATTTGCTTTAATTTCTTCCAGCGCTATCCAGGCAGCTGTAAGATTTCCAACATTTTCTGAGTCTAAATAATAGGTATCTTGATGTTCTTGAGTGAATGAATTTCCTTCAAAAAACATTGATTGTATTATTTTAGGTTTATCAGAAAAAAAATTATTTAATATTCCACATAAATTTTTATTATTAAAAATTTTATGTTCAGACGCCTGTCTCAAGTCTCCAAATTTTTTTGGATTTAAACTTTGTAAATTTAATACTGGATTCATCACCCAATTGCTGTCATTAAATATGTTTTTTTCAGCTTTTCCAGTGGTTTGTCTATAAATTTTACCTTTGTATGTTTTAATCAATTTATTCCACAAGCTCAAAATATGATCACAATCATTTTGATCAATACACTTAGAAAATATTACATAACCATGTTCATTATAATATTCTAAAGCTTTATGTACTTCTGAAACTTTAAATCTTAAAGTTTCATCTTCATCAATATTCTCTGGAACATTTAACGGAATATTTTTTTTAGTATTTAGTTGAAGCATTATCTTCTAAGGCTTAAAACAATCTGAAATTTGTGTATTTAAGTTATAGATACATCCGATTATCTTTGGTTCAAAAATTTTTTCTTCTGATTTTTCCATGATGAGATTATATAATAATTTATCTTTATCTAATATAGATATTGATTGCACTTGATATCCGTTATCAAGGTAATCATTAATAGTTTTATTTTTTCCTAAAGATTCTGAATTAGAATTTGACGATAAAGTTAAAAAAACTAGGATAAATAAAATTTTTTTCATAAATCAGAAATATTTTTAATTAATAATATAACAATTTTAAGTGATTTATTAAAAAAAATGATTAAAAGAGCCAATTATGAAAAAAATTATTTTACTTCTATTCACGCATACTTTTGTTCTAGCAGTTGGTTTTGGCTTAGGTGTATATTTTCTTCCAATCCTAACAGCTCCAAAATCAATTGAAATAAGTAAAATAAATGAATATGAACAAAAATCACTTTATCAAGCAGAGTTTATCAGAGATTTGAGGGGAAGTGATCCTTTTCATTGGGGTGAAGCAAAAGTAACTATATCTGATAATAAGATTACTGTTAATGGTTCAATAGCACCTGGACCTGATTATAAACTTTATTTAACCAGTGAATTTACTCAACATGAAGATGAATTTTTGCCAATAAAAGAAATGGCACAATACGTAGCTGAAGTAAAAAGTTTTGAAAACTTTGTAGTAAATGTTCCTTCAAATGTTGATGTAAGCAAATTTAATACTGTAGTGATTTGGTGTGAAAGTTTTAATGAATTTATTACTGCAGCTAAATACCAATAATATTAAAATCCACCTCGCCAATTATTCTTAGACTTAAAATTCTTTTCTTCAATTTTTGAAGTAGGTCTAAATAAATAATACACAATGAATAAACCAATTCCTAAAAATAATAGAAGTTCCATCTCAGTATTATAACTCTAAAACTATCTTTCCTACAAATTTTTTTGATAAAAATTCTTTTTGAGCTTCTATAATTTTTTCTAATGGAAAAGTTTTAGCAATCAAAGGTTTAATTTCATTATTTTCAATGTATTTAATGAGATTTTTAAAAACTTCTATAGGTTGATAAGTGCAACCATAGAAAGTTAAGTCTTTGAGATATAGAGTTCTTATATCTAAATTTACAATTGGACCTGCAATCGCTCCAGCTGTAACGTATCTTCCACCTGGTATTAAAATATCCAACAATTGTTCCCAATTACTTCCCACAACTAAGTCTACAACTACATCAATTTCGTTTGTACCCAGCTTATTGATTAAATTCTCGCTCCTATCCACTACCTCATCCGCTCCAATTTTTTTAATCTCTTCAAACTTAGATTTTGAACACTGTGCTATTACAAAAGCACCTCTTCTTTTTGCTAATTGAATTGCTGCAGAACCAACGCCTCCAGATGCACCCGTTATTAATACCTTTTCTTTTTTTAAATTAACTCTATGCAGCATTCCTTCAGCTGTAGAATAAGCACAAGGAATAGATGCAAGTTCCACATCTGACCATTCAGAATTTATTTTAAAGGTTTCGGAAGACCTTACTGCAACATATTCTGCAAATCCTCCATCAATTTCAGAACCAATTACGTATGATGAAATTTTATATAAATTCTCTGGATCAGATTGCATTGATCTGACTATTACTCTTTCCCCTACTCTTGATTGATCAACATCTTTACCAACGGAAATTATTTTTCCACAAATATCGGCACCTTGAATTCTTGGAAACTTTAAAGCTTTACCAGACCAAGTAGCATCTTTGTCATTAGATGAAGAAAAACCCTTTTCACCACCATTATTAGTGTCTGTTGTAACTGATTTAGAATACCATCCTATTCTAGTATTGATATCTGTATTATTAACTCCTGCTGCAGAAACTTTAATTAACACCTCGTCATCTTTAGGTTCTGGTTTTGGTATATCCAACTTAAATACCAACTTCTCAAAACCACCATGACCAATTAAATGAACACCTTTCATAACTTAATGATTAATTTATTTTGTAGATTTTTAAATAAAAATATTTATAGGTTTGATTTTATGAACTTCTTATCAAAACTAGCTAAAGGCGAATATAGTTTACCAATGACCTTTTGGGTCTATGGAACTTTGTACCAAATATTAATTGGTGCAATTATGATTGCTACAATCTATTTTGGTGTAGCTTCTATAGACACAACTGGACTGGATTATTCTCAAGAAAAATCAAAAGTTATTGAAGAAGTCTTTTCAAGAATGGGACTTGGATATCTAATAGCGATTTTATTAGAGATATTAATTCTTGTTATCTATACAATTATAGTAACGATAGGTCTTTGGAGAAGTGCTTCAAATAGAGATGGATGGTTTTGGTCTGCTATTGTTAAAATAATGATAGCTGGATCTCTTCTTTATTATCTTTACGGTGTTCTAGTAAGTTACAGTATTATTTAATTAAAATCATGAAATTGAACAATGAATTGCTAGGTATTTTATATATGATTATTGCTCAATTTTCATTCGCAACCAATGATGCGTTAGTAAAACATATCTATCAAAGTTTTGATGAACTTGCAGTTTTAAATCAAATAATTTTTTTAAGAGGAATATGTTGTTTAATATTTATTGGAATTTTCTTAAGTATTAAAAATCAATTTAATACAAAATTAATCTTTTCATCTAGCAAACTAACATTAAGAGGATTTCTTGAAGCTTTAGCTGCTGTTGGTTTTTTTATAGGAGTTGCAAAATTACCATTTGCCATGGTTTATATTTTATTAAGTTTGGCACCAATCATAATGACAACATTTGGTGCATTATTTTTAAATGAAAAAGTAAGATGGAAAAGATGGACAGCAGTAATAGTGGGATTTGCAGGTGTAGTTGTTGTAATTAACCCTGGAGAATTAAAATTTGGTTACTACTTTATATTCCCACTTCTATCCGCATTATTTTTATCAATAAGAGATTTAGTTACAAAAAATATGAAAACTGAACATAATAGTCTTCAAATAGCATTTATAACTTGTTTAGTTGTTACAATTTTCTTTGGATTTTTATCAATTTATAAAATCTATTCATTTAATTTGGAGCAAAGTATAATCTTAATTATATCTGCATTCTTTTTATCATTTGGTTACATTTTTTCAGTTGCTACAATTAAAGCTGCATTAGTTTCTGTTACTTCAACTTTTAGATATACCGCTATACTTTGGGGAATTCTGTATGGTTATTTCTTTTTTAATGAAACGCCAGAATATTATACTTACTTGGGAGCTATAATGATTGTGATCAGTGGACTAATTATTATCTTAAGACAAAAACAATTAGGAAAAATTAAATAGTTTCTTCTTTAATAGTCTTTTCAATTTCATCCACTAAAGTTTGTGCTGCTTTGTTAGAAGGATAAATTTCTAAAACTTTTTTATAACTATCTAGTGCTTTTTCTAAATTATCTAATTTAATTTGAACCATTCCCTGTCCTGATAAAGCTCCAAAGTGTCTATTCTCTAATTCAATAACTTTATTTATATCAGCTTGAGAAAGTTTATATTTTTTTTGATAATAATATACTGTTGCTCTTTTATTCCAACCTTCAGCCCATTGCGGATCTGCATTTATTATCTTCGTAAAAATTCTATTTGCCTCATCATAATTTCTATTATTCATTAATATTGTTCCATAACTCATCATTTGAGTTAAACTATTGTCTGAATTGTGAGTAGTCCACAACTCCCAAATTTGATCTTCAATACTTCGAGCAATACTTTGGTTATTTTCACTTTTAAGTTTTTGAAATAATTGATCTAAATTCTTTTGATCAGCCTGTACAAAAGTTTGTAAGAAAAAAAATATTAATATAATTTTAATGAATCTGAACACTTTTACAGTTTATAGTAATTCGGCGTATAATTCTAACGCTCCAAATGGTTGATGGTTTTTTTATTCAAGTCTGAATTGAAAATTTTAAGAAATGTTAAATAATTACAGTTAGTTTGTAATTAAAATTAAATGTTAATTGTCTATAATAATCTTATAAAATTGCAATTATACCAGTTACTGCAAGTGTTCCTAACGCGCCAGCTGTTATAATTAAGTTTTTTTTAACTTCACTGTTTTTTTCAGCTCTTACTCTGTTAAGTAAAACATTAACATCAACTTTTTTTGTAGTATTAAAATCTTTTTCTAATAGATTATCTTGAGAAGACATTTCAGTTTGTAATTCTGTATTTCTCATAATGAAATTTAATCACGAACTTAATACTCAAACAACTATTTTTTTGAATCTACAAATACGTCACATACACACCAGCAATAACGATCACAATCATGCAGCTGATAAATATGTAAAGATTTCTTCTAAAGTGCCTGTTCTCTTCTGCTCTAATTCTAGACTTAAGAACGTTTATATCTACTCTATCTGGTGTTATCTCTTCATTATTTAAATCTTCTTCAGATACACCTTGCTCAACTTTCTTTTTCAAAAATGTTTTTGCCATTACCAATGAGAACATTTATCGAAAATTTTATCTATAAAGCTAAAGTTCAAAATGGGTCGTATTTAGATTGACGGCTGTTCATTTTGGGTCATACTCATCAATCTTAATGAAAAAAGACATCAACATATCAAAGAGAGTTCAAAGTAAAGATGTCTGTAATTGTTTGTTAGACAATTATAGTTATTTTTCATCAGACTGGATTTATCATCAGTGGAATTGGCTTCACCAAAATTACTCGGTATTTAATGATTTAGTTAAATACTTTGTAGCAATCTCTTTAGTGAGAAACACTTTAAGATTTTATGATCAAAATGGTGTTAAGTATAATTATGAAGAATATTATGCTCGTAATGAAATTCAAATAGGTGAATTTAATATTTCTGAATTAGCAAAAGAGTTTGAACTTCCAAAAGAAACAATGCGAAGAAAAGTTTTAGAACTTGAAAAAACAAAAGTAATTAGAAAAGAAGGAAAGAAAGTTATTTTGAATAGATCTAATTACAATCTAATAAAACCAATAAATCAAATTCGAATTACTTCAAAATATATTTCAAAATTGTCTGAATTATTATTTAAACAAAAGATAATTCACAAAGTTATATCTGAAGAAGAAGTCAAAACAAAAATACAAAATGAGTTTTCAAAAACTTGGTTGTGGTTTTATGAATTTCAATTGCCATTAATGATAAGTTGGAAAAAATTTTTTGAGGATATACATATATTATATATTTGGGGCACATTAGGTTTAAATCAAGTTTATAATCAAAAAAATAAATCTAAGATGGAAGAAATTGAATCTATTGTATTTGATGAGTATTTGGAAACTTTGTTGAAAGACTCTGGTGCTGGATTAAACATTATGTCAATTTCTGAAATGACAAAAATACCAAGAGCAACTGTAATTAGAAAAATGAAATATCTTGAAAATGAAAAATTAGTAAAGATGAATAAAAAAAAACAATATTACCTGTCAGATTTTACGCCTTTTAAAGTATCTCCCCTTATAAAAAAGCATTTTAAATTAAAAAGTGATTTTATTGCAAAAATAATGAATTTAATTTTAGTTGAAGAAATAAGTTAAATTAAAGTATAACTTAAAAATGGAAGTTGTTACAAAATTAGCACCTATCATTCTTGCGCTTATAATGCTTGGATTAGGATTAGGGTTAAAGCTTGAGGATTTTACAAGAGTATTTAAAACTCCTAAAGATTTTTTTGTTGGTCTTATTTCGCAATTAATAATACTTCCAGTAGTTGCATACATTTTAATTTTAGTTTTAAGAACTCCACCTGAGATTGCAATTGGAGTTATGATTATTGCTGCTGCTCCTGGAGGAGTAACATCAAATATTTTAACAAGATTTGCTAATGGTGATGTTGCTTTATCAATTTCATTAACAGCAATTATAAGTTTGATTAGTATAGTTACTGTTCCATTAATTGTTTTTACATCTGCAGATCTTTTTGGAATTACTAATATATCTCAAAATATTTCAATGACTGGAATAGCTATGAAAATGTTTTTGGTTGTAACAGTTCCTGTTTTCCTTGGAATGATTATAAGAAAATTTGCTGAAAACTTTGTGGCCTCAAAAGTTGAAATGTTTAACAAATTGAACATGGTATTTTTTGCAATTTTCTTTGTGGCTGCATTTTATGAAGAAAGAGAAAACTTAATTAATTTTATTGTACAAGCAGGATTAATTGTTTTAATTTTAAACTTAACAATGATGGCTATTGCATATTACCTTGCAAAAACTTTTGCATCTGGAGTAAAGCAACAAAAATGTATTGCTTTAGAATGTGGTCTTCAAAATGGAACTTTAGCAATTTTTGTATCTACTCAAATATTTGGAACAGATATTTTGTATGCAATCCCAACAGGAGCATATGCGTTTATAATGTATATAACTGGATTTATATTTGTTTATTTATTAAAAAATAAATCTTAATTATTTTTAAAATCAGTTTGTTTTAAAGGCTTTGTAATTAAATCAATTGGATATTTTTTCTTTTCTACTTCTACAAATAGATTTTTAGGTTGTAGATCTTCATTAGTGTGGTCATTTTTTATATATCCAAAAGTTAAGTTTTTTTTAAAGTTAAATGAATAATTTCCTGAAGTTGTTCTACCAATAATTTTATCTTCTAAATATATTGGTTCATCATGAAGTAATAATGGTGCTCCCGGCTTGTTATCTTTTAGAGTAAACATTGCAAATCTTCTATCTACCTTTTGATCTTTAATCTTTAGGAGTGCTTCTTTACCAATGAAGTCCACATCTTTTTTATAGCTAATTGTAAAATTTAAACCTGCTTGATATTGGTTTTCTTCTGGAGAAATATCATGCCCCCAGTGCAAAAATCCACTTTCCATTCTCATTGTGTCCATTGCATGCATACCGCAATTAGATAAGTTAAAGTCTTTACCTTTATCTACCAGAAGTTCATATATCTTTTTTGCATCAGCAGTTTTAACGTATAATTCGAAACCTAATTCACCAACATAAGATAATCTTTGTGTCCAGATTTTAATTCCCTCAATTTCAATATATTTAGAAGTAGCAAACTTAAATTTATCATGACTAATATCGTCTTTGGTAAGTCCTTGTAATAAAGATCTACTCTTTGGACCAAATATTCCAAACACGCAATAATCATCAGTAACATCTACCAGTTCAACACCCTCAGATAAATGTTTATTGATATGAAATTTATCTCTTTCTCTTGTTGCTGCTGAACTTATAATTCTAAAATGATTTTGATCTACACACACAACTGTTAAATCAGTTTCAATTCCACCATCTGGATTTAACATATGAGTATAAGTACATTTGCCGACTTCATGTTTGATATTTGAGGTACATATTTTTTGTAATTCTTGATGTGCTTTGTCTGATTTAATTTCAAATTTTGAAAAAGGAGTTAGATCATAAAGACCTACATTTTTAATTGTATTATTTGTTTCATACTCAACCGATGGATACCAATTTTGATAATTATAACTATATTCGTATTCAGCTTTCTCTCCATCTAATGCAAACCACATTGGTCTTTCATAACCAGCTGAAACACCAAAACATGCTCCAAAACTTTTTAAATTATCATGATAAGGAAGTGTTTTTACATTTCTTGAAGTTTTATGTTGTTTAAAAGGCCAGTGCATTCCATATAAATCTCCTAAAGACTCAGTAATTCTATCTTTAATAAAGCCAAGATCTGAATGAAAGTTTTGAAATCTTTTAATGTCATAATTAAAAATATCTTCATTGATATGACCTGTCATTAACCATTCAGCAGTAACTTTACCTACTCCACCACCACTTCCAATTCCAATACTATTAAGTCCACAACTTACAAATAAGTTTTTAACTTCAGGAACTTCTCCAAGTAATGAATTTGTATCAGGTGTAAAAGATTCTGGTCCTGCAAAAAACTTTCTTATTCCAGCTTGTTCTAAGACAGGAAATCTTTTCATCGATGCTTCTAAATAAGGTTCAAAGTGATCAAAGTTTTCTGGAAATTCACCAAAAGAAAAATCTTCAGGAACTTTATTAGTTTTATCAAATGCAGGTATTGATTTACCTTCAAATATTCCAATTAATAATTTCCCAGCATCTTCTTTAACATAAACACTACTATCAAAATCTCTAATAACAGGTAACGTAGGTGATAAATTCTCAATCGGCTCAGTAATTACATAAAAATGTTCTGCTGGATATAATGGAATGCTTACTCCCATTTTTTCTCCAATTTGTCTAGACCACATTCCAGTTGCAAGTACCACATATTCACACTCTATATCTTTACCGTTAACTCTAACTCCATGCACTCTACCATTCTTAGTTAGAATTTTTTCAACAGGTGATTGTTCAAAAACCTTTGCACCACCTTGTCTTGCGCCTTTTGCAAGCATATGTGTTACACCACTTGGGTCAGCAGCACCATCACCTGGCATTAACACACCTCCTTTTAAATCTTCAGTGTACATCATTGGATAATTTTTTTTCATTTGATCCTTATCCAATATTTGAATATCTACATCATATAACTGAGCTGTTGTTGCTTGTCTTTGCAGCTCCTGCCATCTGCTTTCAGTTTGTGCAATTGATAAAGCACCATTAATTCTTAACCCTGCAGAATGATCAACTTCTTTTTCTAATTTTTTATAAAGATCTAAAGTATATTTTCTAATTTTAGTTACTGCTGCAGTTGGACCTAACTGACTGACTAATCCAGCAGCATGCCAAGTCGTTCCTGAGGTTAGTTGATCTCTTTCTAAAAGAACAACATCTTTCCAACCAAATTTAGTTAAGTGATAAGCAACAGAACAACCAATGACCCCTCCTCCTATTACTACTACTTTAGCACTCGAAGGGTAATTCTTTTCCATTATTAATTTTTGACAGCTTCTACTGGATCTACAAAGTTATGACCAAATACGTCCGCAACTGCTTTATATGTAACCATTCCTTTATGCACGTTTAATCCAGCTAAAAAGTTTTTATCTTCACTTAAGGCTTTTTGATATCCACTGTTAGCCAATTTAACTAGATAAGGTAATGTGGCATTATTTAGTGCTAATGTTGAAGTTCTTGGAACTCCACCCGGCATATTAGCCACACAATAATGAACTACGTCATCAACAATATAAGTAGGTTCTCCATGAGTTGTTGGTTTACTTGTCTCTACACAACCGCCCTGATCAATTGCTACATCAACAATTACTGAACCTCTTTTCATACTTTTAATCATGTCTTTAGTTACTAATTTTGGAGCTTCTGCACCTGGAATTAAAACTCCACCAATTAATAAATCAGCTTCTGCTACTAATTTTGGCAAATCAATTTTATCACTTTGTTCTGGAATAATTTTATCGCCAAACATTCCAACTAATTGTTTTAATCTTGCTTCAGATTTATCAACTATATGAACTTTAGCTTGCATGCCAGTTGCGATAACAGCAGCATTTTCACCGACGACACCGCCACCTAAAATAACAACGGTTCCACCAGTAACACCAGGAGCGCCACCCAATAAAAGCCCTCTGCCTTTTTGATTTTTTTCCAAACAATGAGCACCAGCTTGAACTGACATTCTTCCTGCAACTGCACTCATGGGTGCAAGTAATGGCAATCTACCATTGTCATCCGTTACAGTCTCATAAGCAATGTTAACACTTTTGGATTTAATCAATCCTTCAGTAAGTTCTTTTGCGGCTGCTAAGTGAAGATAAGTATAGACAATCTGATTTTCTCTAATCATGTCTACTTCAACTTTTTGTGGCTCTTTTACTTTAACAATGATTTCTGCATCGTTAAAAATATCTTCTGCTTTATCAACTATTTTCGCACCAGCACTTGTGTACTGTTCGTTTTCAAAGCCAGCTTCAAAGCCACCATTGTTTTCAACTAAAACTTCATGCCCTTCCGACACTAATGTTTTAACACTGTCAGGTGTTAAACCAATTCGATTTTCTTGAGGCTTGATTTCCTTAGGAACTCCAATTTTCATATTTAGAAAAAATTAATTCTTTTTACTTTTAGAATAATTAGTAATTCCAGTTCTTAGTTTATCTATAATCTCATCAATATGTTTTTTCTCACAGATAAACATTGGAGCAATAATTAAACAGTCACCTGTTGCTTTAAAGTTAACTCCTGCTTCATAACAATGTTTGAAACAAGTATAACCTGCAGCACCTGGTTTTTTATCCATCTTAATATCTATTCCACCCATCATTCCATAACCTCTGATGTTATCAACTACATCGATGTCTTGTAATGACATTAAACCTTTTTGGAAATACGGCGCCAATTCTTTTGCTCTGTTAAAGATATCATCTTTTTCAAAAATATCTTGCACTGCTAAACCAGCTGCAACTGAAATTGGGATTCCAGAATAAGTATAGCCGTGGAATAACTCAACTGAACCTTTTGGAGCTTCATCTAAGATTGCATCATAAATTTCTTCTTTACATGCAACAACTCCTAATGGGCTAATTCCGTTAGTAGTTGCTTTTGCCATTGTTATTAAATCTGGAGTAACTCCATATTCATGCGAAGCAAATGGTGAACCCGTTCTTCCCCATCCAGTAATTACTTCATCAAAAATTAAAAGTATTCCATGTTGATCACAAATTTCTCTTAATCTTTGCAAGTATCCTTTTGGTGGAACAAGTGTTCCAGTTGAACCTGCAATTGGCTCAACAATACATGCTGCAATATTTTCTGCACCAAAGTTCATGCAAATTCTCTCAAGATCATTCGCAAGTTCAGCTCCTGTTTCAGGTTGACCACTAATAAATTTGTGCTCAGGTAAATGTGTGTGTCTCATGTGAACGACACCTGGCATTAAAACACTTGCAAATGTTTTAACATTGTTAACCATACCGCCTACAGAAGTAGCACCAATGTTCATACCGTGGTAACCTCTTTCTCTTCCAACAAATCTAAATCTTTGGCTGTCGCCTTTTGCTCTGTGGTATGCGATACAAATTTTAATAGCTGTTTCAACTGCTGTAGATCCACAAATTGTATAAAAAATTCTATTTAAGTTTCCTGGTGTATGTTTTGCAATTCTTGTTGCAAGTTCAAATGAACCTCCATAACCTTGTTGGAATGGTTGGCAATAATCTAAAGTTTTTAATTGATTAGTTATCGCTTCAATGATTTCAGGTCTACCGTGTCCCAAAGGATTACAAAATAATCCAGAACTTGCATCTATTTGCGTTTGACCTTGATGGTTCTTTAAATATACACCCTTTGCTTCAACAATTAATCTTGGGTTTTCTTTAAAATCCTTATTGGATGTAAATGGCATCCAGTGTTCATTTAATGAATTAGGTATCGCAGTTTTATTTTCTGAACTCATATTTTTTTTCTCTCTTTTTAGTTTTATAAATTTGTTGAAACAATCAATCTGTAGACTAAAAACAACGCTAAAACCATAAATTTGTTATACAACCTTAAGTTGTCACATGTGCTACTTTGTGGTGCTACTTTTTTGTTTTACTTCTGGTTGAAATTAATTTTAAGTAGCGGAATTATAAAACAACAAAGAGGGATAAATGAAAAAAATAATTAGTTTTATTCTTGGATGTTTCGTAGCTCTTAACCTTTCAGTTTCAGTTGCTAATTCTGCAGCAAACGAAGTTAGAGTTGCTTACTTCTTAGAGTGGCCAACTCCAAACTTAGAAGACATGAATAAAAAAATGTTTGAAAAAGCGCTTGGTGTGCCAGTAAAATGGACTAACTTCTCAAACGGTGGTGCTATGACTGACGCAATGTTAGCAGGAGATATTGATATCTCTTACTCTCAAGGTTTAGTTCCATTTATTAACGCTGTAAAATCAAAAGCTCCACTTAAGCTTGTTGATATTGCAATGGAATACGGAATGGGTGGTACTACTTGTGTAACATCTAATGCTTCTGGTATTACAAAAGCGAATGGTTCAGAATTAGAAGGTAAAAAAGTTGCTGTACCACTAGGTACAATGGCTGAGTACGTATTTGACGAAAGTATGAAAGTTGTTGGTGCTGACAGAAATAAAATGGACATCATTCAAATGGATCCTGAAGAGGGTGCTGCTGCATTAGTAAGTGGTGACGTTGTAATGGCGTGTTTATTTGGTGGTAACTCTATTAAAGCTGCAACAGCAGTTGGATCAAGATTATTAACAGTACAAGAAGCTAGAGATGCTGGAATTTTAGGTATCGACATTACTTCAGTGACTGACAAATTCATGAAAGAAAACCCAGGAATGGTAAGAACTTTCATCGAAGTTACTCACGAAGCAAATGCTAGATATGCTGCTGGTAAGAGTGATCTTAACGCAATGGCAAAAGAGTCTGAAATGAAAGTTGGAGACATGAAAGATACATTAAGTGGCTTCAAATTTTTAAATGCAGAAGAAACTGCTCAGTCTATGACTAAAGGTAATCTTCATAAATTCCTAGAAGGTATGGGGACACCTAGAGGTAACGTAGATACTAGTTTCTTACCTCTTTAATCTATAGATTAAACAAATTTAAAATAGGCGCCAATTTATAATTGGTGCCTATTTTTTTTATCAAAATTCGAATATAAAGTTAG
The DNA here is from genome assembly GCF_052049935.1 of Candidatus Pelagibacter sp. Taxonomy (GTDB): domain Bacteria; phylum Pseudomonadota; class Alphaproteobacteria; order Pelagibacterales; family Pelagibacteraceae; genus Pelagibacter. Next base: position 86,423 of record NZ_JBNGZA010000009.1, on the reverse strand, counting down.
CTTTATGAGTGATCTAGTTTCTGAAAATTTAAATATGATTTTCACAACGCCTCAAGGCGAAACGGTTCATGCATTAAAAGATGTTAACTTCACTTTAAAAAAAGGTGAATTGCTTTCAGTTCTTGGTCCTTCTGGATGTGGTAAGACAACTTTATTAAATATTACCGCAGGTTTTATTAGACCTACTTCAGGAAAAATTACTTTAAATAATAATGAGATTGATGGACCTGGTGTTGAAAGAGGAATGGTATTTCAACAAGGTGCTTTGTTTGAATGGCTGACAGTTGCTGAAAATGTAAACTTTGGTCTTAGAATGAAAAAAGAAGATACAGCTCTAACAGCAAAAAAAGTTGATGAATGGTTAGAGATTGTTGGCTTAAAAGGATTTGGTAATACACCTACTTATCAATTGTCAGGTGGTATGCAACAACGAGTAGCTTTAGCAAGATGTCTGATTAATGATCCTGATTTAATTTTAATGGATGAACCATTAGGAGCCTTAGATGCATTAACAAGAGAAAAGATGCAATCGCTTGTACTTAAAATTTGGAAAGAAACAGGTAAAACAATTATCTTAATTACTCACTCTGTTGAAGAAGCATTATTATTAGGTGAAAGACTTTATGTAATGGCACCTAGACCTGGACGTATACATAAAGAGTATAACTTACCGTTTGCAGCAAGAGGCTTGAAAGAAGATTTAAGAGAAATAAAGAAAGACAAAGACTTTTCTAAAACAAGAGAAGAAATACTTACAATGATCTGGAATATGGAAGAAGAGATCATGGGGAGAGAGGAATAAGTGTTAACTCAAATAGTAACATTTCTAATCTTTGTCGCCATTATTGGATGTATTCTTTATGGAAGAAAATTAATTAGAACTGAAAAAGTTGATGCGGTATTTGGTAATCCAGAAAGAGCTAAAGGGGGTGTTCACTGGGTAATTGTTGGAAGTAGTGCAATACTTTTAACTTGGCTTTATTATTCATGGGATATTGCTAAAGGATTTTATCCTCAATCTGCAAATGAACTTTGTCAGGTTGCTAAAGTAAACGACTCTTTACTTGGTCTAAAATATCAATTTCCAATTACTGAAAGACAATTCAAAAGCACATATCAAATTAAAAATGAAAATGAAAATCTTGAGCTAGTTTCAATTGATATACAAAATTCAACTCTTTTAAATAACCAAGAAAAAAATCAATTAATTGGCTTTGCTAACAGTACAATCAATTTACTTCCATTATTAACTAATGACGACTTAATGGAGATAGATACTAAGAGACAAATAGACGAAATTACAGAAGAAATTAAGTTTCTAACTTCAAATTTTGTAAAACCAGATTACCCATTTGAAACAGACTCTGAGAGAGCAACTAGATTAAAAGCTGTGGAAGAACAAGGTGGCTGGAGTTTAGTTAAAGTAGATGCTGGTAGTGGCTCAATTGAAAATACTATTGAAGTTCCAACAGTTGCAGCAACTGATAGAGGATTAAAGTTTCATGCAGCAGCAAAGGAATTAAAGCTGATTAGTGATAAATTTTTCAAATTAAGAAATCACAATCCTCAATTTAAAAGCTCAATTAAACAAATTAAAGATGATGTAAAAGCTTACAGAAAAAGTTTAAGCGACAGTCAAGAACTGGCCTCAACTTATGCAAAAGATATAGTGAAAATTGCAAGAAGAATTGAATTTGCAAGTATCTATCCACCTAACACATTAAATGAAATGCAAAGTGCAATTATGGAATTTAATGATGCCTTAAAAACTGAACAAGGTGGATTAAGATTTATTGATATCTTTTTATTCCCAACAGGTACAATTGTTGCAAGTGGAGACAATTGTTCTGAACAAGGTACTGGAAGATGGTTACCTAAACCGTCTGATACATTCAATAAGTTTGTACTAATGTTAAAACCAAGTGTTGGTTACAAAGATGTACCATTACTTTGGATTGAATTGGTTGATGTGAGTAAGATGATTGGTTTCTTGCTTCCTGATTGGATTGCAGACATTTTACCAGGTGAATACCCTGTTCATACTAAAGATGGAAAAGTAGAACAAAACTTTAAAGGTGGAGTATTAAAAATAGTAACAGGTGACTTTGAATTATTTAAAGTTCCAGTTCCATATGGACATATATGGGATTCATTCATGAGGGTTTTCCTTGGATTGGTTTTTGGAATTATAATTGGTGTACCACTTGGATTGTTTATGGGACTAAATAGATTTGCCAAAGGTTTCTTTGATCCACTAATTGAACTTTACAGACCAGTTCCCCCACTTGCTTGGGCACCATTGATTATTTCAGTTCTTGGAATTGATAACTCTGGAAAAATATTTTTATTATTCATGGTGTCACTATCTATTATGATCATTTCTGCAAGAGCTGGTGCTTCTGGTACGCAGTTATCAAAAATTCATGCAGCTCACTCTTTAGGTGCTTCTAAAAAACAAATTTTAAGATATGTAATTTTTCCAAACTCATTACCAGAAATATTAACAGGTATTAGAGTTGCGGTTGGAATGTGTTGGGGAACGTTAGTTGCAGCTGAATTTTTAGCAGGAACAACTGGAATAGGTTTTGTTGAAAACGTTGCTAAGAAATATTTCCAATATGAAGTAATTTGGATAACAATATTTATAATGGGAATGCTTGGTCTTTTGTTTGATGTAACTTTAAGAAAACTTATCGATAAATACATTCCTTGGCGTGGTAAAGGTTGATGGTTAAAAACATCCTTATCTTTATATTTTTAGTCATTGCTGTTGTTGTGATCATGAATTTTAGCGATCATAACTTTAAAAGAGCTGTTCAAGCCTGTATTGCTGGTAGCCAATTAGATAAAGAAGTTACATTTAAAAGTGCTGAAGAAGCAAAAGAATTTTGTGAAGAAAAAATAAGAAATAAAGGCGAATGAAGCCAAACAAAATCAAATCAATAGTAAAAGATATCTTTATCAAACATAAATTAAGTGCAGAACACGCAAAGATTTGTGCAGATGCGTTGATAAATGCTGAGCAAGTTGGAGCTTATGGGCATGGGTTATCAAGACTTAAAATGTATTGTGATAGGATTAAAAAGAAAGTTATTAACCCAAAACCTAAAATAAAGACTAAAAATATTTCACAATCAATCTCTAGAATTAATGCGGATGATAGCATTGGTTTTGTTGCAGCAGATATTGGAATTAAAACTGCAATCAAAAATGCAAAAAAAACAGGTATTGGATTAGTTGGAGTTAGAAATAGTGGTCACTATGGTTTGTCTGGTTATTATGCTGAACAAGCAACAAAACAAAATTTAGTTACTATGATTTTTACTAATGCTCCTCCAGCTGTAGCACCTCATGGAGCTTTAAAAAGTTTATTTGGTACAAATCCAATTTGTTTTGGAACTCCTACTGGATCAAAAGTTCCTTTTATTCTTGATACATCTATCTCTATGATCAATAGAGGAAAAATAAGAGTTGCTGCAAGAAACAATCAAAAAATTCCAGAAGGTGTAGCTTTAGATAGTTCAGGTAAACCTACAACTGACGCTAAGAAAGCATTAAAGGGAGTCCAGTTACCAATTGCAGGCTTTAGAGGATCAGGATTAGCTTGGATGGTCGATATTTTAAGTGGAGTGTTAACTGGTGGAAATCATGCTGGTAAAGTTAAAGATCCTTTTGATGATTTCTCAGGTCCACAAAATATTGGTCACTTATTTTTTGTGTTTAAACCAAATCTTTTTGTTGGTGATTATAATAAAAGAATTAAAGAAAATATTAGAACAATTAAAAGATTGCCTAAAATTAAAGGCGTTAAAGAAATTTTATATCCTGGTCAAAATAAATTTAAAAGATTTCAAATGAATTCAAAAAAAGAAATCAATATTCCAGCAAATATTGCTGAAGATATAAGACTTTTGCGGTCTTAAAAAAAACTATATATAAATAAAAAATAACTTATAAATAGCCTTCATGCTTTCGAATAAAGAAATTTTATGTCCACATAATTTGTTGGACCACTCTGCTAAGAAAAAAGGTGTAAAAGCTGCAATTGTTAATGCGGGTAAGCCTCTTGCAATGTTATCAGTTCAAGATGCAGTAAATGAAAAATTAATTGAACCAGTTTTTATTGGTGACAAAAAAGAAATTATAAAATGTTCAGAAGATTTAACTTTTGATATTTCACAATATGAAATTATTGATGAGCCTGTAGAAAATAACACAGCTGCCATTGCAGCTAAGCTTGCTAGCGAAAATAAAGTGAGGATAATTGTTAAAGGTCATATTCACACTGATATTTTAATGAAAGAAGTTTTAAAAAGAGATTATGGCTTAATCGGTAAAACAAGACTAAGTCACATATGGCACTTAACAATAAATAAAGATGACAAACCTTTAATAATCACTGATGGTGCTTTGAATGTTTTGCCTAATATGAAAACAAAATTACATATTTTAAGAAACGTTGTCGATTTTTCAAAAAGAATTGGAATTGAAAAACCAAAAGTAGCAATTTTATCTGCAACAGAAGAAGTTATTGAAAGTGTACCGAGTTCAATGGAAGCAGCTGAACTTACAAAACTTGCAAAATTTGAAAACATTAAAGCTGATGTTTTTGGGCCACTTGCATTTGACAATTGTATTTCAAAAAAATCTGCTGCAATAAAAGGAATTAAAAATAATGTTGCCGGTGATGCTGACGTATTATTAGTACCAAGTGTTGAAACAGGTAATTCATTAGTAAAAATGATGATTTATTTTTGTGGCGCATGTGCTGCTGGAGTTGTTGTTGGTGGTAAAGTTCCTATAGTAATCACTAGTAGGTCGGACGAAGCTCAAGCAAGATTAGCATCAATTGCAGCTGCAGTTGTAGCTTTAGACTAAAAGTTACATTGCAATAATCTTTAAATTGTCTAAAACACTTTCATTAAAAATTTAAAGGAACAATAATGGCAATAACTTATTTAAAAAAATCACCAAAGACATCTTCTACAGATGACACCAAAACAACAGGGATCGTACAAGATCTCTTAAAAGATTTAGAAAATACTAAAGAACAGGGTTGTATAGATCTTACAAAGAAATTTGATAAGTATGATGGTGATATTATTGTTTCAAAAGAAAGAATTGAAGAAATTAAAAAAACTTTAGATCAAAAAACTAAAGATGATATTCAATTTTCTTATGATCGTGTGAGAAAATTCGCTGAAGCTCAATTAAAAAATTATGGTCAAGATTTTGAGGTTGAATTATCTGATGGATTATATGCTGGGCAAAAACTAGTTCCTGTAAATACTGCAGGTTGCTATATCCCTGGTGGAAGATATGCTCACATTGCATCAGCTGTGATGAGTGTAACAACCGCAAAAGTTGCTGGTGTAAAAAATATTATTGCTTGTAGCCCCCCAAAAGAAGGTGTGGGCGCTCACCCTACTATTGTTTATACAGCTGACCTTTGTGGTGCGGATGTAATATTAAATTTAGGTGGTGTTCCAGCTATTGCTGCAATGACCAACGGATTATTTAATAATCCACCTGCTGATATTATTGTTGGTCCTGGTAATCAGTTTGTAGCTGAAGCAAAAAGAATTTTATTTGGTAAAGTTGGTATAGATTTATTTGCTGGTCCAACTGAAATTGGAATAATTGCAGATGCAAAAGCAGATCCAGAAATTGTTGCAGTTGATTTAGTAGGTCAAGCTGAGCATGGTTACAATTCTCCATGCTGGTTATACACAACAAGTAAAGAGCTTGCAGAAAAAGTTATGAAAAGAGTTCCAGAATTAATTGCTGAACTTCCAGAAGTACCAAGACAAAATGCTGATGCTGCATGGAGAGATTATGGTGAAGTAATTCTTTGTGACACTGATGAAGAGATGGTTAAAGTTAGTGATGAATATGCTCCAGAACATTTAGAAGTTCAAACAGAAAACTTAAAATGGTTCCATGAGAGATTGACTAACTATGGATCTTTATTTGTTGGTGAAGAAACTACAGTTGCTTATGGTGACAAATGTTCAGGAACAAATCATATTTTACCAACTAAAGGTGCTGGAAGATACACAGGCGGATTATTTGTTGGAAAATTTATTAAAACTTTAAGTTTCCAAAGAATGACTAAAGAGTCTACAGAGTTAGTTGGTGCAGCTGCTGCAAGAATATCTAGATACGAAGGTATGGAAGCACATGCAAGAACTGGTGATGTTAGATTAAAGAAATACGGTTATTCTAACTAACCACACCAAGAAATACTTCCAACAGTTTGATCTGTAGAATTATAAACTGGTTTATTTAAAAAACTTTCAAGTTCATCTTTATTAATAAGATTTAACTCAGATATCATTCCTGCTATTGCAGTTGATGAAGCCCTGGAGTTTCCATCAATAATTTTAACAACTGCTGCAATTTTTTGCTCTGGTATAATTGCAGCAAAAACTCCTTCTGCACCATTTTTAAAAAAAGCTTTTTTATTTAATATTTTAGTTAGAATTGAATTATCGCTTTCTTTTCCACCAGCATATTCTGGTTTACTAACACATGAATTATAAATTGTTTCAGCAATACCACTTAGCTCTCTTAATTTTTTAAAATCAGCAAAGTTTGCTAGTAACTGACCAAATTTTTTTAAAGGCATAAAGGGATTTGGAAGAGTGCATCCATCCACCCCTACTTTATCAATTTTAAATTCAGCTAAATCCTCAATAATTGAAAAAAGTTCTTTTTGTATAGTGTGATCTGGGGAATTATAATTTTCAATTGGTAGATCTCTATCTAAAGAGACAGCTAAATGAGCACAATGTTTTCCTGAACAATTATGAAAAATTTTTCTTCTTTTTTTATATTTATCATAAGCTTTAAATTTTTCTGGTAATTGCCAGGGCCAATCCTCTCCACATGCAAGTTTACTTTCATCAGTTTTTATTTCTTTTAACCATTTCAAAATTAAGTCTTGATGAATTTCTTCAGCAAAATGAGAAGAGGTAGAAAATGCAATTTGTTTAGCTGATAATTCAGCTTTATCTATATAGCCATCTTTATAGAGATTAAGAGATTGAATAGGTTTCAATGAAGATCTTGGATATATTAAATGAGAGCTATCACCCCACTCTTTTAAAATTTTACCAGACGAGTCTACAATTGCACCATGGCCATAATGTTCACTTTCGATTAATCCATTTCGTGTAATATCAACTAACTTTTTAACCATAAGATAATGTTATTATAAATTTATTGTTTTTAAAAATTTATAAGTATTCATTATATGTAATTTCAAACAACAAAGCTTAAAAATTTATGATAAAATCATTTTATGAGTGATATTTTTATTGATGATAATGGTGACGGTTATCCATTTGTTTTTGTTCATGGTTTCCTTGGCTCATCAGAAATGTGGCGATATCAAAAAGAATATTTTAAAAAAAATTATAGAATAATTTCACCAGCTCTACCTGGATTTGGTGAAAGTCATAAAGCGCAATCATTAAGCTCAATTAATGACATGGCAAAATTTATCATAAATATAATTGAGCAAAAAAATATTAATAAATTTTATTTGATAGGTCACTCAATGGGAGGAATGATTGTTCAAGAAATAGTAAAAATTGCAGGTGACAAAGTTGATAAACTAATTTGTTTTGCAACAAGTTCAATTGGTGAAATACCTGGAAGGTTTGAGACAATGGACGAGTCTATTTTGAGATTAAAAAATGAAGGCATTAAAAAATTTATAGATAGAGTACCAGCTAAATGGTTTGTTAAAGGACATGATGATAAAGAATATTATCTGTGTGAAAATGCTGCAAAAAATGCTTCTGAAGAAACTGCTAATAATGCTCTTCATGCGATGAAAAATTGGAATGGTTTTTCAAATTTAAAAAATATCAAAAATAAAACTCTTATTATTTGGGGAGATAAAGATGTTTCATATAATTATGAACAAGTAGAAACTTTAAATAAAAATATTCCAAATAGTGAACTTAAAGTTATTAATGGCTGTTGTCACAATGCTCATTTAGAAGAACCTGATAAAGTAAATAAAATTATCGAAGAATTTTTAAATAATTGAAATATATATTTCTCTTACAACATAGAGAGTTAATAAACTCATAATTCCAATAATTATCCAATTAATCACTTTCCATATTTCTTTAATATTTAAATGTTTTGAAAAATAATTTGATGCATAGCCTAATAAAAAGAAAAATAAAAATGATGCTGATGAAGCGCCTACACCAAAAATTATTTTTTGAATTAGATCAAAATTTTTTGAAAAGTTTCCTAAAATAAAAACAGTATCCGAATAAACATGGGGATTTAAATAAGTAAAACCTAATGTTTTAAGAATAATATTTGCTACTGGAATAGTTTTTTTGTTCTGATTTAAATCTACATATTCATTACGTGTTTTAAATTTTGAATAAATAAAATGGCCTAAAAAAACTAATAGTACGATATTAAATAATAACTCAATTAGTGAATTAAAATATTGGCTGAAGTAATGAAATAAAAAAATACCAACAAAGATTAAAATACAATCTGATATCGAACAGATAAGACAAACTAAAAAAACATATTGTTTTTTTAAACCTTGTTCTATTACAAAAACATTTTGAGGCCCTATGGCCAAGATTAAACTAAGGCTAGTAAAAAAACCCAATAATAAATATTCCATGAAATGTTATTATTATTTAATAATAAGGATGTAAAATTTAATTTTTTTACTTTTGAAGTATAAATTAATTAAACTGATTTTTTCATTTTAAAGACTTACAAGCCCTTAAAGAGGGGGTTTAAGGGCTTGATAGTTTTATTTAAATTATGCCACTTTTGTAACAAGTTTATTGTCAATATCTGTTACTATCGTCTGGGATAATTTAACTGGAACTTTATTTTGAAGGATATCCAGAACTGGACAATGTGCATTTACAACATCAATTAACTTATCTAATTGATCTTTTGGAGCATCAGAATCTATTTTAACTATTCCCTCTATATTTTGAAAACCAGGTCTAGTTTTATCATCTATTGCTAAAAAACCTTTTAGATCAAGTTTAGCTTCAAGTTTAACGCTAACACTTTTTAGTTTTATTCCAAGAGCTGTTGCAAAAGCTTTGTAAGTTATCTCTTGGCAAGATCCTAATGCAGCCAAAATAAGCTCTACTGGACTTGGCCCTTCATCTTTACCGCCAAACGAACTAGGTTCATCTATTGTCAGCTTGTGATTTCTTAATGTTGCTTTTGATTGAAGACCTTCTTTAAGTTTTGATAAACTGCTATAAGAAAGTATTGCTCTATCGGGATTTTCGGTAAATTCTTTTTGGAGACTACCGATGGTCTCTTTGAGATTGTCAGTATTTGACATTTTTTTCTCCTTTTTAGTGCTTCAGCTTTTGCTAGGCGCACAATATGGTTCAAATGCCTTACGATAATTAAATAAAAATATTGAGAGCAAAAAAAAACCACCTACTAAAGCGGTGGTTAACATATCGCTTTAGCAGTTATTTTTAAGCGCTCTGCAAGTTGATATTAAATCAGCGCTACTAATCTTATATATTAATTATTATTTATATCAAGAAAAAAATTATACTCTTTTCTTACCTTGCACAATCCTATCTAATAATAAAGCAACAAATAATATAGCTATACCTGCGAGTATACCTTGGCCAACATTTGCATATTGAAGAGCTTCTAATACATCTTGCCCTAAACCTTTTGCTCCAATTAAAGATGCAACTACAACCATTGCTAAACTTAACATCACAGTTTGGTTTACACCTGCAAGTATTGTTGGCATGGCAAGTGGAATATCAACTTTTGTAAGTAGATACCATTTAGATGCACCATAAGCGATAGCAGCTTCTCTAATCGTTTGAGGCACTCCTCTTAAACCTAAAACTGTTAATCTTACAACAGGTGTTCCACCAAAGATCATTGTAATAATAACTGCAGCAACCTTTCCGGTTCCAAAGAATGCAATAACTGGGATCATAAACACAAACGCTGGCATTGTTTGCATGAAATCCATAATAGGTCTTATAAAAGAATAAAATCTTGGACGTGTTGAACAATAAATTCCAAGTGGAATACCAATCACAATACTTAATAACGCAGCAGTTCCGAGTAATGCTAGTGTTGTCATCGCTTTAATCCAAAAACCTAAGAACCCCATATAAGCTAAAAATGCAGCTGAATAAATTGCAGCCTTAGCTCCAGCTGACAAACCAGTTAACAAAACAATTGCACTTATAATTACTATCCAAGGTGTTTTGACAAATAATAGTTCTAATGAGTCTAATACTGATCTAATTCCAAAAGTAATTGCATCAAATACTCTCTCTCCTTTTAAAACTAGATAATCAAAAGCTCCTTCCACTCCTGCTATTGAGTTTAATCTGATGTCTGGATGAGTTGGAAAATCTTTCATCACATCCATATAGTTTGGAAAACTATAATGAATTGTTGAAAATAAAATAATAACTAATGAAAATATTCCACTAATCAAAAAATTTTTTATTTCCATTCCAGGACTTAAAGTTTTGTTTGATAACCATTCAGAAAATCTCTTTTCTAGAATAGTATTTGCAAACATTCCTTGAATAATTCTAATGACAATAAATAATAAAATTCCACTAATTGCTATCCAAACTCCTGAAGCTTCTACTCGTTGAGCTTCAGCTAAAAATTCACTTACTGATTTTTCCAAAGAAGCAATTGTCCTCTCAAACATTTCAACTTTATCAGGGTTATTTTCTATTGCTGCCTGAAGTTGCTTCTTTCTAAAAGCAATCGTTGCCTCAATTTTTTCTATTTTCTCATAGGCTTCAGCACTAATGTTACCAAAAAAACCTCTTATTATTTGAACAATCGCGAATGTCTCAATTATTAGAAAAGCTAATGCATAATTCCAAATATTTCTAATTCCAAACCAAACAGAGCCTAATAAAGATGCAGCGATATTAAATGAGAATACATATTTTGAGCTATTACCAATAGCTTCAAAATTGTTGATGTAATAATCTTGATTAGTTTTTACAAAATTTCTTATTTCATCTTTATTTTGTATTTCTAGATTACTCATCTTGTCCTTCTACTGCTGATTTAAGTAATTCTTGTTGAGTAATAACTCCAACATCGTTATCATTTTTATCAGTAATAATTAATGAAGCGTTATTTGTTACTGACTGCTCAATTAATTTACTCAGAATATCACTTTCTTTCATTTTAATTGTTTTATCTGGAAGTTTGCCATTCTCTTTTTTAAACTGATCAATCGGTGTCATAATTGATTTAGCTTCAACAACTTTTAATCTTGAAATACCTTTTACAAAATCTTCAACATATTCATCAGCTGGTTTTGTTACAATTTGCTCAGGTGTTCCAACCTGAATTACCTTTCCATCTCTCATAATTGCAATTCTATGTCCAACTTTCACTGCCTCATCTAAATCATGAGTAATAAAAACAGTTGTTTTCTTCATTTGTTTTGAGAGTTTAATAAACTCAAATTGTAATTGTCTTCTAATTAATGGGTCTAACGCGCTAAAAGGTTCATCCATTAACAATACTTCTGGGTCTGCAGCTAAAGCTCTTGCTAAACCTACTCTTTGTTGCATACCACCAGATAGTTCGTGTGCATATTTGTTTCCCCATCCTTGAAGCTCTACAATATTTAATATTTTATTAGCTTGATCATATCTTCTATTTTTGTTTACTCCTCTTATTTCTAAAGGCATTGCAATATTATCAATCACTGACCGATGAGGCATTAGAGCAAAGTTTTGAAAAACCATTCCAATTTTTTTATTTCTAAAATCTTGAAGCTTTTCTTTTTCAAGTTTCATGACATCTTGACCATCAATTAATATTTTTCCAGATGTAGGTTCTAATAACCGATTGATATGTCTAACTAATGTTGATTTACCACTTCCTGATAAACCCATAACACAAAAAATTTCACCTGGGTTTACATCAAATGAAACATTTGAAACACCAATAACTGAATTATATTTTTCTAAAGCTTCTTGTTTTGAAATATTTTTATTTTGAATAGCATCTAAAGCGTCTTTATCAGTATTACCAAAAACCTTCCAAACGTTTTCGATTTTTATTTCACAACCGACTGTTTCTTTAGACATAAGAAAATTTTATATGAAAAACCCGGCAGTTAGACTGCCGGGTCTAAGATTTGTTTTAAAATTATAAACCTAACCAACCATCAACAGTAGATTTATTTGCATCCATCCAAGCTTTAGCAACTGCAGCTGGATCTTTTTTCTCAACTGAGATTGCATATGCCATAGATGAAACATCATCTGCTGTTAATTGAAAGTTGTTGAAAAATTCAACGATAGCTGGTGATTGTTTTTCTAAAGATGTAGCCCATCCAATTTGAATTTGCTTTAGAGCATCTTTAGAAGCAACATAAGATTTTTTCTTCCAATCAGGATCTGCTTTTGGTTGTACCATTTTATATTTAGCAGGATCATGTTTTGGTTCTTCTAACATTACTACATCAGCCATTCCCCAGATTGCATGAGGTTTATAACAATAGAATGCGTAACCTTCACCTTTTTTAATAGAGTCTAGTACTCTTGCATTCTTAACTGCTTCTGCTGCTCTAATAGGCTCAATTCCAGCATCAAGTAATTTGTAATCTCTTACTTTGATTTCGTTTACGTTAGCTGAAGCCCAACCATCTGCACCAATCCAAAACTCACCTTTACCATTTCCATCACTGTCCATAGCTTTAACTACTTCTGGTCTACCCAAATCAAAGATAGAAGTAATATTCATTTTTTTAGCGAAGTCTTGAGTTACACAGTAACCTTGGTTTCCTTCATAAGGTTTGCTACTTAACTTTAATGCTCCTTTTGGAACTAAGTCATTAGTATAAGCTTCTTGGTTTGGTAACCAGATATCAGGGTGAACATCGATTTCACCTTTGCCTCTTTCAATGGCTGCATAGATTGCAGTATTGTTACCTGGTACTAACTCAGCTTCTCCACCCATTTTATCATTAACTACTGCCGCAAGTAAATTTGCGATAGCAGTTGCACCTGTCCAACCTGGATCTCCAATTTTAACTTTTTCAGCAAATGATGAAAATGCAGTTAACAAAGAAATTAATCCGGCTACAAGTGTAGACTTAATTATTTTCATTTTATCTCTCTCCTTAATTATAATTAAAAACCAATGTTAACTAGAATTGAAGATACTAGTCAAAGATTTAATTTGTCTCTCTGGACAAAATAATACCTTGTTTTTCTTTGAAAAATTATTCTGGATTTGATGTTAGAGTTTTGATCTCTAAAATATTTTCATTAGGGTCTTTTACAAAGAAAGTTTCTTGCTCATACTTAGTCCCTTTAAATCTCAAATAAGGCTCATCGTAATACTTAACACCTCTTTCTTTCAATCTTGCTTTTAAAGCATCAAAATCTTTTCTAGATAAATGTACCCCGAAGTGTGGAACTGACACATTTCCCATATCTACGTCGTGTCTTTCATTATCTAATTTATGTTCACTTGCATGAAGAGTTAGTTCATTACCCCAAAAATCAACATCAGCCCATTCTTGATCAGCATTATCAAGTCTACAACCTAATGACTCGCTATAAAATTTCTTCGCTTTTTCTAAATCTCCACATGGTATAGCTAAATGAAAACAGTTAGTATTTTTGTACATATTTTGTCTTTTAATTACTTGATTAGTCATTATATATGCATCTTCCGATTGATATCAACCGGACAAAATTGTTATGAATGATTATTTACAATCAATAATTGATAGAGATCCAGCTGCTAAGTCAAAAATAAGTTTAATCTTAACTTATCCAGGTGTTAAAGCAGTATTTTTTCATAAGATTTCAAATTTTTTCTATCAAGCAAAATTTGATCTAGTTGCAAGAATCATATCTCAATTCTCAAGATTCTTAACTGGTATTGAAATTCATCCTGGAGCCAAGATTGGAAAAAATTTATTTATCGATCATGGTATGGGTGTTGTGATAGGTGAAACATCTGAGATTGGTGATAATGTAACAATTTATCATATGGTAACCTTAGGTGGAATTGCTCCAAGCATAAATTCAAATGGACAAAGAAATACCAAGAGACATCCAACTTTAAAAAATAATGTTGTAGTTGGATCAGGTGCTCAAGTTTTAGGTCCAGTAGTTGTTGGTGAAAACGCTAAAATTGGAGCAAATGCTGTGATTACAAAAGACGTACCAGAGAATGCTGTGATGGTTGGGATACCTGCAAAAAACGTTGGCACAGCTACAAATGAGTTTAAACCTTATGGTATAGCACCAGGTGGTAATACAAGATTAGACTAATGACAAAAATCCAAAATGATTTCATTTCTGGAATAGGTAACACTCCATTAATAAAACTAAGAGCAGCATCAGAAATTACTGGTTGTAATATCTACGGTAAAGCTGAATTTTTAAACCCAGGTGGTTCAGTAAAAGATAGAGCAGCACTTGCTTTATTAAAAGATGCTCAAGAAAAAAAATTAATTTCTAAAGGTGGTATTGTTGTTGAAGGAACAGCGGGTAATACTGGAATTGGTTTAGGTCTTTTAGGTAATTCATTGGGATATAAAACAATTATCGTAATGAATGACAATCAAACACAAGAAAAAAAAGATACTTTAAGAAATTTAGGAGCTGAACTTAGATTGGTTGCACCAAAACCATACAAGGATGAAAATAATTTTGTTAAAATTGCTGGAAGACTTGCAGATGAATTAAGACCAACTAATAACAACGGAGTAGTTTGGGCTAATCAATTTGATAATACAGCGAATGCTAAAGGGCATTACGAAGGAACAGGAACAGAAATTTGGGAACAATTAGATGGGAAAATTGATGGGTTTGTTTGTTCATCAGGAACTGGTGGAACAATTTCTGGAGTAAGTAACGCACTCAAAGAAAAAAATAAAAATATCAAAATTTATTTATCAGATCCAAAAGGGTCTGCTCTTTACAACTACATAAAGAATGGTGAATTAAAATCTGAAGGTGGATCTATAACAGAAGGAATAGGATCAAGCAGAGTTACAAAAAACTTTGAAAATGCAAAAATAGATGATGCTTATTCAATTGAAGACACAGAAGCTTTACCAATTTTATATGATCTAATTCAAAATGAAGGTTTAAGTTTAGGAACAAGTTGTGGAATAAATATTGCTGGTGCAATCAGACTTGGGAAAGAATTAGGACCAGGAAAAACAATTGTAACTATACTTTGCGATAAATCTGACAAATACAACTCAAAAATGTTTAATAAAGAGTTTTTAAAGTCAAAAAATTTACCTTTTCCTAATTGGCTTTAACTAAATTAGTCTTTTTAATTACTTCAAATTAAATTAAGATATTTTAATGAAACCACTTCTTGGTTATTTATTTTTAGCAAATGGAATTATCTTTGGAATAGCTTCAAATAGTTTTGCTAAAATTTCAGAGGGTTTTACAAAATTAACACCATCAATTTTATGTATTCTTTTTATGTGTGTTACTATGTTTTCGATAGCTAAAGCAATGTCAGCTCTACCAGTTGGTTTTGCTTATGCAACCTATAGCGGATTAACAGTAACAGGTGTTGTTTTATTTGCGGTGATTAAATTTAATCAAGTTCCTAATTTGTATGGCACTATTGGTATTATTCTAATTATTATTGGTGTTGTAATGGTAAATTATTTAGGAAAACTAAATTAATTATTCTGCAACAGGTTTTAATAATTTTAAAAAATTGTTGTGTAATTTTTTATTGGCTGAACAAAGTATATGTCCAGCTTTAGCAGGGTCTTCATTTTTCCATGTTGTAACAATTCCACCAGCTGCTTTAATGATTGGAATTAATGGGTGGATATCCCAAATTTTATTTGAACATTGTGCAACTATATCAAGTTTACCGTCAGCAAAATGAGAATAGCTTAATGCATCAGCACATGGAAATTGCATAAGTTTCAATATTTTTGGAATTTTTTTTAATTTATTTGGGGTTAAATAATTATGAAAAGCAGCTGAAACCTTAACATTATTCATTTTTGCTGAAGAATTTACTTTAAGTTTTCTCTTTTTTCCATTTTCAACAACAAAAGAGATTTTATCTGAAGCATTAAAATAAAATTTTTTTAAAATTGGAAAATTTGCCAAACCAACTATAGGCTGACCTTTGTAATTTAATGAAATTAAATTACTCCAAGTTGGATTACCAATGACATAAGATCTGGTTCCATCTATTGGATCAATCACCCATGAAAAATCACTTTTAGATTTTTTTAATCCAAATTCTTCTCCTATAATTTGGTGATCTGGAAATTTTTTACTAATTTTTGATCTTATAAATTTTTCAAATGCTTTATCAGATGTTGTAACAGGATCATAACCTCTGCCCTTTAATTTATTAGAAATTTTAAATGTTTTATTTAATTTTGAATAATAAAAATTAGTTAATTCTCTAGCTAAATTTCTTAAAAAACTAGAATATAGTTTATAATTAATTTTTTCTAATTTTTTCATTATTTCAAATTTTCAATTTGTTTTTCAGCATCAGATATAGATTTTTCATAATCCAAAGCCATTTGATCAGCACTAATGACATCTATTTTTTCAATACCAAAAAAATTTAGAATAAACTTTAGCCACGGTGTTAGAAAATCTTCATTACTATTTAATTTTGTTCCACCAGAAGTAATAACTAAATATGCTCTTTTATTTTTTAACAATCCTTCTCTTCTTCCATTAGGTTTAAATCTGAAAGTTTCACCTACTCTTGCAGCAAGATCAGACCATGCTTTAAGCGTTGCTGGAGGACCATAATTATATATTGGCGCTGAAATAATTATAATATCACTTTCTTTTAGTTCTGAGACAAGTTTGTCAGACAACTCAAACATCTTTTTATGTTCAGGTGTTTGATCTTTTTCATCTATATTCATGCCTGATTCTGTCAATCCAGATACAAAAAGCATTTCATCATCTAAATCTCTATAAATTATTTTATCTTCTGGCTTTTTAATTTTATCTAAAAGTTTTTTTGCTAGTGCTCTTGAAGTTGAGCCTTTTTTTCTAGCGCTTGAATCTATTTGATAAATTTTCATAATAGTTTTTAACCGATACTTTGTAAGAATGGTAAGGTGTTTAATAAATAAAATCCTAGGAATTGCAATTTATTTGTTAAAATCAATATTCCAGTGATTAACAATAAAGTTCCTCCAACTTTTGAAATCGTATTGATATGTTTGCTCATATTTTTTGAAAAAATTAAAAATCTTTGAATTAAGTAACCTGATATAATGAATGGCAATGCTAATCCTAATGAATAAAAAGATAGAAGTAAAATAGCTCTAGCTAATGTTTCTTCAATCGAAGCTAATGCTAAAATAGATCCTAAAATTGGACCAATACATGGTGTCCATCCAAAACCAAAAGCAAATCCAATAACAACAGGAAAAAAGAAACTATCAAATTTTTTAAAATCAAATCTTTTGTCCATATTCAAAAAACCAAAATTAAAAACACCCAATAATTGTAGTGAAAAAAATATTATTACTAAACCTGCAATCAATCTAAATGACTGTGAATTTTGAAGTAAAACTTTTCCTAAAAACGATGCTGATGCTCCAAAAATTATAAATACTATAGAAAATCCAAAACAAAATTTTATTAAAGGGCTTAAATCAAAATGTTTTTTTTCAGTTATATCTTTTAATGATTGACCAGAAACAAATGAAATGTATCCTGGGATTAATGGTAATACACATGGTGAAAGAAAGCTGATTAAACCAGCTCCAAAAGCTATAGTTAATTCTAACATTATCCTGTATTTTTAATTGCAGCAGATATACCTGCTATAGAAGTCATTAAAGCATCTTCAAGAAATTTTCTATCTAAATTACTTAATTTTTTTGAATTTAATTTACCCATTATTTTTGCCTGTAAAATATTTAATACTTCTGTGTAATTATTTCTCAGATATAGAGATTTTCTAAATTTTTTCCTTTCATTAGAGATCTCTTTTGGGGTAATTTTTTTATGTAATTTAACTAAATGATCAAATTGAAATCTTAATTTTTTACCTACTCTTTTTAACTTTTTATCAGCTAAATTATTTTCATAAATTATTGATATTTCAGGATCAACCTTAGAAATAACCATATCCAGAATATCCATTGTTGAAGAGAAGAATGGCCAATTTTTTTGCATATCATTTAAGTTTTTTTTAAATTTTTTAATTCCTGCATATCTTAAAGCTTCACTTGTTCCTAACCAGGCTGGTAACAATAATCTAATCTGTGTCCAAGCAAATACCCAAGGTATAGCTCTTAAACTTTGAATATTATCTACATTTTTTCTTTTTGTTGGTCTTGAACCAATTGAAAGTTTTCCAAGCGCCTTATGTGGCGTTACTGTTTTGAAGTATCTTATAAATTCCTCATTTGCATTTATACTTCGTCTGTAAGATACAGTTGATAATTCTGTCATTCTCTCAATTAAACTTCTCCATTGTGGTTTTGACTTTGGGGGAGGATTTAAAGTTGCTTCCATTACACTACCTATGTAACTACATAAGTTATATTCTGCCAAAGGTTTGTAACCATACTTTTGTTGAATAACTTCACCTTGATCAGTAATTCTAATTTTTCCATTAACTGTATTAGATGGTTGTGATTTTAATGTAGATTGAATTGGTCCACCTCCTCTACCAGGAGAGCCTCCTCTTCCATGAAAAAATGTTAGTGAAATTTTATATTTTTTTGCAATATTTCTTAAGTCTTCCTGAACTTTATATTGATTCCAGCTTGAAGATAATTTTCCAGCATCTTTACTAGAGTCTGAGTATCCAATCATTACCTCCTGTTTATAGTTAGTTAATTTTCTATACCAGCTTAAAGAAAAAAGTTTTTCCATTATTTTCTTGCCATTTTTCAAATCATCTAATGTTTCTAATAATGGAACAACTCTCAAAGGTTGTTTGATCTCAGCTAATTTTTGCAAATAATAAACATTTAAAATATCTGATGAGCTAGATGTCATTGATATCACATATGCACCCAAACATTCATTTGGTTGTTTAGATATAACTTTAAACGTATCCCAAACCTCTTTATTAAGTTTATTTTTGATCTTAATATTTTTTATTTTTTTCTTATTATTTATTAATTTTAATATTAATTGAATTTTCTTATCTTCATCAAAGTTTTCATATCTAATATTAAAATTATTTTTTAAAATTTCTGAAACTAATTGAGAGTGTCTAGAAGATTCTTGTCTAATGTCTAATTTAGCTAAATTTATGCCAAAACATCTTGCTCTTCTTAATAAATCAAGAAGTACCGAATTACCAATTCTTTTGTCTTTATTTTCATTTAAAGACTTCCTTACATCCCTCAATATGTTTATTAATTCATATTTGTCTTTAAATAATAAATCCTGATTAAGTTTTTTATTTTCATTCAAATGTTCTTCTATACTAATATATGTGGCTCTAATTTTATCTCTGATAGGTCTTAAATAAACTCTATAAGGTTCAAACGAATTTTTTGATATTTTTTTAATTTTAGTTGAACAATTTTGCATAGATAAATCTTGAATCAGTTTAGTTAACTCTCTCTCATATAATTTTGCTGCTTGCCATCTAGAAAACAAAATTACTTTTTCAGTTACCTTTGAGGTCACGTTTGGATTTCCATCTCTGTCACCGCCCATCCAAGATCCAAACTCTATTGGATTGAAACTTCTAGGAAGATCTTTTCCATAGTTTTTCTTAAAAATTTTATTTAATCTTTTATAAACTCTTGGGATAGTATCCCATAAACTATCTTCAATAATTGCTAAACCCCACCTTGCTTCATCTAAGGGAGATGGTTTTGATCTTTTAATATCATCAGTTTTCCAAATAATTGTAATCTCATTATATAAAGCTTTATCTATTTCATTTATTTTTTTTTGATAATTTTTGTATAGATATCTTTGCTCAAGTAATTCAATTAAATTTGCATACTTTTGAATTAAAGTTCTTCTTTTAACTTCAGTTGGATGTGCGGTAAGAACTACTCCTATTTTTAGATTTTGAGCCAAATCATAAATTTTTTTATTAGGAATAGACTTGTCTTTAAAAAAATTTTCAAAAATATCTTCTATAAAAAGGCTGTCACTTTTTTTATTTTTATTTTGCTCTATTTCATTAAGAGTGTGAGAAGTATCATGAGCCTCAGCAAGGTTCATCAAATTACAAAAATGATTGAATGCTCTTGTTAATTTAAAAATAGTTTTTGAATTTAAACTTTTTATCTTTTTTGAGAGTTTTTCATGGGGATTTTTTGAACCATAATTGTTTAAATTTGGTTTAGATAATAGTCTAATTTCTTCAACTAATTTAAAAAATTTATCACCTTCTTGCTCTTTTAAAACATCTCCAAGTATTTTTCCTAGGAGCCTGATATCTTCTCTTAAAAACTTTGTGGGAATTCTATCGTAATATAAGTCTCTTTTCTTCAACCTTTAATACCAAGATGCGTATACTTTACATTTAAATAATCTTTGATAGCCATTGATCCACCCTCTCGACCATAACCAGTTTGTTTTATTCCTCCAAACGGTGCTTCTGCAATAGCAACTAATGGTGTATTCACTGCTACTGTTCCAGTTTCCATTAACTCAGATGTTCTATGAGCTTTCTCCATTGAGTTGGTACAAATATAACTACATAAACCCAAATCATTATTGTTTGCTCTTTCAATAACTTCATCGAATGACTTAAATGATAACATTGGAACTAAAGGTCCAAATGGTTCTTCTCTCATAATAGTAAAATCATCTTTTACATTATCAAAAACTGTTGGTTCATAATAAAAACCTTTATTAAAACCTGATGGTCTTTTTCCACCTAATAAAACTTTAGCACCTTCTTGTTTGGTTTTTTCAACCAATGCCTCAACTTCATTCAATCTTTTTTGTGTTGTTAAGGGCCCAAGTTGTGTTTCTGGATCCATTCCATCACCAATTTTTAATTTTTTAATTTTATCAATAAATAAATTCGTAAATTCATCTTTTTTATTTTCTTGTACATAAAATCTATTAGGAGAAATGCAAACCTGTCCATTATTTCTAAATTTTGCAGCAATAGCCATATCTGTTGCTTTATTTAAGTCAGCATCATCAAAAACTATGAATGGTGAATGGCCACTTAATTCCATAGTAACTCTTTGAACTTTATCTGCAGCTTGTTTTAGAATTAATTTTCCAACTCTTGTAGAACCAGTTATTGAAATTTTTTTAATAATATCAGATGAAATCAATTGAGAAGCAATAGCCGGTGGATCACCTGATAATAAATTAACAACACCAGGGGGAACTCCACACTCTCTGCAAATATCAACCAGTTCCATTACGGTTCCTGGAGTGATTGTATCTGGTTTAACTATTACTGAACAACCTGCAGCTAATGCTGTAGAAATTTTTCTCGAAGATAAAACTAAAGGAAAATTCCAAGGAGTTAAAGCTGCAACAACTCCAACTGGTTGATAGTAAACATGAACTCTCGTATCTTCAAATCTACTTTCTACTGTTTGACCATAAATTCTTTTTGTTTCTTCAGCGTTCCATTCAAAAATATCTGCAGCTGCACCTACCTCACCTTTTGCTTCTGCAAAAGGTTTCCCTACTTCTAATGTCATCCATTTTGCTAACACATCTTGTTTTTCTCTCATCTTGTCAGCAATTCTTCTAATAATATATGAACGTTGCCAAGGTGAAGTTTTTTTCCAAACTTCTAAACCTTTTTCTGCAGCTTTTAATGCTCTATCAACATCTTCAGATGTTGCTTTAGATGCTTTTCCTAAAATTTCTTCATTTGCAGGATTAATCACTTCATACGTGTTATTGTCTGAAGAGGGAGACCATTTTCCATCAATAAACTGTCCAAATTTTTCGTACATAAAATAATTAATATCAGACGTTGTATCAGATTTGCAATTAAAACATAATAACATTTTTGTAAAAATGTTAAGATAAGTTACTAAAAAAAAGGAGGTAGAATGAAGTTTGTTGTATTAGGTAAATACTCAACACAAGGTCTTGCTGGTTTTGTAAAGAACCCTTCTGATAATAGACAAGAAGCTGCAAAAAAAATAACTGAAGCAGCTGGTGGAAAACTTATTGATATGATGACTCTAAGAGGAGCATATGATTTCATCGCTATTATAGATGGGCCAGATTTTGAAACTATGGCTGGAATGAAAATGTTGATGCAATCAACTGGCACAATTGAAGATATGAATATAATGGAAGCTGTTGATTTCAATAAAGCTGCAGAGAAAGCTGCAAAAGCTGCATCTGCTTACAGACCTGTTGGTAAATAATTTAGTTAAAAAATTCCCCTTTTGAAGAAACAAAAGGGGAATAAGGGTAGAGAAAAAATAAAAATTTAATTAAAAATTTTGAGCTCTATTTACTAATTTTTTTTGAAATGTGAAGACTTTTTTTGTTAATTTTTAAATAAAGTAGGAAACATTTTACCAGCTAAATCATCCCCATTTTTATAGCCATTTTGCTCCATAATTGTTCTTTCATCACGAGCCCAATCTCCTCGATATTCAATTTTTGATTGTTCTTTAGCCATTCTAAGAGTGAACCTATGAATATCTGATTTTGGAGAACTTTCATGTAATCCTCCATGCAAAGTTCTAATGTCAAAATAAACACAATCTCCTACCTCAAGATCCCACTCTAAAAACTCGTAATCATTTTTATTTTTCAAAATATCAGGCGTAGCTTCATATTTTTTTCCATTAACTATACCAGCTTCACCATCAACCATATGACCATCATTAAATCTTGTTCTTAAAAATAATTTATTCCATAGATGAGAACCTTTAACCCAAGCAATCCCCTCTTCTTTTTTAACTGGCTCTAGAGGTAGCCATAGAACACACATTGAGCCCTCAAAATCAAAGTAAGAAATATCATGATGAAAAGGTGGTTTCGATTTAGAACCCGCTTCTCTATAAAACCAATTATCCATAACTAGATTTATTTCTTTTGCATTAAGAAGTTCAGATGCAATTTTTGGTGTTGGTGAATTAAAAACAAAATCATTAAACTCAGGAATTAAATTCCATGTCCAAAAATCTTCATAGTAACTTGGAGAGTTTTTATCTTTAGTGTGATTAACAAACCTTGGGCTAGGATTGGATTTTGCTTTTTTAAAACCCTCTTTTAATTTGTTTATCCAGTAATGATCAAATTTTCCTTTAATTAAGACTGCGCCATTTTGGTTATACTCATCAATAAGGCTTTTTTCTAATATTTGATTCATGATAATTTAATTAAATTATGCTAACCTTATATTAAAAATGAATACTCTAAAAGACAGTTTTGGAAGATCCTTTCCTTACATCAGACTATCAATAACAGATGTTTGTAATTTTAAATGTGGATACTGTTTACCAAATGGATACCAAGTAGATAAAAGTGACAATCGAACTTTTCTAAGTGCAGAAGAAATAGGAAGATTATCAAAAGCTTTATCCGAATTAGGTGTCTGTAAAATTAGATTAACTGGAGGTGAACCAACTATAAGAAAAGATTTTTTTGATATAGTAAAATTAATAAAATCAAATTCAGGTATAAAAAAAACTGTAATTACTACTAATGGATATCATCTAGATAAAATTGCATCTAAAATTAAAGATAGTGGTCTTGATGGAATTAACATTAGTATTGATAGTTTAAATAGAGAAACATTTAAAAAAATTACAAGTCATGACAGATTACCAGAAATATTAAGAGGTATTGAAGAATTACAAAAACTAAATTTTAAAAATATCAAAGTTAATGCAGTTCTTCTAAGAGGTGTTAATGATAGTGAAAAAGATTTTAATGAATGGTCTCAATTTATAAAAAACAATGAAATTGATTTTAGATATATTGAATTAATGCAAACTGGAGACAACTTAGATTATTTCAATAAATACCATGTACCAGCAACAAAGTTTACTGATTATTTAAATAAAAATAATTGGATAATACAAACACTAGGAAGAGATGCTGGACCTTCTAAGAATTATATTAATTCAGAATTCAAAGGAAAGTTTGGAGTAATTGCACCCTACTCAAAAGATTTTTGTAAAAGCTGTAACAGATTAAGAATTACTGCAAAAGGTGACTTAAGATTATGTTTATTTGGAAATACAGGAATAAACATAAGACATTTAATGCAAACTGATGAACAAATTGAAGAACTAAAAGATTTAATTTTAAAACAATTAAATTTTAAAAAAGAGTCTCATTATTTAGAACTTGGTGAAACAGGTTTAACTAAAAATTTATCAACTACTGGAGGATAATGAAAAATCTTAAAGTTGTAGACCAACAATCATTAAAAGATTGGGCAAAAGAGATATTTCAAAAAAACTCTTTTAACATGGTAGACGTATCTTCAAAGAAAGAAACTTTCAGAAGAGCATTAGCTTCAGGGAAAATTTATGTAGGCAAAGATGTATTTGAATTAATCAAAAACAAAGAAATGCCAAAAGGTGATCCTATAACTTTAGCTGAAGTTTCTGCTGTATTAGGTGTAAAAAAAACTAGCGAATTAATTCCTTTATGTCACCCACTTCCAATTGATCATACCGCTACAAAAATAATTATGAATGAAGAAGATAATTCTTTAGAAGTATTCTGTGTGGTGTCTGCAGTTGCAAAAACTGGAGTTGAAATGGAAGCGATAATGGGTGTGAATGCTGCTTTAACAACGATTTATGATTTAAGTAAAATTGTTAATCCTCATTTAAAAATTGATAATGTTAAGCTTCTTATTAAAGAAGGTGGAAAAAGTGGTTTATGGACCAATCCTGATGGATTACCTAAATTTCTTGAAAATATTTTTTAATTTAAATGTCAGTTCATCTTAGTTCTCAAAAAATTATTAAAGATTGGATAGATTATAATGATCATATGAATGTAGCTTATTATCTTTTAATTTTTGATAAGTTTGGAGCAGATAATTTAAATAGAATTTTTAAGATGGGTGAAGAGTCTGCAAAAAATACAGGTATGAGCACTATGATTGTTGAAACAAATATAACTTACAATCAAGAACTTAAGCATGATGATGAAGTAGACATTAACTTATTATATTTTGATCATGATAAAAAAAGACTTCAATACAAAATGGAAATGATAAACAAAAAAGAGGGGTATTTAGCATCAACTTTTGAAGCACTAGCGCTTTATGTAAATTTAAATACTCGTAAAGTTTCAGAATTTGAAGAAGAAAAATTAAAAATAATGGATGAATTTATAAACAAAAATCAATCAAGCTTTGTTAATGAGAATTTAAAATTTTCATCTAAATTAAAGAAATGAAAATAATATTAGAATTATTTGGTGCTAGTAGAGACTTCAGTGACAAAAATATTTTAGAATTTGATTTAAAATCTCAAATAACAATTAAAGATTTTAAAGGTATTCTCTTAAATTTTATTGATGAAACTTTCAATGGAAATGAAAATTTTAAGAAAATAATTAATTCATCTGCTTTTTGTTCTGAGGATAATGAAATTATAAGCGACAATTATAAAATCACAAAAGATCAAAAAATTGGTATTATCCCTCCAATCGGAGGAGGTTAATGCTTCACACTAAAATCATAGACACAGAAAAAACAAAAATAGAAATTTCTAATGCTGAAAAATTTATTGCCTCATCAAAATTTGGGGCATCAATTTTCTTTACTGGAACAGTCAGAGATTTTAATGAAAATAAAAAAGTCACAGGAATAACATATGATAGCCATGATGCTATGGTTATTAAAAGCTTTAAAGAAATCTATGAAGAAACTGAACAAAAACTTAATATTAAAGACAAAGCAGTATATATTGAACATGTAAAAGGTTACGTAAAACTTGGTGAGATGAGTATTATTATCGCTGTTGCTTGTAAACACAGGGATCAAGCATATGTCTTATCAAGATATATAATTGAGGAAATTAAAAAAAGATCACCAATTTGGAAAAAAGAACATTATGAAAATGAAGATAGTAAATGGCTGAAAGGTAATCCAATAAATAATGAAAAAATTTAAATATTCAGAAATCACACCAGAAAAAATTTATAATAATAGAAGAAAATTTTTAAAAAATTTAGGCTATGGAATTGGTGGTATTGCTTTTGCAAATAGTGCTTTAGCTAATACAGATTTATCTAAGCCAACCTCATATAAAGATATAACTACCTACAATAATTATTATGAGTTTGGTACTGGTAAAGGAGATCCTTATAAAAAATCTCAAGATTTTAAAACAAGACCATGGACTATAAGAATTGAAGGTGAAGTTGAAGAACCTATAGACTTATCAATAGATGAAATTATAAATTCTTTTCCATCAGAAGAAAGAGTACAAAGACTAAGATGTGTAGAAGGTTGGTCGATGATTATACCTTGGATGGGTTTTTCTCTAAGTGAATTATTGAAAAAAGTTAAGATTAAACCAGAGGCTAAATATGTAAAATTCATAAGTGTCTATGATCCTGAGAATATGGTTGGTCAAAGACGAGCAGTTTTAAATTGGCCTTACGTTGAAGGATTGAGATTGGATGAAGCAATGCACCCTTTAACAACAGTCGTAACTGGATTATATGGAAAACCATTACCAAATCAAAATGGAGCTCCTCTAAGAATATTTATTCCATGGAAATACGGATTTAAAAGTGGAAAGGCTATAGTAAAAATAGAATTAGTAAAAAAAATGCCAATGACCGCCTGGATGTGGGCATCACCTAGGGAGTATGGATTTTATTCTAATGTAAATCCAAATGTTAATCATCCAAGATGGTCTCAAGCAACTGAAAGAGTTATTAATGGTGATATTTTTTCTCCAAGAGTAGAAACTTTAATGTTCAATGGATACGGCGATGAGGTTGCTCATCTCTATTCCGGTATGGATTTAAAGAAAAACTTTTAATGAGAAAAATATATAAGCCGTCACTATTTTTTCTTAGTTTAATTCCACTAATAGTTATTGTTTATAAAACATTCACTAATAATTTAGGGCCAGAACCAATTAAGGAAATTACGCATCATACTGGTGAATGGGCATTGTTGTTTATTGTATTTACACTTGCAATGTCGCCATTAAAAAAAATTACTAATTTAAACATTTGGGTTTCATTTCGAAGGATGTTTGGTTTATTCGCCTTTTTTTATGCATCTTTGCATTTAATGACTTATGTTGGTCTAGATTATCGTTTTGATTTAGAAAATATCTCAAAAGATATACTTACAAAAAAATTTATCTTCATAGGTTTTGCTGCATGGCTATTATTTGTTCCTCTTGCAATTACATCATCAAAAAAAATGATGGGTATTTTAAAACATAACTGGAAAAAACTACATAGATTAACTTACGTAATTGCAATTTTTGCTGTAGTTCATTTTATTTGGTTAGTAAAAAGAGATCTTACAGAACCTTTAATTTATTTTTTTATAATTTTAGTTTTATTAGCATTTAGAATAAATTTTAAATTTTTCTCAAAAATCAGTTAATTTATCTAAATCTTTAAATATTTTTTGAGATTTTACTTTAATTATAGCTGCATCTTTTTTTAATCTTTTCACCATAAACTTTGCTCCAACATCACCATTAATTTTTTTAAATTTTGAAATTACAGATGAGTTAAATCCAATTGGATTGCCAATTTTATTTTTATATTTAAGTAAATGAACAGGATTATCTTTTTTATCAATAGAGTTATAAATTTTATTTATATGAGTTTTTTTAATATAAGGCATATCAGATTGAACTATTAAGAAACCTTTTGAAAATTTATTGATTTTTTTAATTCCTGTTTTTATTGAAGATGAAATTCCAGATTTATAATTTTTATTTAATGTAAATTGAATTTTTTTATTTTTATTTATTGCTTTTTTAACTAATAAATGCTCGTGACCCAAAACAATTACAATTCTTCTTACTTTGCTTTTAATTAATTGATTTAATATATGATTGATTAGTATTTTATCTTTAAATTTTTTTAGTAATTTATTTTCTTTAGGAATTCTTTTTGATTGCCCAGCAGCGAGTAGTATTGCTGTTATCATTAAATAATTTCCTCCAAAAATTTTATTAGATAATTATTTTTTTCTATAAATCTTGTGAAACAGGATGATTGTGGAATTTCATGACCATCTGCAGCTCCCATATTGTGCATTGCATCTGCCCATTTACAATTAGCTGGTTTAAGTTCACTGTAATCAATAAAATTTACACCTTTAATATCTCTAAAAAAAGAGAGTGTTTCTGGAGTTTCAAATTTATCCTTATTGTGAGTAAATATAATTGAATTTAATGACTTAGATTTTTTTAAATAATCAAAATTTGTTTTTCTAAAAAATCCCCACTCAGGATATTTTTTATTCCAAATAATTTTTTTTCCAAATGCAGCTGGGTTTATTGCTATTACGCCTTTTATTTTATCTGGATATTTAGATTGCAAATTTAAGGATGCCCATGCTCCTGCTGAAAAACCGGATAAAACAATATTTTCAAAACCTTCTTTTTGAAATTTTTCTAATTCTTTAAATATAATTTTTTGTCTTTTGATATTCTTGGTTTCATCTTCAATATTTGAAATTGTTCCATTATTCTCTAATTGATTTCTATATTTTTTCATTGTCTTTAAAGACATTCCTTTTACCCCTGAACAAAGACGGTAAATTTTAATTGTTAAATCTTTTATTTTTTTGTTATGAAGTTTTAAAATTGCAGGTACAGTAGCACCATGCCATGTATAACCAAGTTTGGGTTTTTTTTGACAGCTATCCTTAACAATATCATAATCACTGCCATGATTATCTATAATCAATAGAGTTTTTTTCTTGTTACTTATGTCGGTAATTGAGTAAGTTTTACCTCTATCATCGACAAAGGTGCTTTTCTTTTTTATTTTATCTAAATCTTTATAATCTAAAGAATTTGCTAACAAATTAGTTGAAAAAAAAATAAGAATTAAGAAACAAATTATTTTTTTCATTATCTTATATATGTTTCTGAAACAAGTTGCGCAATTATAGATAGAGCAATTTCAGGAGCTGATTTGCCCCCAAGCTTAATTCCTATTGGTCCATGTATTGAATTTATTTGCCCTTCAGTAAATCCAGCTTCTTTCAATCTTTGGCATCTGTTTGCGTGTGTTTTTTTACTTCCTAATGCACCAATGTAATAAAATTTATTTTTCAATCCATATTGTAATGCTGGATCATCTATTTTTGGATCGTGTGTTAAAGCAATTAGTGCTGTATTTTCGTTTGTATCTAATTCTTCAAAAGCTTCATCTGGCCATTTATTAATTATTTTCATGCTGGGGAATCTTTTTTCAGACGCAAAGTATCCTCTTGGATCAATGATAGAAATTTCAAAATTTAAACTTTTTGCAAAATCAACTAAATATTGTGCGATATGTACAGCTCCAACAATCACAACTTTTATTGGTCTAACATATGATTCAACAAAAATATTTGTTCCATCAATTACACCATTATTTTTTGATTTATAGAAATTTATTATCTGATCTTTATAACTTTTAAACTCTCCGGTTAATTCATTATCATTATGGTAAATTGCAGAATTTCCATTCTCAAGATTTGTAATTATTGCAAATTCTTTTTTTTGTTTCTTTAGGTTAATAATTTCTTTAAGCAATGACTGTTTCATTTTTATTCAATCTTACATTGATACTGTAATTAGGATCAATTCTTTGTTTCAATAATGCTGGTATTATTTCTTTATAAGTTTCAATCAAACCATTTTTGGCTTTAGGTAGTTGGTCTTCAAGATGATGATACAATTTTTTTAAATTATAAGATGGAATAATTGGATATATGTGATGAACACAATGATATTCCATTTTCCAATATAAAAAACTCAATATTGGATTTAAGTGCATGTCCCTTGAAGATAATCTATGATCTTTTACATTTCTAGCAAGGCCAGCATGTTGAGCAAATGCAACAATTCTATGCATAGTTTTTCCATAAAATATTGGAAGTAACAAAAACAAAACAGGCAACCAAGTTTTAAAAACTATTGAGCTAAATATTATTAAAAGCCAAATTGTTAAATAAATCCTAGAAATTAAAATAGCTCTTGGTTTTGCATTATCTGGAATACACTCTTTCATAACTTTGGTTTCAATACCTAATGAATGCTTAATAATTTCAAAAGAAATGTGATTTTTTAAATATAACAAGTCTGCAAAAGGTATGCAGTTAATTAAAAAACTTTTTGGAGTTTTTTTTAAATTATTGCCATATAAAATTTCATGATCATAGGGATCTTTTGTTGAATATGTATTTTTGTGATGAACAAAATGAGTAAACTTCCACCTTGTTGGTTCGAACATAGCCATAAACGATGATAAATGAAAAAAAATTGAATTTAAAACTTTTGAATTAAAAGCGGTATTGTGACTAGTTTCATGCCAAATTGCATTTACAAAATTATATATATTTCCGTAAACTAAAAACCAAAAAATTGACCAATATGTGCCCCATGTATAATAGGCAACAAAACCCACAGTGAATAAAATAATAAAGTATCCACTTACATGTAATAATCCTTTGATATCAGATTTTTGTGAAAGTTCTTTAAGAATAGATTTATCTATTTTGCACTTAAAATAATTGTTAAGCTCTACTTGCATTAATTGAATTGCTCTAGATAAACAGCTATTTCACCACCACAAGCAAGGCCAATCTCCCAAGCACTTTCATTTGAAACCTTAAACTCTAATTTTTTGAATGGTTTGTTGTCTTTTATTAAAGACATAGACTCTCTTACGACCGCAGATTCTACGCATCCACCAGATACTGAACCTGAAAAATCACCTTTCTCATTAATGATCATTCTGCTTCCAGTAGGTCTTGGAGATGATCCCCAGGTTTGGATTACTGTAGCTAATACAACTTTTTGATTGGCATTAATCCAATCATTTGCTTCTTCTAGTATTTTTTCATCAAATGAATTTTTCATTTGATGAAATATAAAACTATACTAGCAAGCTTCAACAGCTTTTTTAGCGTATAATGAAACTAGGTTTGCTCTGTATTCAGATGACGCATGCATATCAGAGTTCATTTCACTATCATCAAGTTCCATTCCTTCAATAGCGCCTGACGAAAAATCTGATGAAAGTTTTCCTGATAAGTCTTTATCAATATAAACACAAGATTTTGCACCTGTTACAGCTACGTTAACTCCACCTTTATGTTTAGCAACAAACACACCTACTATTGCATATCTTGATGCAGGATTAGGATGTTTTTGATAATCAGCTTTTTCTGGAATAGCAAATTCTACAGCCTCAACTATTTCACCTTTTTTTAAAGCAGTTTCAAACATACCTTTGAAAAATTTATTAGCATCAATTTTTCTTTCATTGGTGTGAATAACTGCATTTAAAGCCATACAAGCTGATGGATAACAAGCTGATGGGTCGTTGTTTGATATAGAGCCACCAATTGTTCCTCTATTTCTAACTTGTGCATCGCCTATGTTGCCAGCAAGTTTTGCTAGAGCAGGAATTGCTTTTTTAACATCTTTTGATGAAGCAACGTCTGCATGTTTAGTTGTAGCTCCAATTTTAATTGACTTAGCACTTACTTTGATACCAGAAAGTTTACTTATTTTCTTTATATCGATAACATCTTTGTAAGTTGCTAATCCTAACTTCATTGATGGAATTGAAGTCATTCCACCAGCTAAAAAAGCAGAATTAGAAGATGCAAGTTTAGATGCTTCTTTTACATCTTTAGGTGCGTGATAATTAAATGATTTCATAATTAATCTCCTTAAGCTGCTTTAGAGTTAGATTTTTTAAGAGCCTTACAAGCCTTCCAAACTTTTTCAGGTGTAGCTGGCATTGTAATTTCTTGGCCACCCAATGCATCAATAACTGCATTCATTACAGTTGGGGGTGAAGCAATAGCTCCTGCTTCTCCACATCCTTTAACACCTAAAGGATTTGATGTTGCGTGTGTACAAGTAAATCCAAGATTAAACTCTGGAAAATTATCAGCTCTAGGCATTGTATAATCCATGTAAGATGCCGTCACTAATTGACCGGTTTCATCATACTTCGTATTTTCATACAAAGCTTGACCAATTCCTTGTGCTAATCCGCCGTGAACTTGACCTTCAACGATATTTGGATTTACTATTCTTCCAAAATCATCAACTGCTGTGTATTTCTCAACTTTTACGTTTCCAGTTGCAGGATCTATCTCTACTTCACAAATGTGTGAACCTGCTGGGAAAGAAAAGTTTGGCGGGTCATAAAATGCTGACTCAATTAGACCTGGCTCATCTCCTTCAGGAATTGGAGACTTCATTTCATCTCTTTGTCCTGGAACGTAACAAGCAAAGGCAATCTCACCAATAGTTTTCTTTTTGTTAGATTTAAGAGCAATAAACTCTCCATCTTTGAACTCGATCTCATCTTCACTGACTTCAAGCATTTTAGCTGCAACTCTTTTGCCTTTTGCAACTATCTTTTTACAAGCGTTTACAATTGCAATACCACCTACTGCAAGCGATCTTGAACCGTAAGTACCCATACCAAATGTGCTCTTATCTGTATCACCGTGAACTAGATCAATATTTTCTATTGGTACACCTAATTCATCTGCTGCAATTTGAGCAAATGTAGTGTCATGACTTTGTCCATGACTGTGTGAACCTGAAAATACAGAAACTTGACCTGTAGGATTAAATCTTACTTCTGCAGACTCCCATAAACCTACTCCACATCCTAGTGACATCACTGCTGCTGAAGGTGCAATACCACAAGCTTCAAAATAAGAAGAAACTCCAATACCTCTTAGCTTACCATTAGCTTCAGATTGTTTTCTTCTAGCTTCAAAGCCAGCATAATCTGCCATTTCTTTTGCTTTTTCAATACCAGCAACATAATCACCTGAGTCCACTGTGTGAACTAGTGTTTGTTTAAATGGAAACTCAGTTGGGAAATTTCTTTTTCTCAACTCAATTTTATCAATTCCTAGTTCCATTGCAGCTTTTTCTACTAATCTCTCAATAGTGTAAGTTGCTTCTGGTCTTCCAGCACCTCTGTATGCATCAACTGGTGCTGTGTTTGTATAAACTGCCTTTACATTTGAGTAAGCAGCTGGAATTACGTATACGCCTGTTGCACAAGGTCCAAATAGATATGTTGGAGTTACTGTTCCAAACACTCTTGCATATGCACCCAAGTTTGCAATAGTTTCATTTTTAAAACCTAAAAACTTACCATCATTTGTTACAGCAAGTTCAGCATGTGTTACGTGATCTCTTCCGTGAGTATCAGTTAAGAAAGACTCAGTTCTTTCTGCAACCCATTTAATTGGTCTTTCAATTTTTTTAGATGCCCAACTACAAACTATTTCTTCATTGTAAACATTAATTTTAGAACCAAATCCACCTCCAACATCTGGTGCAACTACTCTTAGTTTGTTTTCTGGAGCAACACCTCCAAATGCAGACATTACTAATCTTGATAAATGAGGGTTTTGACTTGTAGTATATAAAGTTATTTCCTCAGACGCTGTATTGTAATCAACAACACAAGCTCTTGGTTCCATTGCATTTGGAACTAATCTATTATTAATTAAATCAACTTTGATAATTTTGTCAGCTTTTGCAAACGCTTCATCAACAGCTTTTCTATCTCCTAGCAACCAGTCATAACAAAGATTTTTATCTATTCCATCATGAATAGCTTCACTGTTCATTGTTTCAGCTGGATCTACAACTGCTTTTAAAACTTTGTAATCAACTTCAACTTTTTCTGCACCTGTTTTTGCTTCGTCCAAAGTTTCAGCAAAAACTACAGCAACAGGTTCACCAACAAAGTTTGCAACTTCACCTGCTAATGGTGGGTTTGCAGGCACTTTCATTTCTGAACCATCTTCACTTCTAATAGCCCAACCCGCTATTAATCCTCCAATTTTATCTTCTGCAATTTCTTTTCCTGTTAAGACAGATACTACACCAGAAGACTTTAGTGCTTTTGATGTATCTACTTTTTTAATTTTTGCTCTTGCATGGGGAGATCTAACAAACACAGCATAAGTCTGATTAGCTATATTGATATCAGCTGTGTATCTTCCTTTTCCTGTTAAAAATCTTTTATCCTCTTTTCTTTCAACTCTTGATCCTACTAAACTTGGCATTTTATTTTTCTCCTTTACGTAATTACATTTTTGTTGATGCTTCTTTAACTGCAGCAACTATATTTTGATAACCTGTGCATCTGCATATGTTGCCTTCTAACCACTCTCTAATTTCTTGATCACTTGGATTTTTCTTTGTCTGTAACAAATCTACTGCGCTCATGACCATTCCTGGTGTGCAGTATCCACATTGTAATCCATGAGTTTTTTTAAATGCTTCTTGCATTGGATGCATTTTTCCATCCTTAGCTAAACCTTCAATTGTAGTTACTTTTGAACCATCAATATCTGCTGCTAATGTTGAGCAACTTTTTATTGATTTTCCATCAACATGAACAACACATGCTCCACACTGACTTGTATCACAGCCTACGTGTGTACCCGTTAAATTTAAATTATCTCTTAAAAATACTGATAAAAGTGTATGGTCTGGAACTTCTTTAGTTACCTTTTTGCCATTAACTTCTAAAGTTACTTTAGTCATTAATTACTCCTTCTCTATTGCCTTATTCCCTGTCAAACATCTGATCATATCTTATATAGAGAAGCAATTGATAAATTCGTTACATTACTACCTGGAGTAGAGAAGAGTATTGAAAAATAAGGAAAATCTAAATCAATTAGAAAATTAGATAAGCGATAATTGCCACAGCTAAACCAATACCAACATAAATGTATATTTTTTGGTTTGATGATTTTTTATTGGATGAATCTGTTGAATTTTTTCCATCAGATTGTTTTTGATTTACACTTTCCTCGCTATCTGAAGGTGTAATTAGTTCTGAAAATTTACCAAAAAAAATATCAGCCATTTTTTTTGCAGTCATATCAATCAGTCTAGCGCCTACTTGTGCGATCTTTCCACCAACATTTGCCTCAACCTCGTATATTAATTTTGTACCTCCATTTTCATCCTCCAACTTCACGCTTGCTTCTCCTGAAGCAAAACCAACTGGAGAATTTCCAGATCCTGAAATTTTGTAACTATTTGGTGGATTTAAATCTTTTAGTTCTACATCTCCAGTAAAGCTGGCATTAAAAGGGCCAATTTTATTCGTAGCTTTTGCAGTAAATTCTGTGTCAGAGTTTTTTGTAAATTCTTCACATCCCGGTATTGCTTGTCTTAATATTTCAGGATCATTTAAAGCTTCCCATACTTTTTCTTTAGGTAAATTGATTTGATAAGATCCAGAAAGTTTCATAAAGTATTTATATATAATTTTTATGGACGAGAACACAAAAAAAGAACTTCAATCAGCTGCTTTTGAAAGATTAATTGATCACTTAAGAAATAGAAAAGATGTTCAAAACATAGATATGATGAACCTTGCAGGCTTTTGTAGAAATTGTTTATCAAAATGGTACCGAGAAGAAGCAGAAAAAAAAGGTATCACTATTTCAGATCCAGATGCAAGAGAACATGTTTATGGAATGCCCTACTCTGAGTGGAAAGAAAAATATCAAAAGTAATTTTCTAATTAAAAGTGATAATTGGTTATCTTAGTTTATTTACCATATCATTTTTAGCAGCAACTATATTACCTCTCTCTTCAGAATTGATGTTAGCTACAATGCTTTCTGTTGAAAGTTACAACCGAACATTGTTAATTTTATTTTCAAGCTTGGGAAATATTCTTGGATCAGTATTCAACTGGGTTATAGGTTTTTACTTTATAAAGTTACAAGATAAAAAATGGTTTCCTTTTAAAGAAAAACAGATTTCAAAGTCCTCTCTGTGGTTTGAAAAATATGGCAAGTGGTCTTTGCTGTTTGCATGGGTTCCAGTAATTGGTGATCCACTTACATTTGTAGCTGGATCAATGAAAACAAAATTTTTAACTTTTATAATTCTTGTAAGTGTTGGAAAAATTGCAAGATACCTATTTATTTCTCTTTTAATCTAGGAAATAATTCAACAAAATTACAAGGCTTGTGATTAATATCTAATTGATATTTTAATATCTCATCCCATGCATCAGTAACTCCACCTGATGAACCTGGTAGGGCAAAGACATATTTACCTTTAGCTAATACTGCGCAAGCTCTAGATTGAATAGATGAAGTTCCCACAGATTTAATACTTATGTATCTAAACATCTCACCAAATCCGGGTATATGTTTGTCAGCAATATCATTTAAAGCTTCAGGTGTTATATCTCTTCCTGTAAGACCTGTGCCACCAGTTGTTATAATTACATCTATATCTTTTTCTTTTAACCATTCATTAATTATTGATTTAATATCTTCTTTATTATCTTTACAAATTTTTCTATCAGCTAGATTGTGATTTGCTTCTTCAATTTTATTTACAAGTATTCCACCAGATTTATCGTTTTCAAAAGTTCTGGTGTCTGTAACTGTTAATAATGCTATGTTAACTTTCATAAAATAATTATGTTTATACTACCTATATTATTCTTTGTAACTGCAATTTTATATTCAAGTGTTGGCTTCGGTGGTGGATCAACATATTTAGCACTTCTACTTATTTGGGATGTTCCTTATTATATCTTTCCAGTAATAGCATTGTTTTGTAACGTAATCGTTGTTTCCGGAAACTCAATTAATTATGTGCGGGCTGGCAATTTTAATCGAAGATTAATAATTCCATATTTAATAGGTTCTATTCCATTTGCTTTCATAGGTGGTTCAATAAATATAGATAAATACATTTTTGAAATTTTATTATTTTTTGTATTAAGTGTTGCTGGGATATTGTTATTAATAAATAGTAATTCTTTTAAGTCTGAAAATATAAAAATAAATGAGATCAATAACTTCATTTCTATAATAATTGGTTCAATTCTTGGCTTTGTTTCAGGAATTGTCGGTATAGGAGGTGGAATTTTTTTAAGCCCAATACTTTTTTTAATGAAAGCCGGATATCCAAAACAAATTGCAACCACAGCATCTCTTTTTATTTTGATAAATTCTATATCAGGAATATTAGGTCAATTAACAAAAGAAAACGTAATAAATGAGATTTTAAATTACTGGCCTCTTTTTATTGTTGTTTTACTTGGTGGTCAATTTGGCAATTTCTTAAATATTAGATTTTTATCCAATAGAATTCTAGCTGTAATGACCTCTCTATTAGTTATATTTGTGGCAGTTAGATTGGGTTTAAGATTATTAGGTTAAGGTTGATTATAAGAAAAAGTACTATAATTAAAACCTGTGAAAAATATTAAACCATTTGGTCCATCTATTGGGATAACAAATATTTCAAGTAAATTGATTAATAAGCTAAATAATCAATTAGATAAAAAATCTTCATATAAACAAATTGATTATTCATCAAAACTTGCAAGCCAAATTAAAAACGAAGTTCTTCTTTCAAAAAAATTTGTTGAGCAGAATATTTCATCAGAGCTAAAAAAAATTATCAAAAATTTTCTCCATAAAGAAAATGTGAAAAATGTAAAAGATATTAAGATTAAATCTCTATGGATTGTAAGACAATTTAAAGGAGAATATAATCCTATTCATTATCATCAAGGTGACTTATCTGGAGTTGGTTATCTTAAACTTCCTAAAAATTTTTCAATCAATAGGAATGTTAAGAATAAGAAGATTAAAACTAATGGAACTATTGATTTTATTAACGGACAAAAAGGTTTTTTGAATAAAAGTATATTTAACTTTATACCTAAAGTGGGAAACTTAATTATTTTTCCAAATTATTTAATGCATACCGCATATCCTTTTAATGTTGATGGTGAACGAAGATCTTTTTCATTTAATGCTTCAATAATTTATAAAAAATGAATGGAAATAGATTATTTTAAAAAAGTAAGAATTCTTGATGGTGGAATGGGTCAAGAACTTCTAGCAAGAGGAATGAAGCCCAACGGAACTTTATGGAGTGCTAACGCTTTATTGGATAAAAATTATCATGAATTATTGTTAAATACACATCTAGATTATATTAAATCAGGAGCTGATGTAATTTGTACAACAACATTTACAACAAGAAGATTAAGATTGAGAGATAACGGCGTTGAAGATAAGTTTGAATATCTTAATAAAAAAGCTGGTGAAATAGCAAAAAAAGCTCAAGAAAAATATCCTCATATCAAAATTGCTGGTGAGTTACCTCCACAAAATTTTACTTATGAGGCTGATAACCGTGAGAGTGATCTAATTACAAAAAATTTTAATGAACAAGCAAAAATACTTAACCCTTATGTAGATTTTTTTATTTTACATGTATTAAGTAGTATTAGAGAATTTGAATGTGCAATAGAAGCTATTAAAGAATTTAAAAAACCATACTTAATTGGAATACACATATCTGAGGGTACTAAACTTCCAAGTGGAGAAAAAATCTCAGATATTAAAAAAGTATTTGATGAAAATTTATTAGGAGTAATTTTAACTTGTATTTCTCCTGAAAACTTTGAACAAAATTTTAATGAACTTAAAAATTTAAACATCCCATTTGGTTTTAAGTTTAATGCTTTTGAAACAACTCAACCAAAAGACGGATATACAGCTAGTTATGGAAAAAGTAATGGTAATCCAAATGAATTTTTAGGACAAAGAAAAGATTTAACTCCAGAAGTAATTGCTAAAATAGCTAAAAAATTTAAAGAGAGTGGTGCTACAATGCTTGGTGGTTGTTGTGAAACAACACCTGCTCACATAGAAGCTATAAAAAAAATAATTTAGCTTTTAGTTAACCCAGCTTTTTTTACAAAATAAATTCCAATAATAACTGCAACTAAGGCTACTAAAACTTTAATTGTTATTAATTCTTTTAAAAAGATATAACTCAAAATAACACCAAAAATTGGAATTAAATATGAAACTTGAGACTGAAAGATTAATCCGTTAGTTGTTAAAATTCTAAATCTTAATAACCATGCAATTCCAGTTGAAACAAGACCAAGATAAATTACAGAAATAGTCGAGTCCAATCTTGGAATAATTTTCCAAGGTTGCTCAATAAAACATACCAATGGTATTAAAATTATCGTAGCCCAAATTAATATTGAACCTGTTACATTTTCATTTTTCTTTTTACTAATTTTTAAAGTAAGAACTCCTCCAATAACATAACAAGTAGATCCTAGTAAGATTAATAATGCAGAACCAAAATTATTCTCATTGATTAAAAAATTATCAGAAAATAAATATACGATACCTGAAAAACCAATTAATACTCCTATAGTTCTAGTAAAGTTAAATTTTTCATTTTTGGTATAAAAGTGACCAAGAACAGTAGAACTTAAAGTTGTTGAAGACATTAAAATTGCAGCCAAATTACTTTGAACAGATTTAACGCCATATGCGATCAAGAAAAAAGGTGCCACCAAGTTTATAAAACCTATTAATGCAAACCAATACCAATCCTTAGAAAACGCTTCTATCTTTATTTTATTAATATAACAAATTAACAATACTGGTAGTGCACCAAAAAATACTCTTAAAAAAGCAATAGTCACAGGTCCAAACGAATAAGTTGCAATTTTAATATTAAAGAAAGCAGAAGCCCAAATAACTGCTAGCAATGTTAGTAAACCGTAATCAATTAATTTTGGTTCTCTCATTCAACTATATCTTCTACTTTACCTTTGGTCATTTTTAGTAAATCATTATAATTAATTTTAAATACTGCATTTGGATGACCTGCTGCACCAAATATATCAGAAAATCTCTCCAGACTTTTATCTACGTAAATATCACATTCATTTAAGTGACCAACTGGTGATACTCCTCCGATTGTGTAACCTGTATTTTCTTTTACATCTTCTGGAGATGCCATTGAGACATCTTTTTCATTAAGTATTTTTTTTAATTTATTTAGAGAACACCTATTGTCGCCAGCAACTAAACCAAGGATGAATCTGTCTCCAGCTTTAAATAATAAGCTTTTTACAATAGCTCCTACTTTACAACCCAAAGCTGTAGCCGCATCTTGAGCTGTTCGTGCTGATTGTTCAAGACAAATTACCTTCAATTTTTCATCAAATATTTTGAGTGATTTCTCTGCTCTTTTTACAGGTTCTTTATCTAAAATTGCATTCATAATAAGCTATCTATGTAATTTTTGCATAGGTGTTATTTATTTAAAGAGCGATATTTATAAACTTTTTTTTGCTAAGAACCACCAAAATCAAAAGGAGTTAAAATGAGTGCAAGTAATGTTTTAAAATTTATTAAAGAAAAAGAAGCTGAATTTGTTGATTTAAGATTTACTGATCCAAGAGGAAAGTTACAACATTTAACAATGGACGCTGGGATTGTTGATGAAGATATGATTAACGAAGGTGTATTTTTTGATGG
The DNA here is from genome assembly GCF_052049935.1 of Candidatus Pelagibacter sp. GTDB lineage: Bacteria > Pseudomonadota > Alphaproteobacteria > Pelagibacterales > Pelagibacteraceae > Pelagibacter. The sequence continues at coordinate 45,905 of NZ_JBNGZA010000009.1, read as the reverse complement.
TTCATCAATTGCTGGTTGGAAAGCAATAAATGAGTCTGATATGATTTTAAAGCCAGATACTTCTAGAATGTTTATGGATCCTTTTACGTCACATAACACTGTAGTATTGTTCTGTGACATCTTAGATGCAATAAAGAAAACTCCTTATGAAAGAGATCCAAGAGGTGTAGCTAAAAAAGCTGAAGAGTACCTGAAAGCTTCAGGTATAGGTGATAAAGCATTTTTTGGTCCAGAACCAGAATTTTTTGTTTTTGATGATGTGAGAATTAAAAACGATATGAATGAAGCAGGATTTAAAATAGATAGTAAAGAAGGTCCTTATAACTCAGGTAAAGAATATGAGAATGGAAATATGGGCCACAGACCTGGAGTTAAAGGTGGGTACTTCCCTGTTCCTCCTGTTGATAGTGAACAAGACATGAGAGGTGAATACTTAAAAAGTTTAAAAGATGTTGGAATAAAAGTTGAAAAACATCACCACGAGGTAGCTCCAAGTCAGCACGAGCTTGGAATGTATTTTGGTACTTTAGTTGACCAGGCAGACAATGTTCAACTTTATAAATATGTAGTTCAAATGGTAACACACTCATTTGGAAAAACAGCAACGTTTATGCCCAAACCTGTTGCTGGTGACAATGGTTCAGGTATGCATATTCACCAATCAATTTGGAAAGGTGATACACCTGTATTTTCAGGTGATGCATATTCAGGGTTATCTGAAACTGCATTACATTATATTGGTGGAATATTAAAACACGCTAAAGCAATAAATGCTTTTGCAAATTCGACAACAAATAGTTACAAAAGACTAATACCAGGATTTGAAGCGCCTGTACTACTTGCTTACTCAGCAAGAAATAGATCTGCTTCATGTCGTATCCCAATTACATTAAGTAAAAAAGGAGCAAGATGTGAAATTAGATTTCCAGATGCAGCAGGAAATCCTTATCTAACCTTTGCAGCAATGTTAATGGCTGGATTAGACGGTATTAAAAATAAAATTCACCCAGGTGAATCTTTTGATAAAGATTTATACGAATTACCTGCTGAAGAAGTTAATAAAATCCCAACTGTATGTGGATCTTTAAGAGAAGCTATGGAAAGTTTAGACAAAGACAGGGAGTTCTTAACTCAGGGCGGTGTATTCACTGATGATCAGATTGATGCTTATATAGCTCTTAAGTTTGAGGAAATTCACAAGTTTGAACACGCACCTCATCCTGTAGAGTTTGAGATGTATTACAGTAGTTAATTTTAATTACTGTCTAGTTGTAGCAATTGTATCTTTGTTAATACCTTTTTTAACAACGTAGTCCTGTGTGCCGTTTGCACCAGTTTCTACTTCCTTACGCAAATCTTTAAAAAAAGTTTTTTGCTTTAAGGTGTCTCTTAAAGACTTAACAAGATTTTTAAATTCAAATTTGTTCATGATTCAGATGCTACACTAGATATGCATTAAACGCAATACTGATATGCTTAAAGTGGGACAATTCAACCTATAATAGGTTAAACCTTAAAAGATTCTCCACAACCACATCTTTCAGTTTCATTAGGGTTATTAAATACAAAAGATGACGAAAATTCCTCTTTTTTATAGTCCATTTCTGTACCTAACAGATAAAGAATAGCGGCAGAATCAATATACACCTTAACACCCTTATCTTCTATTACCTCATCACCCGGGTTAGCCTCTTTAGTATATTCCATAACATAGGACATGCCTGCGCATCCTCCTGATTTAACCGAAACTCTAACACCTAACGCATCCTTTTCTGCATTAGACATAATCTCTTTTATTCTGCTAGCAGCATTTTCACTTAATTTAATAATCTGTGTCATTACAAATTTAACTCCAATTTTGCTGCTTCTGACATCATGTCTTTATTCCATGGTGGATCCCATACTAGCTCTAAATCCACATCATCTATTTCTTCTACTTGCATTGCGCCATCCTTTACTTCTTTGGGTAAACTTTCTGCAACTGGGCAATTAGGAGTGGTTAGAGTCATTTTTATTTTTGCTTTATTTTCACTTACTTTAATATCATAAATCAAACCTAATTCATAAATATTCACTGGTAGCTCAGGATCATAAATTTTTCTAATTTCTTCGATTATTTTTTCTTTAGTGTTCATAAATTAATTTTCAGTATTTATTTCTTCTTGCTTATTATCTATTGCTGAAACTAATGTGTGCCATGATAATGTTGCGCATTTTACTCTCATTGGATATTGTTTTACTCCAGATAAACACATTAGTTTAGTTTTTTCATCCTCTTTAAGTTTTTGAGATTTTAATTCTGGATTTTCTTTAATCATTCCTAAAAAATCTTCTACAATTTCTTTTACTTCAAATTCTTCTTTACCTCTTACAAGATCTGTCATGATTGATGCTGATGCCATTGAAATTGCACATCCACTTCCTTCAAAAGAAATATCTTCAACTTTTTTATTTTCATTTAACTTTAAATAAACATGAACATTATCTCCACATAATGGATTGTTGCCTTTTGCATCTTTATTGAAATTTTCAGTTTTTCTTAAGTTCCTAGGATTTTTTCCATGATCTAAAATGATCTCTTGATATAGTTCTTTTAAGTTCATTATATATTAAAAACCTTTTTACAGTTATTGATTGATTCATTTAACTTATCTAAATCATCTTTTGTATTATAAACACCTAAAGAAGCTCTAGCACTAGCTGGAATATTTAATTTATCATGCAGAACCTGACAACAATGATGTCCAGCTCTTATAGCAACACCATCTTCATCTAGAATTGTTGCTATGTCATGTGGATGAACTCCTTCTATTGTAAAAGAAAGAACTCCTCCTCTATCTTTTGGATTTCCCAAAAGTTTAACTGAATTATTTTTTCTTAACAATTCTTGTCCATATTCAATTAATTCTTTTTCATGTTTCATTATATTTTCTATACCAATAGTTTCTAAAAATTTTATAGATTGATCAAAAGCTATAACTTGAGCAGTTGCCATAGTGCCAGCTTCATATTTATTTGGCAAGTCTCCATAAGTTATTCTATCTTTTTTTACTTCTCTTATCATTCCTCCTCCACCTTGGTATGGAGGTAATTTTTCTAACCACTTCTTTTTCCCGTACAGCACTCCTAAACCAGTTGGTCCATACATTTTATGACAAGAGATTGCGTAAAAATCACAATCTAAATCTTGCATATCTAATTTTAAATGAGGAGCCCCTTGACAACCATCAATCACCACAATAATATTTTTTGAATGAGCTAATGCTGTTATTTCTTTAATTGGTAAAATTGCACCTGTAACATTTGATAAATGTGTAACTGCAATCACTTTAGTTTTTTCTGTAATAAGTTTTTCAATATTTTCTATTGGAACTTCTCCATCTTCATTTATTTCAGCAAAATTAATTTTGATATTTTTTGACTTTCTTAGAAAATGCCAAGGCACATAATTTGAGTGATGCTCAAGTTCAGTAATGATGACTTCATCTCCAGGCTCTAAAACAGTTTGTCCAAGTGTATTTGCTACTAAATTCAGCGCTTCTGTAGCACCTTTGGTGAACACAATTTCATTTTTATCTTTCGCATTTATGTATTTTTGGACAGAAGTTCTTGTATTTTCATACATGTTTGTGGCCGCAACTGATAAATAGTGAACACTTCTACCAACATTAGAAAATTGTTTAGAGTAAAAATCATTAATTCTATCCAGTACAATTTTTGGTTTTTGAGATGAATTTGCACTATCTAAGTACACAAGGTCATTATTATGTATCTTCTCATCAAAAATAGGGAATTCTTTCTTTATATTGTTAATACTCATCATTTATTCCTAATAATTTTTTAATAAAATTTTTAATCTTATCTTCAGTAATTTTTTCAAGAACTTCACCTACATAACCATTAATTAATAATTGTTTTGATTGTTTGTAAGACAACCCTCTAGACATAAGGTAGAATATAGAATTTTCATCAATGTTTCCTGATGTAGATCCATGTGAACATTTTACATCATCAGCATAAATTTCTAATTCAGGTTTTGCATTAAATTCAGTATTTTCACTTAAAAGTAATGCTCTACTTAATTGATAACCATCAGTTTTTTGAGCCTTAGAGTCTACAAAAATTTTTCCCTGATAAATGCCTTTTGAATTATCGTTAAGAACGCACTTAATTAATTGATAACTTTTACAGTTTTCTTCATTATGATTAATTATTGTTTTTATTTCATGATGATTATCTTTATCTAAACTGATAACGCCGTTAATAAACGCTGATCCGTAATTCTTATTAAGAGAACATTTTATTTCATTTTTTAAAAATTTTGCTCCTGCTGATAGAATAAAATACTCACAATGACTATTTTTTTCTAAATTTATATTACTAAGTGAATGGCTAATGTTTGAATTCTCCTTATAATTTAGAGAGTAATATTTTAACACAGCATCATCTTTTAAATTAATATCATAATTGCTATTCAAAAAGCTGTTACTAGCATTTTCATTTGATAAGTTAATTATTTTTAAAGAACTGTTTTTTTCTAAATTAAAATTTATCTTACTATTGATTAAATTTTGATTTTTATCAGAATATATATTGTAAATAATTAAAGGTGCTACAGATTGATAGCCCTCTTCTACATTAATGGATATGTTTTCTTCATTAAGAGCAGAATTAAGATTTAATAAAGTATTATCATAGATTTTATCTTCAATTTCTTTTTTTACTGATAATTTTATTGAATCTTTTTTCTCATAAGAAAAATCTTCTTTGATAACTTTTCCATCTAAAATAAAAATTTTGTTATGATCAAAATCATTAATTATATCTTTATCATCAAAACTATTTTCATTGGATATATCAATATTAAAGTTTTTAATATTATTTTTTATGATTTGATTTAAATCTGAAAATTTCCAATCCTCTAATCTTTTGTTTGGAAAACCTTTTGTAGAAAATTTTTCAAAATTTTTTTTTCTTATTTCTAATTGATCCTTAGAAAAAGATTTCTCTTTCAGAAAATTTTCAAAATTTATTTGTGAATTGTTTTCCATTAATTAAATTCCTCATAACCTTTTTTTTCTAAATCTAATGCTAGTTCAGGTCCGCCTGATTTGATGATTTGTCCATTTTTTAACACATGAACAAAATCAGGTTTAATATAATCAAGTAATCTTTGGTAATGAGTAATAATTAAAAAAGAATTATTTTTATTTCTTAATGAATTAACACCTTCTGAAACTATTCTTAAAGCATCAATATCTAAGCCAGAATCTGTTTCATCCAATATAGCAAGCTTTGGATTAAGAATAGACATTTGAAGAATTTCGTTTTTCTTTTTTTCACCTCCAGAAAAACCTACATTTAATTGTCTGCTTAAGATTTTTTCATCAAATTTTAATTCGGCTGACTTTTGTTTAACTAACTTTAAAAATTCAATCGCATCTAACTCTTTTTCTCCTCGTGCTTTTTTAATTGCATTTAAAGAAGTTTTTAAAAATGTATTGGTATTTACACCTGGTATCTCAAGGGGATATTGGAATGCCAAAAATATTCCTTTATGTGCTCTTTCCTCAGTTTCTAGATCTAGGAGATTTTCATTTTCAAAGGTTACTTTCCCATCAACTTCATAACCTTTTTTTCCTGATAAAATGTTAGAAAGTGTGCTTTTACCAGACCCATTTGGGCCCATTATTGCATGAACTTCGCCAGGTTTTATTTCAAGATTAAGACCTTTTAAAATCTCTTTATTTTCTACTTTTGCTTTAAGACTATTGATTGATAACATTTAACCAACACTCCCTTCTAGGCTAATTCCAACTAATTTTTGTGCTTCAACAGCAAATTCCATTGGCAACTGTTGAAGAACCTCTTTACAAAATCCATTTACTATCAAACTAACAGCTTCTTCTTGATTTAAACCTCTTTGATTACAATAATATAATTGTTCTTCACTTATCTTTGAGGTTGTTGCTTCATGTTCAATATTAGATTTAATATTTTTATTTTTTATATACGGAATTGTGTGTGCTCCACACTTATTTCCCATCAACAATGAATCACACTGAGTAAAATTTCTTGAGTTGTCTGCTTTTGATGAAATATCGACCAAACCTCTATACATCATATCTGATTTTCCAGCAGATATACCTTTTGATATTATCTTACTTTTTGTATTTTTTCCTAAGTGTATCATTTTAGTGCCTGTGTCAGCTTTTTGATGATTGTTAGTTATAGCTATTGAGTAAAACTCACCAACAGAATTGTCCCCTTTTAAAATACAACTAGGATATTTCCATGTGATTGCTGAACCTGTTTCAACTTGTGTCCAAGAAATTTTTGAGTTCTTGCCTTTACACAATCCTCTTTTAGTAACAAAATTATAAATTCCACCCACTCCATTCTCATCTCCTGGATACCAGTTCTGAACTGTAGAATATTTAATTTCTGCATCATCTAACGCAACAAGCTCAACGTTAGCAGCATGCAATTGATTTTCATCTCTCATTGGGGCAGTGCAACCTTCTAAATAACTTACATAACTATTTTTATCTGCAACAATCAATGTTCTTTCAAATTGACCTGTTTCAGAAGCATTAATTCTAAAATATGTTGAAAGTTCCATTGGGCATCTAACACCTTCAGGAATATATACAAATGAACCATCAGTAAAAACAGCTGAGTTAAGTGTAGCAAAATAATGATCTGTTAAAGGAATTACAGATCCTAAATATTTTTTTACGAGTTCTGGATGTTTTTGAATAGCTTCAGACATAGAACAAAAAATTATTCCTTGTTTAGTTAGCTCCTCTTTAAATGTTGTAGCAACTGAAACAGAGTCAAATACAGCATCAACTGCTATTCCATTTAGTCTTGCCTGTTCTTGAAGTGGAATTCCTAATTTATTATAAGTTTCAAGTAATTTTGGATCTAGCTCATCCAAACTTTTTGGTTTATCTTTCATGCTCTTCGGTGCTGAGTAATAATAAAGATCTTGATAATCTATTTTGGGATATTTGGGTTTTTGCCAGTTTGGTTCTTTCAAGCTTTTTAATCTATTATAAGCTTTTAATCTAAAATCTAACATCCACTTAGGTTCTTTTTTTATATTTGAGATAAATTTTATTACATCTTCATTTAAACCTTTTGGTGCTCTTATATTTTCAATATCTGTTGAAAAGCCATATTTGTAATCTTTTAATTCTTCGATATCTTTATTTCTTTGATCCATTTAAATTCTACTTTCTCTTTTTGAAACTAAATCCTCTAAACTTTTTTGCTCAAAGAATGAATTAATATGTGTTTCCAGTTCATTCCACAAATCATGAGTTACACATTTGGATGATTTACCATTACAACTTTTTTTTGACTCTTTTTTACATTGAACGGTTTTTACACTTTCATCAATTGCATCAAAAATATTATTCAATTTAATTTCTGAGGGTTTTTTGCTTAAAATATATCCACCTTGCGTTCCTCTGATACTTTTAACTATTTCATTTTTTTTTAGTTTTGAAAAAATTTGTTCCAGAAAATCTACCGAGATACCCTGTCTTAATGAAATGTCTCTTAATGAGACTGGATTGATATTGTCAAATTTTGCAATATCAACTAGGGCCATTACAGCGTATCTACCTTTTGATGTTAATTTCATAAGTAATAATGGTGGGTATATATAAACCCGACTAAATTAGTCAAGTATCTAACATCAAAAAAAAACTACCATTTTAACGCAGACTTATGTTATTCATGCTTTTTTTCAAAATATGGATAATAAAATTTTAGAAATATTCATTCCTGGACCTGCTGGAAGGCTTGAAGCAAAATATTATAAAAGCAAAAAACCCACTTCACCAATAGCATTAGTGTTACAGCCTCATCCTCAGTATGGAGGAACAATGAACAATAAAGTTGTCGTGGAAACATTTCATACATTTATGGATAATGATTTTTCAGTTTGTAGAGTAAATTTTAGAGGTGTAGGAAAAAGTGATGGTGAATTTGATAACGGTCAGGGTGAACTTGCTGATGCAGCGGCTGCACTAGATTGGTTAGAAAGAGAAAATTTTGATAATTCACAATGTTGGGTTTCTGGTTTTTCTTTCGGATCTTTGATTGCAATGCAGCTCTTAATGAGAAGACCAGAGATTAACAGATTTATTGCAATTTCTCCTCAACCAAATGCATATGATTTTTCATTTTTGTCACCCTGTCCAACTTCTGGTTTAATGATACATGGTAAAAAAGATGAACTTGTTCCGATTGAATATATTAATGAACTAAATACTAGATTAAGCGCACAGAAAGGGATCAAGGTTGAGTTTAAAAATATTCCTGATGCTAATCATTTTTTTTCAAAGAATGAAAAATCATTAGTTAGTAGTTTAGATGAATACATAAAAAAAGAAACTGCTTTATATTAATACTAAAAGTTTTCAATTATTTCTCCTCCAGATATAGCTTTTTGACAACGCGTGGTGTTAGGAAATGATATTGGTAAATTTAATACTGACCTTGCAGCTAAAAATCCAAAAGCCTGAGATTCTATAAAATCTCCATCTAAATTATATTCATCAATATCTTTTAAAACAAAATTTTTCTCTGCAACAAGATAATTCTCAATTCTTTTAATTAAAAATTTATTTTTTCTTCCACCTCCACATAAGATAAATAAATTAATATCATTATTTTGCTTTGTTAAATTATTAATTCCATTTGCAATTAAATTTGCTGTAATTTCAGTTATAGTTCTACAGCCTTCTTCTAATTCTAGACCTCTTAAAAATGAAATTTCATAATCATTAATATCTAATGATTTTAAATAATTTGGTGAATTGAAATTATCAATTACCTGATTTAAAATTAGTTGATTGATTTTGCCTGAACTTGCAATTTTTCCATCTTGATCATATTTAAGATGGGTATTCTTTTTAATCCAACTATCAATTAAACAATTGCCAGGACCTAAATCAAAGCCTTCCATTAAATTGGGGTTAAAATTTTTATTAATCTTAGTCATATTAGAAATTCCACCAATATTTAAAAAGCTTAATGATATGTTTGCATTTAAAGTTTTTATATTATTTTTTGCAATTAAATTATGAAAAATAGGAGTTAATGGAGCACCTTGGCCATTATTTTCAATATCATTTTTTCTGAAATTAAAAATGACTTTTTTTTTTATCAATTGTGATAATAATTTCCCATCTCCTATTTGAATGCTAATTTTATTTTTTGGTGAATGAAAAATAGTCTGGCCGTGCAAACCAACAATATCAATTTTATTTTGAGAAATAATTTTATTAATTATTTTTGCATGAAAAAGTGTAAAGTTTCTTTCAGTTTCTTTAATTTCTACCTGATGATTTTCAATATCTTCTTTAGAGTTAATAATTTTTCTTAATCTAATTAATTTTTCATATAAATCATTTGGAAAATCATGATACTCATCTAAAATTCTCTCAAAATAGTTTTCACCATCCGTTTTTATTAGTGAAATATCAACTCCATCCATTGAAGTACCACTCATAATACCCAATGAATTAAATAATTTTTTTTTCATAAATATTTTTTTTTATTAAAAAATGTATATTGTTAATTTATAAATTTATGAATAAATTTTTAAAAGAATTTAAAGATAGGGGATTTTACTATCAATGTACAAATGATGAAGAATTATCTAACTTAATGGATAATGGTAAAATCAAAGCCTATATAGGGTTTGATTGTACTGCAGAAAGCTTGCACGTGGGAAGCCTCCTTCAAATAATGTGCTTAAGACTTTTACAAAAACACGGGCATCAACCAATTGTTTTGATTGGAGGAGGTACAACTAGAATTGGAGATCCGTCGGGAAAAGACAAAACAAGAAAAATCCTTGATGAAAACGAAATAAATAAAAACATTAATAATATAGAAAAAATTTTAAGAACTTTTTTGAATGATGAAGATGAGAACACAAAACCCATTTTTGTAAATAACTACGATTGGTTAAAGAATTTAAATTACATTTCTTTTTTAAGGGAAATAGGAAAACATTTTACTATTAATAAGATGCTTACTTTTGAAAGTGTAAAATTGAGATTGGATAGGGAACAATCGCTAAGTTATATGGAGTTCAATTACATGATACTACAAGCATTTGATTTTCTTGAATTAAATAAAAAAAATAATTGTATTCTTCAAATAGGTGGGTCTGATCAATGGGGAAATATTGTAAATGGAGTTGATTTAATTAAAAGATACTCTGGAAGTAAGGCTTATGGATTAACCACACCATTAATTACCACTGCTTCTGGTGCAAAAATGGGGAAAACTGAGTCTGGCGCTATATGGTTAGACAAAAAATTTTTATCTGCCTATGATTATTGGCAATTCTGGAGAAACACAGATGATAGAGATGTAATTAAATTTTTAAATATTTTTACTGATTTGGAAACAAAAAAAATCAATGAAATAAAAGATCAAAATATAAATGATTTAAAAATATTGTTAGCTAATAAAACGACTGAAATGCTTCATGGGATAGATGAAGCACAAAATGCTGAACAATCAGCTAAAGAAGCTTTTTCAGGAAATATTAATAGTGCAAACCTTCCCTCTATAGATTTAGATAAAAAAAAACTTAATTCAAAATTAACAATAATTGATATTGTTTTGTTATCTAAATTGGAGAAGTCTAAAAGCGAAATTAGAAGATTAATAAAAAGTAATGGAATAAAAATTAATAATGAAGTCTTAAATGATGAAAATATTCTTATTGATTTGAAAAATTATGAAAATAGTTCTTTAAAATTATCAATAGGAAAAAAAAGACACTTAAAAATAAATTTTGTCTAATTTTTTTTTATTTTTTCTAAAGTTCTAGTTATAAATCTTGGGGTAAGAGTTTTAATAGGATTTACAGTTGTTTCAGTTTTGCCTGGAGGACCTTTAATTTTAAAACTTACACCGAATACACCTTCGCCTGTTTTTTTTCCGACCAATAACTTTCCAATTATTGGGATAGATCCAATTGCTTTATTAATTGTTGTGGCCGGCACTAATGTGCCTCTTAAACTTATTAAATTATTTTTTTCAATATACCCATCCATCAATATAGAAATGGCTGGCCCAATAGCATAGATCTCATTAATAGTTAATAAATTTTTTTCATTTCGAAATTTCATTTCAAAATCATCAAATCTAATCCCTTCACCAGACAAAAGATCAGCTATCCCTTGCAAAGAAGCGAGAGTAAGAATTTTAGTTAGTGCTGGAACTTCTTTTAATTTAAAATCATAAAGCTTTATTTGTGAGTTTGAAGATGATCCACTTTCAACTGAATAGAAATCTAATGAACCTTCGTTAAAACCTTTAATGAAATCAAATTTTTTTACAAATGGATCTGCTTTATCAGAAAAAAACGTTGTTACTTTTTGAGCATCATTACTAATAATTGTTAATGAAATATTTTCATTTTCAGTAAATGACCCTTTAATTTTTGCATTGGAAACTTTATTTTTTTTAAAACCAATTTCACCATTTAAATTATTGATAATGTCATTATCATTAACAAAAACCTCTTTAATTTTGATATTTAAATTGAAATTCTTTGAGAAGATATCTGTATCTTCTTTATCATCATTTTTAATTATATCATCAATTAAAGCAGTGGCATTAAAGCTATTACCAGTAATGTTGTAATTTTTTTTATCTTTATTGATTGAAAATTGGATTTTTTTATCAAAACTATCTACAAAGTTCAAAATTATATTTTTTATTGAAGAAATTTTAAAATTTTCATTCAAATTTAAATCATTTACCTCTATATTGTTTTTATCGTTTACTAACAAAATTTTTTTAAATCTTAAATTTTGTCCTTCTCCAAAATCTCCAACTAATTTTAATGAAGAAACAAAGTCTTTTGAATTTATAAAGTTTACAAATTTTAAAGACAAAGAGTTTTTTAAAATCTTTAAATTAGTATCAAAACTTAATTTTTTTTCATTTTTTATTATATCGAACTCGATGTCATCATATTCTTTCTGAAATAAAATCTTTCCAGAGCCATTTAATTTTAAGAAATCTTTTTTTATAACTAAGTCTATTTTATGATCTTTCAATTTTATATCTTTTTCAGCATTTGGAAAAAAATACTTCAAATCAAAATTACTTTATAAAATTAATTCTTTTAAATTTAATAACGCAAAAAAAAATGATGTTATTGAACTTTTTGTTAAAGAGATTAAAAAAAAAATAAATTTAATTTATTTTGATGAATTTCAAGTGACAAATATTGCTGATGCAATGATCTTAGGAAGATTATTTAAAGAAATATTTAATCAAAATATAATTGTTTTTTTTTCCTCAAATATTAAAATTGAAAATCTATACAAAGATGGTTTGCAGAGAGATCAATTTATTCCATTTTTAGAAATTATAAAAAAAAGTTGTATTGAAATTAATTTGTCAATTGACAATGATTACAGATTAGAAAAAGGAAAATCTGAGAGATTTTTATCTCCTCTTAATTCTACAAATAATTTTATATCAAATAAATATTTTAGAGAAATTTCAAAAAATAAAAAGGTTCAAGAGATAAATTTAGATATTAAAGGAAGAAATTTTAAAATTAAAAATTTTTATGATGGAATTATAAAATTAAATTTTAGAGATTTATGTGACAAAAATATTGGAGCTGAAGATTATATCGAAATTGACAAAAATTGTTCTTTCTTATTTTTAGAAAATTTACCAAATTTTGATGAAAACAATTCTAATCAACAACAAAGATTTATCACTTTAATTGATATCCTTTATGAAAAAAAAATTCCTTTATTAATTACATCTGAAAAAAGATTACATGAAATAAGTTCTTCACCAAGTTTAAAAAATCCTTTTAAGAGAACAATTAGCAGATTATATGAACTAACATCAATTGATTATTAAATATGAAACAAAACTTTTTTGAATTGAATATCAACACAAATGGACAAAACTTATATGAATTTACCCATGAAACTTTAGGGTGGATAAAAAAAAATAAATTCTCTAATGGAGTATTGAATTTAAGTATCTTACATACAAGCGCATCTCTTATTATTCAAGAAAATGCTGATCCAGATGTAAAAACAGATCTTTTAAATTATTTTGATAAATTAGCGCCGATGAATGAAGATTATATTCATTCAACTGAAGGAAAAGATGACATGCCTGCTCACATAAAGTCTGCTGTTACAAATAATCAAATATCTTTAAGTATAAAAGATAGAAAATTATTGTTAGGAACTTGGCAAGGTATATTCTTATTTGAACATCGAATACATCCTCAAAATAGGAAAATTATTCATCATTTTTTAGGAGATTAATTTTTTTTCAAAGTTTGAAAAGCCTTTAAAGCTGCAGCTCTTGCATCTTCATGTATCACTATTGGTTTTGGATAGTTTTTTCCAATAATAGTGTTTAAAGCTGTTTGATATTCAATATCCATTTCCCAAGGTTTATGAATAAATTTTTCTGGCACTTTGCTAAGTTCAGGCACCCATTTTTTTACATAAAGACCTTCTTTATCAAATTTTTCTCCCTGCAAAATTGGATTAAATATTCTAAAATAGGGTGCTGCATCTGCCCCACATCCAGCTACCCATTGCCATTGAGCAACATTATTGGCTTCATTAAAATCTAAAAGACAATTTCTGAAATGTTTTTCACCTTCTTTCCAGTCAATTCTTAAATGTTTTACTAAAAAAGATCCAACAATCATTCTTACTCTGTTGTGCATCCATCCAGTTTCATATAATTCTCTCATACCAGCATCAACTATAGGGTAGCCAGTCATTCCTTGTTTCCAAGCTTTTAAAAATTTTTCATTTTTAACCCAAGGAAATCTATCAAATTCTTTTCTTAAATTTCCTTTAAGCATTTCAGGAAAATAATTTATTAAACTATGAGAGAACTCACGCCAGCCAAGCTCATTCGTATATTTTTTAATATTAATATTTTTAGGTTTAACTTCTGAACATTTTTTATAAATATTCTCAACATGAATTTGTCCATGTTTTATATATGGTGAGAGTTTTGAAGTTCCACTTACACTTGGTATATCTCTATCTGTACCATAATTATTAATTTTATTTTTTATTAAATCATTTAATAAATTTTGCGACTCACTTTCAGAAATTTTCCAATATTTATCAAATTTTTTATACCAATTCTTTTTGGGCAATAAATCTTTGGAATTAATGTTATTTTTAAAGTAGCTAAATTTTTTTTTCACTTTTTGTATTTTTGAATTTTTTGATGGTACTGAATTTAGATAAATTTCTTCCGCAACTCTCCAGAATGGTGTAAAAACTTTAAACGGTGTTTGGTCTTTTTTAGTAACATCTTGAAATTCATTTAGAATATTACCTTTGAAATATTTAAAATTAATTTCATTTTTTAATAAAACATTATCTCTTATTTTTTTACCAAGATTAATAATTTCTGGTTCATAAATTTTATTCCAATATAGGGTTATGCTATCTTTTTTCTTTATCTTAGATAGTACTTCGATCTCATCTCCTTTTTGAATTTCTAAATTGATATTAAAATTAGATAATTCTTTTGAATAACTTTCTAAAGATTTTGAAATCCACCACAATTGAGCTTCACGCTTATTGATAAAATTTTTTGGATTGAAAATATATAGCGCAACTACTTCATTATGGTTCTGACAAGCATGAGAAAGTGCTGGATTTAAATTTATCCTAAAATCTTCTCTAATCCATACAATTGCTTTACTAGACATCTTTAATTTTTTCTAATCCACTATTTAAAAGTTGATCATACATTTTTTGGTCAGTTAAACCTTCACATCCGATGAGAAGAATTTTTGAATTTTCATCAATTCCAACTTCATTTATTTTTTCTTTTTCTTTCATAAGACTGATCAAAGAAATTATACCAGGCACACCACATTCACCTGCAATAATTTTGTTTTCTGAAAATACTTTATTAGATAACAAGGCTACTGTTGAAGAAATTCCTTCATCTGAAATAGATAAACAATGATTAGCTGAATTTTTTAATATCTCCCATGCAACTGTTGAGACATCTCCACAAGACATTCCTCCCAAGATAGATTCTTTTTTTATATCTATAGATGTTGGTTTTGAATTTTTGATACTTTCTAGAACACACTTAGCATCTTCGGGCTCAACAATAATAAATCTTGGAATTTCTTTTGAAAATTTAGCAAATCCTGCTATTGCAGCTGCAGCCATACCACCCACACCAGCCTGTAAAAACACATGGCTTATTTTTTGATCTTTTAAATCTTCTATAATTTCCTTTATCATTATTGAGTAACCGGCCATAATATATTTTGGAACTTCCATATAATTTTCCCAAGAAACATCCTGCACAATTTCCCAATTATTTTCCTTAGATTTTTTTAGACATTCTTTTAAAGAAGCATCATAGTTTCCTTTAACTCTAATTACTTCAGCACCTAGAGATCTCATTGCTGATGCTCTTTCTTCACTTACAAATTCACTTATAAAAATTTTACAATTTACTCCTAACCTTTGCGCACCCCATGCAACTGATCTTCCATGATTACCTGCGGTTGCTGTTGCAACTGTATTTGTCTTGGTTTCTTTGATTATTTTATCAACTGCGAAGGCCCCACCTAATGCTTTAAAAGACTTTAAATGAAATCTAAATCCTTCGTCTTTGTAATAAATCTTATCTATATTTAAATAATCACTTAATTTGTTTAGCTCTACGAGTGGAGTAGGTTTATAAGTATCCCATGAACTTATAGTTTTGACTGCTTCTTCTATATATTTATTTGGGAGATATTCTAAAATCTGATCTTTATTAAAATTATAGTTTTTGTTTTTTATAAAACTAGAAATAGAAAAAGCTTTACTCTCTAATACTGAATTCATTTATTAACAGTCGAGTGTATTTCTTCTTTCCCATTCAGTAACTGGTTTTGTTTTATCAAAGCTCTCATTATTGTTAAATTCCTTTAATTCTGCTGATCTAAGCTTTAAATAACTATTGATTACATCGATTCCGAAAGCTTCATTGATCATTTTATTACTTTTTAATCTATCAAGAGACTCACTTAAATCATTTGGTAATTTTGGTAGGTCTGGATAATTTGCATGATCTTCATACATATTACAATGTAATGGTTCACCTGGATCAATTTTGTTATTAAGACCGTCTAAACCAGCCGCAATCACACCAGCTTGTAACAAATAAGGATTTGCTGATCCATCCATCAATCTAAGTTCAAATCTACCTTGATCAGGTATTCTCACCATGTGTGTTCTATTATTACCAGTGTAAGAGATACTGCTGGGAGACCAAGTAGCTCCAGATTTTGTTGGTGGTGCATTTATTCTTCTATAACTATTAATTGTTGGATTAAAAAACGCAGATAAAGAGTCGGCATTTTTAATCAACCCACCTAAAAAGTTATAAGCTGTTTTGCTTAATCCTAATTTATCTGATTTATCTAAAAACTTATTCTTCTTACCATCCCAACATGAAACATGTGCATGACAACCATTACCAGTAAGATTTGAAAAAGGTTTTGGCATAAAAGTTGCTCTTAGACCATGTTTCTCTGCTAAACTTTTAACCATAAATTTAAAAAATACATGACGATCAGCTGTTACTAAACAATCTGAATAATCCCAATTCATTTCAAATTGACCGTTCGCATCTTCATGATCATTTTGGTATGGATTCCATCCAAGTTCTATCATGCTGTCACAAATTTCTTTTATTAATTCATATCTTCTCATCAAAGCTGATTGATCATAACAAGGTTTTGATTGTATATCTCTTGTATCTGCAATTGATGAACCATCTTCACTTATCAAAAAATATTCACATTCAACACCGGACTTCATATTAAGTTTTTTCTTTGATAGTTTTTTAATTTGTTCTTTTAAAATTACTCTTGGAGATGCTTTAACTGGCTTTCCATCCATATATAAATCTGAAGCTAACCATCCAATTTCTTTATTCCATGGCAATTGTATCAAACTATCAGGATCTGGAATTGCAAACATATCGCTGTCCGCTGGTGTCATATCCAACCATGTTGCAAAACCAGCAAATCCAGCGCCATTCTCTTGCATTTCATCTATTGCACGGGCAGGCACTAATTTGGAACGTAAAACTCCAAAGAAGTCCACAAAACTGATTAAAAAATATTTTATTTTTTGTTGTTTAGCAATTTTTGATAAATTTTTTGACATAATCAAAAGGTTATAAACTTAAGATAAATGAATCAACCTTTTTCTTTTAAACCAGGTATCCAATCTGTACCAGCCAAAGGCACTCTTGCCATAGCAGCTGCTTCAACTGTTAGTGCAACTAAATCTTCTGGCTCTAGATTTCTTACATCAGATTTTCCGTTAGCTCTAGCAAGTGTTTGTAATTCTAATGTAAGAGTGCTCAGATAGTTTCTTAATCTTCTGCCTCCTTCAACTGGATCTAGTCTCTCTTCTAATTTTGGATCTTGCGTGGCAACACCTACTGGACATCTTCCAGTATGACAGTGATGACAAAAGCCAGGTTCTGTACCTAATTTTTCATAGTCCTCTCTATATAAATCAGCATTACAGTTAAGCGCCATCATAGCTGCTGAACCAATAGATACTGCATCTGCACCCATAGCTAATGCTTTAGCAACATCCGCTCCAGTTCTTATTCCACCTGATACAATCAATTGAACTTTTCTGTGCATATTCAGCTCTTTCAAAGCATCTACAGCTTCTCTCAGAGCGCCTAATGTTGGAATTCCAACATGTTCAATAAAAACATCTTGTGTGGCAGCTGTACCACCTTGCATACCGTCTAAAACAACAACATCTGCACCAGCTTTTACTGCGAGCGTAGTATCATAATAAGATCTTGCAGCACCTACTTTAATATAGATGGGTTTTTCCCAGTTTGTTATTTCTCTTAATTCTTGTATTTTAATTTCTAAATCGTCAGGCCCAGTCCAATCTGGATGTCTGCAAGCACTCCTTTGATCAATTCCTTGAGGAAGAGTTCGCATTCCAGCAACACGTTCATTAATTTTTTGTCCTAAAAGCATACCACCACCACCTGGTTTAGCACCTTGACCCACAACTACTTCTATAGCATCTGCTTTTCTTAAATCATCAGGGTTCATTCCATATCTAGAGGGAAGTAATTGATAAACTAAATATTTAGAAGAACCTCTTTCTTCTTTAGTCATACCACCATCTCCTGTGGTCGTAGATGTACCCATCGCAGAAGCACCTTTGCCTAATGCGTCTTTCGCATTTGCTCCTAATGCACCAAAGCTCATACCAGCTATCGTAATTGGAATATCAAGGTGAAGAGGCTTTTTTGCAAACCTATCACCTAAAATCACAGAAGTATTACATGTTTCTCTATAGCCTTCTAATGGATATCTTGACATAGAAGCACCTAAAAAAACTAGATCATCAAAATCAGGAACTTTTCTTTTAGCTCCCAATCCTCTTATTTGATAAATTCCTTCATTTGCTGCTCTTTGAATTTCTTGAATTGTTGATGTTGGAAATGTTTTAAATTCTTTTAGATTTTTTTTCATTAATATGATCCTACGTTATCTATTTTAAAGTTATATAAATTTCTAGCAGATCCATATCTTTTAAAATTTTTTGGATCTTCTTTGATATTATTTTCTTTAAATATATTTTTTAAAATTTGAATATTTTTTTCATCCATTTTTTTTTCAATACAATCCGCACCTAAGCTTTTAACTTTTCCTTTGACAAATATCTTAGCTTCATAAATTGAGTCTCCCAGATCAGCGTCAGCATCACCAAAAACAATTAAATTTCCCTTTTGAGCCATAAAGGCTGACATGTGTCCAACTGAACCTTTGACAATAATATTAATTCCTTTCATTGATATCCCACATCTAGAACTAGCGTCACCCTCAATAATTAAAGTTCCTCCATGCCCAGTAGCTCCAGCTGCTTGTGATGCATTTCCATTTATAGTAACTTTTCCTGACATCATATTTTCAGCAACTCCAGTACCAACATTTCCATCAATTTTAATATGAGCATTTTGGTTCATGCCAGCACAGTAGTAACCAGTGTGCCCTTTGATGTTCACTTCAATCTCATCTTTTAAACCAGCACAAATTGCATGTTGTCCTTGTGGATTTAAAATTTCAAATTTTCTTTGATTGTTTTTTCTATCTACATCTTGGAGAAATGAATTTACTTCTCTTAATTTTTTCTTTTTTAAATCTAAATTCATAAATTACCAATGATAAACTACTCCAGGTTTTGGTTCAAAAATTTTAGCATCATTTACATTAGGTAGATGCGCCATAGCTTGAAACTCAGAAGCTACAGCTACATAATCTTTTGTTTCTGCAACAACTGCTGGCTTGCAAGCGATTTCATCTCTTAATAAAGCAAAACCATCTTTAGTGCCTGCTATAAAAGTATAGAAACCATCTAAATCGCTTAAACTATTTTTCAATGTCTTTTCTAAATCTTTACCTTTTGAAATTTGATTAGATATATATCCTGCCGCAACTTCTGTATCATTCTCAGAATTAAATTTTTGACAATCTTTAATTAAAATTCTTCTAACATTATTATGATTTGAAAGTGAGCCATTGTGAACTAAACACTCATCTTCAGCTGTAGAGTAGGGGTGAGATCCTTGAGTCGTTATAGCACTTTCAGTTGCCATACGTGTATGACCAATTCCATGAGTTCCAGAAAAAGATGAAAGTTTGAATTTTTTTACTACATCTTTTGGGTTACCAGTTTGTTTGAAAATATTTATGCTTTTACCATATCCAACAATTGAAACTTCATTTAAATTATTATTTAATATTCCCAAAACTTTCTTTGGTTTTTCTTTCGTTTCCAAAACAATATGGTCAGAAAATATACTTATCTTAGGTTTTTTTATAAATTTTGAAATTTTTTTTTTAAATTGATCTTGAGTTAAATTATTTAGACAAATCGAATACTTGTAAAAACCTTTTTTTTCTTTTGAGTAAATTGCAAAGCCAGCACTATCAGGTCCTCTAGTTGCCATCCCATCCAACATTCCAGATAAAAACTTACCTAAATTTTTTTCATATTTTTTTGTTTTTAGATATATCCCGACTATTCCACACATAAATTATTTTATTAAAGATAAAAGAGCGTCCTTAGTTAAAATTAGATTTACTATTACAATAATAATTACAGCAGCTATAACTCCATATTTAGCCTTTGGAAATGCTACACCTCTCATTTTAGATGGAGGTAAATTTTTTTCTTCTTCATTCATAAATTTTTAAATAAAAAAAGGGCACAGTCAAAAATTTAACTGCGCCCTTAATTTTATTATTTAATTACCAATTGGCAATATTGTTTTTATAGTCGTTAGCGCTCCGTCTTTTTCTTGCTAGTTTCTCAAGCTTTTCGCTCTCTGATTTAGCAGTCAAAACATGCCAACCTATCCACAAAACTATACCAATAATAACAAGCAAACCTTCGCTAGAACCAGCACCCGGATAAACTGCTCCGACAACTTCCTCTGCTGGTTTGTTAAGGTGATCTATCCAGTTTGTTACTGTAGCCATATTTCTCCTTTACCTTGTTGCTGAGGAAACTGCTTTTTCTGCATCTTTGTCAGCTTCCATTATTTCATAGTCAAGTCCTGCTAACTCTACTTCACGTGGGATTCGTAGTTTACCCATACCGTTTAGCACTTTAGCAATGACATAACCTGGTATTAGTCCTAGAACAACAAACATTATTATTGCTCCTAAGAACTGACCTAGCGGATTAATTGTTGCGTATGTTGTTCCATCCCACATAGCTCCTACACTGTAACCAGACGAAGGATAACCATTTAAAACAAAACCACATATTACAAGACCAATAAATCCAGCATAACCGTGTACAGCTACAGCTCCAACTGCATCATCAATTTTGAACTTACGTTCAACCCAATAATGAAGTTTGTAAGATATAACTACACCAATCATACCAATAATCATTGATTGAATTGGATGGTATAGATCATTTCCTGCTGAAGCACATATAATACCAGCTAATCCACTTGAGTAAGTCCAGAACGGATCACCTTTAGCAATCCAATATCCAGCTAACAATCCTCCTGATAGTGACATCAAGAAGTTAAAAGTAATACCACTAAGTGTAGTTGGTGTTACATAAATGTTTGTAGCAGTCCAGAACGATACACCTTCCATTCCGTACTCTGGTCCAAGATCAAATATTGGAATATTGCACGCTGCATAGAATCCCCAGAAACCAGTATAGATCATAAATAGTCCAACTGTTACTAGCCAAGGATTTCTAGGTCCAATATTTCTTGGTTCACCACTAGATGAAAATTTACCAATTCTAGGCCCAAGAACCATAAGTACTCCTAAAGCAAATCCACCCGCAATTGCGTGAATTACTCCAGATGCATATGCATCATGATAACCTAAAATTTTGAGCATCCATCCATCAAAATGCCATCCCCATGCTGCATCGATTGTCCAGAACACTGAACCAATTGCTATTGCTAAAATACCAAAAGCAAATGTAGTTATTCTTTCAATCACTGCACCAGAAACAATTGATGCTGCAGTCCATGAAAATAATAAAAACGCAGCCCAGAATACTCCACTTATATGGTCATTTAAGTTTATAGCCATTAATTCTGAAGTTGCTGTGTACCACGTTGCACTAAAAGCACTTTCATCCGTTATCAATGCAGTACTTTCATTCATTATTGATGGAGCAATTCCTGGTCCTGTTGGAAATGCCCAATAGATCCACCAACCAAAGAAAAACCAAGTTACTGTTACCAAAGGTATCAGCATTGTATTTTTCATTAATGTGTGTTGATGGTGTTTATAACGAGAAGCTCCAACTTCATACATACAGAACCCAACGTGAATTAAGAACATTAGGACTACTGTTACCCAGTAGTAAAACTCTGTAAATATGGTCGTAAGAGCACTTAACTGATCAGTCATTTTCTCTCCCCCATGTTAATTTCTTAAACTTTATAAAAATTAAAAGAGAGATACAATATTATAAAGACCAGCTATTATGCCGCTGGTCTTTATAAATAATCAACTAATAAGTGAATTTAAAACTTTAAATAAGCTTTTTTCAAATCAACAAGAGGGTGTTTTTTTGACATTTGAAACTTAACTAATAGCTCTCTTGCTATCATGTCCCTGTCTTGTTGGTTGTTAGGTAATTTAATAGATTTCGGGATTGTTACCCAACCATTTGCATTTCTACAAAAAACAGCTGGTCTTCCTTCTTCATAACCCATGTGAACATCTTCTAACCAATTTAAATCATCCCATCCCATTGCTTCTACGTATTTCTTAAGAAATGGAGTTAGTTTTTTGTAATCAGGTAAAAGATTAACATCATATCTGTAACCGATATGTTGGCCTATCATCTTTTCTCTAGCTGTCTCTTTAGATTTTCCAATTACAGCCTTACTTACTTTTTTTGATTTAGCTTTTTTAACTTTTTTCTTTGGCATATTAATCCTTATATTTTATGGAAGTTGTCAACACCAACTGTGTAGTTAGTTCCAGCAAGTGGAACTTTAGCTAATGCTGAAGCTTCAGATGTTAATGCCGCTAAATCTTCTGGCTCTAAAGAATGGATATTTGTTTTACCACAAGCTCTAGCTAATAATTGAGCCTCTAAAGTCATTGTGTGTAAATAGTTATACACTCTTAAAGCAGCATCATCTGGGTTTAATCTTGATCTTAATTTAGGATCTTGAGTAGCAACTCCAACTGGACATCTTCCAGTATGGCAGTGGTAACATTCACCTGCTTTAACTCCCATTTCTTTCTCAAAATTAGACTCCGGGATTTCCTTATTGCAGTTAAGAGCTATCATCGCCCCAGTTCCAATTGCAACTGCATCCGCGCCTAATGCAAGACATTTAGCAAGGTCAGCACCATCTCTTACACCACCCGCATATATTAGTGATACTTTTCCATTTTTACCTACATCATCGATTGCTCTTCTTGCTTCTCTGATTGCCGCTATTCCTGGAATACCAGTGTTAGCTGCTGCAATGTGTGGACCTGCACCAGTTGAACCTTCCATACCATCAATATAGATAGAGTCAGGATCACATTTAGCTGCCATACGTACATCATCATATACTTTTGCAGCACCAAGTTTTAATTGAATCGGCACTTTATTTTTAGTCAATTCTCTTAACTCCTGAACCTTTAAAGCTAAGTCATCTGGACCTAACCAGTCAGGATGTCTTGCTGGTGATCTTTGATCAATACCAGCAGGTAAAGATCTCATTTCAGCTACTTGATCAGTAACTTTTTGACCCATTAGGTGACCACCCATTCCAACTTTTTGACCTTGACCAATAAACACTTCAATACCATCTGCTAACTGTGCGTGATGTGGGTTAAAACCATATCTTGATTGGATACATTGGTAGTACCATTTTTCAGAATATCTTCTTTCATCAGGTATCATTCCACCTTCTCCTGAACACGTAGCACTTCCAGCCATTGTAGCTCCTCTTGCTAAAGCTGTTTTGGCTTCATAAGATAAAGCACCAAAACTCATTCCAGTGATATAAACAGGAATATCAAGCTCTACTGGATTTTCACATCTTGGACCAATTACAGTTTTTGTTTCACATTTTTCTCTGTAACCTTCAATTACAAATCTTGTAAGTGTTCCAGGTAAGAAAGTTAAATCATCAAAATCAGGAATTTTTTTCATCAATGCCATTCCTCGCATTCTGTATCTTCCTAATTCAGCTTTGATATGAATATCGTCAATTACATCTGGAGTAAAAATAGCATTTAAACCAAGTAAACTTTTATTTCTTCCTCCACTTTTATTTAAATGAACATCAGCTTTTCCACCAACTCCAGCTTGTCCATTTGATTTTTTCTTTTTTGCTTTTGTTTTCTTTTTAACCATTAAATTGCTCCTTTTTTCTAGGTAGGTTCTAAATTATCGTAGTTCCAAAGTTTCTTACCAGCCACAACTTTAGTCATCTTACTAACGTCAAAGTTTTCACCAATCTCTGCAACTTTTAATTTTCTTTTTAGCCAAGAAACATCATCTGATGTAAGATCTGCTGTTACAGCATCACTTCCAAAAGACTCAATTTTTCCACCAATATAAATAATTCCATCATACATAGAGTCTCCTAAGTTAATTCCAACATCGCCTAGAATAATTATTCTTCCTCGTTGCATCATGAAACCTGTAAAAGCACCAGCGTCACCACCAATTATAATAGTTCCGCCTTTCATATCGATACCAGTCCTAGAACCAACACTACCTTTACAAATTAAATCGCCACCCCTAATAGCAGCACCAAATGAAGAGCCAGCATTTTTTTCAATCACTACTTTACCAGCCATCAAATTTTCTGCACAAGACCATCCAACACGACCATTTACTCTTACAACTGGTCCATCACATGATCCAACACCAAAGTAACCTAAGCTACCTTCAAAAATTAAATTAAGTTTATTTAAAATTCCAACTCCCAAACTGTGTTTTCCTTGAGGATTTTTGATTACTATAGTTCCGAAACCTTTGCTCATAAGATTATCTATTTCCTTATTAGCTTCAGTTGCAGTCATGTCTTTTACATCAAGTTCTGTTCTTTTATTAAAGTCGACGTCGTAAGTTCCAAAATAAAAGAAATTCTCTGCTTCATCAGGGTTAAAGAATTTTTGCTGAGTTCTTCCAGTAAGCACCTCAGTGTGCATACCCATTGAACGAGCTTTTGATTTTTCAGTCTTTAAATTTGCCATACTTTAACCTCTCCATTAAACGGATCATAAGTGTCAATCTCTTGAGGTAGCACTGATCTAATTGCTATTTCCTCAGATCCCATTGCCACAAGATCATCTGATTCATATAGTACTAACGGTTTTGCTGCCATTGTATCTTTTGCCATTCCTAATGAATTTTTAGTCGCAACAAAGTAAGTAAATACTCCATCTAATTCATGAAGAGAGTCTTTCATACCTTCTTCAAGTGAAGCTCCATTTCTCATTTTATCAGCAAGATATACTGCAATAAGTTCAGAGTCACATTCTGACATAAATCTCATTCCTTTAGTTTCAAGAACTCTTCTATTATTCCAATAGTTTGTAAGTTGACCATTGTGAACAACTGAAACGTCACTAAATGGATATCCCCAAAATGGGTGAGCAGATTTAATATCTACACCAGACTCAGTTGCCATTCTAGCATGACCAATTGCGTGAGTACCAACTAAGTTACCTAAGTTATATCTGTCACAAACTTCTTTAGCATTTCCCAGATCTTTAATTACCTCTAAAGATTTACCTAGAGATAATATTTCTACTCCTGGAACACTCTCAATTTTTTCAGATAAATCTCTTAAGTCTTTTGCGTCATAAGTGATTTCATATCTTAGTGAGTAGGGAAGTATTCTCTCTTCCTTAATAATGTTAGCGCCTAATTCCTTCAATTTTGCATTTACAATTTTTACTCTTTCATCATAAACAGAAACATCTTCCATTATTGATGAACTTCCTTCACCAACATTTTCACCAACTTTAAATCTCATGATGAAATTTTTTCCATCAGTATCCCCGTATAATGCATAACCAGTAGAATCTTCTCCTCTATGTTTTAAAGCCTGAAGCATTCCTTGAAGTTCGCTTCCAACATTAGAAGATTTATTTCTATGAATAAGTCCAGCTATTCCACACATATCTTTTTCCTTATGTTAAATTGTTAATTTATTTTCCTTTAATTCTATTATGGTAGACAATCCAAGTAAGTATCTAGATCCCACTGAGTTGTTGCCCCAAGGAATCTTTCCCACTCATCGTTTTTATACCAATGAAATATCTTATACATTTCATCTGGCATTGCTGATTGAATTACTTTGTCTTCTGATAATCTATCTAAAGCCTCACCAAGACTTAAAGGAAGTTTTTTCACATCCTTACCTGCTTTTTGGGCTTCATATATATTTCTAGACTCTGGTTTACCCGGGTCTATGTTATTTGATATTCCATCATCAAAAGCTTTTAACAAAGCTGCACCCATTAAATATGGATTATGCATTGAGTCTACAGATCTGTATTCAAATCTACCTGGAGCAGAAACTCTTAGACCACAAGTTCTATTTTGATAGCCCCAATCTGCATAAACTGGTGCCCAAAAACCTTGGTCCCACAATCTTCTATAAGAGTTAACAGTTGATGAGCCAATAGCAGTAAGAGCTGGCAAGTGTTTCATTACGCCTCCAATAGATTGCAATCCAATTTTTCCTGGAAGTTGCATATCTTTTGTATCAGGCATAAATGTATTTTCTCCACCCTCAACATAAGTAAATACTTCATCAACACCTGGTAAACTTTTATGACCAAGTTTATTTACTTTATCTTTTCCACCTTTCCATAAAGACATATTTGTATGACAACCACTTGCTGATACACCCATAAATGGTTTAGTCATAAAACATGCAATTAAACCATGTTCTCTTGCTACTTGTGCGCAGATTTGTCTGTAGGTAGAAAGTCTGTCAGCATTTCTTAGTACATCATCATACATCCAATTAAGTTCTAGCTGACCAGGAGCATCTTCGTGATCTCCCTGAATCATATCTAGACCCATTGCATTTGCATACTCAATAACTTTCATGAATACAGGTCTTAAAGACTCAAATTGATCTATGTGATAACAAAAAGGCTTCGAAAAACCTTTTCCAGTGGGAGTTCCATCTTCATTTTTAGTTAACCACATCATCTCTGGTTCTGTTCCAACTCTCATTTGGTAGCCATGCTTCTTTTTGAATTCTTCAGCTATAATTCTTAAATTTCCTCTACAGTCAGAAGTTAAATGTCCGCCTGGATTTTCTCTTTCTTCTCTATTTCTAAAACACGTACAATAAACTCTCGCTACTTTTTTATCCCAAGGTAATTGAACAAAAGTTTCTGGATCAGGGATACCAACTAACTCTTTGGCTTCTGGACCATATCCAATGTAGTTGTTGTGACGATCTAAAAATAAGTTTGCTGTTGCACCATAAACAAGTTGGAAACCTTTTTCTGCAGTTCTTTCCCAGTGGTCTGCTGGTATACCTTTACCTACAATTCTTCCTGTTACTGAAATAAATTGGAAATAAATATATGTTATTCCTAATTCGTTAATTTTTTCTCTAACTTTTTTTACAAGCTTATCTCTACCTGGTTGATTTACATGTTTTTCTAGATCAGTCATTTTTTCCCCTCTTTAATTTTCAGAACAAAAAGTTAGCTGAAATTAAAAAGTCTGTCTACTTGGATAATTAGCTCCAAGGGAACGGACTGTTAGAAGTAGGATGAAGTTCACCCTTCTCGTACCGGTTGAATCTAAACGGTTTTAACAATTCACTTTCTTGTCCTAAAATTTCTTTTGCAACTAGCTCACCAACTCCTAACATTTTATATCCGTGGTTAGCATCAGCAATTAAATATACATTTTCTAAAAATCTATCAAAAATTGGAAAAGAGTCTGGCGTCATACATCCTAGTCCTCCTGAAGGTCCTTTTCTGTATAGATCAGACTTACCTTCAAATCTTTTTTGGCAATGAGCTAATGCAGAGCACCACATATCATTAAATGCTTCAGTAGTTTGGTATTCTGGAGACTCTATTCCATAAGGATCTACATTCACTTGATCAAAATGTTTATCAACTATGTATGGAGAAGTTCCACCTTGAACTCCTAGACCTTCAATATCTGGTTTATAATAAATTCCCCAAATTTTATCTGTTATTAATTTTTTTGTTTTATCTGAATATAAAGGTGCAGTAGAATCTACGTGTATTACCGGAGGCTGTTCACCATTATTCATCTTTAAAAAATCTGGCTCCACACCTATAACACCTTCTTGTAACATCCAATATGTCCACATATCTGTTGTGTGCATTTTACCATCTTTACCTTTAATGTTTGCTGTTTTTGGAAGCTCTAGCATATTCCAAAAATCTCTTGCCCATGGGCCAGCACCAATAACTACTTGCTCACAATCAATAACTCCTTTATCAGTTTCTACCCCTGTAACAGCTTTACTATTACTACCTCTTTTGAAACCATTAACTGTAACACCTTTAATAACTTGTACGCCGTTAGAAGTTGATTTGTTTTCTAAAGCTTTAATTGAGTCTTTGTTAAATGCGTATCCACCTTTTTTCTCATGAAGCACAGATGTAATTCCTTGTGCTTGCCAATCATCGAACATGCCTTTCATATATTTCATGCAATCTTTTTCACCTTCAATAAATTCAGATTCATATCCAATAGCTTTTTGTTGTTCATAAATTGTTGCAACATCCGCATGCATTACTTCTGGTGATATTTGTAAATAACCAACAGCATTGTATTTAAATGCTTTAGGGTCACTCTCCCAAACTTCTACTGAGTGAGCCATTAATTCTCTCATTGCAGGTTGGAAATAGTTATTTCTAACAACTCCACATGCAATTCCGCTAGCACCTGCGGCTGTATCTTTTTTTTCTAGAACAACTATATCGCCAGGGTTTTTATAAGTTTCTGATAATTTCCAAGCAGTACTCAAACCATGAATACCACCACCAATGATAACAACTTTTGCTTTTGAAGGTATAGACATAATTTAAACCTTATTTTTTTGTAAAACAAAAGAATATATTATTTTTTATATATAATTTTTAGAAGTTTTGGATCTGCAACTAATAATTGTTGTTTTTATTAAAAGCTAAGACTCTTTAGAGTTGTTAAATAACTATTGAATTCCTCAATAAATCCTTGGGTAGGTATCACATATTTCTTTCGATGATCTTTCCCTTTTTTTTCTAAATTAAAGAAATTCTTCTCACAAGCTTCTTTAATCATCAGAGCCGATTTAGGCCTAGAAGTTTTAAAAAGTCTTGTTTTAAGTTCTTCAACTGAGAGATTCTCTCTCTTCTTATATGAATGCATTACAATTAACATCATATGATAATGAGAAGGTGATTTTCTGAAAAAATAATTGCTAGATGTATGTGAAAGTTTCATTTGTTCTTCCCAAAACTCCAGAAGATCTTTTGATGTCTTTGGCATTTATTTTACGCTCTTACTCTTGTTTTGTCTGGATCATAAAAAGGAAACCTAACCACTTTAGCTGAAATTCTTTTTTGATGACCATCAATTTTTCCTATTTCTACTTCAGTTCCAATTTCTGAGTACTGGGCATCGATTCTACACAAAGCTACATTTTTATTTAAAATGGTTGATAGACATCCGCTAGTAACAATTCCCACTTGTGATCTGCCAATGTGAACACAATCACCATGTCCAGCAGGTTCTTTTCCAATTAATTCTAAACCAACAAGTTTTTTTTGAGGGTTTTCTTTTCTTTTCTTTAATTCCTCTTTTCCAATAAAATCATCTTCTTTTGTTTTTAATGGAACAGCAAATCCTATACCGGCTTCAAATGGATCTTGTTGACCATCAAATTCAGCACCAAATAAAATTAATCCTGCTTCAATTCTAAGTTTATCTAAAGCAGCAAAGCCTGCAGGAATAATTCCATGTTCTTTTCCAGCCTCCATCAGTTTATCCCAAACTTCAGGAGCATGTTTTGGATGACACCATACTTCATAACCTAGTTCACCTGTGTAACCAGTTCTTGAAACTATTAAAGGAATTCCTTGTAATTCTTCAATTCTACATATTGTAAATCTAAACCAACCAAGCTCATCTATAGATGGTTGAGTAGGTGGAGTAAAAATTATTTTTTTTAAAATTTCTCTACTCATTGGTCCTTGCACAGAAACATTACTAATCTGATCTGTAGAATTTTTAATTATAACTTTGTAGTTTTTCTTTTTGGCCACTTCTTTTAACCATTCACCTGCATACTCATCTCCACAAATCCATCTAAAACCAGTTTCACTTAATCTTAATAATGTTCCATCATCAAACATCATTCCATTTTCGTAGCACATTGCAGAATAAACAATTTGTCCAACAGATAATTTTTTAATATTTCTAGTTAGTGTGTAGTTGCATAATTCTTCGGCATCAGGTCCTATGATTTCAAATTTTCTTAAAGATGATAAATCAATTAACACAGCTTTTTCTCTACAAGCATTATATTCGTTAACTAGACCATGTTTTGTATAATCATTAGGTAACCAAAAACCTCTAGCATCAACAAAGTTTCTTGTTAGTTTTGATGTTCTTTCATAGAAGCCAGAATTTTTTGTAAGTTTTTTTTCAGAGTCTGTTTTCATTCTAAATGCAAAAGATTTACTAAATTCTTTTTTTTTATCGTAAGTTCTAACAAAAATATCTGTAGGATTCCATGAATTACATGCATCGATATCACTTGGACATGCCGTAGTACCAATTGTTAAATCTTTTAAGGCTCTAAACATCACATAATCACCAGGCCTTGAATAAGACTCATCTGATACAACAGAATTTAATCCAGCAGCCGATGTATTAAAAAATAAATTTATTGCATGCCATCCTTTTTGTTTTTGAACACCATATTTTGACATGGACTCTGTTAAATTATCTGAACAATTAGGATGTCCAAAGTAACCTGCATCTTCATAATATTTTGAAGTACATGCTAAGTTGAAAGTATCATGTTTTCCAACAGTATCTCTTATAACCTCTACTAATGGTTCATGATCTGTATCATAAAATTTCGAAAATAATCCTGGGCCTGGAAATGTGTTTCCCATAAAGGTTCTTGTTGTTTGCCAATCTAAACCTTTTTCAATTCCTTTATTTAATTTTCTTGTATCAAAAGCTACAAAGTCAGAACATTGTCTTCCCGTTGGACTAATTACCTGAATATAATCACCTTCTTTAACCTCATAAGCAATTGAAGTTTCTTTATCTATATTTTGTTCATACAAAGGTTCAAAAATTGGATCTGGAATTATATTCAGTTCTTTATCATTTATAATTTTTGCTCTTTTGATAAAAATAGTTAATTCACTTGGAGGATTTTGGTTTGTAACCAACATATGTTCACTTGGAGCAGAGAAAATTGCATAACATTTATCTTTTGACTTTAATTTAATTTTTTCACCTGGTGGAGTATCTTTATCAAAAACCATAGATGATTTTGATTGAGTGATGTTTAGATTTCTTTTTTTTAATTGATAATTTGTTGCAAGAATAGTTTCATCTTTTCCATTTAAAATATCTCTTATGAAATTTTTATCTGAATTTTCTTTAAGATTAAGAATACCTACTTCTGACTTACCGTCTTTATTAAAACAAATTATTTCACAAATTTGATTTCCTTCATCATTAATAATTTCTATTTCGTCATCAGGAAATAATTGAAAAGCAGTTAAACCACCTCCGTTTACAACATGTCTTTCAACTCCAGGTTGCAGGACATTTAGACCTGGTTCTTTAATATCTAGAGTGGTTTTCATAAAAAGCTTATATTTTAATAAATATAATAACTTATCTATATTTTTTATATATATAAAAAATTATTAATGTTGAGCCCCTAATAAATTTATAGTTAAATTAATTTATTAAGGAATAAGGAAAGGGAAAAAAATGAAAAAGTTAATGTCTATTCTATCGGCATTAGTTATTTCTCTAGTAAGTTTTACTGGGGTTTCTAACGCAGCAGATAGTAAAAAACCTATAGTTATCCCAACTCACAACTGGTCTTCACAAGTAGTAATGGCTTATGTGATCGGTGGTATTTTTGAGTCTATGGGAAACAACGTAAAATATGTACCAGCAGATTCTCAAGCTGTTTACGAGTCAATTAGAATTGGCGATGTAACAATCTCACATGAGGTATGGGAGTCAGCTTTTGGTAAATCATTCACAACAGCTTTAGACAAAGGTGGTATCCTTGACTGGGGTGATCATGAAGCAAGAACTCTTGAAGATATGGGTTATCCAAACTGGGTTGCAGAGAAAGGTCTATGCCCAGGTCTTCCAGACTGGACTGCTTTAAAAAATCCTGACTGTGCAAAAAACTTTGTAACACCTGACTCTGGTGGTAAAGGCAGAATGTTAGAAGGTCCACAATCTTGGCACGGTGACTTAATCCCTCAAAGAGTTGAAGCTCTTGGATTAGGTGATTTATGGACTGTTAAATTTGCTGGTGGTGCAGATGCATTATGGGCAGAATTAGCAGCAGCAGAAAAAGAAGGTAGAGGAACTATAATCTTTAACTGGACACCAAACTTTACTGATGGTGCTGGTTTTACATTTATCGACTTCCCTCCATACACAGCTGGTTGCAGACCAGAAGATGGTGGTGATGGAAAATGTGGTTCTCCTGATGGTTACTTGAAGAAAGCTGTTAACGCAGATTTCCCAAAAACTCATCCAGCAGCAGCTGCAGCATTTAAGAAAATGTCTTTCTCAACAAGTCACATTGGTGCAATGGCATCGTTAGTTGATATCGACAAACTTTCACATGAAGATGCTGCTAAAAAATGGTTAGCTGATAATGAGAGTGTTTGGAAGCCATTTACCAAATAAAGGTAAATCAAAATAAACTTTTAAATCTCTCCCAACTTAGTTGGGGGAATTTTTTTTTTAATTATTTTTATGTAAGATAATGAAATGAAAAATTTATTTTTAACTTTAATTTTTACTTTATTAATTTCAACGTCGGTTTTGGCAAGAAGCACCGGCTGTAAAGAAGGAAATTGTGAAAATGGTTATGGTAAATGGATTTATACAGATAAGACTACTTATGAAGGTGAGTGGGTAGCAACAAAAAAACATGGCCAAGGAACAGAGACATGGCCGAATGGTTATATCTATAAAGGTGAATTTAAAAATAGCGTTTGGAGTGGCCTAGGTATTTTAACGTTTCCTGATGGATCAAAATATGAAGGTAATTGGGAAAATGGATTTATGAACGGAGAAGGTAAATTTACTTTACCTGATGGCACAGAGACAGTTGGAGTTTGGAAAAATGGAGAATTACAAAAATAAATTATGATTGAAAAATTTAAAATTCTCTCTGACCAAATAAAACAATTTATTGGTCTCGTGACAGTAACAGTTGCAGTAATTTTATTTTTTACAATTTTAAATAATATTTTTGGTGGCGGTGATGAACTAATTGCAAAAATGAAAGCGGAAGAGGAAAGAATTGCCCAAGAGAGAAAATTAAATGAAGTTATCTCAAAACTTCCATCAGGAGTTTTAGTTGCATTTGATGGAACAGATAAACATAGATTAACCGATGAAATTTATGAGTCAGTCTGTAAAATAACAAAGCTTATTCCACAACGTGCTGTAATGGGTGCGAATTTAATAAATCATAAAGCTTTTCAGATATATACGAACAATGGAAATTTAATCAAAGAAACATTTGTAAAATGGGAAGATAACAAATGTTTTGCAGGTTTTACTCTTGAGGGTCCTTTAGATGATGGAACAATTGAAACAATTACGGTAAGTGGAGAAGCATTAAGTTTTTTAAGCACAGGAATTGATACAAGAGTTTATTATATTAAAAATTTTTAAGAGAGGAGTAGTGAAAGTTTATACAGTTTATTTTATACCATTTTTTGTATAAGCTATTTAAACAATCATGACTGAGTCAGTTATCAAATGTGAAGGTGTTTACAAAATTTTTGGAAATAATGCCAAACAAATGCTTGAACAAGCCAATGGTAATGTTGATGCAAAAACCTTTCAAGAAAATGGATGTATAGTAGGAGTTAATAACGCTTCTTTTGAAGTAGTAAAAGGAGAGATGTTGGTTGTTATGGGTCTTTCAGGATCTGGAAAGTCTACTTTACTAAGATGTATTTCAAGATTAACAGATGCCACTTCTGGAAAAATTTTTATAGAAGGTCAAGATTTACTGTCTTTAAAAGAAAAAGAATTAATTGATCTTAGAAGAAATAAAATGGGAATGGTTTTTCAAAGCTTTGCGTTATTGCCCCACAAAACAGTTATTGAGAACATAGCTTTTCCACTTCAAATTAAAGGTATTAATACGCAAGATAGCATTAATAAGGCTTTAGATATGGTAAAATTGGTAGGCTTAGAAGGTAGAGAAAATTATTTTCCAAGAGAACTTTCCGGAGGTCAACAACAAAGAGTTGGGATAGCAAGATCGTTAGCGGTAGAGCCTGATATATGGTTTTTAGATGAACCTTTTTCAGCTTTAGATCCACTGATAAGAAAAGAAATGCAGGACGAGTTTTTAAGACTTCAAGAAAAATTACAAAAAACAATTATGTTTATTACTCATGATTTTGATGAAGCATTAAAATTAGCTGATCGTATTGCAATTATGAAAGATGGTATAATTGAACAATTAGATACACCAGCTAACATAGTTTTAAATCCTGCAACCGAATATGTAAGAAAATTTACCGAGGAAGTTCCAAGAGAAAAAGTTTTAAAAATTGAGGATGTTATGGATAAGAAAAACACCGATAATTTAGGTGATCTTAAGGTCTCAAAAGATGAAATTATAGAAGATGTTGCA
Organism: Candidatus Pelagibacter sp.; assembly: GCF_052049935.1. GTDB lineage: Bacteria > Pseudomonadota > Alphaproteobacteria > Pelagibacterales > Pelagibacteraceae > Pelagibacter. The sequence continues at coordinate 11,408 of NZ_JBNGZA010000009.1, read as the reverse complement.
GAAAAAATCTTAACACAAGAAGATATTGTAGGAGTAACAGACCAAAATAATAAGATAATTGGTTCAATTAAACCCTCAAAAATAATTGATACAGTTTTTGGAGGAAAAAAATAACCTTTAGAGTTTATGGAACTATTTAAAAAACATCCAAAAACTTTTCAGTGGTTGTTTTTATTATTAGTATTTTTCGGCCTTTGTTTTGCAATTGAAGTACCAGAAACTTATAAGTTTATCAGAGGTCAAGCCGAATTTGTTAAAGACCCTAACCAGAGCGTATATTTTTTCTTAGGTAAAGAAGTAAGGTACTACGCATTTGATAACTTTTGGAGATTACCTCCACTGCTTGGCTGGTTACCAATTTGGATAAATGACGGATTATTTTTTCTTCTTGAAGAATGGATGCCAATGGAGTTTTGGAATGAAGATACGCAAGAATATAAAACTCGACCTTTAATTCTTCAAATTACAAGAAACATTACTGCATTTATGACTTTCTTAATTGAATTATTTAGAGAATTATTATTAGGAGGGGTCGAAACAATTGTTTCTTTTACTAGCTGGGATTGGATTGATGCAAACCCATGGGCTGAGTTACCAGGTTTGCCATGGACTATCGTTGCAGCTGGAGTAACAATATTATGCTATAAATTAAGTGGGAAAGGTCTTGCAATCTTTGCTGCTTTCACAATGATCTATATATCAATCTTTGGTCAGTGGAAACCGTCAATGCAAACTTTATCTTTTATTCTAGTTGCAGTGCCCTTGTCATTTATTTTTGGGATAACATTAGGAATAATGGCTTTTAAAAGTAAAAGAGTTGAAAAAGCACTTTATCCAATTCTTTTAGTAATGCAGACGATGCCTCAGTATGCAGTCTTAGTTCCTGCAATGGTATTATTTGGAATTGGTGACCATGCAGCGGTTATAATTACAATGGTAGTTGCAATACCACCAATGATACTTCTAACATTATTAGGATTAAGAGCAGTACCGCCAGAAGTTATCGAAGCAGGTAAGATGAGTGGCTGTACTAATTTTCAATTAATGACGAAAGTTTTAATCCCAACAGCGAGACGAGATATTTTAATTGGTGTTAACCAAGTAATAATGGTTTGTTTTTCAATGGCAGTAATTGCTGCTTTTATTGGAGCAAAAGGTTTAGGATGGAATTTACTTTTAGCACTTAACCAATTGAATATTGGTTTAGCTTTAGAAGCAGGCTTATGTATTAGTCTAATTGCAATTCTTTTAGACAAAATGTCTTTAGCATGGGCAAACAAGCAAGAAGATTATTTTGGTAACTTAACTTTTTATCAAAAGTATAAAAATTCTTTATTCTTTGGAGCAGCTGTAATTATCGGAGCAATCCTTGCATATTCAGGGACATTAATCTTCAAAGATACTTTTAATTATCTATATGAAATTCCTCACAATAAAGGAATTTCAACAGCTGCATTTTGGAACAAAGGTGTAGATTGGATTTTTGAAACTTTTTTTGTTTATATAAAAGCTTTTAATACTTGGCTTATAACAGAGGTTTTACAGCCTATGAGAGCACTATTTTTAAGAATGCCAGCAGTAGCAACTTTAGTTTTAGTTGTAGGCGCAGGTTATATTATTGGTGGAGTAAGATCCGCAATGGTAGTTGGTGGTTTAACATTATTTATAGCTTTTAGTCCTTGGTGGGATAGAGCATTAGTCACCACTTATATGGCTACTTTTGGTGTGGCTTTATCAATGATTATAGGTCTAATTGTTGGAACTATTTGTGTTCAAAACAAACATTCCACAAATTTTATGCTAGGAGTTTGTGATATTTTTCAAACATTCCCATCTTTTGTTTATTTAATTCCAGTAATGATGTTATTCGGAATAACTGACACATCGGTTTTAATTGCAGTTATAGTTTATGCAACGATACCCGCAACAAGATATACAATTGAAGGATTAAGAGGTGTTTCACCTGCTTTACATGATGCAGCAACAATGTCTGGTGTAACTAAATTTCAAAGATTAACAAAAATTGAATTTCCATTAGCTTTCCCTCACATTATGTTAGGTTTAAATCAAACAATTGTATTTGCTTTATTTATGGTAATTATCGGAGCATTTATTGGAACAGAAGATTTAGGTCAATATATTTTAAAAGCTTTATCTGACAAACAAGGTGGTGGAAAAGGCTTAACCCTTGGTATTTGTGTGGCATTCATAGGGTTAATTTTTGATAACCTAATTAGAACATGGGTTGATCAAAGAAAAAAACATCTTGGAATAGATTAACAAATTATTGTAATCTCAAATTATATTAAAATTCACTTATGAAAAAAATCTTAGTTATAGGCGCAGGTGCAATGGGATCAGCTTTTTGTGTTCCATCATTGGAAAATAAAAATGATGTCACACTAATTGGAACTCATTTAGAAAACCAACTTATTGAGGAATTAAAAAAAAAAGATAATTTTCATCCAATATTACAAACTAGGCTTCCCAAAGAATTAAAGATTAAAGAATTTAGTGAAATGAATGAAGTTTTAAATAATAAACCTGATATTATTGTAGTAGGGGTAAGCTCTTTAGGAATTGATTGGTTTATTGAACAAATTTCTAAAAATTTTCATGATAACCAAAAAATTGTTTTGTTAACTAAAGGATTATCAATTTTTGAAAATAAATTAATTACCATTTCAGAAAAAATTAAGATTTTATTGGATCGCAAAAATTTTAAAAACATTAATATCTCTGCTGTAAAAGGACCTTGTTTAGCAGTTGGAATTGCAAATAAAATTAGAACAGGGGTTGTTATAGCCAATCCTAAAATTGAAGAAGCAGAAGAATTATCAAAAGTTTTTTCAACAGATTATTACAAAGCAGAAATTTCAGATGATTTAAATGGGGTAGAGTTGTCTGGAGCAATTAAAAATATTTATTCAATGTTAATAGGTGCTTCTGAAGGTTTAAGTGCGCCTAACGCTCCAGAGGAAATTAAATCAAAATATTATTTAAATACAGCCTCATCCTTGGTTCATAGATCAATTTCAGAAATGGTTAGCTTTGTTTCACATTATGGTGGCAAGTCTGACACTGTTTATGGTCTTGCTGGGTTAGGAGATTTATATGTAAGCGCCTTAGGTGGCAGGAATAGTAAAATGGGCAAATATTTGGGACAAGGTTTTTTATATAAAGATATTATTAATGATCAGATGAAAGGTGTTACAGTCGAGGGAGCCGAACTTGCATTAGAATTAGGAAATGAATTAAGAAATGAACTAAGCGGAAAAAAATTTCCGCTTATGTTCAATATAATTGATGCTATTTGCAATAATCAAAAACTTAAAATTAATTGGTAATAAGCTTTAATTATCTAAAAAAGTTTTCATAGAGTCATCCATAGCCTTCTCCCATGACGTATGATGAACTGGCGCTACAGATCCTGTGACAGGTGAAGAGAAAGACTTATTTCTGTAAGTCATAATATCTTCTACTTTATGATGTTCCCATTCTTTGAAATGTGTTCTGATTAATTCAAAATCAATTTTTGGATAGTCAGACATTTCGTGCAACTCTTTTGTATATTCTGTTTGAAAGTCAATCATTTGATCAGGGTTTTCTAGTTTTTCCTCCATAGCAACCCATTTATTAATGTCTGCATCTATCTCTTTTGCATCAGGCATTTTAATTTTACCCATGATGACATCTCTTGCAAACCACGCTTGGCAATCAAACATATTGAATGTGTGAAATTGATCTTGCATTCCAAGATAAATCATCTTGTGATTATCTTGCCAAACAACACCTTTGTATAATTTTGGTGGGTATAATCTATTGTGAGTTTTTAGTTTTAAACTTTCATCTATAAAAGGAAAATGATGCAGATAACCTGTACACAATATTATTGCGTCAGCATTTTGCTCTGTACCATCTTTAAAGATAGCTTTTTTACCTTCTAGTCTATCTAAATAATGAACTTCTTTCATGCCTTTTGGCCATTTGAAACCCATTGGATTATGTCTATAACCAATAGTTACACTTTTAGCTCCGTATTTATTACATTGCAAAGCAACATCTTCAGCGGAATAACTACTCCCAAGAACAATCACATCTTTTCCTCTAAATTCCTCAGCATCTCTAAAATCATGAGAGTGCATTATTCTTCCTGGAAAAGAACTCATCCCCTCATACTCTGGAATAAATGGCACTGAGAAATGTCCTGAAGAAACCACCACATAATCAAAAGTATCTTTTGACATTTCATTGTTTACTTTATCTTGATAGCTAACTTCAAATTTATCACCTTTACTTTCAATGTTTGCTACTCTTGTGCTAAATTTTATTTTGCTTTTTGAATTACCTTTTTTGACCCTTCCAATAATGTAGTCATAAAGAACTTCTCTTGGCGGGAAAGATGGTATGGGACGACCAAAATGTTCATCAAAAGAATAGTCAGCAAATTCTAAACATTCTTTAGGACCATTAGACCATAAATATCTGTACATACTATTTGGAACTGGATCACCATATTGGTCAGAACCCGTTCTCCAACTGTAATTCCATAGTCCACCCCAGTCCTCTTGTTTTTCAAAACAAACAACTTCAGGAACTTTTTCACCTTTTTTTTCAGCCTGTTCAATGGCTCTTAAAAATGACAATCCACATGGACCAGCACCTATTAATGCGACTTTAGACATAATTTCTCTCTCCCTTTTCTTTTTTATATAATTATCTTACACAAAGTTTAGTGATACTATCAACAAATTATTAAACCAAAGGTGCGACCAAGAATCATAAATTAATGAAAAAAATTCTTATAGTTGAAGGCAATCTTAGAGAGGAAAATGAGAGCTTTTCTAAAGTAGGAATTCAAACTCATACGCAGAGTTTAAAAGATAGTTTAGCGTATTATACGAATGATTTAGAGTTTGATGTTGTTAACCCATCATCAGATGAAAATATCCAACCTATTATTGAAAAACTTTCTACCTATAATGGTTTAATATGGGGAGGGAGTAGTTTAAATATTTATAACGATACACCAGAGATAAGAAGACAAATCGAATTTATGCGCGAATGTCAGAAAAATGTTAAAAAAATTTTAGCTATTTGTTGGGGCTTGCAAGTTGCCGTTACTGCTGCTGGAGGTCAGGTTAAAAAAGCAAACGACTCAAACATTGGGATAGCAAACAAAGTAACAATTAATGAAAAAGGTTTGGCACATCCTTTATACAAAGGTAAAGATAAAATTTTTAATACTCCAGCATTTAATTTTGATGAAGTAGTAAAAATACCTGAAAATGGAATATGTTTAGCATCAAATAAAATAAATAATGTTCAAAGTTTATACTTTGAGATTAACGATACAAAAATTTGGGGTTTACAATATCATCCTGAAATTACTTATGAAAAAATGATAAGTTTAATTGAATTTAGAAAAGATAAACTTGTTGAGACACGAAAAGTATTTAATTCTTTAGATGAAATAGATAATCATATTAATTTTATCAAAAACGAAATATCAGTTTCAAACAGAGACAAAACAATGATTGAATTAAGAAACTGGTTAAATTTTATTAATTGAGGTTAAAATAAACCTTCAATTTGACCTTTGTCATTTAATTTGATTGCATCAGCTGCTGGGACTCTTGGTAGACCAGGCATAGTCATGATAGCACCACAAATTACAACAATAAATTCTGCTCCAGAAGATAACCTTACTTCTCTAATTGGCAAAACATGTCCAGAGGGAGCACCTTTTAAGTTTGGATCAGTAGAGAAACTATATTGTGTCTTCGCAACACATATTGGAAGATTACCATATCCTTGTTCTTCGAATGATTTAAGTTGATCCCTAATTTTTGTGTCAGCTGTTACCTCACTCGCTCTATAAATTTCTTTTGCAACTGTCTCTACTTTTTTAAATAAAGGAGTTTTATCTTCATAAAGAAATTTAAAGTTAGCTTCGTTTTTATCAATTAGCTCTACAACGTGTGAAGCAAGTTCTTTTGTTCCCTCACCACCATTTGCCCAGTGAGTACATAGTTTTGCTTCAACTCCCATTTTTTTACAAGAGTCTAAAAGTGCATTTACTTCGTTTTCTGTATCAGCAATAAAATGATTAACAGCAACAGCTACTGGTAAACCAAATTTTTTAACATTTTCTACATGTCTTTCTAAGTTTACTAACCCTTTTTTGAGTGCATCAACATTTTCATTTTTCAATTCATCTTTTGATAAACCACCGTGCATTTTTAGAGCTCTAACTGTTGCAACAATAACTACACAACTTGGTTTTAATCCTGATTTTCTACATTTGATATCTAAGAATTTTTCAGCACCTAAATCAGCTCCAAATCCAGCTTCTGTAACAACGTAATCAGCTAACTTTAATCCAGCTTTTGTTGCGATTACAGAATTACAACCATGAGCAATGTTTGCAAATGGCCCACCATGAATGATTGCAGGGTTGTTTTCTAATGTTTGTGTAACGTTAGGTCTGATTGCATCTTTTAACAGAACTGTCATTGCACCTTGAGCGTTTAAATCTTTTGCGAAAATTGGTTTTTTTTCTCTAGTATAACCAATTGTAATATTTCCTATTCTATTTTCTAAATCTTCCAAATCATTTGCTAAGCAGAAGATTGCCATAATTTCCGAAGCAACTGTGATATCAAAACCATCTTCTCTGGGAAAACCATTAGCAACACCACCTAGATTAATATTGATGGATCTTAAAGCTCTATCGTTCATATCCATTACTCTTTTCCAAGTAACTCTTCTTACATCTATATTTAATTTGTTACCCCAATAAATATGATTGTCGATTAAAGCAGATAAAAGATTATGAGCTGATGTAATTGCGTGAAAGTCACCTGTAAAATGTAAATTAATTTGTTCCATCGGAACAACTTGTGCATAACCGCCACCAGCCGCTCCACCTTTCATTCCAAATGAAGGACCTAAGCTTGGTTCTCTTAAACACACTATAGATTTTTTTCCTATTTTGTTTAATCCATCGTTTAATCCTACAGATGTGGTTGTTTTACCTTCTCCAGCTGGAGTAGGAGTTATTGCTGTAACTAGAATTAATTTTCCGTCTTTATTGCTTTTTAATTTATCAAGATACTCAAGATTTATTTTTGCAATATGTCTGCCCATTGGGCTAAAGGCTTCAGGCTCATCAGGTACATTAATTTTATCAAGGATCTCCTTGATAGGTTGCATTTTTGCTTCTCTTGCTATTTCTATATCTGACTTTGGCATAAAATAATCACGACGTTTTATTCAATTTCATTTTGTTTTAAACTTCTAAAAAATATATATAAAAAATAATAAGAAAAGTTTAGATATTTTTCGCTAAAATCATCTTATGCAAAAATATTCAATTTTTAGTCTAGTCAAAAATGCTTTCTCTAATCATCAAAACTGGGATTTAGCTTGGAAAGATCCTGAACCAAAAGAAGAATACGATGTAGTAATAATCGGTGGTGGAGGTCATGGTTTAGCTACAGCATATTACCTAGCTAAAGAACATAACATTACAAAAGTTGCGATAATTGAGAAAGGTTGGATTGGTGGAGGAAATATTGGCCGAAACACAACCATTATCAGATCAAATTTTATGTACGATGCTAATGCGAGATTTAATGAATTTGGAATGGATTTATGGAGGAATATGAGTCAGGAATTAAATTTTAACGTAATGTTTTCTCCAAGAGGAATAGTTAATTTAGCCCACTCTGATGCACAAATGAATGCTTATGCAAGAAGAGGTAATTCAATGAAATTGAACGGAATTGATGCTGAATTACTAAATAGAGAGCAAATAAAAAAAATGATACCTATGGCTGATTTTTCAGACGATGTTAGATATCCAATTTTTGGAGGTCTTGCGCAACCAAGTGCAGGAACTGCAAGACATGATGCGGTAGCTTGGGGATATGCAAGACAAGCTGACTCAATGGGAGTTGATATAATTCAAAATTGTGAAGTAACAGGGTTTGATGTAGCCAATGGTAAAATCAAGGGTGTTAGAACTAGTAGAGGAAATATTAAAACAAAAAAAATTGGTCTATGTGTTGCAGGAAGTTCAAACGTTTTAGCTGAACAACTTAATATGACGTTACCTATTGAAACACATTTATTACAAGCATGCGTATCAGAGCCAGTCAAACCTATTTTAGACGGAGTAGTAACTTTTGGTGCAGGCCACTTTTATATAAGTCAATCAGACAAAGGTGAAATGGTAATGGGTGGTGATTTAGATGGTTACAATAGTTATGCTCAAAAAGGAAATTTACCAACAATCCAACATGTTTTAACTGGAGGTATAGCCCTGTTTCCTTTTTTAAGTAGACTTAAAATGCTTAGAACATGGGGTGGTATCATGGATATGTCTATGGATGGTTCTCCAATTATTGACAAAACTCATATAGATGGTTTGTATTTAAATTGTGGTTGGTGCTATGGTGGTTTCAAATCTGTTCCAGCGTCTGGTTGGACGTTTGCACACACAATCGCTCAAGATAGAATACACGAATTAAATTCTGAATTAAGTCTAAGTAGATTTGATAAAGGTTATTTGTTAGACGAAAAAGGTCTTGGAACAAAAACTTGGATTTCATAAATGTTAAATATTAAATGTCCATATTGCGGAATGAGAGGCCATAAAGAATTTGCTTACGGTGGAGATGGAACCATAAAAAGACCTGAGTTAAATCAAGACGTATCAGATGAGAAGTGGAATGAGTTTGTTTATTTGAGAAAAAGTCCAAGAGGCAAACATATTGAGCTATGGCATCATATAGCAGGATGTAGACAATGGTTTAAAGTTCATAGAGATACAGTTACCCATGAAATTTTTCAAACTGCAAAAATGAATGAAGAAATAAAATGAGTCAATCACACCGTTTAACTAATGAAGGTTTAATTAATAGAAATAAAGAAATAACTTTTTCTTTTAATGGAAAAGAATATGTTGGTTACGAAGGGGATACTTTAGCTTCAGCATTATTAGCAAATGGTGTTCATTTAGTTGGAAGAAGTTTTAAATATCATAGACCAAGAGGTTTTTTTGGTGCCGGTGTTGATGAACCGAATGCGAAATTACAAATTCAATTGAATGGTCATTCAGAACCAAATGTTAATGCAACAGAAATTGAACTAGTAGATGGTATAGAAGCTTCAAGTCAAAACTGCTGGCCATCAGTCGAATTTGATGTAGGAGCAATAAATAACTTTTTAAATAAATTTTTTCCAGCTGGATTTTATTACAAAACATTTATGTGGCCAAAAAGCTTTTGGTACAAAATATATGAACCTTTTATAAGAAAAGCAGCAGGTCTAGGTGTTGCATCAATAGAAAAAGATAAAGAAAGAAACGAACATAAATATGAATATTGTGATTTGTTAGTTACAGGATCAGGTCCAGCTGGATTATCAAGTGCATATGCTGCAGCAAAAAATGGTGCAAAAGTAATTTTAGCAGAAGACAAACCAAGATTTGGTGGATCACTTTTAACAGATGATGTTACAATTGATAATTTATCTGGAAAGGCATGGACTGATAAAATTATCACTGAGTTAAAAGAAATGCCAAATGTGATTGTGAAAAATAGATCTCAAGTTTTTGGATACTATGATCACAATATGATGGTGATGTTTGAAAGAACAGGTGATCATTTAAAAGAAAAACCTAAATATACCCCAAGACAAAGACTATGGTACATAAGAGCAAAAGAAGTTTTGTTATCAACAGGTTCGATTGAAAGACCTATAGTTTTTGGAAACAATGATACACCAGGAGTGTTTTTATCTGCAGCAGCTAAGGAATACATAAAAGTTTACGGTGTTTTAGTTGGAAAGAAACCTTTAATATTTACTAATAATGATAGTGCTTATGAAACTGCTTTGGAATTTAAAAAACAAGGTGTTGAGTCAATTATTTTAGATACAAGAGAAGAGCAATCATCTGAATTAATAGATGCAGCAAAAAATCAAAACATAAACATTAAATTTTCTCACGCAGTAATAGCTGCTAATGGATATAAGAAAGTAAAATCAGCTCAAATTGGTAAACTCAATAAAGATAAAACTGGATTTGAGTCGTCTGAAATAATTGAATGTGATTGTATTTGTGTTTCTGGTTTTTGGACACCAACAGTGCACTTAGCTTCACAATCAGGAAACAAACTTAAATTTAATGATCAGATAGATGCTTTTGTCCCAGATAAATCAAAACAAAACGAAACATCTATTGGTGCATCAAAAGGTACTTTCGCTTTACAGAAAACTTTAGATGAAGGATTTAAAACTGGATTTGAAGTCTCAAAAAATTTAACAAATAATGATGTGTCAATTCCTACCCCAAACTCAAATGAACCTAAAAAAAATGTTCATGATAAATTTTGGTGTTCACCTTTACCAGAAGGAAAAAATTATAAAAGATTTGTAGATTTTCAAAACGATGTTGCAGTGTCTGATATTGAAGTGGCTTTAAGAGAAGGTTACAGATCAATTGAACATGTTAAAAGATATACAACATTAGGAATGGCAACAGATCAAGGTCGAACAAGTAATTTAAATGGTCTTCAATTAGTTGCAAATGTTGAGAAAAAAATTGTTCCACAGGTTGGACATACAACTTTTAGACCACCATTTACTCCCATTACTATTGGTACAATTGTTGGAAGAGAAGTTGATATGGAATACATGCCAACAAGAAAAACTCCAATGCACTCATGGCACGAAGAAAACAACGCTGTGTTTGTTGATGCAGGAGCTTGGAAAAGACCTAGGTATTATAATCAAGGAAACGAAACTTTATTTGAAGCATCTAAAAGAGAAGCGAAAAATGTTAGAGATCATGTTGGTATTTGCGATGTAACAACACTTGGAAAAATAGACATTAAAGGACCAGATGCTGCAGAATTTTTAAACAGAGTTTACACTAATGCATGGTTAAAATTACCAATTGGTAAAGCTAGATATGGGGTAATGTTAAGAGAAGACGGAATTGTAATGGATGATGGAACAACAACAAGAATTTCAGAAAACCACTATCATATGACAACGACAACTGCTCAAGCAGCTAATGTCTTATCTCACTTAGAATATTACTTACAAGTTGTTTGGCCAGAATTGAATGTAAATGTAATTTCAACAACTGAACAATGGGCTGGGGCAGCATTAGCTGGACCAAAGTCAAGAGATGTATTATCAAAATTATTTCCAGATCTAGATGTAAGTAATGAAGCTTTACCTTTTATGGGTTACACAGAAGGAGATTTATTCGGAGTTAATGCAAAGATTTTTAGAATTTCTTTCTCGGGTGAATTAGCTTATGAAATAAATGTTGCTTCTGATCATGGTCTTTTTATGTGGGAAAAAATGATGGAGGTCGGAAAAGAATTCAATAT
>NZ_JBNGZA010000008.1:0-77587 GCF_052049935.1 Candidatus Pelagibacter sp. | reverse complement strand
ATAAATAACCTATTTAGATTAAAAAGTAACTTTAAGATTCTATAATATTACAGTTTTTATAATTAGGCTCTTATTACCTTGTTATCAATTGAATAACGACCACGACAATCAATAATCATATTTGAATTTTTGTATATTAAATCATAATTAAATGCATCATGATCTGTCATTAAAATTGTTATATCAAATTTTTTTAAGTTTTTTTTGTTTAGCTTTAAACTTTTTTTACTTAGATCTATTGATCTAGTTTGAATTTTTTTGGTTACATATGGATCAGAAAATTGAAAATTTATTTTTTTTTTATTTAAATATTCTATTAATTTTAAAGAGGCTGACTCTCTTAAATCATCAACATTTTTTTTATAAGAAAGTCCTAAAATTAAAATATTAAAGTTTTTTCTTAAATTTTTATTTTTTTTAATAAAGTTTATTTTAGAAATAATAAATTTTAAAACTTCTAAATTTATTTTTTCTGATAATTTAATAAACTTAGTGTCAATACCAAATTTTTTTGCTCTCCAATGTAAATAATTTGGGTCAATGGGTATGCAGTGTCCACCGATGCCTGGCCCAGGCTCAAAAGCTTGAAAACCGAAAGGTTTCGTTTTAGCAAGCTTTAAAATTTCAAAGATATCTAATCCCATTTTATCTGCAACTAATTTCATTTCATTTACAAAGCCAATATTTACTGATCTATAAATATTTTCCAATAATTTTGAAAATTCTGCCATTTCTAAGCTTTTAGCTGGAACTATATTCTTAAAACTTTTTTTGTAAAAAAATTTTATAATTTCTAAACACTTTTCTGAATATCCTGAAACTACTTTTGGTATTTTGTTTATTGAATTTTCATTAAATCCAGGATTAATTCTTTCTGATGAAAAACCTAAATAAAAATTTTTACCTAAATTAAATTTTTTATCTAGTAAAGATCCTATCATTTCTCTAGTTGTGCCAGGATAGCTAGTACTTTCTAACACTATAGCTTGATAAGGTTTTAAGAAATTTTTTATATTTTTAATTGTAAATTTTAAGTATTCTAAATTTGGTTTATTTTTTTTTAAAGGCGTTGGTACGCAAATAATTATAAAATCACATTTTAAGACATTAGAGAAATCAGAAGTGCAAAAACCTTTTTTTAAAATATAAGCAATTTCTTTACTAGAAATCCTATCAATGTATGATTTTCTTTTATCGATTTGTTCAATTTTTTTTTTATCAATATCAAATCCAATAACCTTAAAGCCCTTTTTTGAAAATAATATTGAAAGAGGTAAGCCCACATATCCTAAACCAATTACACCTATGGTTGCTTGACGTGTAGAGACTAATTTATATAAACTGTTATAATTCATTAAAAATTAACTTTAAGAAATAATGTTAAAACTCTTAAACCTAAAAACATCTCATCTCAACAAAAATTTGGTCAACAATATTCTTAAGTTAAAAGATACTCACTGGAAAAAAGGGCTTGTTTCTCAAAAAGAGTTTTTTGATAAAAATGTAAAAAAAAATGATCATCATTTTTTAATGTACTACAAGCAAGTTTTTGTTGGATATGTATTATTAAGAAAAGAAAAATGTGTATATAAGATGCAAAATATTCAATATTTTCATTTTGACACTTTAATCATAAATAAAAAATATAGAAAATTGAATCTTTCTTCTTTTTTAATGGATTTTATTAAAAATTTTATAAATCATGAAAGAAGTTTTTCCATACTATTTTGTAATAAAAAAGTTGTTAAATATTATGAAAAATTTGGCTGGAAAAAATTAAATGAAAAAAAATTCAAACTCAAAATTACAAAGCCTAAAGAAAAAAAGGTTTTACATATAACGTCGTCAAAAATTACTCTTTAAAACTTTCTTAATATTTTTCTCCATCTGGAGTAACAATTGTTGAAATTCTTTCCCAACTACTTTTTGGAGGAGTAGAATAACAATGCAGCATTTTTTTTATATTTTTATTTAAAGAGTTAATTTTTTCTTCACCTAACATTTTATCAAATAAATAGTAAGGTTTCATCCACCAAGGACCATAATAATTAAAAATACTCCACCTGCTTTTGTGAGTAGGTTCACCTCCTTTATGCCAAAGACCACTATCAAATATTATCATGTTACCTTTTTTTAAATTTAAAATTTTATGTTTATATCGTCCATGTCTTTTAGGTATTTTTGTTATTAGATGTGTTTTGGGAATATAGCAAGTTGCGCCATTTTCTTTAGAAAAATCCTCTAAAGCAATATAAACAATAAAACTTAATCCCTTGCCAAGTCTCTTCCCTCCCAAATATCTAGAGTCCGTATGCCATTCCGCTGTTCTTGCCAGGGATGTCTTTATGTTAGGATGATTGAATTTTCTTCTATTTATGAGGTTGCTATTTATCAGTACGTAGTTTTCATCTAATAACTTTTTTAAAAGATTATCAATTTTTTTAAAATAAACTTGTTTAAAAAAAAAGTCGTCATACTGAAATGGATTATCAATTGCTTGTGCTTCAGTGCTTATTGTGTTGATTTTTTTTTTACTAAGCAGTAATTGAAGTACTTTTTCACATTTTACAATGTACTGATCACACTCCTTTTTTGTAAAAACATTTTCAATTATTGAAAAACCGTTACGATTAATCTCACTAATATGTTTGTTTATGTTCATTTTTATAAAAAAATTTTGATAAAGAAATAGTTAGTAATAATAATAAGAATATTAAAATTTATTTTGGTACCATAGATTAAAATAGTTTTTTAAAATCTAAATTATATAAAAATTTTTTTCAGTGCATAAATCAAGCCAATTGAGCTATTAGTACTGGTCAGCTGCACGCATTACTGCGCTTCCACACCCAGCCTATCAACGTGGTGGTCTACCACGGCTCTATTGGAAGAACTAGTTTTGAGGTGAGTTTCCCGCTTAGATGCTTTCAGCAGTTATCTCGTCCATACTTAGCTACCCGGCACTGCAGCTGGCGCTACAACCGGTCCACCAGTGGTATGTTCAACCCGGTCCTCTCGTACTAGGGTCAACTCCTCTCAATTCTTCTACACGCATAGCAGATAGGGACCGAACTGTCTCACGACGTTCTGAACCCAGCTCACGTACCACTTTAATTGGCGAACAGCCAAACCCTTGGGACCTGCTCCAGCCCCAGGATGTGATGAGCCGACATCGAGGTGCCAAACACTGCCGTCGATATGAGCTCTTGGGCAGTATCAGCCTGTTATCCCCGGCGTACCTTTTATCCGTTGAGCGATGGCCCTTCCACTCAGAACCACCGGATCACTATGACCGTCTTTCGACTCTGCTCGACTTGTCAGTCTCACAGTCAGGCAAGCTTATGCCATTGCACTCTACGAACGATTTCTGACCGTTCTGAGCTTACCTTCGCACGCCTCCGTTACTATTTGGGAGGCGACCGCCCCAGTCAAACTACCCACCATACAATGTCTTGATGCCGGATGACGGCAATCAGTTAGATACCAAGAAAAACAAAAGAGGTATTTCACTGTTGACTCCACAAAAGCTGACGCCTCTGCTTCAATGTCTCCCTCCTATACTAAATATGTTTTTCCTAATACCAATGTAAAGTTGCAGTAAAGGTGCACGGGGTCTTTCCGTCTAACTACGCGAACTCCGCATCTTCACGGAGAATTCAATTTCACTGAGTTGATGTTGGAGACAGCGGAGAAATCGTTACGCCATTCATGCAGGTCGGAACTTACCCGACAAGGAATTTCGCTACCTTAGGACCGTTATAGTTACGGCCGCCGTTTACTGGGGCTTCAGAAATGAGCTTGCACCCATCGCATTAACCTTCCAGCACCGGGCAGGCGTCAGACCCTATACATCCACTTACGTGTTAGCAGAGCCCTGTGTTTTTGATAAACAGTCGCTTCTCCCTGGCTTGTGCCACCCTCTAATAGTTGCCTACTAAAAGGTCTTCCTTATTCCGAAGTTACGGAAGCATTTTGCCGAGTTCCTTCAACATCATTCTCTCAAGCGCCTAAATATACTCTATTAATCCACCTGTGTCGGTTTAGGGTACGGTCTAATGATGGAGCTATTTCTTGGAACCTTTTCGCGGCAAGCTCAATCCACTAAGAACTCACAACTTACAAGATCCGTCACTACCATCTGGTTAAGGAATATTAACCTTATTTCCATCGACTACGGCTTTCGCCCTCGCCTTAGGTGCCGACTAACTCTGCGCGGATTAACCTTGCGCAGAAACCCTTGGATTTTCGGCGAAGAAGTTTTTCACTTCTTTTATCGTTACTTATGTCAGCATTCGCACTTCTGATACCTCCAGGATCTCTCGCGAGTATCCCTTCACAGGCTTACAGAACGTTCCGCTACCGCTTATAAAGTTCGAAAACTTTATAAACCCACAGATTCGGTATATGATTTTAGCCCCGTTACATCTTCGGCGCAGAAACTCTATTAGACCGGTGAGCTGTTACGCTATCTTTAAAGGATGGCTGCTTCTAAGCCAACCTCCCGGCTGTTAAGGAATTTCCACATCCTTTCACACTTAATCATAATTTGGGGACCTTATCTGGTGGTCTGGGCTCTTTCCCTCTCGACCATGGACCTTAGCACCCACAGTCTGTCTGATGAAGAACAATGCTTAGCATTCGGAGTTTTATTAGGTTTGGTAAGAATCTCTTCCCCCTAGCCCATTTAGTGCTCTACCTCTAAGCATCTATTTATTCATCGCACTACCTAAATAGTTTTCGCGGAAAACCAGCTATCTACGAATTTGGTTGGCCTTTCACCCCTTACCACAAGTCATCCAAAGACTTTTCAACGTCAACTGGTTCGGTCCTCCGGTAAGTGTTACCTTACTTTCAACCTGCTCATGGTAAGCTCATTCGTTTTCGGGTCTAATTCATTAAACTTATCGCCCTATTAAGACTTGCTTTCGCTGCGCCTACACCTAGATGGCTTAAGCTTGCTTAATAAATTAAGTCACTGACCCATTATACAAAAGGTACGCCGTCACTCTAAAAAGAGCTTCGACTGATTGTAGGCATGCGGTTTCAGGTTCTATTTCACTCCCCTAATAGGGGTTCTTTTCACCTTTCCCTCACGGTACTAGTTCACTATCGGTCACTGAAGAGTATTTAGGCTTAGAGGGTGGTCCCCCTATATTCGAGCAGGATTTCACGTGTCCCGCTTTACTCAAGAATTTAATTAAACATTACTCATACGGGACTATCACCCTCTATGGTTAGCTTTTCCAAACTATTCAAATTTTTTTAACTAAATTACTGGCCTGTTCCGCGTTCGCTCGCCACTACTAACGGAATCTCAATTGATTTCTATTCCTCTGGTTACTTAGATGTTTCAGTTCTCCAGGTTGTCTCTTTAAACCTATGTATTCAGTTTAAAGTACCACATAAAGTGGTGGGTTTCCCCATTCGGAAATTTTCGGATCAAAACTTACATACAGCTCCCCGAAACTTATCGCAGTATATCACGTCCTTCATCGGCTTTCAGTGCCAAGGCATCCGCCACACGCCCTTAAACGCTTGATTTATGCACAGAAAAAAATTCTGTGTTGAATCAAATTTTTTGTTTGAACATTAACTTGATAACAATTTGTTAATGTTCGGATATAGATATTGATATTATTAAATTTTATTTACAATTTTATATAACTAAGTGTTTTGGTGGAGGATAGCGGGATCGAACCGCTGACCTCCTGAATGCAAATCAGGCGCTCTCCCAGCTGAGCTAATCCCCCTTAATCTTTTGGTGGGCCGAGAAAGACTCGAACTTTCGACCCCACCCTTATCAAGGGTGTGCTCTAACCAACTGAGCTACCGGCCCCCATTCAAGAGAAACACTCACTTTTAAGAAGAGAAACGAGGACGGTCAACATTAGCCTGTATATTATTTAGAATGAAAAAGAGTTTTCATTCATCCTTAGAAAGGAGGTAATCCAGCCGCAGGTTCCCCTACGGCTACCTTGTTACGACTTCACCCCAGTCGCTGACTATACCGTGGTCAAGGGTTTAAAACCTTGCCTTAAGGTAGAACCAACTCCCATGGTGTGACGGGCGGTGTGTACAAGACCCGGGAACGCATTCACCGTGGCACGCTGATCCACGATTACTAGTAATTCCAGCTTCATGCACTCGAGTTGCAGAGTGCAATCCGAACTGAGGTATCTTTTGAGGATTTGCTTGACGTCGCCGTCTCGCTTCCTGTTGTAAATACCATTGTAGCACGTGTGTAGCCCAACACGTAAGGGCCATGAGGACTTGACGTCATCCCCACCTTCCTCCAGCTTATCACTGGCAGTTCTTTCAGAGTGCCCAACTTAATGATGGCAACTAAAAGTGAGGGTTGCGCTCGTTGCGGGACTTAACCCAACATCTCACGACACGAGCTGACGACAGCCATGCAGCACCTGTGTTTCGTCCGGCCGAACCGAAAACTTTAATCTCTTAAAGTCGCGACGAACATGTCAAGTGTTGGTAAGGTTCTGCGCGTATCTTCGAATTAAACCACATGCTCCACTACTTGTGCGGGTCCCCGTCAATTCATTTGAGTTTTAACCTTGCGGTCGTACTCCCCAGGCGGTGTGTTTATTGCTTTCGCTGCGACACTGAAAATTAATTTCCAACGTCTAACACACATCGTTTACGGCATGGACTACGAGGGTATCTAATCCTCTTCGCTACCCATGCTTTCGTTCCTCAGTGTCAGTATTGATCCAGAAAGCTGCCTTCGCATTTGGTATTCTTTCTAATATCTACGAATTTCACCTCTACACTAGAAATTCTGCTTTCCTCTATCAAACTCTAGCTGAAAAGTTTTGATGGCAGTTCCAGAGTTAAGCTCTGGGATTTCACCACCAACTTTTTCAACCACCTACGAACTCTTTAAGCCCAGTAATTCCGAACTACGCTAGGTCCCTTCGTATTACCGCGGCTGCTGGCACGAAGTTAGCCGGACCTTCTTATTCGGGTACAGTCATTTTCTTCCCCGACGAAAGAGCTTTACAACCCAAAGGCCTTCTTCACTCACGCGGCATCGCTGCATCAGAGTTTCCTCCATTGTGCAAGATTCCCCACTGCTGCCTCCCGTAGGAGTTTGGGCCGTGTCTCAGTCCCAATGTGGCTGATCATCCTCTCAAATCAGCTATTGATCACAGTCTTGGTAGGCCATTACCCCACCAACAAACTAATCAAGTGCGGGCTCATCCAATGGTGCATAAAGCTTTCTCCGTAAAGACTTATCCGGTATTAGCACAAGTTTCCTCGTGTTATTCCAGGCCAAAGGGCAGATACCCACATGTTACTCACCCGTCTGCCACTAAGTATTGCTACTTCGTTCGACTTGCATGTGTTAGGCGTGCCGCCAGCGTACGTTCTGAGCCATGATCAAACTCTCAAGTTTAAAAACGGCGCACACTAGCTTCTATACAAATTATAAGAATAAAATTTGTATAAATGTTGAAGTGTGTACGACAAATTTTGGTAACCTTAACCGTCCACACTTCTCTTCTTAAAAAATTAACAATTTTAATAACTATTTGATTTAATAGACATCAAAAATCCCATAAAAAACCTATAAAAATTTGAGTTTTTTTGAGAAAGTTTGATGCTTATATGGGATTTTTAAATGAAATCAAGCATTTAAAAATAAAAAAAAACCTTAAATTCATTGGGTTTTTGTACAATTTTAAAGCAATTTTTTATATATAATTAACTAAATGATCAAGCCATTAATAAGACATATTAGAAAAAAGTATGAATATTTATTAATAGGACTGTTAACAATTTTTACGATAATTTTCACAAGTGTTTACAATTATACTAATAAAGAAAAAAATAATAATCTAAACGAATTAATAAATAACGTTTATTTAAAAAAAACTCTTTACTCATTTTTTTCAACTTTAGAACCAAAATTACTAAAAATAGAACATGAGATATCTGAAGGAGAAAATTTAAAAAAAATACTAATGAATTATTCTTCAGATATTAAAGAAATAGAAACAATTATAAATTTGTTAAAACAAAAAATAAATATTAACTCAATTAAATCGGGAAATTTAATCAAAATTACTAAAGATCAATCTAAAAATAAAATTTTAAATCTGACATACAATAAAACAACAAATGAGAAATTGTACGTAAATAGAAATCTTAACAGTGAAAAATTTTATCTGGAAATTCAAAAAAAAGTTTTGAATAAAAAAATTTTATACAGTGAAAATGTTATATTGAGCAGTTTGTATAAGTCAGCTAAAAATGAAAATATACCAACAAATGTAATAATAGAATTTGCAAGAGTTTATGGTTTTCTGGTTGATTTCCAAAGAGATATAAAGAAAAATGACTATTTCCAATTAATGTATGAAGTATATCAAGATGAAAAACTAAATATAATTGATAAAGGGGAAATACTATTTGCAAATTTAAATTTAAGTGGATTAGATTATCCACTGTATTTTTTTTCTGATCAAAAAGGTAATGGGCATTTCGATGAAAATGGAAAGAGTATAAAAAAAACTTTAATGAAAACACCAATAAATGGTGCGAGACTTTCGTCTCCTTTTGGTATGAGAAAACATCCAATAGATGGTTTTAACAAAATGCATAAAGGAACTGATTTTGCTGCGCCCAAAGGAACACCGATCATGGCTTCAGGTGATGGAATTGTAACAAAATCTGGTTGGTGTGGTGGTGGAGGTAATTGTGTAAAGATTAAACACAACTCAACCTATCAAACCATATATGCTCATATGTCAAAATTTGCTAACGGTATTAAGAAGGGCGTGAGAGTAAAACAAGGTCAGACTATAGGTTTTGTTGGGTCTACTGGAAAATCTACAGGTCCTCATCTTCATTACGAAGTTATTGTAAATGGAAAAAAAGTAAATTCTCAAACATTGAAATTACCATCTGGCAAAACACTTAAAGATGAAGCTAGAAAAGAATTTGAAACTCAAAAAATTAAACTTGATGTTTTGAAATCTGAAATAATTATGGGTTTAAGATAATTAACCTTCTTTAATTTAAACCTTTTGACCAGAAATATCTGTATCTTGAGAGGTTTCTGTAATTTTATTTTCAACATCAAAATTTCCTAATTGTAAATCTGTATTTTCTATATTTTTTTCTTGTTTTACTTTTTTTAGTAACTCGTTTTCATTCATTATTCTCTTAAAATGATCTGCATGTTGGAAATAATTCTCTGACAAAATTTTATCCCCTGAAGACAAAGCTTCTCTCGCTAAATTACTATATTTTTCAAAAAGTTTAGAGGCATTCTGAGAATTTCTTAGATTATTTTTTCTTTGAAAAACCTCTTTGCCTCCAAAATTATTTGAAAGCTTATTTTTTTCTAAATTATTCGATTTGAAATTTCTTTCATTTCTTCTAAAATTGTTTCTTCTATTATTATTTCTGAATGTGACCATGTATTTTCAATTAAATTTTGATACTAACTATGCATCTATTTTGTTTTCTTAAATCTTTAATAACTTTTTGAATATAAAATTCATTATTTTTTAATATTTCACAAACTTTAGTCTTTTGATTATGTCCAATTTCTAAAACTAATTTTCCACCTTTTTTCAATAGTTTAGAAGATTTTTTAACTACTTTTCTAATTTCAATTGCCCCATCATTTCCTCCATTGAGAGCATATTTTGGTTCATAATCGACAACATCCTTCATTAAGTTGTTTAAATCTGATCTACAAATATATGGAGGATTTGATACTATTAGATCATATTTTCCAATATCAAATTTGTCAATATCTGATTTATATAATTTTAATCTACTATTCAAGCACAATCTTTTTGAATTAATTTTACAAACCTCTAAAGCTTTTTGACTGATATCTATTCCGACAGCTTTTAAATGTTTAATTTCATTAAGTATTGATAAAACTATACATCCAGAGCCAACTCCAATTTCCAAAAAATTATAAATTTTCTTTGCTCTTACAATGCTTAGAACTTCCTCAATTATTATCTCCGTATCAGGTCTTGGAATAAGCACTCTATTATCTACATAAAACTCACTTTTCCAAAAATCTTTACTTTTTATTAAATAAGCTAATGGCGTGTGAGTGCTTCTTTTTTGAATTAAAGAAATATATTTTAAGTAATCATTTTTTTTTATTTCTAAATTTTGATTTAAAATAATAAATTCCCTTTTTTTATCAAGTATTTTACCTATTAAAATTTCTGAGTCTAAAAAAAAACTGGGGATTTTATTTTTTTTTAAAATATTTGCGCCTTTAGTGATTGCTTCTAATAACTTCATAGCTTGCTTAAACTTTCTTCTTGAGCTTGTAATGTTAATGTTTCAATCATTTCGTCAAAAGCCTCCCCTTCTAAAAATTCCTCTAATTTATGTAAAGTTAAATTTATTCTATGATCTGTTACTCTTCCTTGTGGAAAATTATAAGTTCTAATTCTCTCAGATCTATCACCTGTTCCTATCTTAGTTTTTCTATCTTTAGATCTCTCTTGATCTATTCTTGATCTTTCCAATTCATAAATTCTGGATCTTAAAATTTTCATTCCTTTAGCTTTGTTTTTATGTTGAGATTTTTCATCTTGTTGAGAAACGGAAATTCCAGTAGGAATATGAGTAATCCTTACTGCACTGTCAGTTGTATTAACTGATTGCCCTCCTGGACCACCTGCTCTAAAGACATCAATTCTAAGATCAGAGTCATTAATCTTTACATCTACCTCTTCTGCTTCAGGCAATACAGCTACGGTAGCAGCTGAAGTATGAACTCTTCCTTGAGTTTCTGTATCTGGAACTCTTTGAACTCTATGAACACCACTTTCATACTTTAATGTCGAGTAGATATTGCTACCTCTTATTGACGCTATCACTTCTTTTAAACCGCCAGCTTCACTCTTTGAAATTGATATTAATTCTAAACTCCATTTTTTTTTATTACTTACTTTCTCATACATCTTGAAAAGATCTCCAGCAAACAAACTTGCTTCTAATCCTCCTGTACCTGCTCTTATTTCAATTATCGCATTTTTTTTATCAGCCTCATCCTTAGGTAACAAAAAGAATTTTAATTTTTTTTCATATTTCTCATAATTTAATTGTAATTCATTTAATTCTTGTTCAGCCATAGATTTGATTTCATTGTCACTTTCTTTATCATTTATAATTTTTTCTAAATCCATTTTTTCATTTTCAAAAGATATATAACTTTTTGCATCATCGATTATTTCATTTAAATCAGAATATTCCTTTGATTTTTCAGCAAACAATTTTTTATCAAGATTGCTTGAGGATAGCTCTTTTTCTAAATTAGAATGTTTAGAGATTAAATCATCAATATTTTTTTTTGGTATCATGTGTGTTTATTTTTTATTTCTGATCTCTAAAGCTTTTTCTTCAACTTTATCTATAACTTTAGATATGATATCTTCTGAAAGAATTTTTTCTGATTGAACACCAGATAAATAAAGCATGTTATTACCTTTTCCACCACCTGTTATCCCAACATCTGTCATGGCAGCTTCTCCAGGTCCATTCACAACACAGCCTATAACTGATAATGTTACTGGCTCTTTGATATGTGATAATTTTTCCTCTAAAATCTTAACTGTATCGATGACTTTAAAGGCTTGTCTAGCACATGACGGACAAGAGATTATTTTAACTCCTCTATTTCTTAAATTTAAAGATTTTAAAATTTCATTACCAATTTTAACCTCTTCTACTGGATCATCTGATAATGACACCCTGATAGTGTCACCAATTCCGGCTAATAATAATTTACCCATCCCTATAGAAGATTTAATACTTCCTGACACAAAGCCACCTGCTTCAGTAATACCTAAATGTAAAGGATATTCAGTCTTTTCCGATAGTTGCTCATAAGCTGCTACAGATAAAAAAACGTCTGATGATTTTACACTTATCTTTAAGTTATTAAAATTTTGATCTTCTAATATCTTTACATTTCTTAGAGCACTTTCTACAAGTGCTTCAGGACATGGTTCTTTATATTTTTCTAAGATATCTTTTTCTAAAGAACCAGCATTAACTCCGACTCGAATAGAACAATTATTTGCAACTGCAGCACTTATAACATCCTTAATCTTTTTTTCATCTCCAATATTGCCAGGATTAATTCGTAAACAATCTGCTCCATTTTCTGCTGCTTCAATTGCTCTTTGGTAATGAAAATGAATATCTGCCACAAGAGGTATTTCAATTTCTTTTTTGATAATTTTTAATGCATCTGTTGATTCTTTATCTGGACAAGAAACTCTAACTATATCAGCGCCTGCTTCTTGTATTTTATGAATTTGTTTTATTGTAGAACTTGGATCAGAAGTCAATGTGTTTGTCATCGTTTGAACTGAGATTGGATTTTCACCACCAATCTTAACATTGCCAACACTAATAATTTTGGTTTTTCTTCTTTTTATTTCTCTGAATGGTCGAATATTCATTAAAGATTAATCTAAGTTAAATTCTTTATGCAAACAAGCAACTGCTTTTTTTACATCTTTGTTGGAAATTAATACTGATATTTTGATTTCAGAAGTAGAAATGACCATAATATTAATTTTTTTTTGAGCTAATGATTTAAACATTCTATATGTTATGCCAGGCGTTGTAATCATTCCAACACCAATGATTGATATTTTTGATAAGTTTTTATCAAATGCTAATTTTTTAAATTGAATCTTTTTATTATTCTTAATTAATTTTTCTGATTTTTTTAAATCATCAGCTTTGATGGTGAATGTAATATCAGTTTCTTTCTTATTTAATGAAATATTTTGTACAACCATATCTACATTGACTGAGTTATCAGATAATGGTTTAAATATTGCTGCAGCAACACCTGGTTTGTCCTTTACACCAACAATCGTTATTTTGGCATCATCTTTTGTAGAGGAAATGCCAGTTATTATCTGATCACTAAATGATTTTTTACTCCCAGTTATTAATGTTCCATTTTTTTTAACAAAAGAAGATTTTACTGTTATGTCAATTTTATTTAATTTAGCATCTTGTACAGAAGTTGGTTGCATAACTTTTGAACCTAACGAAGACATTTCCAGCATCTCATCATAAAAAATTTTTTTTATTTTTTTTGCCTTCTTATGCATTCTTGGATCTGTAGTATAAACACCATCTACATCTGTATAAATTATACATTCGTCTGCATTTAAAAATTTTGCTAACATTATTGCTGATGCATCAGAACCACTTCTGCCTATTGTTGTTATTCTAAAATTTGAGTTAATTCCTTGGAAACCAGCAACTATTGGAATACCACCTTCATTCATATAATTTTTTATATCTTTAGTCTTAATATTTGAAATTCTTGCATTTGAATGATTTCCTTCTGTTAAAATTGGAAGTTGCCATGATAACCACGATCTTGAATTATGTCCTAACGATTTTAGATTACCCGCAATCAATGCACAAGCAGCCTGTTCTCCAGTTGATAATAAAGCATCATATTCAGCACTGTCAAAATTATTACTAATAGATTTTGTTTTTTTTATTAACTCATTAGTCACACCACTCATGGCTGAAGATATAACAGCTACTTTGGTATTTTTAGACTTGTGAGATAATATTATTTTACTAACAATTTTAATCCTTTCAATAGAACCTACAGAAGTTCCACCAAATTTAAGGACTATTGTTTTCGATCTCATTGATAACTATAATTTTAATTAAAATAATTTGATAAAATACATCTAATCAATTATGTCAACAATTTAAAATATATGACAACTGTAAATAAAAAAGAAATAGAAAAATTTTCTAGGATGGCTGAAGAATGGTGGGATGTTGATGGAAAATTTAAACCTTTGCATAAGTTTAATCCAATAAGAATTAAATATATCAAAGAAAGTGTAATTGAAAATTTTAAATTACAAAAAAATGAAAAACTTCCATTAAATGGAATTAATTTATTAGATATTGGATGTGGAGGAGG
This sequence comes from Candidatus Pelagibacter sp., assembly GCF_052049935.1. Lineage (GTDB taxonomy): Bacteria > Pseudomonadota > Alphaproteobacteria > Pelagibacterales > Pelagibacteraceae > Pelagibacter. Next base: position 63,612 of record NZ_JBNGZA010000008.1, on the reverse strand, counting down.
ATTATTATCAGAACCAATGTGTAGATTGGGAGCGACAGTTACAGGTATTGATGCTTCTGCAAAAAATATAGAAATTTCAAAAATTCATGCAAAAAAGAATAATTTGAATATAAATTATATTTGTACATCGCCTGAAAAAATTCAAAAAGAAAAATTTGATGTAATCTTAAACATGGAGATTGTTGAACATGTTGAAAACGTAGATTTATTTTTAAATTCTTCCTCAAATCTTTTGAAAAAAGATGGTCTTATGTTTGTGGCTACTATTAATAAAACATTAAAATCTTATTTATTTGCAATTATTGGAGCAGAATACATTTTAAGATGGCTTCCTATTGGAACACACGAATGGGAAAAATTTATAAAACCAAATGATCTTAAAAATATTCTGTCTAAATTTGATATGACAATGATAAAAACTGATGGGGTTAAATTTAATCCTATTTTAGACAAATGGAGTTTAAGTAAAGATACATCTATTAACTATATTTCAAAATTTATTAAAAATTAATTTTCTTTATCCTCAAACCAAGGTAATGCCTGTGTTTCAATTCCCTCTTCAGATAAATCTTTGATATCTTGATTAGAAGCTTTTCCATAAATTCCTTTTTTTCTTTTTTTACCTTCATAATGAATCGATCTTGCTTCATAAACAAAGTTATCACCCACATAATCTAAATTTTTTTCAACAAATTTTTTGTATTCATTTAATTTATTTTTTATCTCTAAAATTTTTTTATTTTCTTGAGTATCAATTTTATTATTTTTTGAAAATAAATTTGGTGCCATCAAAGATTTCTCTACTTTTAAAGATCCACACTTTATGCATGACAATAATTTTTTAGTTTTTAATCTTTCATATTCATTAGATGAAGCAAACCAACTATCAAAATCAATTTTACATTTTTTACAGTTTAGTTGATATTTAATCATAATGATTAGTTAATTATATATTATTTATTTTCAAGATAGATTAACTTCTGTAATCTGCATTAATCTCAATATATTTTTTTGTTAAATCCATTGTATATGTTGTAAATTTTTTTTTTCCTGTTGAAATATCCACATCAATATCAATTGCATAATTTTTCATATATTCCTTTACAGTATTTTCCTCATATTTTTCATTTAATTTTCCATTGATAATTATTTTCTCATCTCCAAATCTTAAAGACAATTTTGATAAATCTAAATCAACACCAGATTTTCCAATTGCCATAATAATTCTTCCCCAATTAGGATCTTCTCCGGCTATTGCTGTTTTTACTAAAGCTGAGTTTGCAATTGAAAAACCAATTTTTTTTGCATCAGTTTCTGAAGAGCAATTATTAACATTGATAGTTACAAACTTTGAAGCTCCCTCACCATCAGCAACTACTCTTTTGGCTAAATTTAACAAAACTTCATTCAAGCTTTGATCAAACTCTTCTAATTTTTTATCATTTATGTTGGCAATTTTTTTATTGGGTGCCTTATTAGTTGAAAATATTGTTACCATATCGTTTGTGCTTGTGTCTCCATCACAACTAATTGCGTTAAATGTATTAGAAATATTCTTCGTTAAAAGTTTTTTTAAAATTTCATTAGAAATTTTTGCGTCTGTAAAAATATAACACAAGGTTGTAGCCATATTTGGTTGTATCATTCCTGAACCTTTTGCGATTCCATAAATTTTTACTTTTGTGCTACCTATGTCGCACTCAGCCATTGCTAACTTGGGTTTTGTGTCTGTGGTCATTATGCCCAATGCTGCTTTTGTCCAAATATATTTATTTTGTGTATATTTTATTTGATTTATTAAATCAGGAATTTTCTTTTTTATTTTCTCAAATGGATAAGGCTCTCCTATAGTTCCTGTACAGCCAAATAAAATTTGATTTGGATTAATATGGTCTGGGTTATTGTCATCATCCTTCTGTTTTTGACTAAGTTCTGAAGAAATGATTTCAGCTAATTTTTGCATACTTTGATAGCCTTTAGCACCAGTAAAGGCATTAGCGTTTCTTGTATTAACTAAAAGTGAAAATATTTTTTCATTTTTTTGATCTATATTCCATTTGATATTTTCAGACACAATTTTAGACTGCGTATATACAGATGCATGATTAGCGCCATCTCTAAAATAAAACATCACTAAATCATCTCGAGAAGTATTGTATAAATTTGCAGAAACTGAAGAAATTGCTACGCCATCAATATGATCTAGGTTTTGATAATCACCCATCTTTGACTTGTTTTTTTGAGAGGTAAATAGATTTTTAAAATTAATTCCCATTGTATTTAAATTATAAATTTAATAATTATATTAAAGTTAATAATTAATTATTAAATCAAAAACTAATGCTTAATCCTCTTAAAATTGTATCAAAACTCTTTAAATCTGGGAATCAAAAAGAATTAGATAGAATTTCAATTATAGTAGATAAAGTAAACGAACTTGAAGAGGAAATAAGTAAATTAAGAGATGAAGAATTTCCAAAAAAGACTGAAGAATTAAAAAATAAGATAAAAGATGGTCATGATTTAAATAAAATATTACCTGAAGCTTTTGCATTAGTTAGAGAAGCTTCTAAGAGAACTCGAAATGAAAGACATTATGATGTTCAAATTATTGGTGGTGTTGTTCTTCATGAAGGTAAAATTTCAGAGATGAGAACAGGTGAGGGAAAGACTCTCACAATTACACTTGCTGCTTATTTAAATGCTCTAAGTGGAAAAGGTGTTCATATTGTTACTGTAAATGACTATTTAGCAAAAAGAGATTCGATTGAAATGGGTTTAGTATATAACTTTTTGGGTATTACCTCAGGTTATATCAATAATGACCAAGATGATTTTGAAAGAAAGAAAAATTATAATTGCGATATAACTTATGCAACTAACAGTGAGCTTGGCTTTGATTATCTAAGAGATAACATGAAATTCTCAACTGAAGAAATGGTTCAAAGAGAGCACAGCTTTGCAATAGTTGATGAAATTGACTCTTGTTTAATTGATGAAGCAAGAACTCCTCTTATCATATCTGGTGCGGCTGAAGACAGGACAAGCCAATATCTTGCTATAGATAGTTTGGTTAAACAATTAAAAAAAGAGGATTATGATATTGATGAGAAAGACAAAAACATATTGTTAACAAATACTGGTATCACTAATGTAGAAAAATTATTTTCTGATGCTGGAATATTAAAAAATAATAATTTTTATGACCCAGCCAATTTAACATTGGTTCATCATGTTAATCAGGCTTTAAGAGCCAACCATTTATTTGAAAAAGGAAAAGACTATATTGTTAAAGATGGAACTTTAAAAATCATTGATGAATTAACGGGTAGAATCTTAGAAGGCAGAAGATATGGTGATGGATTACACCAGGCTCTAGAGGCTAAAGAGAGAATTGAAATTCAAGTAGAAAATCAAACTTTGGCATCAATTACATATCAAAATTATTTTAGACTTTATAAAAAAATAGCTGGTTGCACAGGAACTGCTGCAACTGAAGCTCAAGAGTTTTTTGAAATTTATGAACTTAATGTTGTTGTTATACCAACAAACAAGCCAATGATCAGAAAAGATTATAATGATCAAATATTTAGAACTGAAAAAGAAAAAAATATTGCAATCATAAATCAAATCAAAGAATGTTATGAAAATGGTCAACCACAGTTAGTTTTTACTTCCAGTATTAATAAGTCAGAAATTTATTCAGAATTATTAAAAAAAGAAAACATCAAACATGTAGTTTTGAATGCTAAAAATCATGCGAATGAAGCAGAAATAATCGCGAATGCCGGAAAAGAAAAATCAGTAATTATAACAACAAGTATATCTGGTAGAGGTGTTGATATTCAATTAGGTGGAAAAAAAGATTCTAATCAAGATCAAAGTTTAGATACAGAAAAAGAGAAAATTAAGAAACTTGGAGGGTTATTTGTTATCGGAACAGAAAGGATGGAATCTCGAAGAGTTGATAATCAGGCCAGAGGAAGATCAGGTAGACAAGGAGACGAAGGATGTTCTGTTTTTTTTGTAAGTTTAGAAGATGATTTAATGAGAATTTTTGGTTCGGAGTCTATGAATAATATTTTAGAAAAACTTGGCTTGAAAGATGGAGAAAGTATTGATCATCCGTGGATTAATAAAGCGTTAGAGAGAGCTCAACAAAAAGTAGAGGCAAGGAATTTTGATATAAGAAAAACTCTTATTAAATTTGATAATGTATTAAATGATCAAAGGCATGTGATTTTTTCACAAAGAAAAAATGCTATGAATTCAGATAATATTTTTGAATATTCAAATGAATTTTTAAATGAAATTATTAGCGAATGTATAAGACTAAAATTCAAGAAAAAAACAGATATAAAAAATTTAGAATTTGAAAATAAGATAAAAGGTTTATTAGGAAAAAATATAAATGAAGAAAAACTAAAGGAGATCTCAATAAAATCAGATGAAGAATTAAAGAAAGAGATTACTAATCAATTTAATTTATCCAGAGAAGATCGAATTAAAGAAATTGGAGAAGATCAAGCAAAAGAAATTGAAAAAAGAATTTTTTTACAATCTATTGATGTTAATTGGAAATCACACATCCAGTATCTTGAACAACTTAGACAAGTAATTGGACTTAGATCATACGGTCAAAGAGACCCATTGGTTGAATACAAAAAAGAAGCATTTGAATTATTTGAGGCATTACTAGATAAACTCAAGGTAGATTTTGTAACTGTGCTTTTGAATTTAAAAGTCATAAAACAAGTTCAAGAAAAAACAAATTTAGCTCAAAATGTTTCTAATGATCCAAAATGTTTGCTACTACTAAAAAAAGGAGAAAAAATTTCACGAAATGATAGATGCGAAGCTACAGGAAAAAAGTTTAAAAATTGTTGTGGTGCTTTATAAAATATAAGCTAGGGTTGCTAAAATCGATATAACTACTACGCCTAAGATAATTTGTTGTTTTTTCGAATTTTTAAAATTTGAAATCACTGACTCCAAGTTTTTATCAGTTTTATTTAAACTGCTTAATTCACTAACATCGCTCATGAATCCTTTTTCTCTACCAATTTTTAAAAATTTGGATTTTCTGTGATCCAAAATTTGCTCTGGTGACATTTCACTAAAAAAACTTAGATTTGTTTTGATACTTTCAGAAACGCTTTCTAAAATTTTATCCTTATCTCTGTGTGCTCCTCCAATGGGTTCTGGGATTATCTCATCTATGACTTTTAATTCTAATAAATCTCCTGCAGATAATTTCATTGCTTTTGCAGCATCCAACATTTTTTTTGGGTCTCTCCACAAAATTGTTGCACACCCTTCAGGTGAAATAACTGAGTAAATCGCATTTTCTAACATTACAACTTTACTTGAAGATGCTAGCGCGATAGCACCACCAGATCCTCCTTCTCCAATTACAATTGAAATAGTTGGCACAGTTAACTTCATACAACATTCAATTGATTTGGCGATAGCTTCTGCTTGTCCTCTTTCTTCAGCTCCAACCCCAGGATAAGCACCTGGTGTATCAATGAATGAAATTATAGGAATATTAAATCTATTTGCTAGCTCCATAAGTCTAATAGTTTTTCTATATCCCTCTGGACGCATCATTCCAAAATTTCTCTCTATTCTACTTTCTAAGTTCTCCCCTTTTTCTTGACCTATAACTAAAACTGAGATTCCATTAAACTTTGCAAAACCTGTTAGTACTGATTTATCTTCTCCATAGTATCTATCTCCTGATAAAGGTATAAAATCCTCGAATAAATTATCGATAAAATATTTTGACTTAGGTCGATCTTCATGACGCGCAACTAAAGTTGTTTGCCATGGATCTAAATTTGAGTAAATTTCTTTTAATTTTGAATTTAATTCATTTTGAGTATCAGCAATTTTAGAAGTGTCTACTTGTGATATACCGTTTTCTTTGTTGTATGGATCTTTAAGTTTATCCAATTCTGCTTCTAAATTTTTTATATCTGTTTCAAAACTTAAATAATTTTTCATGAATTATGTGAATATAGTCACATAATATCAAAAAAAGGCAACAAAATGATTGAATTAGCAAATTCTCATCTTATATCACCTCTAGCGCAATGACTAATACATACAAAAATATTGGAAATTTAAAAGTTTCAGAAATTTTAGCTGATTTTGTAAATAAAGAGCTTTTAGAAGGAACAAATCTTAAGCCTGAAAAATTTTGGGAAGGTTTTGATAAAGTCATACATGAGTTGGCACCCAAGAATAAAGAGCTTATTAATATTAGAGAAGATATTCAAAATAAAATTAATGACTGGCATAAAGCAAATAAGGGAAATGAAATAAATTTAGAAAATTATAAAAAGTTTCTTAAAGATATAGGGTACTTAAAAGAAGAAGGGCCTGATTTTAAAATTGAAACCAAAAATGTTGATAAAGAAATCACATCTGTAGCTGGACCTCAACTTGTTGTTCCAATAATGAACGCAAGATATGCCCTAAATGCTGCAAACGCTCGATGGATGAGTTTATATGATTCTTTGTATGGAACTGATGTAATTGAAGAATCTGAAGATAGTACATCACAAAGATATGACCCTGAAAGAGGAGAACTTGTAATTAAATATGGAAGAGAATTTTTAGATAAATATTTTCCTTTAAACGATTTTAGTTGGAAAAAAATTACTGGTACAGCAATTCAAGATGGTGAATTGAAAGTTTTAAAAGGTATTGATGTTACAACATTAAAAGAAACAAATAAGTTTATAGGTCACCGTGGAGAAGCAGACAACCCTTCTGCAATAATTCTAAAAAATAATAACCTTCATATTGAGATATTAAAAAATCCAAGAGCATTTAGTGCGCAACAGGATCATGCTGGTATAAGTGATATCATTTTGGAGTCTGCTATTTCTACTATCTGTGATAACGAAGATAGTGTTGCTGCAGTTGATGCTGAAGATAAAGTTCTTTGTTATAGAAATTGGTTGGGTTTAATGAAGGGTGATCTAGTTAGTCGGTTTGAGAAAGAAGGTAAAACATTAGAGAGAAAATTAAACCCAAACAGAAGTTATATTTCAAAAGATGGTAAAGGATTAAAACTTCATGGAAGAAGTTTGTTGCTAATAAGAAATGTTGGACATTTAATGACTAATCCATCAATTTTATTAAAAGATGGAAGTGAAATTCCAGAAGGCTTAATGGATGCATTCGTTACTACAGCTGCAGCTCTTCATGATTTTAAAAGAAAAGGTAATTCTAGAACTGGTTCAATTTATATTGTTAAACCAAAAATGCATGGACCAGATGAGACTGCTTTTACAGATGAAATTTTCACAAAAGTTGAAGAAGTGCTAGGTCTAGAAAAGTATACTTGTAAAATCGGAATTATGGATGAAGAAAGACGAACTTCATCAAATCTTAAAGAGTGTATCAGATCTTTAAAAAATAGAGTCTTCTTTATTAATACCGGTTTCTTAGACCGTACAGGTGATGAAATGCACACATCTATGGAGGCTGGTCCAATGATTAAAAAAGGTGACATGAAATCTTCTAAATGGATACAAGCTTATGAGAATAATAATGTTGATATTGGATTGTCGTGTGGATTTTCTGGTAAAGCACAAATAGGAAAAGGTATGTGGGCAATGCCAGATAAGATGAAAGATATGCTAGAACAAAAAACTGGTCATCTTAAAGCAGGAGCAAATTGTGCATGGGTTCCTTCGCCTACGGCTGCATCAATTCATGCTCTTCATTATCATGAGATTGATATATTTAATGTTCAAAAAGAATTAACAAAAAGACAAAAAGCTAAACTTGATGATTTATTGACAATTCCAGTTGCTGATAGACCGAACTGGTCTGTAGATGAAATAAATCAGGAAATTTCCAATTCTGCTCAAACACTGTTGGGTTATGTAGTAAGATGGGTCGATCAAGGTGTTGGATGTTCAAAAGTTCCTGACATAAATAATATTGGTTTAATGGAAGATAGAGCAACATTAAGAATTTCTTCACAACACATTGCAAACTGGATACATCACGGAGTAACCACAAAAATTCAAGTTACAGAAATAATGAAAGAAATGGCAAAAGTAGTTGATGAACAAAACAAAAACGATCCTAAGTATATTAAAATGAGTGAAAATTTTGACAATTCTATTGCCTTTAAAACTGCTTGTGATTTAATTTTTAAGGGCACTAAACAACCTTCAGGTTATACAGAACCCTTATTGCATCAAAATAGATTAGAAATTAAATCTAATCTGAACTAGTTTTTAAATCTGATCTGTATTTAAAAGCAGAATACAAAGTTCCATCATCTAAACTTTCTATCTCACCACCAACTGGTAATCCCTGTGCCAATTTTGTTATTTTTGCTGAAGTATTTTTCAAACTGTCTTGAATGTAATATGCTGTTGTTTGACCTTCAACAGTTGCACTAGTTGCAATAATTACCTCTTCAATTTTTTCTTTTTTTACTCTCTCAACTAATGAGTTTATTAATAAATCTTCTTTGTTTACACCTGCTGAAGAGATCGTTCCTCCAAGAATATGAAAATAACCTTTAAAAATGCTTGAATTTTCAATTGACCATTTATCAGCGATGTCTTCTACGACACAAATTTTATTAAATTTCTCTTTAAGATTTTCACAATTTAAACAACCTGTAATGTTTGATTTTAAAGATCCACATGACTGACATCTAGTTACATTTTTATAGACCTGTGCAAGAGTGTTTGCCATAGGTTTTACCAGTTCATCTTTATTATTTATAAGTTTTAAAACAATTCTTTTTGCAGATTTTGGTCCTAATCCTGGTAATTTTGAAATTACTCTAATTAACTCTTCTATCTCATTAATATTTTGCATCTACTATAAAGGCCACTTAAATCCGGGAATATTAAAACCACCAGCTGCTTTGGAAATCTCTTCGTTCGTTTTTGATTTTAATTCAGATTTCGCATTGTTATGAGCTGCTACAATTAAATCTTCTATAATACCTTTATCTTCTTTCAAAATTTCATCTGATATTTCAATTTTACACATTTCACCTTCGCCATCTAAAATTACTTTAACTGCATTGGATCCTGAGAAACCCTCAACTTTTATATTTTTAATTTTCTCTTGGCTTTCTTTCATTTTTGCTTCTAGTTCTTTAGCTTTGTCTAGTATCTTTGTAAAATCTGTCATTATTATTTATCCTCACTTTTTTCTTTAATGTCTATAAGCTTAATATCCGGAAACTTCTCTTTTAAATCTAAAAAAAATTTTGATTTTTGAATTGTTTCTATTTTTTGATTTTTTTCTTTTTTTAATTTTTCTTTTAAAGAAATTTCACCTGTGGCTTTGCTTAATGTAATTATCCAACGTTCGCCTGTCCATTCTTGCAATTTAAATGTTAAATCCTTAATAAAGTTTTTGTCTAATTTTTCATTAAATGAAATTTCAATTCTTAATTTTTCAAACTTAACTAAATTTACATTATTTTCTAATTCGTATTTTAATTTTATTTCTTTGTTTTCATTACAAATTTTTATCAAATCATCAAACGAGGTTATTTTAAAAGTATTTATACTTTCTATTTTTGATGTTTCTTTCTTAGGCTCAGTTTCTTTATTTTGAGAAATATTTTTTATTTGATTGATTGTCTTATTCGAATTCGAATTTCCATCACTTTTTATTTCTGGTAATTCTACTTTTTCACTGGTCTCATCTTTTAATTTTTTTTGTGTTTGAGGTTTGTTTTCTTTAACACCGGTTAAATAAATCAATCTCAACAAGAACATTTCAATAGTTAAGTTTTGATTTGAAACAATATCAAGTTCTCCTAATGTTTTAATAGTAAATTGCCAAAAAAGAATTAAAGAACTGCTATCTAAATTTTCAGAAATTTTTTTGATTTCATTAAATTCGACATCATTAAGTGCAAAGTTTGTACTTTCTACTGTTAATGAATTAATATTTTTAAAATAATATAAAAGTTCAAGAAAATCATTTATGAATACTTTTGGATCAACTCCTTGATCATAAATTTTTCTATATATATCTATTACTTTTGCTTCATTGCCTTCAAAAATAAATTTAAACAACTCAATTAATTTAGATTTATCAAAGAAGCCAAAAATTTGTTGTGCTTTTTCAAGAGACAATTCTTCATTTTCAGAATTTGATAACAAACCTCTATCTAACAAAGATAACGAATCTCTCACTGAGCCTTCTGAAATTTTTACAATCAATTTAAGAGCATCATCAGAAATTAAACCATTCTCTTTTAAAGATATTTGTTTTAAAAAATCAAATAATTCTGAAGATTTAATTCTGGAAAGATCAAATCTTTGACATCTGGAAACAACAGTAATAGGAATTTTTTTAATTTCGGTTGTTGCAAAAATAAATTTTAGATATTCTGGTGGTTCTTCTAAAGTTTTTAATAACGCATTAAAAGCTTGTTTACTCAACATATGAACTTCATCAATGATGAAAATTTTATATTTAGCTGAAGTTGGTCCATATCTAGAAAATTCAATTAAATCTCTAACATCTTCCACGCCAGTTTTGCTAGCAGCATCCATTTCTAAAACATCAATGTGATTAGAATTTGAAATAGCTTCACAATTTTCACACAGATTTTCTTTGCAAATTTTTTCCACTCCATTGATACAATTTAGAGCCTTTGCAACAATCCTTGCTGTTGTTGTTTTTCCTACTCCTCTAATACCTGTAAATAAATATGCATTAGGTGTTTTGTTTGAAAGAATTGAATTTTTTATTGTTTCAACCATTACCTCTTGGCCAATTAATTCATCAAAAGTTGATGGTCTATATTTTAAAGCTAAAACTTTATTATTTTTATTCATAAAATTACAAGGAGACTAGAACCTGAATAACTGTCTCTACGACTGCTTCCGTTAAGATCTGGTCGGGTTCAAGCAGCACCCACCTCTAGCCTCCAAAACTATTATAGCAGTAAATTTTTATTTTCTTCAAGAAAAGATTATTTTTTACTTCTTGTCTTAGAAGCTTCAAAAACACCTAGAACGTGAAAATCCTCACAATGTAAACCAAGTTCTTCTAAAGACTTTTGAACTTTGGTGTCTTCAATATGTCCATCTAAATCGCAAAGGAAGAAATAAGAATCAAATGAATTTTTTTCTGGATAACTTTGTAATTTCGTTAAGTTAACACCATTAATGGCAAACCCTCCTAATGATTGATACAACGCAGCAGGTTTACTTTTTAATTTAAATAAAAATGAAGTTATATATTTTTCTTCTTTAAATTCCGGTTGGTAAATATTTTTACCCATTACCAAAAATCTTGTAAGGTTTCCTTTTTCATTTTCAATATTATTCTTTAATATTTTCAAGCCATAAGTTTCTGCACTTAAAACTGAAGCTATAGCAGCTTTACTTTTGTCTTTGAAACTTGAAACCATTTCTGCTGATCCAGCTGTGTCTGCTCTAACATGTTCAATCAAATTGTTTTTTTTTATAAAATTTGAGCATTGAGATAGCGCTTGAGCATGTGAGTAAACATCTTTAATATCTCTTAAATCAGAGTCTGATGTTCCTAAAAGATTATGTTCTATTTTTTGAAAGTATTCAGCATAAATATTTAATCTGTATTTAAAAATTAAATATTCAATGCCAATATTTCCTGTAATCCTATTCGATTCTGGGACTACTATTCTAGAGTCTGGATCTGATGTTCCTTTTTCAAAACATTCATCAAATGTTTTGCAGGGAATTACTTCTGCATCTTCATCGATATTTTTAGAAGCAATATGAGAATAAGCTCCATAAGTTCCTTGAAAATAAATTTTTTTCATATCAATTTTTATATTCCATTATTTTTTTTATAGCTAGATAATCTTCCAAAGTATCAACCCCTATTGGACTATATTTTGCTAATGACACATTTATATCAATTCCATTATCTAAAGCTCTTAATTGTTCTAGTCTATTTTTTTTTTCATTTTCAGTTTGGGGTAAATTAATAAACTTTTCTAAAGTGCTTACTGAATAGCAGTAAATGCCTAAATGATGATAAACTTTTTCTTCAAGATCAATCATTCTTTGAAATTTAACTGCTGTAGGAAAATTTTGAGTATTAAGAATTTCATTAGTTTTAACTTTCACTACATTTTGATTTTTAAGATCATCTTGATTTTCAATTATAGAAGCTAATGTACTCATGCTTGAATGTTCATTGTGAGATTTAATATTCAAACTTTTTATATCCTCAATATTAATCATTGGCTCATCTCCCTGAATGTTCATCACAAAATCGATATCTTTTTGATTATATTTTTTGAGAGCTTGATATATTCTATCTGTGCCAGTTTTATGGTTATTATCGGTTAAAATCGCTTCACCTCCATTTTTCTTTACGTCGTCTATTATTTCTTGATCTTCTGTAGCTACAATTACATCACCAATATCGGCTTCCACAGCTTTTTTATATACTGTAGAAATTATAGAAATATTATTTATTTTTAGAAGAGGTTTGCCAGGTAATCGTGTTGCTGACATTCTAGACGGTATTATTACAAGTGTTTTCATTGTTCTATGGATTATACAGAGGCAAAATTATCCAGTTAAAATAAGTTTATTTTTAAGATTACATGTTATACGTACTTTCAATATTATAAAATGGATTCATTCGAAATAAATAAAATTATTGCTGCTGTTTTACTAGTTGCTCTTTTAGTAATTGGGATAGGTAAGGTTTCTAATATATTATTCTATGTAGAAAAACCAAAAACACCAGGTTACGCAGTTGAAGTTGAACAAGCATCTGGTAGCTCAATTACAACAACTGAAGTTGTTGAAAAAGTTGTAGATATTGCCGCTCTAATGGCATTAGGTGATGTAGCAAGTGGTGAAAAAATTTTCAAAAAATGTGCAGCTTGCCATTCAATTAATAAGGGTGGCAAACATAAAATTGGCCCAGCTCTATATAATGTTGTTGGAAGAAAAGTTGGAGGAGTTGAGGACTACAAATATTCTAAAGCGCTAATAGCTTATGAAAAAGAATGGACATTTGAAGAGTTAAATGGATTTTTGATAAAACCCGCAAAACATATTAAGGGAACCAAAATGGCTTATGCGGGTCTTAGAAAAGAAGCAGACAGAGCATCTGTTATAAAATACCTAAACTCTAACTCTGATAGTCCGTTACCACTACCTTAATTTACCGAAACAAAACAGTAATATACTTTTTTGCACATGAACTCTGTTGAGTGCTTGTAGCCATACATGAGAGTTTTTACTTTGGAAAACTTTATTATCAACTTCATTACCTCTGGGAAGACAATGTAGAAATATACATTTTTTTTTTGCATATTTAAAAAGTGAACTGGTGATTTTATATTTTTTAAAGTCTTTTAATTTTTTTTTTACATTAACTTTATCGTTGAGAGATATCACTTTATCAGAAAAGACAACATCAGCATCTTTAATAGAAATTTTTGGATCACTGTTCACTTTAATAAATTTATTATGTTTTTTTGCCCAATTAAGAATAGCTTTATTGGGTAAATAATTATTTGGACATCCAATATTTAAATTGAATTTAAATTTTACAGATGCAGCAATAAGACTATTCAAAACATTATTAGAGTCACCTATCCAGCAAATATTTAATTTTGATATATTTTTTTTAGTCAATTCTTCGACAGTAAATATATCTGATAAAATTTGAGTAGGGTGAGAAGATGGGCTCAATCCATTAATTACAGGTATATTGGAAAATTTCGCAAAATTATCTATTTTTTTATCATCATCAGTTCTAAGCATAAAACCATCCCCATATGTTGATAAAATTTTTGCAGTATCTTCAAGACTTTCTCCACCCTGTCCGAGATGTAATTCATTTGATCTAAGGGTGATTGTTCCACCTCCTAATTGTTTAATTGCTAAATTAAAACTTAACCTCGTTCTTAAACTAGACTTTTCAAACATTTGAATTAGTAATTTTCCTCTTAAAGGTGAATTTTTATCCACATCTAAAGTATTAAGTTTTTTTCTTAGACTCTTTCTCTTTTTCGCATCAGTTAGAATTTTTCTTAAATCTGTGGAAGATATATCTTTAAGATGGATAAAATGTTTCATAGAACTAAAAAGTTTTGCAAACTTTATCAAAAATTTTAACTGCCTGATCAATTTCTTTTTTACTAACATTTAAAGGTGGTAAGACTCTCACAACATTTTCAGCAGCTCTAATTGTTAGTAATTTATTTTCCATTAATTTTTTAATAAATTCAGTTTGATCTACTCTTAATTTTACGCCAATAAGTAAACCTCTGCCTCTAATCTGATCTATAATTTTTGGGTATTTATTTTTAATTTCATTCAATTTTTGATTAAAGTAATTTGACTTCATTTTAACATTTTTTAAAAATTTCTTATTTGAGATAATATCGAAAACTTTATTTCCTATACTCATAGCTAAAGGGTTTCCACCAAAAGTCGTTCCGTGAGTGCCTGGTATCATTGCAGATGCAACTTTTTTATTCATTAAAACTGCACCAATTGGAAAACCACCTCCAATACCCTTTGCAATTGGCACAATATCTGGTTTAACTTTTGATCTCTCAAAAGCAAAAAAGTCTCCAGATCTTCCTATGCCACATTGAACTTCATCTAAAATTAATAAAATTTTCTTTTTATAACAGATTTTTCTTATCTCTTTTAAACACCAATCAGGTATAACCTTAATACCTCCTTCTCCCATGATTGTTTCAATCATTATTGCGGCAGTGTTTTTAGTGATTTTTTTTTTAAAGGATTTATGATCTCCAAAAATAAAGTGATCAAATCCACTGATTTTTGGGCCAAATCCTTCTGTCATTTTTTTAGAGCCACTTGCATGAATTGCAGCAATTGTTCTTCCATGAAAAGAATTTTTCACACATAAAATTCTATTTTTTTTTGGTTTACCGATAGAATAAAAATAACGTCTTGCACATTTAATCGCAGCTTCAGTGGCCTCTGCACCAGAATTTTGAAACATTACATAATCAGCAAATGTTTTTGATGCTAATTTTTTTGCTAATTTTTCTCCCTCTGGAATTATAAATGCATTAGATACATGCCAAATTTTTTGAGCTTGATTTTTTAATACCTTTATTAGGTTTGGATTAGAATGTCCTAGCGAATTTACTGCTATACCTTGAACAAAATCTAAATATTTTTTTCCATCAGTTGAATATAAATAACTTCCCTTTCCTCGTGAAAAAGAAATTTTCTTTCGGTTGTAATTTTTTACTAAGTTGCTCATAAAATTTGTTTTTATTTTTATACAATTTTAAATTGAAATTAGTATTGTTAATAACTTTAAATTATATGTTGTTTAATATTATAATTTAACTTTATATAGTATTTATGAAAATTACCTGCACAATATGTTGATTATATGAGTTGGACTAACGAAAAAGTTGAAAAATTAAAAGAATTATGGGGAAAAGGCAATACGGCAAGTCAAATTGCTGAAATTATTGGCGGCGTAAGTAGAAATGCAGTAATCGGTAAAGCTCATCGTCTAAATTTGTCTGCAAAAATTAAAACAAGATCTTCAGGTAATAATTATAACTCTGGTGCAAATTTAAATTCAGATCCTAGTCAAAAAAGATCAAGAAAAAGTAAATTTAAATCTTTAATTATTGAAAATGATTTTGAACCAGAAAATCCAAAGCAACTAGAAGAGCTAGATGAAAATTCTTGTAAATGGCCTATAGGACATCCTAACGAAAAAAGCTTCTATTTTTGTGGAAGATCATCTTTAAAGGATTTCTCTTATTGCAAATTACATTTACTATATGCTTATCAACCTAAAGGCAAAAAAGATGAATTTGTTGC
The DNA here is from genome assembly GCF_052049935.1 of Candidatus Pelagibacter sp. Classification (GTDB taxonomy): domain Bacteria; phylum Pseudomonadota; class Alphaproteobacteria; order Pelagibacterales; family Pelagibacteraceae; genus Pelagibacter. The sequence continues at coordinate 47,767 of NZ_JBNGZA010000008.1, read as the reverse complement.
TAAAGATGACGTTCCTGATTTTATAGAGAAAAAAATTAAATCAGCATAGAATTTTTGTTATTTATTTAAATACTTTTCTGTAGAAAACTGCCCACCTTCTTTCCACATGTAGCAATATTTTTTTACTTCGTCTCTAAATATCTTTTTGCTAGGTACTCCTATACTTGAATTAGTTTTTAATTTATTTGAATAGACATTATCATGTTTCAATAATTTCAATTGGTCAGTTGTTAACAAAGGATTAGGAAGGAATTCCATAGTTTTGGCAATAATATTTCCAAAAAATAATGGCAATGGTAACAACAATCTTTTCTTTTGGATTAATTGCATCAAAGTCTCAACTATATCTTTAAAACTTAAAACTTCAGGGCCACCACATTCAATTAATTCAGATTTAATTTCATCAATTAATACTTTAAAAATTATGTCTGTTAAATCTGAGCAATGTATAGGCATAAATTTTGTTTGACCATTGTAGTAAAGAGGGAATATAGGAAGTCGACTTAATAAAGTCATAAAAGTTGTCGTAAAATTATCATCTACAGAATACACAACAGAGGGTCTTAATATTGTAGTGCTTGGAAAAAATTCTTTTATAATTTCTTCTCCTTTAAGCTTACTAACTGCATATTTTGATTCAGGAGAATCATCTATCCCTAGTGCAGATATATGTACAAATTGATCTAATTCATACTCTTTACATAGAGATGCCAGCAATGAAGGAAAGTTTGTGTGTATATTTTTGAAATTATTTTTACCCTTTTCAAATAAAATACCTACTAAGTTGATGCAAATATCTGCTTTTTTAAATAATGGTCGAATAAATTTTTCATCGAATGGATTAGCTTCTATTATTTCAATATAGCCGGCATTTGCTTGGGTTTTAATAAAATTTCCTTTTTGATGTAAATTTCTTGTAACAACAGTAACTTTAAAATTATTTTTTGCTAATTTTCGAAGTAAATTACTTCCAATTTGACCGGTTCCACCAAAAATTAGACAATTTTTTGCTTTCATATATACACTCTATAAATGTCTACTGATATAAAACTTCATAAAAATGATTTACCAGATGATTTGCAATTAGGCAATGTAATAGCTGTAGATGGTGAATTCATGGGTCTTAACGTTAAAAGAGATCCTTTATGTTTAATACAAATTTCTAGTGGAAAAAATGATGCTCACATAATTCAACTAGACAGAAATAATTATATTGCTCCAAATCTTAAAGAAATTTTAGAGAATGAAAATGTGACAAAAATATTCCATTATGGAAGGGCTGATCTTGCTCATATTAAGTATTATTTAAAAGCAAAAACAAAAAATATACTTGATACGAAAATTGCATCAAAACTTGCGAGATCTTACTCTGACAATCATTCGCTAAAAACACTAATTAAAGAATTTAAAAATGTTGATATTAGCAAACAATTTCAAAGTTCTGACTTTGGAGGAGAGCTAACTTCAGCTCAATTAAAATATTGTGCAAACGATGTAATATTTTTACACGAAATACATTCTAAACTTGAAGAAATATTAATTAGAGAAAATAGAATTAATCTTTACAAGCAGTGTTTAAATTTCTTAAATACTAGAGTTGAATTAGATTTGGCGTTATTTAAAGATGATATTTGGGCACATTAAGTTTTTTATATATGAAAAATAAAAGTTATCGCAACATAGGAAAAAAAGTAATTGAACTTGAAATAAAGGCTCTACAAAATCTTAAAAATTCACTTTCAGCTTCTTTTGATATTGCCGTTAAAGAAATTAGTAAATGCAAATCCAAAGTGATTTTATGTGGAGTTGGAAAAAGTGGATTAATAGCTTCAAAAATATCTGCAACGCTTTCTTCTATAGGCACACCATCATTTACACTTTCAGCAGGTGATTGCTCTCATGGAGATTTAGGAAGTATATCCAAAAAAGATATTTTGATTTTAATCAGCTATTCTGGCAACACAGAAGAGTTAAAAAATTTAATTGAGTATGCAAATAGGAATGAAATAAAACTAATAGGAATTGTTTCCAAAAAAAATTCAATTTTATACAAAAATTCAAATATAAAATTATTTATACCTGAGGTCCAGGAGTCAGGTTATGGGATTGTTCCAACCTCAAGTACAACATCACAATTAGCTTTGGGTGATGCAATTGCAATTTCACTAATGCAATTAAAAAAATTTGATAAATTAGATTTTAAAAAGTTTCATCCAGCAGGATCTCTTGGAAAAAAATTAAGAACTGTTGAGGATTGTATGCTTATCAAAAATAAAATACCATTTATTAATGAAAATTATGAAATGAAAAAAGCAATTAATTTAATGGAAAATAAAAAACTTGGAGTTCTAATAATAAGAAACAGTAAATTACAAACAACAGGTATATTGACTGATGGGGATATTAAAAGAGTTTTACAAAAAAAAATAAATTTTGGAAAAATAAAAATAAAAAATATTATGACAAAGAAACCAATATCAATAGAAAAAGATTCTTTGGCTGCGCGTGCACTTTCTATAATGAATCAAAAAAAAATAACTAGTCTTTGTGTTTATAAAAAACCACAAAAAAATAAAACTATTGGCATAATTCATATACATAATCTTTTAGAGTCAGATATTAAATAGTTAATGAATAAGAAAGTATTCATTCAAGGTTTTCTTTTCACAATATTAATTTTTTTTATATATACTTTTACTTTTAATTACTTTTTTAAAAATAAAAAAGAAGATAAAATTGAAATTAAAGAAGATTCAATCGATAACAACCAAAACTTAATTAGAAACATTAAATATAATTCAAAAAATAAAAAAGGTGACACTTTTTCTTTAGTTGCAGATTATGGTGAGATTGATGCTAAAAACTCTAATCAACTTTTTTTAACCAATGTTAAAGGTCAAATAAATACAATTGATGGACAGCAAATTAATATTGTTTCTAATTTTGCTGATTTTGACAATAAAAGCTTTGAAACTAAATTTTTAGAAAATGTAACAATAATTTCAAATGATGAAAAAATATATGGTGACGAACTTTACATAGTTTTAGACGCATCTGAGCAAGAACTAATTAAAAATCCAAAAAAAATCCAAAATAAAGCAATTTTAACAGGTAATATAAAAATTTTGAGAGAGGATTATAAAATAAATTCTGATGTAGTAGAAATTGATTTGATAACTCTAGATTCAAAAGTATATATGCTTGATAATAAAAAAAAAGTTACAATTGAAAATTATTAAAAATGTCAGTTATAAAAAAATTTAGGATTACAAAAATTAAAAAGCAGAAACCACTAATTTCATTAAAAAAAATTTCACTATCATTTAATAAAAAACATATTGTTCTTGATAATATTTCATTAGATATCTCTAAGGGTCAAGTTATAGGATTACTTGGGCCTAATGGTGCTGGAAAATCTTCTTTGATGAATATTATCACAGGATTAGTAAAACCAAATTCAGGTGAAATATTTATTAATAACCAAGACATATCACAATACCCAATATATGAGAGATCAAAAAAATTTAAAATTTCTCTAGTACCACAGATTGGAGGTTTTTTTTCTGACTTATCTACTGAAGACAATTTAAATGCTGTTGGAGAAATTCAAATAAAAAACAGCAAAGAACGAAAATCTAAAATTGAACAATTAATTTCAAAGTTTGAATTAGATGTTGTTAGAAAAATAGAAGCAAAATTTTTAAGTGGAGGAATGAAAAGAAGATTAGTGATAAGTATGAGTTTACTAGGTGATCCTGAAATTTTATTAATGGATGAGCCATTAGCTGCATTAGACCCTCAGACAATACAAATGCTTCAAAATATAATTGTTACCTTACAAACAGAATATAATTTAACAATTATAATAACAGATCATCAGGCAAGAGATTTGCTAGCAGTTTGTGACAAAGCTATTATTTTATCTAACTCAAAAGTTGTTGCAGAGGGTACTCCTAATCAACTTATAAATAATAAAGACGCAACAAAATATTATTTTGGAGAAAATTTTAAATTTAAATAATACATAAATTGAAAAATTACATTGAAATCAAAAAAAAATTAAAAAAAATTACATGTAAATCTCTTAATTTACCTGGGGATAAATCATTAAGTATAAGATTTGTAATTTTATCTTCTCTTGCAAATGGAAAAAGCACAGCAAAAAATATTTTAAAATCTGAGGATGTTATAAACACCATTAATTGTATTAAAAAACTTGGAATAAAAGTGCATCTAAACAACAATATATGTTCTGTTTATGGAAAAGGTCTTAAAGGTTACAAATATAAAAAAAATTTAATATTTGATGCTGGGAATTCTGGTACGTGTGCAAGGTTATTTCTTTCCGCAGTAATCGATACAGATAAAAAAATTAAAATTATAGGAGATGAATCTCTATCTAAAAGAGATATGAAGAGAGTTATAGTTCCATTAAAAAAGTTTGGTGCAGATATAAAAAGTAATAATGGCTTTCTTCCTGTAATAATTGATAAGGCAAAAAATCTTAGACCAATAAAATATTCTGAAAATTTAGGGTCTGCGCAATGTAAATCAGCTGTAATGATTGCAGCGCTTAAAACAGATGGTTTGACTTACTTAAAATGTAAAAGTTCTAGAAATCATTCTGAGCTTATGTTTAAAAATGTTTTAAAAGTGCCAATCAAAACAAAAAAACAAAATGGATTTGATAAAATAAAAATTAAAGGAAAAAAAGAATTTAATTCATTTAACTACAAAATACCCAGTGATATATCATCAGCAGCTTTTTTCATTACACTTACCTTGCTCACTAAAAATGCTTCAATTAAATTAAAGAATATTAATACTAACACAACAAGGACTGGTTTCATAAAAATTTTAAAATTGATGGGAGCAAATATCAATTATGAAAATAAAAAAAAAATAAATGGTGAAGAAGTTTCTGATATAATTGTTAAATATACAAAAAACTTTAGATCTATAAAATTAAATCCAAAGTATAATAGTTCAGCTATAGATGAATTTTTATTGTTATTTATTATTGCTGGATTAAGTAATGGAATAAGTTACTTTTATAAATTATCAGAATTGAACAAAAAAGAGTCTAAAAGATTGGATTGGGGACTCAAAATTTTGAAATTAATTGGAATTAAAGCGCAATTTACAAAAAATAGCGGTATCAAAATTTGGGGAAATCCAAAATTAGTGATTAACAAAAATATTGTTATTAAAGATTTTATGAAAGACCATAGAATTTTTATGGTATCTGTGATTGTGGCTCTTTCATTAGGAGGAAATTGGAAAATATACAATCCAGAGTCTGTTAAAACTTCTTTTCCTGAATTTATAAGATTAATAAAAAAAGTTGGTGGAAGAATTCTTTGAAAAAAAGAGAAAAAATTCTTAAAATAGCAATTGATAGCCCTGCAGCAGCTGGGGCAGGAACTTTAGCAAAACAATTAGCTAAAAGCTTTAATCTTTTATATGTAGACACTGGAAAACTTTATCGATTAGCAGCATATTACAGACTAAAGTATCCAAAAAAATTTAATTTATCTTTTCTAAAGAAAAAAATTAGTAGACTAAACATCAATGATTTACAAAAAAAGGAGCTTATTTCTGATGAAGTTGGCACGGAAGCATCTATAATTTCAAAAAATATAAATGTAAGAAATATTGTACATAATATTCAGATTAAGGCTGCCTACAATCCTCCCTCAAATTATAGTGGCTCTTGTCTTGATGGCAGAGATATAACTTACAATATAATACCCGATGCTGATTTTAAGTTTTTTATAACCGCTAATTTAAAAGTCAGGGCTTTACGTAGATTTAAAGAATTAAAGAAATTAAATACAAATATTACTTATTCAAAAGTGTTAAAAAGCATCAAAAATCGTGATTATAGTGACTTTAATCGAAAAGTTGCTCCTCTTAAGAAAACTAAAGATTCTATATTGATAAATACCTCAAATTTAACTAAAAGAGCGTGTTTTTTAAAAATAAAAAAATTAATAGATAATAAACTAAAAAATAATGGAAATTTATAAAGATTTAACAAGCGCGTCATCCAAGGAATTTGAAAAACTTTTAAGCAACCAACTCTCAAAAATCAATATTGAAGAGGGTAAAATAATTGAAGGTAAAATCAACAACATTACAGAAAAATTCGTCTTTTTATTTATTGACGGATTAAAAAGTGAGCCAGTTTTAGATATCAATGAACTTAAAAGCATTGGTTTAACTGAAAAAATTAAAATAGGTGAAACAATACCAGTTCTTCTGGAAAAAATAGAAGATAAAAATGGTGAAGTTTTAGTATCAGCCAGTAAAGCACAAAAAATTAAAGGATGGGAGAAACTTGTTGAAGCTTATGAAAATAAAGAGCCTATAATGGGAAAAATTACATCTAAGTGCAAAGGTGGATGTATTGTCGAACATATAGATACTGGGTCATTAATGTTTTTACCTGGTTCACAAATAAGTGATAAGCCAATGAAAGATATTAGTCATCTAATGAATGAACCTCAGAAATTTGCTTTAATTAAGCTAGACAAAGTTAGAGGTAATGCTTGCGTTTCAAGAAAAGAAATTGTTTCTTCTTTTAAAAAGGAAGATAAAGCGAAAATAATAGAAAAATACAATGTTGGTGACATAATAAAAAATGCTGAAGTTAAAGGATATAGTTCTTTTGGATGTTTTTTTAGTGTTAATGGGGAACTTGATGTGCTTGTTCACTTACAAGAAATTTCCTATTCAAGAGTCAATCACCCTGATGAAGTTTTCAATATTGGAGAAAAACACGACTTAAAGGTTATTTCAGTAGATAAAGAAAAACTACAAGTAGGTTGTAGTGTAAAACAATTATCACCTGATCCGTTTGATCATATTGAAAATTATGAATTAAATAAAATTTATAAAGTTAAAGTTCAAAAAATTATGGACTTTGGAGCTTTTTGTGAACTTGAACCTGGTTTAACAACTTTGCTTCATTCGAGCGAATTAAGTTGGAACAAAAAGAATGTGTCTGCAAAAAAACTATTTAAAGTGGGTGATGAAATAGATTGTGTAATTACTGAAATAGATAAAGACAAAAGAAGAGTTGCTATTTCTTATAAATTAACTCAAGAAAACCCGTATGAGATTTTTGAAAAAAATAACCCTGTAGGTACTATTATAGATGGTGTAGTTAACGCTAAAAATGAATATTCTTTGTTTGTTAAATTCGATGGGTTTGATCTAGAAGCTTTCTTGCATTGTAACGATTTAACATACTCTAATAATGGTGAAAAAGAATTATCAAATTATAAAAAGGGTGACAAAATTAAAGTTAAAGTTCTTGAAATTAAACCAGACGAACAAAAAATTCGAATTGGACACAGGCAAGTTAATCCTGACCCAATAGAATGGTTTAAAGATAAAAAAATAAATCAAATCATAACTGTAAAAATTATCTCTACAGACAATAAAGGTATTTTTGTTAAACCAGAGGGATGTGAGTTGGAATTCTTAATTAAGAAATCCCAAATTGCAATTAGCGCTGCAGATGCAAGACCATCTAGATTTACTGGTGGTGAAAAAGTTGATTGTGCAATTTCAGAATTAGATTTAAATAAAAGAAAAATTTCACTAAGCATGAAATTACTTGAGGAAATTGAGAGAAAAGAGGCATTAGATAAGTATGGAACAGAATCATCTGGAAAAAATCTTCCTTTCTCATCCCTTTCTGAAGATTTAAAGAAGAAAGAAAAAGAGTAAAACAAGAAATTTTGTCTATAGTAAAATCTAAATTATTAGACCAATTACACAAAAATTACCCAAATTTCAGAAAAAAAGATTTGCATTTATTGGTAGATATAATTTTAAAGGAAATTAAATTATCTCTTAAAAGAGGTGAAAGAGTTGAATTAAGAAAGTTTGGTGTATTTTCTACAAATACACAAAAAAAATCATTGAGAAGAAATCCAAAAACTGGTGAAAAAGTTGAGGTTCCTGAAAAAAAAACTATACAATGGAAAATGTCTAAAGAAATGTTTAATGCATTAAATGATGAATAACAAAATTTTTATAGCATGTGATACATCAAGCATATCAAAAGCTAAAGAGATAATCAGAAAAACACAAATTACCTCAAAATTAGAAATTGGCTATAAATTTGGATTAGAATTTTTAAATTCTAAAGATGGAAGAAACTTTATAAGTAAAATCAAAAATCAAACTGTTTTCATTGATACAAAGCTACATGATATTCCAAATACATGTGTCTCAGCTGTAAAAGCACTCAAAGATTTAAATATAGATTATCTAACAATGCACATAAGTTCTGGTTTGGATGCTCTAAAAGCTACAAAAAAAGTAGCAGGCAAAATTAAACTTATTGGTGTCACTATTTTAACTTCACTTGATAATAAATCTTTAAAAGAAATTGGTTTTAACAAAGATATTAAAAATTTAGTTTTACAACAGGCAAAACTAGCACAAAAAGCAAAATTAGATGCGCTAGTTTGTTCTGCTCAGGAAGTGAAAATTGTAAAAAAAGTATTTAAAAAAGAAATCATCACACCTGGTATTAGATTTGACACTAATAGCAATGACCAAAAAAGAACATCAAGTCCAAAACAAGCATATAAAAATGGAAGCAGCTGGCTTGTAATTGGGCGACCTATTACAAAAGGTAATATAAAAAAAAATATTCAAAACCTCATTGATCATTTAGAGAAATGATACAAAATTGTAAAATTTGTGGGGTGAAAGACACAAAAACTTTAAAATATATTATTAATCATAAATATCCTCCTAAGATGATTGGTTTTATTTGTAATTGGCCAAAATCAAAAAGATTTGTCTCTGATGATCAATTAAAAGAATTGTTAAAAATTGATAAAAAAAGAACATCATATGTAGCTGTTTTAGTTAACCCTGATGATGATATATTAAAAAAAGTTAAAGAGTTGCCCTTTGACTATTATCAGCTCTATGATTGTGAGCCTCAAAAAATTAAAACGATTAAAGAAAAATATAATAAAAAAATTATATCCGTTGTAACGGTCTCTGAAGAAAAAGATGTTTTAAAATACAAAGATTTTGAAGATTTTTCAGACGTAATACTATTTGACTCAAAAGGCTATCATAATTCAGTATCTTTCGATCACAACTATCTAGATAAGGTAAATACAAAACTGTCTTTAATGATTGCAGGTAACATTAAAATAGAAGATGTGCCAAATTTAAAAGATAAAAACTTTTGTATAGATATAAGTGGAGGACTTGAGACAGAGGGTATCAAAGATATAAATAAAATTGATAAGTTTCTAAATTCAGTACATAATCTAAATTCTTAAAAAAATAATATGAGTAAGAATTCTTTAAAAACGGGTCCAGACGAACTTGGTTATTATGGCGAAGGTGAAAATGCTATGGGAGGTATTGCAGTTGGAGAAACTTTAATGCCCGCTCTTCATGAATTAAGCCAAGGATTTGAAGAAGCTATAAAAGATCAAGATTTTTTAGATGAATATGCCTACCATTGTAAACATTATATCGGAAGACCCTCGCCTCTCTATTATGCTGAAAACCTAACAAAACATATTGGTGGTGCAAAAATATTATTTAAACAAGAACATTTAAATCATACTGGAAGTCACAAAATTAATAACTCTCTATTTCAAGTTTTGTTAGCAAAGCGAATGGGTAAAAAGTATTTGTTATGTGAAAGTGGAGCTGGTCAGCATTTTTCTGCTACAGCTGCTGTTGCTGCTAAATTTGGATTACCATTGGTTGGAATTATGGGAGATGTGGATGTTCAAAGAGTTAATCAAAATATTATCAAAGCAAAACACTACGGTGCCAAGTTAAAGGCTGTACCAGGCACTTTAAAAGAGGCAATTACTGAAGCTATTAAAACTTGGACAACTGATCCTGACAGTGCTTATATTTGTGGTTCAGTTGTATCAGCTCACCCTTTTCCAAAAATAGTTGCATTTGCACAGAGTATTATTGGTAGAGAAATAAGAGAACAATCAATGAAGCAAGAAAAGAAAATTCCAGATATGATTATTGGTTGTGTAGGAGGTGGATCTAATTTTGCTGGAGCAATTTATGAATTTTTAGATGATAAAAATGTAGAAAAAGTTGGAGTAGAAGCCGCTGAAACTGCCGCCCTATCACATGGAACACCAGGAATTATGCAAGGTATGAAAACATACTTATTGCAATCTAATGATGGTTCAAAATCTCTAGGCGGAAATAGTTTAGGTGCAGGTATTCAATATTTTGGTGTTGGGCCTTTACATAGTTATTTGCATGATCAAAAAGCTGTAACCTATACATCTGCAACAGATGAAGAAATTTTAAATGCATATAAAACAATTGCAAAATATGAAGGAATATCTTCAGCATTAGAACCTATGGCAGGTGCTGCTTACTTGCTTAAAATTGCAAAAGATAAACCAAAAGATTACCTAATTTGTCTATCTTTATGTGGTAGAGGTGAAAAAGATTTAGATACTATTGAAAAACATATAGGAAAAGATTTTGAGTAAGAGATTAGAAAATATTTTCCAATCATCTTCACCAAAAACAAAATTGGTAAGCTATTTTGTTGGCTGCTATCCTGATCCAGACACAAGTTTTGAATTAATTAAACAAGCAATAGATAATGGTGTTTCTATTCTAGAGATTGGTTATTGTACATCAGAGGCATCTGCTGAGGGACCGATTATTAAAAAAGCTCATGATCATGTTTTAGAAAATGATTTCACCTTAAAAGATACAATTAAACTTGTAAAAAAAATTAGAGACTATAATTCTGAAGTGGGTATAGTTTTAATGGGCTATATTGCTAATCTATACAAGTACCCTATCCCAAATTTTGTAGAGGATATTAAAAAGGCTGGTGCAGATGCAGTGCTAGTAGTTGATGCACCTCACGAATTGAAAGAAGAAAATATTTTAAGAGAAAATTTAAATAAAAATGAATTATCTTTAATTAAACTTGTGGCACCCACTACAGATGAGCAAAGGCTTAAAAATATAATAAAAATTTCCTCAGGATTTCTATATCAAGTTACAGTTACTGGAACGACTGGTCAAAAATCTGCTGATGAAAGTACTGTAAAAAACTTTATTGATAAAATAAAAGCAATTTCAAATATTCCTGTTTGTACTGGTTTTGGGATCAAAACTCCTGCAGATGCTAAAAAAATGGCTAACACCAGGCCATCTGGGGTTATTGTGGGATCTGCCTTTGTGAAATATATTCAAGATAATTTGGGAGACAAAAATTTACCACAAAATTTAGGTAAGTTAATTAGCAGTTTTGTAAAGGAATTATAACTTGGTTAATTGGATAAATAAAATAATAGAGGCGGGAAAAAATATTAAAAAATCCCTCCACAAAAGAGCTTCTAAAGAAGATATCGCTAATAGTGATTGGATGTCTTGTTGTAAGGGACCAAGACTTAAAGCTGATTTTGAAAACAATATGTGGGTTTGTCCTGATTGTAATAGACATCATAGAATAAAACCTAAACAAAGATTTGATTATTTATTCGGAAAAGATAATTACGAAATTTTTAAAACACCTATCCCTAATGATGATCCACTAAACTGGACAGATTCTAAGTCTTATAAAGATAGATTAAAAAGTGCTAGAAAAAAGACTGGTATGGATTGTGGTATGATGGTGGTAACTGGCACAATAAATGATATTAAAATTACAGCTGTTGCGTCTGATTTTGACTTTTTAGGAGCCTCAATGGCAGCTGCTGAGGGTGAAGCTTTTTTATATGGTATTCAGCATGCAATAGAAAATAGAACACCTTTTTTATGTATTAGTGCTGGCGGTGGAATGAGAATGATGGAGAGTTTAATTTCTCTTTCTCAAATGACAAGAACTACACTTGCAATCAATGAATTAAAGAAAAATAATTTACCTTATCTTGTATGTATTACTGATCCAACAGCTGGAGGTATTACAGCCTCATATGCAATGTTAGGTGATTTACATATTGCAGAACCAGGAGCATTAATTGCTTTTGCTGGTGCAAGAGTAATTCAAGGAACTGTTAAAGAACAATTGCCAGAAGGATTTCAAAAAAGTGAATATGTACAAAAAACCGGTTTCGTTGATTTAATTGTAGATAGAAAAGATTTAAAAGAAAAATTAGGAATTTTATTATCAATATTATTAAATAAGAATTCTGTTATAAATTCTGAAGAAAATGAAACTTCAGAAGATAGTCAATCGCTTACAAAAGCTGCATCCTAAAGAAATAGATCTAAGTTTAGATCGAATAAAAAATCTTTGTAAAAAATTAGACAATCCTCAAGACAAAATCAAAGCTATTTCAGTAGTTGGAACTAATGGTAAAAATTCTACTATCCAAGCCTGTTTTGCAATTTTAAAAGCTGCAAACATTAAATGTAATGTTTACACTAGTCCTCATATTCAAAAAATTAATGAAAGATTTGTTTATAATAATAAAGAATTAACTGATGATGAATTAGTATCATTGTTTGAAATTGTTGAAGAAGCAAATTCTAATGAGCCTATTACTTTTTTTGAAATACTAACTGCTTGTTATTTTTATCAAGCAGCAAAGTATCCTAATAATATTAATTTAATAGAAACTGGATTATTTCACAGATTTGATGCTACAAATATTTTAAATAAAAATTTAGCAAGTATTGTTACTTCTATCTCGCTTGATCATCTCGATTGGCTGCCAAAAGATCAACAAGATGTAGAGAAGATAATATTTGAAAAAACTTCAGCTCTCTTAAATTCTAATATTATTGTTGCAAAGCAAAGAGATATTAAAACAACTGAATGTATCAAAAATACTATCGCTAAAAATCAATCAAATAAGTATTTTTTCAATGAAGATTTTAGTTTTTCAGAAGGAAAAAATCGTTTTTTTTATTATGAAGATAAATTTGGTGGCTTAAAACTACCGGCTCCTAATGTGCTTGGTCAATTTCAATTAGAAAATATTTCATCAGCAATTGCAACATTAAGGATTTTAGATTTTGAAATTAAAGATGAACAGATAAAAAAAGGCATTACTGACATCAAAAGTATTGCAAGACTGCAAGAAATAAAATCCGGAAAACTCAAAAATTTGGTAAAAAATAATATACTTTTAGTGGATGGTAGTCACAATGAAGATGGTTCAATTGCACTAAATAATTATCTAAATAGTCTTAATTGTAAAAAGCATTTGATAATTGGAATGATGGCCAATAAAGAACACGAAAAATATATCAGTTATTTCAAAGATATTACTTCTTTGACTACAATTGATATTCCTAATCAGCCTAATTCTATAAAGGGTGAAGAACTTAAAGAAAAATTTAAAAATATAAAAAATACTAACTATTCAGATAGTATTGAAAACGCCCTAAAAAGTATAAACCCTGAGCAAGGTGATCTTATATTAATAACAGGATCTTTGTATTTGGCAGGTGAAGTTTTAAATCAAAATTAAATATTTTTATCTAAAAATTCTTTCATAGCACCTTCAGGTACACCACCAACTTTTCTATCAACTTCAACACCTTTTTTGTAGACGATAACAGTTGGAACTCCCCTAATACCCGCTGCGCTTCCTGTGTTGATACCACCATCTTCGATGTCAGCATAATAAAAACCAGCTTTATCTTTGTACTCATCAGCTAGTTTATCCATCACAGGTTTTAATGCCTTACATGGTCCACACCATGCAGCACTAAACTGAATTACAGATACATCTTCATTTTTAATTTTATTTTCGAAATCTTCGTCTTTAAAATCTATAAGCATAATTGAGATATAGTTGATTCAATCTAATATTCAATGGATAAAAAATATTTTTTTGGACTTATTAACTAAGCGTCTGAATATTTTTGTTCAAGATTCATTACATAATCATTAATTCCATCTAAAAATTTTAGTTTCTCATCAGCAGTTTTAAATGAAAACATTTTATCTTCATTTTCTCTTATCTCGTCACACTCAGAGTAAAATGCAGAAACAGTCCACCATTTTTCCTTATTTGTACTTAATATTCTTGATGCTATTCTTCTTTTGATCTTTCTATGAATATCTTTTGGAAGGATCTCTGGTGCCTCATTATAAATTAAATTATGTCCAAAAGTTACAAGCCGATCATCTTTAAATTTATCTAACATTGAAAATTTACCTTTCCAATCACTTTCATGAAATTTTTGAAATAATGGTACGTCTTTATTAAAAGTATCAAATCCTCCTGAATAAATTGTCTCCTCTGGTTCAAGATCAACTTGTGATGAAATTTCCATTTTTTCTTCTGCAGCTTCTCTTAAGATATTGCAGATGTCTTGTGAAAATTTTTCATTGGTTTTCATTAATTCAGCTCTTTTATTAAGTACATTTTGGTCAATTTTTTTATATGGGTCAATTTTCATGGCTAAGCTTTTATCCAAAATAATAGGCGCTTTATTAGACTTAATAGTCTTATAAAACCTTGGTGATTTCTTCATGGCCTTTTTTAGATCTTGATAGTTAAGTTTTTGTAGCTCCTCAATATTTTCAGATAAGTTCACAACTTGACCCCATTTATATACAGGGTGCATAAATGAATTTGGGTGTAATGGAGCAACTAAAAATAAGTAATTTTTGCCAAAATAATTTTCGTTAATAGTAAACATTTTTTCTTGTTTGAGTATGTTTTCAACCACAACTTTGGTACTTGTGTTCATATATTCTCGCCACAAATCTGGTTGATTTTCTCTGATCAGACCTAAAACTTTTACTGTTAGCTCTGTATCAAATAAGGCTGAATGGGCACCAGAGGACTCAAAACCATTTAAACGAGCCAAAGATTCTAATTTCATGGATTTATTACCCTTGTCATTAAGTTCTGTTTTTAAAACATTCTCATCTATAGCAAATGCAGCTTTAACGATATTTAAAGCATCATGTCTTGAGTTTCCTTCGGTATTTGTCAAATAAGGTTTTTTTAATGATTTAAAAAATTCTTTTCTTAAAACTTCATCATCAAAATTAATACTTGAGTAACCCAAAAAAGTTGCGGGTGACCACTCTCTAAACTTCTTATCAACTTGAACAAGCATTTCATAATGACTTAGATTACCTTTAGTAATTAAATCTACATTGGATTTATTTATACATAGTGCTGTTGCAGACGGCACTCTATCTTGAGGCATTCTACATCTAACTGAGAATCTATCTTTCTCTTTAAAGTTATCATCAAGTAGGATTGCTCCTAATTCAATTATAGTTGCCCAATCGGTTTGAGCAGAATCTGTTTCTATATCCCAAACTACGTAGCTCAACTAGCTCTCCTTTGAGCATAAAATTGCTCTACTTTTTCTAAAAATTTGTTTTGATATATTTTTAATCTTTCACCATCCACTATAAAACGTTGAAAGACATTATCTTTAGTGCAAAGCAAAATTACAACTTGTGTTATATTGGATCCATAGACAACATTATGTGCTGTAGAATAAGCAGCACATTGAAGATAATAATCTTCAATCCATTCATCTTTTTTTGGTTTATTACTTTGTTTAAAATCAATTATAGTTTCTTTATTTTCATAAACCCCAATACAATCTGCTGCACCTGCGTATTTTCCAGGATAATATAATGTTGCTTCACATCCCCAAATTTCATCTAACTTATTTCTTAAACCATTTTCAATAATTTGGTCTGCCATCATTCTTTCTCTAGTATTATCTCCTAATAAATCTAAATTTAATTTACCAAGTAAAAATTTTTCTAAGTAATCATGCATTGAGCTTCCTCTGGAGGATGCTTCTCTTGAAATAATTTCAGCTTGTTTATGACCCACTCTTTGTTTCCATTCTGCAAGTTTTGCTTTTTTTTCTTCAGACTCTGTTGCTTTTAAAATTGTTGTAACAGATGGTAAATTTTCTTCATTGACTGAATAATGTCTTGAACCATTTAAAAGCGATCTAGTAGATTTTGGATAAATATATTTATTATTCCATTCCATTCAAATTCTTATATTCCTTATTAATAAAAATTAGAAATTAATTTTTAACTTGTCTATTTCGATCAACAAACTTTTCCACATTTTCAGCTTGTAGTGCTTTTTCAACTTGCTCAGGATCTTTAATATTTTCTAAAGTTCTCGTTATAGATCTTGCATCAGTTCCAAACTTATCCACAACGCCCATCGCTTCTTCTAATTTTTTTCTCAAAGTTACAATATTCTCAAAATGTTTTGAAAATCTTGTACTGATTGTTTTTAGATGGTTATAAATCTCAGTCGCACCCTTTTGAACTTTCAAAGATTGAAATCCCATATGTAATGACTGTAAATATGCTGATAATGTATTAGGACCACAAATAACAATCTTATATTTTTTCATTAATTCTTGAGTTAATAATTCTTTAGTACTTGGATCTTGATACTCTGTTAATTCTTTATAAAGACTTTCGGTTGGAGCATAAACAATTGCAAAATCTGTTGTTTTCGGCGGAACAATATATTTTTCATTTACGCTTTTAGCCTTAGCTTTAAACGCTGAAGCTAATTTGGCTTTAGCATCAGCTACTGCCTTTTTATCATCCGCGTCATGACCATCAGTAATTGCTTTAAATTTTTCTACTGGAAAATGAGAGTCAACTGGCACCAGAACATCTCCTTGGAGTTTAACTGCGAATTCTACATTTTCACTTGTATTTTCTTTCATCTTCACATTCGTCATATATTGTGAGGCAGGCAGCAAATCTTTTATAAGTGCGTCCAGAGAAAACTCAGCTAGAGTTCCATATTTTTTTACCCCAGCTAAAATCTTCGTAATTCCTTCTTGGCTTTGATTTAATAATTGAACTTGTTGATTAAAATTGCCAACTTTTTCATCAACTTTAGTCAGTGCTTCAGTCATATCTTTAGTAACCCCAGTTGAAAGATTATTAAATGATGTGGACATGGCTCCCAAAGATGAATTAATTGTTGAATTCAACGTATCCTTCAAGCTAGATATTTCTATTTTCAAATTCGCTATTTCTTCCAAATCTTTATTTTCATCAGTTTTCTTTGAGTTGCTTTTTAAAGTCAAATAAAGCAGAACAGCAACACCTAAGGTTAATATAATTAATAAACTTATTAAAATTGTATTCATGATTCTATAATGACATTTTACAGATATTTTCTCATAAAAATATTGAATAGTTTAAACAATTAGTTAAAATTTTATATGGATTTAATGTTAATTTTAAAAATTGGTGTTTTAGTTGGTCTACTTGTTGGAGCCTATGCTGTATTAAGAAATCTTGATATAGTTAAAATTATCTTAGTCTATTTTAAAGACTTAATATTTCGTAAGTAATTTAGTAAATCTATTAAAATCTTTATTTTTATTTGATGATTTTGAAACCATCATACAAAGCTCAGATTTTAAAATATAACCATCATTTATAATTCTAAGATTATTAGCTTTAAGAGTAGCTCCAGTACTTGTTATGTCAGTAATAATCTCAGAAGAATCTGTAAATGGTGCAACCTCTGTACTTCCATGTGATTTTACTAATGAAAACTGAGTAACACCTTTGTTGTAAAAAAACTCTCTTGTTAGTCTTGGATATTTTGTTGATACTCTTAATCTTTTCTTCTTCTTTTCTTTAAATTCAAAAGCAATTTCCTCTAAATCAGCCATTGAAAATACATCTAACCAATTTTGAGGCACAGCAACTACTAATGTTGCTTGTCCAAATGGATATTTCTTTTCAACTTTAATTTTATTTTGAACTGTTATTTCACTTTCTTTCAATAAATCAAAACCAGAAAAACCAAGATCTAATGACTTATCTGCAAGTCTTTCAATTATTTCTCTAGCATGCAAATAAATGATTTGAATATTTTTCTTACCCTTTACTGAGCCAAATAAATCTCTATCACCTCTTTCTGAAATTAACTTCAATTTATTTTTCTTAAAGATATTTAAAACATCTTTTCTCAATCTTCCTTTACTTGGGATTCCTATTTTAATTATCTGGCTCATAGATTAATAGCTGCTCCTACTGCATTTACTTTTTCGCTTGAACCAAGATCAGAAATTAAACTGTCATATCTGCCGCCTGAGATTAATTGAACTTGTTTTGAATTAATTTTCACATCAATTCTAAAAACCATTCCTGTGTAATACTCAAGTTGTCTGCCAAATGATGATGAAAATACTACATTTAATTTTGAAATTTTATTTGATGAAAGAGGAAAATATCTTTGATCAACTGCAAGATTAATTCTATTTCTCTTAAAAAACTTATTTAATTGATCAGCTGCTTTATTAATTGGGCATTTAATCTTTAAAAATTCTTTAATTATTTTAGATACTTTTTTACCTTCACTAGCTTTTCTTGGGTTTTTAATTTTTTCATCAAATCTTTTTAGAATTTCTCCATAAGATCTTCCTGCAACTAAAGCAGTTGGATCTTTTTTTAATAAATTTAGATAAAGTTTTTTATCTAGATCAACCACTGTTGGATCAATATCAGCATTAGTCTCTAATCTTTTTAATAGATCATTGAAATAATCCTCTCTCCAAAAGTGTCTAATTAATCTTAATTTCCAACGCGATGGGATTTCAAGTTTATCAATAAGTAATTTGAATATCTCAATATTACCGATGGTTAATGTTCCAGATGAAAATTTTATATTTTTTAAAGATTTAAGAGAGGTATTTATAATCTCTTTATCATCATTTTTTTCATCCTTTGATCCTAATATTTCAAATCCTATTTGATCTCTAATGATAGATTTTTTCTTATCATCATTTTTCCTATAAGCCTGACCACTATAGAAAATTTTTTCTTTACCTTTTAAATTATTGTCTAAATACCTTAAGCAAGATGCAATGGTTAGATCTGGTCTTAAACAAAGCTCGGTACCATCTTGATCATGAAATGAGAAAATAAACTTTCTAAAATTTTCGCCAGATCTTTGTACAATATGATCTGCTTCAATTACCGAAGGTAAATTGATATATTTATATCCTTTAGACTTTACTGATCTAAGGATATTTTCAGATAAATTTTTTGACTTCATTGACTAGTTCTTTTCTTGAAATAGTTTTATTATTTTCACCTTTAGTGCCTTGAAGGTCTTTAATAGTTACAGTGTTATCTTTAAATTCATTTTCACCACAAATAATTGCCAATAATAATCCTCTTTTGTTTGCATAAGTAAGCTGTTTTCCTAAGTTCTTTTTAGTATCTAAAAAAACTTCAGCATTAATGTTATTAGTTCTTAATTCATCTACTAATTCATAATAATTTTTTAAATATTTTTGATCCATAACACATAAAAGAACAGGTTTTTGTTCTTTAATTTTAATTTGATCTAATTGAGTTAATGCAAACAACAATCTATCCACACCAAAGCTAATACCGGTACCTGGTGTATCTACACCTTTAAATCTTGAGATAAGTTTTGCATAAGCTCCACCTGAACAGATACTTCCAATATCTACTTCTTTTCCTTTATTGTTTGTTACTTTAAAATTTAAATTAGTTTCAACAATAAACCCATCATAATAAGCAAGGCCTCTAACAATTGTAAAATTAGTCTGAACCTGGTCTTTTGCATTACCAAAACCAATTACTTCAAAGAAATCTTCTAATTCTTTAATTCCTTCTTGCGATAATTTATTAGTTAATTTTTGCTTTAATTCTTTTAAATTTTTAATTTTTAAAAAATCTAATATTTGTTTAACTTGATCATCATTTAAATCAGCACCCTTTGTTACAGCTCCTGATGCATCTTTTCTTTCTTTTTTTAATAATGCTTCTACACCAGTTAAACCAAATCCTGGTTTATCTAATTTATCAATGGCTCTGATAACTTTTAATTGTTTTTCCTCAGAAATATTAAGTTCATTTATTAAGCCTTGAACTATTTTTCTATTACTTACATTGATTGTAAATTGCTCTTTATTTAATCCACAATCTAAAAGAGTGCTGGTAATTAAATTACAAAGCTCTGCATTTGCTTGGGCAGGATTTGTATTTCCAATAATATCGAAATCTGCCTGCATAAATTCTCGGTATCTACCATTACCTGGTTTTTCATTTCTAAAGACATTTTGAATTGCATATCTTTTATATACAGATGGAAGTTCTTGATTATTTTGAGCAACAAATCTAGCTAACGGACTTGATAAGTCATATCTTAAAGTAATACTTTTATCACCGTCTTTAAAACTAAATACATCAGACATAGGATTGGCCTCGTCTTCCGCTAAAAACGATCCAATATTTTCACTGATTTCAAAAGAGGGTGTCTCTAATGGCTCAGCTCCAAATTTAATAAAATTGTTTTCAATCTCTTTTAAAAGTTGTTTTTTTAAGACTAACTTTTTATCCCAACGATCTTCAAATCCAGACGGTAGCGAAGGATTGAGTTTTTTTTCTTTTTCCATTTTATTGGTACTTTGGGTAGGTTACGCTCCTACGACTTCGGATCCACAAACCGACGTGATACTATTTCACCACCAAAGCTTATATTAATAGTTTTATATTATTTTTTAGTGAATTTAAAATTATTTTATATTTGAAAATAGCTAGCCTTAGCCAGCATGATTGATATATCTATGCGTAGCTCTGTTAGTCTCAATTGTTGAAGCTATTATAATCATGAGCAACTTCTAGAATAAATTAGGATTATTACAAGTAAAAAAAAAGGGAGTTTGCTTTCGCAAACCCCCTTTAAAATTTTGTAAAATTTATTAGCCTTCTTGTTTTACCAAGTTAACTGCGCTTGGGCCTTTTGGACCATCTTCTAAAGTAAACTCAAGTGAGTCTCCTTCATTTAAAAACCTCATACCAGCTGCTTTTACTGCTGAAGCATGAACAAAGGCATCCTTTTCACCATCTTCTCTTTCGATGAAACCATAACCTTTTTTACCGTTAAACCACTTAACTTTACCTTTTAATGTACTCATTTTATTTCTTAGTCCTTTTGTTATTTATAAAGCCGTGAAACTAGTTTTTTTAATAGGAATAGCAAGTAGAAATTAATAAAATTATGGGTGGTGGCTGAGGAAGGATTCGCACCTCCGACACAAGCCTTTTCAGGGCTCTGCTCTACTCCTGAGCTACTCAGCCTTAAGTTATCCTCTAAAGATTATTCTTCCTTTAGTAAGATCATAAGGTGTCATTTCAACCGTAACATTATCACCTTGTAAAACTCTAATTCTATTCTTTCTAAGTTTGCCGGCAGTGTGTGCGGTCACGATATGACCATTTTCTAATTGAACTCTAAACATTGCGTTAGGTAACAAGTCAGTTACCTTGCCTTTGAATTCAAGTAGATCTTGTTTTGACAAATTTATTTTCTCCTAATTCTTTTTATGATTGATTGAGCGTGTCCTTCTAATCTCTCATAATTTGCAAGTGTTATAGCTGATGGTCCAAGACTTTCAATACCCTTTTTTGATAAGTTTATATAAGAGATTTTTTTAACAAATTCTGAAACACTTAGTCCACTGGAGTATTTACTAGTTTTATTTGTAGGTAACACATGGTTTGTTCCTGGCACTCCATAATCTGTCATTGCCATAACTGCATATTTTCCTAAACAAATTGAACCTGCGTTTTTAATTTTTGGTATTAAAGATTTATAATTTTTTGTATTTAGTTCCAGGTGCTCTGGTCCAATTTTATTTATTATCTCTATAATCTTTGTATCAGAATTAACAAACATGAGTATTCCATTTGTGGTTAAGCTTTTGCTTGCAATTGATAATCTCGGCAATTCTTTTAATTGTTTTGAAATTTCATTTTTAGTTTGCTCTAAAATTTTTTGATCTTTAGAAATTAAAATACATTGTGCAAGTGAATCGTGTTCTGCTTGACCGAGTAAGTCACTAGCAATCCATTCAGGATTTGAAGTTTTATCAGCAACAATCAAAATTTCAGATGGACCAGCTGTCATTGCCTCAATTCCAATATCACCAAATACTTCTTTTTTTGCTGCAGCAACATAAGAGTTACCTGGACCTACGATTTTATTGACTGGTTTAATCTTTTTTGTTCCATAAGCAGCAGCTGCAATTGCAGATGGACCACCAATTGAATAGATCTCTTTTATCTTACATTTTTTAGCTGCATACAAAACTGCAGGATTTTGTTTGCCTTTATAACCAGGATTAATCATGACAATTCTTTTTACGCCAGCAACAATTGCTGGAATTGCATTCATTAAAACACTTGATGGATATGAGGCTGTGGATCCAGGAACATAAATTGCAACAGACTCTAATGGTACATATTTATAATCAATCTTGTTTTTATATTTGTCAGTGTATGAAATATTTCTTAATTTTTGTAAGGAGTGAAATTTATAAATTCTATTGTATGCAGCATCAATTGCTTGTTTTACTTTTTTATCTAATGATTTAATAGAATTACTTATTTGTTTTGAGGTTGGGACAATTACATTATTTTTGTTAAATCTTTTTTCATATTTTAATAAAGCTTTATCTCCATTTTTTTTAACATCTCTAATGATATTGGTTACGGAAACACTGCTTGATTGTAGTTTTTTTCTTCTTTGATTTAACAAGCTTTCTAGTGATTTATCAAAGTTTTTACTTTTAAAATTTAAAGATTTCATCTTAATTTGTTTGATCTTCTAATCTCACTTCTATTGCTTCAGTGCCAAGTGAAATTAAAGCATTATTATTAAATATTAAATCAATCTCGTATTCATCATTTTTTTTCAGATAATTTATACAAATTAATTCAAGTGGTTGTTCTTGGTTTTTTTGATCTATGTTTTTAGATTTTACACTGCTTACAAAATCAAATTTACATATACTGCTAACTTTTTTATCTTCTCCTCCAACTTCAACTTTGATTCTTTCAATTGATAATAAAAATACTTTGTTTTCTTTAAGATATTTTATGTTTGCTACATTTGTTTTAGCTCCAGAGCAACAAGCTGAAATCATTTGAAGCCCCTCATTATCTACTGCAATAATTTTTGCTAAATATTTTTTTTCACTCATTTTATTCTTTTAATTTTTACACCAATTTTTTTCAATTTATTCTCTATATTCTCATACCCTCTATCTAAATGATAAATCCTGTTAATTATCGATTTTCCATTAGCAACTATGGCGGCTAAAACAAGCGCAACAGAGGCTCTCAAATCACTCGACATTAATTCTGCTCCATTGAAATCTGTTTTACCTTCTATAATAGCCTTATTATTTTTGATAACTATTTTTGCACCCAATCTTTGTAACTCTGCAACGTGCATGAATCTATTTTCAAAAATACTTTCAGTTATGCTGCTTTTGCCATTTGCCTTACATAATAAAACCATAAATTGAGCCTGTAGATCGGTTGGAAAACTTGGATACTCTTTTGTTTTTATATTTTTTATTGGTTTAATTTTGTCTGGTCCTTTAATTAGAATTTTATTTTCTGAAGTTTTGATTTTAGCACCAACCTTTTTTAGTAAATTTAATTCAGTATTAATGATTTTAGGATTTAAATTTTTTACCTCCAATTCTCCTCTTGATAATGTTGCAGCAACACAAAAAGTGCCAGCTTCTATTCTATCTGCCATTATAGAATATTCTATTTCATTCAAAGATTTAACTCCTACAATCTCACAAGTTCTACCTTTCCATTTAATGTTTGCTCCAGCTGTGTTTAGAAAATTTGTTAAGTCTTTTATTTCGGGTTCAACAGCACAGTTTTTTAAAACAGTTTTGCCATTAGCTAAACAAGCTGCAATGATTGTATTTTCAGTTGCACCAACACTAATTTTTGAAAATGTAATTGTTGTTGCTCTTAATTTTCCATCAGACTTTGCATGAATATATCCTTTTTTGATGTCGTATTTCATGCCCAGCTTTTTTAATGCTGATAAGTGATAATTAACTGGTCGAGCACCAATTAAACAGCCCCCCGGTAATGAGGTGATTGATTTTTGAAATTTAGAAACCAATGGTCCCAGAACAAGAATTGATCCTCTCATAGTTTTAACTAGAGAATAACTTGCAACAGTCTTCATATTTTTCTTATTCATGATTTTTGCAGTTTTTTTATCTTTAGAAAAAGTGATTTTTGAACCTAAAGATTTTAAAAGACTCAACATTGTGTCAATATCTCTTACTCTTGGTAAATTTTTAATTGTAACTGATTTATCAAACAAAAGTGTTGCGGCTAATATAGGCAGCGCTGCATTTTTTGATCCTGAAATTAAAACCTTGCCCTTGAGTTTACACGGACCCTCAATCAAAAATTTATCCATAGAATTATTTTATTTTTGCAACTTGTATTGTTGTTTGACCTTGGTATTTACCGTTCTTTGATTTGTAAGTAGTCTCAGGCTGAGTTTCAGATTTAAAAAATAAAAACTGAGCAATTCCCTCATTAGAATAAATTTTTGCAGGGTTAGGAGTGGTATTAGATAATTCAATTACAATATTACCTTCAAACTCATTTTCAATTGGCGTAACATTACAAATTATACCAGTTCTTGCATAAGTACTTTTTCCAACACAAATACATAAAACATCTTTAGGAATTCTAAAATATTCAACAGTTTTTGCTAAAACAAACGAATTAGGTGGAATAATACAATGTGGTCCCTTACGTTCAATAAAATTATCGTCTGAAAAATTTTTCGGATCAACTAATGAATTATTTACATTAGTAAAAATTCTATACTCATCTGATATTCTTACATCGTAGCCCATACTACTTAAACCATATGAAATTTTTCCTTCAGAAACTTGATGATCTAAAAAAGGTTCAATCATGTTGTATTCTTTACACATTTTTTTTATCCAAGAATCAGGTTGAATAGACATTATTTAGATTTTTTTTTATTTTTTTTTTGAAATAGTTTTCTTTTTTTTAAATTTTTTCTTAGAGCTAAACTTAAACGCTCATTTTTATCTTTAGTGGTCATTCCTTATCTGGGTTTGTCAAAAAATCTAAAGATATAGGCTTATTTGGATCTAGTGGTTTAGCTTTTGGTTCTTCTTTTTTTGGACCTTCCTTAGCAAGTCTTTTTGCTTTTTTTTCTGCAAGCTTTCTTTCACGCTTTGCTTGCTTCTCCATTAACTTATTTCCTTTAGTAGATTTATAATCGTAATGAATGCCCATAAAAAAATTCCTCAAGTAGATATAAAACAAATTTCCAAAAAAATTAAGGCAATAATTTGTAAAAAATGCTTTATTATCAATAAATTACATAAAACTTTTTATCGCCCCCATAGTTAAATGGCATAACGTGTCCATGGTAAGGATAAATTTCAAGTTCGATTCTTGGTGGGGGCACCACTATTTTTTATAAAAAATTTTCCTAATTATAATTGTAACAATTACTAAAACAATAAAAGCAATAACTGGAATATAAATATCCGGAGATAAAATTAATTGCATTAAATTAGGTGCTTTTTCATTTTGATCAATTATTTTTTCTAATCCACTTCCAAGTGAAACTTGAATAAAAACTTGAGGCACAATGCCTACAAGTGTTGCGATAAAAAAATTGATTGTTTTGACGTTAAATATACAAGGCAAAATGTTTGATATGGCAAATGGAATTCCACCTACAAATCGATAAACTAATAAATAATTTAATTCAGATTTTTTAAATTTATATTCTAAATTCTGAAATCTGTTCAAAAATTTTTTTTTAACAAAATCCTTTAAAAAATAGTTTGCAAAGATGTACACTCCTGTGGCTCCTAAGGACATACCAAATACAACAATAACTACACCTAACCATTTTCCAAAAACAAATCCACCAAACAAGCCTAAAGGTGTAGCAAAGCCAGAAGCCAATGTCCAAATAATGCAAAATATAAAAAATAAAAAACCCACAAAATATAAATTAGATTCTCTTAGGTTTAATAAATAATTCCTATTATTTTTTATAAAATCATAACTTGTCAGTTCCTTAAAAGTAAAATTTGAGAAGAAAAAAAATAAAAATAATAAAACTGCTGAAACATAGAACAAAGCTACAAAAATTTTGATTTTTTTTGTTTTTTCCATAAAAATTTATAATAAATTTTAAATCTTCTAATTGCTATTTATAAATTTAGTTAATATAAAGAGCCAATTTTTAACAAAAATTTAATCAATTTTTATATATGAAAAGAACTTGGCAACCAAAAAAGAAGAAGAGACTAAAGAAACACGGTTTTCGTTCAAAGATGAAAACTAAAGGTGGTCAAAAACTTTTAAAAAGAAGAAGAGCTAGAGGAAGAAAGAATCTAACAGTGTCTTCGACAGTTAAAAGAAAAAGAAAATAAATCTATTTAATGAAAAGCAAAATTCTTGCTCTTTCTAAAAATGAAGATTTCAAATCACTTCTAAAAAAAAGAAAAGTCAGCAATAAATTTGTGACAATTTTTTTTGGTAAACTTTTAAGTAAAGATACCAAAAAACTTAATATTAGCTTTGTTACAAAAAGAAAAATTGGAAATGCTGTTAAAAGGAACAAAATTAAGAGAAGATTAAGAAATATAACTAATGAAGCAGTTAAAAAAGTGTCCATAAACTTTAACTATTCATTTCTTGTTATTGCTAAGCCAACTATGCTAAATAACGACTACTTAAATATAAAAGAAACTCTATTTAAAGATTTTGAGAAAATTAAATAATGAATATTTTTACTAAAGGATTAATTTATTTTATTAGAGGATATAAATATTTAATAAGCCCTTTACTTGCTCCTTCATGTAGATATTTACCAACTTGTTCTGAATACAGCATTGAAGCTTTAAAAACTTATGGTTTATTCAAAGGTACATTTTTAAGCTTAAAAAGAATTTTATCATGTCATCCAATAAAATTTTTAGGTGGTGGCGAAGGTTTTGACCCTGTTAACAAAAAACTTAAGGTTAAAAAATAATGGATCAAAAAAACGTAGTAGCAGCTATTTCTTTATCGGCAGCAGTTATAATTCTCTATTCATTATTTTTTGCTCCCGAACCTCAACCAAGAAATCAAAATTTGTCAGAAAAAGACAAAGTAGAACAAAATTCTGATGCACCTAGTTTAGATCAAAAAGAAAATTTAGTTAAAATTTCAAGAGAAGAAGCAATCGATCAAAATGAAAGAATACAATTTGAAAATGAAAATATCATTGGTTCAATTTCACTCAAAGGTGCGATTATTGATGATTTGACATTTAAAAATTATGATACTTCCTTAGAGAGTGACATCAATATTACATTATTAAATCCCAGAAATATTGAAGATGGATACTTTATAGAAAGTGGTTTTGTTACTACTGATAAAAACATTGATATTCCTAATTCTGATTCTATTTGGTCTGTAATTGGTAATAATCAACTTAGAGAAGGAAATCCTGTTAAACTTGTTTGGACTAATGATCAAGGAATAACTTTTGAGAAAGAAATATCTATCGATAACAAGTTCTTATTTTCAATTAATCAAAAAGTAATTAATTCGACCGATAAAAAATACGACTTTTACTCATACGGCCAAATTATAAGAAATAAAATTCCAGAGGGGTTATCTAATTTTTATATTCTACATGAAGGAATGTTAGCTGCATTAGATGATGAGCTAATCGAGCAGGATTATGATGACATTGAAGAAGAAAAATTTTCAATGACTGCACAAAAAGGATGGTTTGGTGTTGGAGATAAATACTGGATTAGTTCAATAGTTCCTCCAAGAAATAAGGAATTTAAAACTACTTTTGATTATAAAAATAAGTTTAGAGCAAATTATATATCCACAGAACCAATGGAATTAAGTAGCAATTCCTCAATAGAGGATAATATGCAAATAATTGTTGCTGCAAAAAGAGTTGATACAATTGATGGTTATGCTGCAGAACTTAACATAGATAAATTTGATTTAGTGATTGATTGGGGATTTTTATACTTCATAACTAAACCCTTATTTTATGCAATTGATTACTTCTTTAAATTGTTAGGTAATTATGGATTAGCAATAATAGCAGTTACCATTTGCATTCGATTGGTTTTCTTTCCACTTGCAAACTTTTCATTCAGAAGTATGGCGAAGATGAAAGCTTTAACTCCTGAAATGACAAGACTTAAAGAATTGCACAAAGAAGACAAGATGAAATTACAGCAAGAAATGATGGCTCTTTATAAAAAAGAAAAAGTAAACCCTATGTCGGGTTGTTTACCAATAATGATACAGATCCCTGTATTTTTTGCTTTATACAAAGTTTTATTTGTAACAATAGAGATGAGACAAATGCCATTTTATGGATGGATACAAGATTTAAGTGAACGTGACCCAACTAGTTTATTTAATTTATTTGGACTACTTCCTTATGATGTACCGTCATTTTTAGTTATTGGTGCTTGGCCAATTGCGATGGGTGTATCAATGTGGGTGCAACAAAAATTAAATCCTGCCCCTACTGATCCAATGCAGGCTAAAATTTTTGCATTCTTTCCACTATTTTTAACTGTAATCTTAGCACCATTCCCTGCTGGATTGGTAATTTACTGGACAGTAAACAATATTTTAACAATGGCCCAACAACTGTTCATAATGAAGAGAACTACTGTAAAAACTACTACATAGATGTCCTCTTTAAGTGATGCAGAGATAAATTCTATAATTCCTAAATCTGGACCTTCAATAGAGCAAGTAAAAAAATACTTAGAAAAATATAATGATGAATATATTGTTATTAAATGTGGTGGAAGTGTATTAACTAATCCTGATTTATACAATCATTTGATTAATGATATTTCAACTCTAAGAAAATTAGGGTTTAATCCAGTCATTATCCATGGTGGAGGAAAAAGAATTACTGAAAAACTAAAAGAATTAGATATCGAGTCTAAATTTATAAATGGTTTAAGAATTACAGATGAGAAAATAATAACAATAGTTGAAAGTGTTTTATCAAATTTTAATCATGAAATAGTAAAATCATTAGAACAAACAGGAATAAAGGCACAACAATTTACATCAAAAGATAATTCAATAATTGAAGCCACAAAAGAAAATGATGAACTTGGTTATGTTGGCTTACCAACAAATGTGGAAAATTCAAAAATTCAAGACACAATTAAAGCAGATAGAATTCCGGTTATTGCTCCTTTAGGTAAGGATAATCAAGATAACATTTATAATATAAATGCAGACACGGCCGCAGGTGCAATTGCCAAATCATTAAATGCAAGAAGATTATTAATATTGAGTGATGTTGAAGGAGTTCTAAATAAAGAAAGTGAACTTATAAGTGAAATAAATTCAGTAACCTCTGAAGAATTAATTCAAAAAGAAGTTATTACTGGTGGGATGATACCAAAAATTAATAATTGTTTAGATGTTGCTTCAAATGGCGTAAAAGGTGTGTGTATAATTGACGGAAGAAAGCCTCATTCAGTTTTATTTGAACTTTTATCCGATCAGGGCTCAGGGACTTTAATAAGAAAATGAAGGAAATTAAAAATATAAAAAACATTCTTTTTGATTGTGATGGTGTTTTATATCAAGACCTTGAAGCAGTTTTTGGTCAAGTTAGTAGAAAAATGACCAAATACATTTCAAATAAACTTAATGTAGATTTAAAAAAAGCTAAAGAACTTCAAACAAATTATTTTCATAAATATAATACAAGCCTTAATGGATTAATGATCCATCATGATATAGATCCAAAAGAGTTTTTAGATTTTGTTCATGATATTGATTTATCATTTTTAGAGAAAGACACAGCTCTTAGATATGAATTAGAAAATATTAACTTAAAAAAATTTGTTTTTACTAACGGTAGTTATGACCATGTAAAACATATAACTTCAACTCTTGGTATTGAAGATCAATTTGAAGGTATATTTGATATTGTTGATGCAGAATATCATCCAAAACCTGAAGCTAAAGCTTTTGATTTGATGATAGAAAAATTTAAAATAGACCCTAAAGAAACTTTATACATTGAAGATATAGCAAAAAATCTTTCAATAGGTAAAGAAAGAGGAACAATAACAGCTTGGTTAATAAACGATGAAGAATGGGGGAAAAAAGAATCTGATAAAGACTATATTGATTATAAAATAGAAAATCTTACTTTATTTTTAAAAGAAATAAGGTTATTAAAAAACCAGTAAAATATGACTATAGAAAATATTATAAACGAAGCGTGGGAAAATAAAGATCAAGTAAATCAAAACTCTGATCAAAAATTAAAAGATACTATTAATCAAGTAATTGAAGAATTGGACAGTGGCAAATCTAGAGTTGCTGAAAAAATAAATGGTGAATGGGTGACACACCAACACCTTAAAAAAGCAATCATGCTAAGTTTTAGAATTCATGGAATGGAAACTTTAGATGGTCCGTATTCTGCTTGGAGAGATAAAGCACATTTACTCAAAGGAAAAACTGCGGGATGGACGAATGATGATTTTGAAAAAGCAGGATTTAGAATGGTACCAAATACAGCGATGAGAAAAGGTTCTTATGTTGCAAAAAATGTAGTGTTAATGCCGAGCTATATAAATATAGGTGCTTACATAGATGAAGGAACTATGATGGATACTTTTAGTCGTGCTGGTAGTTGCTGTCAGATTGGAAAAAATTGTCATATTTCTGCTGGAACAGGTATCGGTGGTGTAT
Source organism: Candidatus Pelagibacter sp. (assembly GCF_052049935.1). Classification (GTDB taxonomy): domain Bacteria; phylum Pseudomonadota; class Alphaproteobacteria; order Pelagibacterales; family Pelagibacteraceae; genus Pelagibacter. The sequence goes on along the minus strand of NZ_JBNGZA010000008.1, from coordinate 17,172 downwards.
TAGAGCCAGCTCAAGCTTTGCCAACAATTATTGAGGACAACGTGTTTGTGGGTGCTATGTCAGAAGTAGTTGAAGGCGTAATAGTTGGGGAAGGATCAGTATTAAGTATGGGAATGTATATTGGACAATCAACTAAAATTGTTAATCGAAAAACTGGTGAAGTTACATTTGGGAAAATCCCGCCTTACTCAGTAGTTGTTCCAGGTTCATTACCAGACAAAAATAACCCTGCTGCACCCTCTTTATATTGTGCAGTAATCATTAAACAAGTTGATGAAAAAACTAGATCAAAAACATCTGTAAACGATCTTTTAAGAGACTAAGATGCCAAAAATTGATGAACTACAGTTAGCTAAAGAGCTAATTCGATTTCCATCTATCACACCAACTGATGCTGGAGTGATGGGATACTTAGAAAAAAAATTAAAATCTTTAGGTTTTAAAAATAAAATTTTAACCTTTACTGAAAAAAACACAAAACCAGTGAAGAATTTATATGCAAGACTTGGAAACAAAAGTCCCAATCTATGTTTTGCTGGCCATTTAGATGTTGTTCCCCCAGGTAATACAAAAGATTGGACAATCAATCCTTTTAAACCTGCAATTAAAAAAGGTCATTTAATTGGAAGAGGTGCAAATGATATGAAAAGTTCTATCGCAGCTTTTGTTTCTGCTATTAGCAAATATGTTTCACAAAATAAATTTAACGGTTCAATTAGTTTACTAATAACAGGTGATGAAGAAGGTATTGCTGTAAACGGTACAAAAAAAGTTGTCGATTATCTCAAAAGAAAAAAAGAAAAAATAGATTTTTGTATTGTAGGTGAGCCTACCAATCCAAATAAATTAGGTGAAATGATTAAAATTGGCAGACGAGGAAGTATGAATGGAAAACTTATAATTCATGGAGTTCAAGGACATGTAGCATATCCACATCGAGCAAAAAATCCTGTTACATCAATAATAAAAATATTAAACGAATTTAAAAATATAAAATTCGATACAGGAACAAAAGATTTTCAGCCATCAAATTTAGAAATAACTAAAATGGATATAAATAATCACGCTGAAAATGTAATTCCTGCCATAGCTTCAGCTACTTTTAATATAAGATTTAATAATAAACACACATCTAATTCTATAAAAAATAAACTTAATAAAGTTATCAAGAAAATATCATCAAAAGATAAAGTAAAATTTGAAATTAATTACAGAGTTTCTGGTGAAGCTTTCTTATCAAAACCAAACTCTACTACTTTTATGATAAGAGATGTTGTAAAACAAATTACTAAAATTAATCCTAAACTATCTACCACTGGTGGAACTTCTGATGCAAGATTTATAAGAAAAATTACTCCTTGTCTTGAGTTTGGATTAGTTGGTAAAACAATGCATAAGATTGATGAAGCAGTTTCAATAATTGATTTAAAAAAACTTACTAAAATCTACGAAACCATCCTAAAAAATTATTTCAATTGAAAACTGGATTAATAACAACTGATACTTATCAAAATCACGACACGGGTAATGGACATCCAGAAAAAATAGATAGGGTTTCAGTAGTCATAGATAATTTCAAAAAACTTAATAATCAAAACCTAATTTGGGAAAAACCAAAAAAATTTGATTTAAACCTCTTAAAATCAACTCATACCTCGGATTATATCGATTTTGTAGGGAACTCATTTCCCTCAAAAGGTTTGGAATTTTTAGATGGAGATACAATAGTTTCACCAGGTAGCAAAGATGCTACGATAGACGCTGTTGGCTCAATAATAACAGCAATAGATGGTGTGATTGAAAAGAAATACAAAAATGCTTTTTGTTCAGTAAGACCACCTGGTCACCATGCTGAAAAAGATAAAGCGATGGGCTTTTGTATCTATAATAATGTTGCAGTTGGGGCTACCTATCTAATAGAAAAATTTAACTTCAAAAGAGTAGCAATAATAGATTTTGATGTTCATCATGGTAATGGAACACAAGATATATTTTATGATAACGAAAAAGTTCTTTACATTTCCACTCACCAATTTCCTTATTATCCAGGATCAGGATCTGAAAGCGAAAAAGGTAAATTCAATAATGTTTTTAATCTACCCTTAGAGGCAGGTACAAACTCAGAACAATATTTAAACGCTTATGATTATGCTCTTAATAAGCTAAAAGAATTTAAGCCTGAATTCATATTGTTTTCTGCTGGATTTGATGCTCATAAAAATGATCCTTTAGCTCAATTAAAGTTAGAAACTGAAGATTTTTATACGATCACTAAAAGAACGTTACAACTTGCAAAAGAATATAGCAATGGCCAAGTGGTTTCAATTTTAGAAGGTGGATATGATTTAAATGCATTAAGAGACTGCACTAAAAGACATGTGGATGCTTTAATAGAATTTAATTGATAATTATTTTTTTCCTAATAAAGAGATCAAGAAATGAAACTTTATAGAATAAACAAATCCAAAATTGACAAAAAAGGTAGAGGACTTTATGCCACCAAAGATATTAAAGCTGGTACTAAAATAATTGATTACAAAGGCAAATTAATCACAAAAAAACAAACTGAAGAGTCTGATAAATACGATAACAGTAAACCAATTTATTTATTTACTATAAATAAAAAATATGATCTTGATGGAGATTTTCCATGGAACACGGCAGGTTTAATAAATCATTCATGTGATAATAATTGCGACTATGATGGCAAGGGACTAAGAATATGGGTTAAAGCAATTAAAGATATTAAAAAAGGTGAAGAATTCACTTGTGATTATGGATTTGGATTTGATGAAAATTACAAACAGTTCCCGTGTAGATGTAAATCAAAAAATTGTTGCGGTTACATTGTAAGAGCTGAGTCTAGATGGAGAATAAATAAGAAATTCGCAATGGGTAATAAAAAAAATCTAATAAAAAACTCTCTCAAGAAATAATCCCTCAGCAGGTGCAGGTGGTGCACAAAGTTTTCTATTTTTAGACTTAATTATTTTGACAAACTGATTTAATGTCCATTTTTGTTCACCAAGGTATTTTAAACAACCAACCATAGATCTTACTTGTTGTTGTAAAAATGATTGAGATTGAAATTTTATTATAATTTTATTTTTACTTTTAGTGACAGTAACTTTCTCCATAGTTCTAATGGAGCTTTTTGCATTACAGCTTGAAGCTCTAAAAGTTGAAAAATCTTTTTTTCCTAATAATTTTAAGGCACCCTTTTTCATTAAACCTAAGTCTAAATCTTTTCTTACATGCCAAGATCTTTTTTTATCAATAGCTGGCACACCTGTTCGATTAATTATTACATATTTATAAAGTCTTTTTTTTGCAGAAAATCTAGCATGAAAATTAGAATTTTTTTTTATTAATTTTAATAATGTTACTTGATAAGGATTTATAAAAAAATTAATCGAATTAAATATTTTTTTTAAATCTTTAATTTCATGTGAACAATCAAAATGAGCTGATTGTTGTATAGCATGAACTCCTGCATCAGTTCGCCCTGACCCATAAACTTTTATTTTCTCTTTTAAAATTTTAGACATTTCTTGCTGTAATAAACCCTGAACAGTAATTCCTTTTTTTTGAATCTGCCAACCTTTGAAATTAGTGCCAACGTATTCGATTAGAATTTGATATCTATTCATTAGGTAAGATCATGCCCTTTTTAATTCTAGAACCAAGCATAAACTCATTTATTGATTGCACTCTTTTGCCTTGTCTTTGTATTTCAACTATTTTAAGAGATTTGTTGTCTCCACAAATTATCTCTAATTGATCAGATGAAACTTCTCCAACTTTTCCAACTGCATTGCCAATTTTTGCCTTTAAAATTTTATACCTTTCTCCATCAAAATTAAACCACGCACCAGGAACAGGATAAAGACCATTAACTTTTCCTAATATTTGTTCGGCTTTTTCATTCCAATTAATTCTTCCCTCAGATTTAGCTATTTTAGGAGCATACGTTGCTTTGGAATGATCTTGTTCTATAAAATTTGCTTTATCATCCAAAACATCATCTATTTCATCAAGTATTTTTTCAGCTGCTAATAACGACAACTTTTCAGAAATTTCTTCTGCGTTTTCATCTCCAATTTCTAATTTGTATTGATTAGACACAGAACCTGCATCTAATTCCTCATCAATTTTCATAATACTAATCCCTGTTTCTTTATCTAAATTCATAATTGATCTTTGGATAGGTGCCGCTCCTCTCCATTTGGGTAACAAAGATGCGTGAATATTTATGAAACCTTTTTTTGTAAGACTTATAATATTTTTTGGAATAATTTGACCATAAGCTACCACGATAGCAAGATCAGCCTGTAGATTTTTGATGTATTCATATTCTTCTTGATTATCTTTTAGTGTCTCCGGAGCTCTATACTCTATATTCAAAGTTTCGGAGATACCTTGTATAGGTGATTTATTTACTTTCTGACCTCTTTTAGATTTTTGAGGTGGCTGAGTATAAACGCAAGTAACTGGATATCCATTTTGATAGAGCGATTTTAAAATTGGCACTGAGAACATGGGTGTGCCCATAAAAATAATTTTTTTAAGCATTAATTATAGTACTGCTGAATTAGATTTTAATTTTGAAAGCTTTTTTAAAATCATCGATTTTTTTAATTTTGACAAGTAATCAATAAATAAAACACCTTCTAAATGATCCATTTCATGCTGAATACAAGTTGCTAATAATCCCTCGGCACTTATTGTTTGTTTATTTCCATTATAATCTAAAAATTCAATATCACATTTACTTGGTCTATCAATTTCAGCAAATTGATTAGGTACTGACAAACATCCTTCTTCATAGGTAGATTTTATAGGATTTTTATTTTTAATAACTGGGTTAACAAAATACATAGGCTTTTTTTTATTTTCATCTTTACTAATATCCATAACTATAATTCTTTTTGGTATTCCAACTTGTATTGCTGCTAAACCAATTCCATTTGCTGCATACATGGTTTCTAACATATCATCCATTAACATCTGTTCTTCTTTGCCCACACTTTCTACAGTTTGAGATATCTGTCTTAAAATTTTATTTGGTTCTGTTAAAATAGTTCTTAAGGTCATAATTTTATTTTAATCTAATTTTTAGACTTTTAAAGGTAGAACTTTTAAAAGCATTCTGTTTCTTATTGGATCAATGTCTAATTTATTCAAAGTACTGATTATAAAGTAAATTGTATCATCATCTATTTCTTCAATATTGTCTTGACCAATAACTTGTGCAATTCTTAATAAAGCGCCACCTATATCTTCTTTAATTATCATATTTTGAATATCAGTTGGTATTTCTTTGTCATCATCAATTTCATAAAGATCATTATATTTTTCAGAAACTTTGATGCCATCAGATTTTAAAGTCTCTAAAAAAATTATATCTTTTTTTGAAATAAAATATTTTTTATTCTTTTTTATTTTTTTTAAAAAATTTTCTACTTCTTTTTCAATTTCCTTTAATTTGTATCCATTATCAAAGTAATTAACTAATTTTGATTGATGTAATATTTTATTATTAAATTTTATTTCAGAGTTTTCACTTGCTACTGTTTTATTTGTATTAGTACTATAAAATGTAGTAAAATTTGATGGCACATCCTCTATATCAATATTTGTTAAAAATTTATCTAACTCACTGTCAAAAGCATTACCAATGTTTTCCTCAAGGAAAGAGTCTTTAAGAATTTTCATTAATTCTAGTTTTTTTGGAATATCTGTTGTGAGTAAAATTCCTTGATATACAAGAGCTCTACCTTCAGATTTTGGAAGCAATTTATATGAGTCTTTTATTGTAAGTAATTGATTTATATTAAACTGAAATTTTTTATATATTTCATACAACTCTTTTTCTGAATAATTTTGATCATTTGTTGCATTTTCAATAACAGATATTTTTTCGAGATCCGAAATATCTATTTGATCTGCTTTAAATAATAAATTTGAAGAAGATAAATAACTCCAAATTATTTTTGAAGTATTTTGATTTGGCTCAAATATAAAATTGGGATTAGTTCTATGTGCTAAATGAAAATCTAATATTGAATTTTCTGAAATTTCTTCAGGCATTTCTTCCGTTAAGCCTAGTAAATAATTTATTTTTATTTCAAAATATTCATCTTCAAATCCTAATTCTTTTCTTAAATCATAAATTAATTGTGCTTGTTCTTTTTGATCAGAATTTATCAAGCAATATAATTTAAATTTAAATAAATATTTATCTTCAGGTGAAGTTTTTGATTTTTCAAAAATTTGACATGCTTTTTCAAGATTTGATTTTGATAAGTGCTCATTTATTAAATGATTAACCAGTTCTGGACTCTCATTTAATAATTCATTACTTATTAAGTATTCCTCTATTAAATCCAAATTTGAATTTTTAATTAACCAATTTGATTTAATATTTGAAAATTCTTCAAAAGATATATCTTTACTTGGATAATTTGCATTAGTTAATAATGAAATTTCAATTATTTTATTTGCATCTTTTGATAAATCTATTTTATCTAAACTTGCAAATATACTCTTTAATTCATTTCCATTCGAATTACGCCACATCTGCATACTCAAACCATTTTCAGAAGGATCATACAATCCAAGTATTTTTACATCTTTAGATTCGAGTTTTTGATCCAGTAATATTTCACTTTCAATTTTTAAGTCTTCTGTATCAATTGTTTTTTGCTCAACAATTTCCTCGTTTGTTTCTGTTGTTTCATCTTTCTCTTCTGTAATTACTTGTTCATCAGTTTTAGATTTATCTATATTCCAGATATCAACTGGCTCATCTTGTGCATATGAGTTAAATGAAAATAGAAAAAATAATATTAAAAAAAAACTATTTTTTTTATTTAACAATTTTGAAATTTTCATTGGGAATTATTTTCTCAATAGTTTTCTTTGGTGAGGGAAAATCAACTTTATTTAGCAAAAAAACAATACCAAAAAAAATTAATGCAACAATTACTAATTTAATCGAAAGACTAATTATATTGAAATTGGATGATCTTGTTTTTTTTTGTAATTGCATATAGTCTAAGAATTATTTTCAAATTAAGACATATTTGTGTTTTTTCAATAAATAAACTTGATGAAATCTTTTAAAAATATAGTTTTTTTAGGCATGATGGGTTCTGGTAAGACCACAATTGGAAAAATGATTTCAAAAAAATTGAATATTGATTTCTTTGATGTTGATCTAGAAATAGAAAATAAAACAAGACAATCAATTAAAGATATTTTTGAAAAGAAAGGTGAGTTTTTTTTTAGAAAGTTAGAAGAAAAAGTTTCTTTAGCAATTTTAAGAAAAAACCAGGGAGTTATTTCTCTAGGAGGTGGTGCTTTTTTGAATAAGAACATACAAAAAGAAGTTTTAGAAAATCATTTATCAGTTTGGTTAAAATGGGACGATATAACTCTAATTGAAAGGATTAAAAATAATAGGAAAAGGCCAGTTGCCACAAAACTTAATGAAGATGAGTTAAAAAAGCTTATTAAAGAAAGATCAAAAATTTATTCAAAATCACACTTAAAAATAAAATGTGATAATTTAAGCAAACAAGAAATTGTACATAAAATAATTAAATTAAATGAAAAATTATAAATTATTAGTAAATACCTCATCAAAGAAATATCCTATTATAATCGGTGACAAAATTGCTGAAAATCTAAATCGTGTATTTAAGCAAAATAAAATTAACTTTAATAATTGTCTATTTTTAATAGATAATAATTTAAATAAAAACAAAATCAAAAAAATTACATATCCATTTAAAAAAAAATCAAAATTAATTTTTTTTAATTCAAACGAAAAAAATAAAAATTTTAAATCGATATTAAATATTCTAGAGATTTTGCAAAAAGAAGATTTTAATAGAAACGATTGTCTAATTGCGATAGGAGGAGGCATAACAGGTGATACAGGAGGTTTTGCTGCAAGCTTATTTAAAAGAGGATTAAAATTTATTAATATCCCAACAACTTTACTTGCACAAGTTGACTCTTCGATTGGAGGAAAAACAGGTGTGAATACAATTTATGGTAAAAATTTGATAGGAAGTTTTTATCAACCTGAAATAGTTATCAGTGATACTAGCTTTTTAAAATCATTACCCAAAAGAGAGATAACTTGTGGTTATGGTGAAATATTAAAACATTCAATTATTAAAGACAGAAAATTTTTTAACTTTTTAGATAAAAATGTTGTCAATATTTTAAAATTAAAATCTCCGTATATAGAAAAATCAATTTTAGAAAGTTGTAAAGTAAAGCAAAAAATTGTTCAGCTAGATGAAAAAGAAAGTGGTATTAGAAAAATTTTAAACTTTGGTCATACCTTTGCACATGCATATGAGGCTGGGTTAAATTACTCAAAAAAATTAAATCATGGAGAGGCTGTTCTATTAGGTATGATATCCACAATTAATTTTAGTAAAAAAATCAACATCATAAAAAATAAAGATTTTAATCAAATTTTTAATCATTATCAAAAAGCTAACTTACCGAATAACGTGAAAAAATATTTTTCAAAAAAAGATATTAATAAACTTATTAGATTTATGAAAAATGATAAAAAAAATATATCTAATGATATAAATTTAATACTTCTTAATTATATTGGTAAAGTAAATTATAAAAATAAATTTAATACTTCAAAATTAAAGCAATTCTTTCTAAAATTTTTAGATAATTAATATTTGAAGAGAATGAATAAATTGTTTCATCTCTTCATCTAGAATTTTATATATTTTTTTATTGCTTTCAATTTTTGACTTGTTCTTTAATTCATCAGACTTAATTGTAAGTTTTATATGAAATCTTGAACCATCATTACCTTTATGGTTTTTGTGTAAAAAGCTTTTATCTTCAATTTTTAAATCTTCACAGACTATATTTTTTGAAATTTTTTCTTTTATGATTGAAATTAAATTATTTATCTTCATAACTTTATTTATAACATGAAAAATATTTGTGATTGGAATAATTGTAACGAAATTGGAGAATATAAAGCTCCGGTTGAAAAAGATAATAGCAGAAAATACCGACTTCTATGTCTTGAACATGTGAAGGAATTTAATAAAAATTGGAATTATTTTTCTGGCATGAATGATGATCAGATAATGGATTTTTTAAAATCTGATATGACATGGCATAAACCTACTCAAAATTTTAGCTCTTCAGATAATTTTTTTAAAGTTTTGTGGAATGACACTCTTAAAGATGAGATGGATAAAGATAAATTTAAAAGTGATTATAATCATATGAGCAAATTTAAATTTGATCATAAGGATATCAAAGCATTTAGTGTTCTAGGTGTTTCTGTGGGTTTAAAATGGCAGAAAATACAGGAAAAATTCAAAGCCCTTGTCAAAAAATTTCACCCTGATATTAATGCTGGCAATAAAAAATACGAGGAAAAACTTAAATTAATCACATTAGCATATACACAGCTAAAAAATACTTATAAGGAAAAAATTGACACCTAATTTAAATATAAAACCTGATATTAAAATATCATTAAAAAATACTTTCGGGATCGACTCTGAGATGGAGGTAGATGCCTTTTCTGAAAAATCAGAATATGTGCCTGAAATAGATAAGAGTTATAAATTTGATAAAGATACCACTTTAGCACTAATATCTGGGTTTGCATTCAATAAGAGAGTTTTAGTGCAAGGTTATCATGGAACAGGTAAATCAACACATATAGAACAAATAGCCGCAAGATTAAATTGGCCTTGTATAAGAGTTAACTTAGATAGCCATGTAAGTAGAATAGACCTAATAGGAAAAGACGCAATTGTTTTAAAAGATGGAAAACAGGTTACTCAATTTAATGAGGGGATATTACCATGGTCAATACAAAATCCTGTTGCTTTAGTTTTTGACGAGTATGATGCTGGAAGACCTGATGTAATGTTTGTAATTCAGAGAGTTTTGGAAGCTGAAGGTAATTTTACACTACTAGATAAAAATAAAGTTATTAAACAAAACAAATATTTTAGATTATTTGCAACATCTAATACAGTTGGATTGGGTGATACAACGGGTTTATATCACGGAACTCAGCAAATAAATCAAGGTCAAATGGATAGATGGAATATCGTTACCACTTTAAATTATTTAAGTCTTGAGCGTGAAATGGATATCGTACTTGCCAAAAACAAAAATCTAAACAATGCAAAAGGTAAAGAAAAAGTGTCTAATATGATTAAAGTTGCTTCATTGACAAGAAAAGGATTTATAGCTGGAGATATATCAACAGTAATGAGTCCAAGAACTGTTTTACACTGGGCAGAAAATGCTGAAATATTTAAAGATACTGGATATGCATTTCGAGTTACATTTTTGAATAAATGTGACGAGCTAGAGAAAAATACTATAGCTGAATATTATCAAAGATGTTTTGGGGAAGAATTGCCAGAGTCTTTAGTAAATATTCAAATTTAAATGAGCAACAAAGAAGCCTCTCTTAAAGAAAAACTTAAACAAGCCCTTTCATCAACAGTACGCGTTATATCTGATGATTTAGAGTTAAATCAAAAACAAGATAAAAACAAAAGTTCAAAGAAATTTGATTTTTTTGAAATAGATAATCTTGCTGGACCTAGAGATTTTGTAAGATTAAGAGCTGAGTCTGATTCTGCGGCACTTAAGAAAAAATTTTCTGATGATCTAGTTTTTAAAAAAAATCTCCCATCAAATTCTTCTTGTAAATCTCTATACACAATTGCTGAAAAAATAAGATATGAACAACTTGGCTTCAGAATGCTTAAAGGCATTGAAAAAAACTTAAATCAAAACTATGAACAAATAATTAGTCTTAAAAGAAAAGACCAACTTAAAACTAAAGAAGACGTATCAGTTGCTGAAGCTTTTGAACTTTATATGCTTAAACATTTTCATAACGTAAAACTAAATTCTTTAACGAGTAGAATGTTAGAATTTTGGGAAAAAGATTTTGATCTCTCAGTTAAAGATCATTTTCATTTTTTAAAAGAAAATTTGGATGATCAAAACAAATATTCATCTAAATTTTCTGAAATTCTTCAAAATATGGACATTTTTGATACTGAGGAAAATGAGGAACAAAAAGAAGAAAATAACGACGAAGGTCAAGATAATCCATCAAATGAAAATGAGGAAGCTGAGTCCGAAGATCAAAAAGAACAAAGTAAAGACGAAGAGACTGAAACTAGTCTAGACTCAGATTATGATATTGATGAATACAAAATGGATGAACAGCTTGTAGATACAGACTCTGATAAAGAAAGTTCTGAACAAGTAATTCAAAAAACTAATCTCAAAAATTTAAATCTTGAATATAAAGTCTTTACCAATCAGTTTGATGAAGTAATTAAGGCTGAAAATTTAGAAAATTCGGAAGAATCTGCAAAATTAAGACGAACCTTAGATCAACAATTAATAGGTTTCCAAGATGTAATCACAAAACTGGCAAATAAATTACAAAGACAATTGTTAGCAAAACAAAACAGAGCTTGGGACTTTGATTTAGAAGAAGGTCTGCTTGATAGTTCTAAATTACCAAGAATTATTATGGATCCATATAATTCTCTTTCTTTTAAAAAAGAAAAAGATCAAGAATTTAAAGATACAATTGTAACATTATTAATAGATAATTCGGGTTCTATGAGAGGTAGGCCAATTACAATTGCCGCAATATGTGCGGATATTTTATCAAGAACTTTAGAGAGATGCTCAGTTAAAGTTGAGATACTTGGTTTCACAACTAAAAATTGGAAAGGTGGAAAAAGTAGAGAGCTTTGGAATAAAAAAGAAAAACCAAAGACACCAGGAAGATTAAATGATCTTCGACATATCATTTACAAAGGTGGTGATACACATTGGAGACAGGCCAAAAATAATCTTGGCTTAATGTTAAAAGAAGGTTTACTTAAAGAAAACATAGATGGAGAAGCCATACAATGGGCTTTTAATAGAATTAAAAAAAGGAAAGAAGAAAGAAAAATTTTAATGGTTATTTCTGATGGAGCACCAGTAGACGACTCCACACTCTCAGTAAATTCAGGTGACTTTTTAGAAAAACATCTAAAAAAAATGGTTAAATTTATTGAGGATAAATCAGATATAGAAATACTAGCTATTGGAATAGGTCATGATGTTTCAAGATATTATGATAAAGCTATAAAAATAACTGATGTTAATGAATTGGGTGACGTTATGGTTTCACAATTAAGTTCATTATTTGAGACAAAAAAAAGATTTCACTAAATATTAAATAACTCTCTATTTTTCCATTTTATTAAAACTTCAGCACCTGATCGTGTTTTTGAATTTCGACAGATAGTTTTTGCAAAATTTTTTTCTAATAAAGTTTTTCCAATAAATATTCCTAAACCTAGGCCAGCTTTATCTTTTTTTTCTATATTAGAAGTTTTTAAATAAGGTTCTCCAATTTTAGGTAGTACATCTTTTGGATAACCATCGCCATCATCTTCAATGGTTATTTCAGTCATTGTACTATCACTTTTCAGATTAATAAAAACTGTTTCTTTTGAAAATTTATAAGCATTTCCAATAAAGTTTTTCAATCCATAAACTACTTCAATAGATTTCGATATTTTTTTTGGATTTGAATCTTGGTCAAAATTAAAAATAAATTTTTTATTACCAACTTCCTCAAAACTTTTAGTAATATCTTTCAAATAATTTCTCATACTTAAATCATCATCTATAAATTCAACTTCTTCTGAAGGGTTAATGCTTAATTTTTTAAGTATTTCTTCACATCTTTCTATTTGACTTGAAAGTAGTTCAATATCTTTGCTTATTTCTTTATCACTCTTTAGTTGTTTAGATAATTCTTGAGAAATCAGTTTAATGGTTGATAACGGCGTCCCTAATGAGTGAGCTGCAGCAGCAGCTTGTCCTCCTAATGATAATAGCTCATGCTCTTTGGCCATTACTTCTTCCATTCTATGAAGTGCTTCTTTTCTTATTCTAGAGTCTTTCACAAAAGAAAGCGCAAAATAATTTAAAAAAACTAATGCTATAATTAATGCAAGTGGAATTGAATAGTAAACATATTGATTAAGTTTATTATCAAGATTTAAGGGCGAAGGAAGGGGCTGATAATTAAAAGTTAAAAATACTATTATAATCGAAGTAATCACAACTAAACTGAGATTAATTCTAAAACCTAAATTTGCTGCAGAAAATACACTTGGGATAATTAAGAAGATAATAAATGGATTGGTTATCCCTCCAGTTAAATAAGTTAAAATACTAAGCTGCAAAGTATCAAAAACTAGGAATAAAAAAGAACTTTGCTCTGTAATTTGGACCTTTTTGTAAATAAAATCCAAGTATAAATTGCTTATTCCTCCTATTAAAATTATTGAAAAACAAGCAAAATAATCAAATTTAAAATCAAATATAAAATAGACTAAACTTATTGAAAATAATTGACCAAGAATACCTATCCATCTTAAGAAAACATAGGTGGATTTTTTTAAGGTAAAATATTTTGATGTTTCAAAAAAATTGTTCACTAAATATCAAGATTTTTTACATTGATCGCATTTGATGTAATAAAATCTTTTCTAAGAGCAACATCATTGCCCATTAATGTATGAATTAAACTTTGATCTTTTTTTGTATCTTTAGAATATTGAACTTGTAATAAATTTCTTGTTTCTGGATTTAAAGTAGTATTCCATAACTCTTCGGGATTCATCTCACCCAAACCTTTAAACCTTTGTATGACCATTTTTGACTTTTCTAAATCAATTGCTTTTAAAAAATCTTTCGATCCTTTTTTGAATTTTTTTAGCTCTTTACTATTGTTTATTATGTAATTTTCTAATTCATTTTCATCTTTAATATAAATTCCTTTTGAACCTTTATTAATTTTAAACAAAGGAGGTTGAGCTAAATATATATTTCCATTTTCAATAAGCTTGTTAAATGGTTTATTGTTAAAGAATGTTAACAGTAATGCTCTTATATGCGAGCCATCAACATCAGCATCGGTCATTATAATTATTTTTCCATATCTTAAATCTTTTAAATCTATTTCATGAGATTTTGGATCTAAACCTAAAGCGTTAATTAAAGTCAGAATTTCATTAGATGAAACCATTTTTGATAAAGCTTTAGTTCTTTGATCTGTTCCATTTCCATTTTTTTTTGAATTAACATCCTCAACGTAAGTATTTAAAATTTTACCTCTTAATGGCAATACCGCCTGGTTTGATCTATTTCTTCCTTGTTTCGCAGAGCCTCCTGCAGAATCTCCCTCTACTATAAATAACTCTGTCCCTTCCTGTTTGCCTATTTGACAATCGGCTAACTTTCCAGGAAGTCCGCTCAACTCTAGAGCGCCTTTTCTCCTTACATTTTCTCTTGCTTTTCTTGCCACATCTCTCGCTAGAGCAGCTTGAATTATTTTTGCTAAAATAATTTTAGCAATCGACGGATTTTGATCAAACCAAATTGATAATTTTTCATTAACAATCGTTTCTACTATCATTCTTACTTCTGAAGAAACAAGTTTATCCTTAGTCTGAGATGAAAATTTTGGATCTGGTATTTTGGTTGAGAGGACACAAGTCAGTCCTTCTTTAATATCATCCCCAGAAATTGTAAGTTTATTTTTTTTTAATAAATTATGTTCATTAGCATATTTGTTTACAACTCTTGTTAATGCGCTTCTAAAACCTAATAAGTGAGTACCACCATCTTTTTGAAAAATATTATTAGTATATGGATAAACATCCTCAGAATAACTAGCATTCCATTTTAAAGAACACTCTATTTCTATATTTTCTTTTTTTCCCTCAATGTATATTGGCTTTTTGAATAATTCATTTCCATTTTTATTTTGTAATTTTTCTCTTTTTTCATCTAAATGGTTTACAAACTCTAAAACACCACCATCAAATTTAAATTCACTTCTTTTTTCTTTTTTCAGAGTGGCATCTATAAAAATAATTTTTATTCCCTTATTCAAGAAAGCTAGTTCTCTCATTCTTTTTATAAGAATACTTCCACTAAATTTTATAGAAGAAAAAATTTCCTTAGATGGAAGAAATGTAATTTGAGTTCCAGTGTCTTTTGATTTTCCTGTTGTTTTTAGTGGGCTTTCGGCTTCTCCATTTTTAAATTTTATAAAATGCTTTTTTCCATCCCTATGAATTTCTAATTCTAATTTTTCTGATAATGCATTCACAACTGATACTCCTACACCATGCAATCCCCCAGAAACTTTGTAAGAATCATGGTCAAATTTTCCTCCAGCATGTAGTTGTGTCATAATTACTTCAGCAGCTGATTTTTTCTCACCTCTATGCATATCCACAGGTATTCCCCTACCATCATCTTTCACTGTTACGGTGCCGTTAGAATTTAGGGTTATTTCAATTTTTTTACAAAATCCTGCTAGAGCTTCATCTATTGAATTATCGACAACCTCATAAACCATATGATGCAGACCAGTTCCATCATCAGTATCACCAATATACATTCCTGGTCTTTTTCTAACTGCCTCTAAACCTTTTAAGACTTTAATGGAGTCTGCTTGATATGTATTTTTGTTCATAATTTTATTTTATGGAAAAAATTATTATAACATCTTTTTTTATAAGATCGTACATTTAATTATTTAAAAGGTTATAAATTAATTTTTTTTTGTCAAAATAGATCTTATTTTACTTGCTTTTTAATTAATCTTTTTGAAAAGAAAAAATAAAACTTTTGTGATTAGGAAAACAATCAAAATCTAAACCATCTATTGGAAAATTATATCTCTTTTCATTATTAAAACTATTTATTGATTTGTTAACAAAAGACAGTTCAACTACATCAAAAAAATCCTCATCATTTTGGATTTGTTTATAATTGTTTGGATGAATATGAATTATGTCAAACTTTTCTTTTAATTTTTCTACAGAATTAATAAACTTTTCTTTTTGTCTGTTAATCCAATGAAACTCTATAATTAAAACACTTATCTTTTGACTATGATCAATTATATCTTCAATGATTTCATATTCACCACCCTCTATATCAATTTTCAAAAAATTTTTTTCATTCAAATGCATTTCAAATATTTTCTTTAAATTAATATCAATTTTTTCTCTTATATGACTTACTACTCTTAATTTTAAAAGACTTACATTTGGTTTCTTTATAAAGTTTAAAAAATCAAAAAAATTTTTTATGCTGTAAGTGAAGTTTTTTAATGGAGATCTGAAAGTTATAAATCGTCTAAAGTATTTTAAAATAATTTTAACAAATAAATAATTATTTATAGTATAGTCAAATAATAATATTTTATTTAATTTTATTCTATTATTAAGATCTCGCTCAAATGAGGTATCATCTCCAACGCCAAGGGTAATCAAGTTTTTTACATGCTTTAAAGAGTCTTCACAAATTAAGTATCCGCCATCAAATTCTCTTCCAATTCTTATTAAATTTTTAACTTTATAAGGACATAAAAAATTATATTTTGAATTTAAAATCATAAATATCTGATGGTAGGTAAATTAATTTAGTTTATATAATATCAAATGATAAAAAAAACTCTAGTAATTATAGGTGCAAGAGGTATCGGAGATTTGATATATCATCTACCACTTCTTAGATCTTTACATAAGACATATAAAAATAGGATTTATATTTTATCCAATAAAGTAAGTAAGGCAAAACATGTTTTTAAAAATGAGAGTTTTTATCATGATATAAGATATTTTGATAATAACAGATATGGAATAATTAAAACAATACGAAATATTATATCATTTAAAAATTTGATAAACTCGTATGATGTAGATCAAATAATTCTTACATCTAATGCTACAAGACTTATTTTACCAGTAATTTTATCGAATATAAAAAAAAAAGAGATTTTTGGACAAGGAAATTTAATAATAAATAAAGATAAATCTTTAAATCATTTAACTATTTCAGAAAGATTAATAATTTATACTAAAAATTTAAAACTTAAGAAAACAGATAAAAGTTTTTTTCTCAATTCAAAAAAATTAAATAATACTAAAAGTAAAAAAAAGATATTCATGAGTATAGACTCACATCACGATCAAAATAATTGGGATATAAAAAACTATGTTGATTTAGCCGATAAACTCTCAAAAAAAAATATTATAT
>NZ_JBNGZA010000007.1:0-72416 GCF_052049935.1 Candidatus Pelagibacter sp. | reverse complement strand
TTATTATTCTCTTGAACATATCTCCTTAAATCATTGAGCATATATTCAATGTTACTTTTTGAAATTATTTCATCAAATTTACTGTTTTTTACAGAAATATTTATTTCTGAAAAAAATTTTTCATCGATTATTAAATTGATTTTTTTTACAAAATTTTGAAATTTTTTTTCAATTTTCAGTATATTTTTTTTTATAAAATTATTTTTTTTTTCAAATAAACCGTCTTCATTTTCAGAAAATTTTAAAGTTTCACTAAAAATTTCTTTTTTATTCATGTCAAAAACAACTATTGAAAATTGTTTTTTTCCTTCAAAATAAAAAGTCTCTAAAGTTTTTTCAAAACTCATTTATAATAAGTTGATCTTTAATTCTCATATCAAAAATATTTTTTTTTAAAAAATTATTTTGTTTAGAAAGCTTATCATAATTATTTAAAATTTTAGTTATATTATCTTTTGGTAATCTTAATATTTTACCATTTAAAAATTCTATATCCCATCTCTTAGATGGAAAAAAATACAAGTTTTTGATATCTTCAAAATTTAAATTTGAAACTATAATTTTTTCTCTTAGTTTAAAAAAATCATCAATACTTGGTGAACCAAAAATTAAAGGTAATTTCATGTCGATAAAATCAGATTTAATTAATTTTTTATTAGATCCAATATAATAATATTTACCATTAACATTAATATTGGCTAGAAAACTTGCACTTTTAATATTGATAATTAATTCTGAGGGATATTTTTTATAAATTTCAAAATTTTCAACTAATTCATTTTTGAAAATAGAATTTGTGATTTCATCTTTTTGCAAATTAAAAATGTTTGAATTTCTCAAATTTTCAAGATCATATAGAAATTCTTTTTTATCAAGACCATTTGAATCATTGATATTAATATTAGTAATTTCAAATAAATTTACTAACTTTAAATTTTGATTGTTTATAGTTCCTAAAAATATAAATATAAAAACATAGAATAAAAATTTTTTACCTATTAATTGATGCATCTTTTAACATCCATTCAATTAGTTTAAAAAAACTCATTCCATAATATGCAGCTATTTCTGGTACCAAAGATAATTTAGTCATTCCAGGTTGTGTATTAATTTCAAGTAAATAAAACTTACCTTTAAAAAATTTGAAATCTGATCTCGTAACACCTCTGCAACCAATTATGTTATGGGCTTTCATGGAAATATTTAAAACTTTATTCAAATTTTTCTTTGAAAGTTCAACTGGAATAATATGTTTTGTTTTTGCACTTTTTTTATACTTTGCAACATAATCATAGAATTTCCTTTTTGGTTTTAACTCAATTGCACCTAATTTTTTTTTTCCTAATATTGCAACCTGTATTTCTCTACCACCAATAAATTCTTCAATCATAATTTTTTTATAACTTCTAAGTAATTCAATTTTTTTAAAAAAATTTTTTTTATTGCAAATGAAAACATTAACACTAGAGCCTTCATTTATAGGTTTAACAACCACAGGAAATTTAAGATATTTTTTTACTTTAGTGGTTAATTCTTTTTCATTTTTGTCATAAGAATAATTTATATATTTCGGAGTAAGAATCTTATTTTTTATAAATGTTTTTTTTGATATTTCCTTATCCATTGCTATTGCAGAAGCAATTACACCAGAATGCGTATATGGAATTTTAAAGTTTTCAATTATTGATTGAATATAACCATCTTCTCCAAATTGACCATGTAAAGCATTAAATATTATATCTGGTTTAAATTTTTTTACATTTTTTTCTAAATCATTATCTGGCTCACATATCTTAACATTGTATTTTTTTTTTAGTTCTCTTGCGACTTGTTTGCCAGTATCTAAACTGATAGATCTTTCTTTTGAAATTCCACCTGAAAGTATTAAAATTTTTTTTTTCAATTTATTTTAAAATTTTTATTTCTTTTTCAATCTTAATGCCTGTTTTATCAAATACTTGTTCTGATACATAATTAATCAAATTATTCATATCTTCAAATGAAGCATTGCCTTTATTAACAAAAAAATTGCAGTGTTTTTCTGATATACACGCATCTCCAAAACATTTACCAGTTGGAACAGACTCTTTTATTAATTGCCAAACTTTTTTATTTGTTTGAGCTATTGGATTTTTAAAAGTACTACCACCTGTTTTAATTTTAGATGGTTGTGCTGTCTCTTTTTTAATTTTCATCTCTTCCATTTTTTTTTTAATTATGTCTTGATCATTTTTTATTCCTTTAAATGTTGCACTTAAAAAAATAAAATCCTCAGATAAATCATTATTTCTATATTCAAAATTTATTTTATTTGATGGTATCGTTAATACTTCTCCATTTTTAGTAATTACTTGAATTGATAAAAGAACATCTTTAAATTCTGTCCCAAAACATCCTGCATTCATTTTAATTCCACCACCGACACTCCCAGGTATACAATATAAAAATTCTAATCCACCAATCGAATTTTCCATTGCAAATTCAGATAAAGATTTATCTAATACTGCAGCTCCTGCTATGATAGTTTCGTCAGAATGTAGAGAGATATTGTTGAACGTTTTTCCCAACTTAACAACTACACCATCATAAATGTCATCTGGGATAAGTGTGTTTGACCCAGAACCTAGTACAAAAATTTTTTCTTTTTCATTTATTGCTTTTAAAAAATTAATCAATTCTTTAAGATTTTCTGCTTTATAGAAAATTTTTGTCTTACCTCCAATATTAAACCAGGTTCTTTTTTTCAAATCATAATTAAATTTAATATTTTCACTAAATTTTTCTAATTGATTTTTGTAATTTTCTAAATCCATTAAATTAATTTTGGTAATTCTTTCATCCAACTTGAAATAGAACCAGCACCCATGCCAATAACAATTTTTTTACCATAAAAAGTTTGTTTTATAAATTTTGCAATTTGAAATTGATTTTCAACCGTAAATACTTTTACTTTAGAATTTTTAATTATCTCTTTTGCAAAATTTTGATAGTTAAAACTCAGTTTCATTTTTTCTCCTGCTGTATAAATTGGACAGAGAATTACTTCATCAGCATTTTTAAATGCTAGAGAAAATTCTTTCTTCAGATCGGTTAATCTAGATATTCTATGAGGTTGGAAGATACATACCTTTTTAAATCCTTTATAGACTTCCCTCACTCCATTCAAGACTTCTTTTATTTCAGTCGGGTGGTGAGCATAATCATCATAAAAATCTATTCCTTTATAAGTAAATACTTTATTAAATCTTCTCTGAACTCCTTTAAAACTTTTAAGTCCAAGTTTAATTTTTGTAACAGGTATTCCCACAGTCATTGCCACCGCTAAAGCCGCTACAGAATTCAAAATGTTATGATTTCCTAATAATGGCATTTTAATGCTTTTAATTAATATCTTTTTTTTATTTGGCAAATTAATACTTAAATCATACTCAGTAAAATCTGTGTTTCGTTTTACATTTAATATTTTAAAATTTGAATTTCTATTAAAACCATATGTATAGTAATTTTTATTTTTTAACTTTTTAATAATTTCTTTGTTTATTTTATCATCCAAGCAAATAAAAGATTTTCCAATAGAAGGAACTTTGTTTATAAAATTAATAAAGTAATTTTTTAAATCATTCATTGATTTATAGAAATCCATATGTTCTCTATCTATATTGGTGATTATTGAATAAGTAGGTGAAATACTCACAAAACTTCCATCAGACTCATCGGCTTCTAAAATAGACCAATCACTTTTTCCAAGCTTTGCAGAATTTTTAATTGAGTTAATTACACCGCCATTAATGATAGTTGGATCAATTTTAGATTTTTGAAAAATAGAGGTAACTAAAGAAGTTGTGGTTGTTTTACCGTGAGAGCCTACTACCACAATATTTTTATTTAAAGAAACTATATGAGCCAACATCTCCCCTCTTTTATAAATTGGTAAATTTTTCTTTTTAGCCTCTATGAATTCTGGATTATTTTTCTTAATTGCAGATGAAATAACTATTATTGTTGAATTTTTAATATTCTGCTTTTTTTGTCCAATATAAACGTTAATCTTATTTTGTTTTAATCTTTCAATATTTTTATTAGTAGAGATATCACTTCCTTGGATATTAAAACCTTTTCTTTTCATTATTATAGCAAGGCCACTCATGCCAATTCCACCAATCCCAACGAAATGAATTTTTTCTGTTTTAGCAAGTTCTATTTTCATGCAAATATATTAATTAATTTATTATTTAATTCTTTCCAAGAATTATTCTCATTAAATTGTTTTAAGTTATTTTTTTTTGTATTGTAATCATGTTTATTTTCGATGATTTTAAAAAGTAGATCATCAATTTCTATTTGATTCATCTCATTCTGATTTAAAATCCAACAACAACCAGTTTTTTCATAGTATTTAGCATTTTCCATTTGATGATCATCTACTGAATTTTTTAATGGTATTGCTAAAAAAGGAATACCTAAAGTTGCTATCTCTGCTAGAGAAGATGCTCCTGCTCTAGTTATGCATAAATCAGAATTCTTAATCAAATTAAAAAAATTATTTTCATAATTAAATACATAAGAATTTAATTCATTAGCTGAATAATATTTCTTTAAATTTTCCATATTTTCTAAACTTGTCTGGTGATTTATTTTAACTTCAATCTTTTTATTAATCTTAGTTAAAGATTCCTTGATAAAGTTATCAAAGATAGTTGCACCTTGACTTCCACCAAATATAGTAATTTCAAAAACATTGTCTTTTTTTAAATTTTTTTCAACATTATAAAATTCTTTTCTTATTAGAGGTTTGCTAATAATTTTTTTATCTGCAAATTTTTTTGGAAAATTTTTTAAATCTTTTTGATACAAGAAAATTTTTTTTGCAAAGTTTAAATAAAATCTATTAGCTCGACCCAATACTAGATTAGGTTCAAATAAATAAAGATCTTTATTTAATATCTTAGCGGCCAAGCAAACTGGAAGAGACATATATCCCCCTATAGAAATTACAATTTCTATATTTTTTCTTTTAATAACGTTTATTGATTTAATTATTAAAAAAAAAACTAATAACAAATTAAAGGGTAATAATAATAAATTCTTTAATCGAGGCGTATCAATTAATATAAACTTTTGATCAATTGGGAAATATTTTACTCCTCTTTTATCTGTGACTATTTCTAAATTAAAATTTTCTTTTAAGTGTTCAAGAATACTTAAAGCAGGCAAAATATGACCCCCAGTGCCTCCGGTTGATAATAAGATATTCTTTTTCACTAACTAATCCTTCTTTTAGTAAGATTTAATATAATCCCAGATAAAAGAGAAACACTTATAATTGAAGAACCACCATAACTTAAATATGGTAATGTCATTCCCGTAGTGGGAAACAATCTTATATTTACGCCAATGTGAATTAATGCTTGAAATAATATGAGGCTTATAGAACCAGTTAAAATTAATTTTATTTTTACATCATCCTCAAATCTAATTTTTTTGAACACAAAATAAATAAAAATTAGAAATATAAATAATATAAAAATTATTGATAACACTCCAAATTCTTCTGAGATTACTGAAACAATATAATCAGTATGCGCTTCAGGTACTTTATTTTTTAATATACCTTCTCCAAGACCTTTGCCAAAGAAACCTCCGCTGCTAATTGATTCTATTGCTTTATCTGATTGAAAGTTATGAGTTCCTGTTTCAGAATTAAAAAAAGATAAAATTCTCATTTTGATATAAGTAAATTTAGGAATAAAAACTACTAGATATAAAAACAATAATACAGATAACAAAGCAAAGATTAAAAAAAAATAAATATTAATACCAGATACAAAAACTAAAATTGCCCAGCAAGAGGAGATTAATAATGTTTGGCCTATATCTGGCTGTATTACAAGCAATAAAGAAACACTTAATGCTACTAACAAAGATATTAAATATTTAATACTTAAATTTAGTTGGTATTTACTGCACAATATCAAGGATACAATAACTACAAAAAATGGTTTTAATAATTCAACAGGTTGAAATCTTGGCAGCAAAATAAAATCAAGCCATCTTTTTGATCCTTTCACCTCAACACCAATAACCGGTACTAATATTAATAGCACCATTGAAATACCAAACATGAATATTGAAAATTGAAATAATTTATTTACATCAATTGAGGATAAAAATAAAATTATAGATAAACCTAAAATAATAAATATTGAGTGTTTAAAAAAGAAAGCAAAATCGTTTGTATTGAGTTTATTTGAGGCAACAAGAGAAGTAGAAACTAAAGAAAAAAATAATCCAGTTACAAACAATATTATAATTATTGAAAAAATTGGTTTATCTAAATTTTTCCACCAACTATAATAATGTTTTCTAATAGAGCTTAAACTTACCATCAAATTTTGTTTTGATTAATTTGTTAAAATATTCACCTCTTTTCTCAAAATTTTGAAACTGGTCAAATGATGCTGCAGCGGGACTAAAGAAAATAACCTTTTTTTTACTTAAATCCTTCTTAATATCAAAAACTAAAATATCTAACAGTTTTCTCAAATTGGGTGAAGATTTTATTATAAATTTGTCGTTAAACTTTTTTTTAAAAACTTTTATATTGCTCCCAAAAACATAAGTTCTAAAATTTTTATAATATTTTTTTTTTAACAAAAATTGATCATTCTTTTTAGGAATTCCACCTACAATCCAATATATATTTTCTAAATTTTTTAAAACAGATTCAGAGGAAGCAAAACTTGTTGACTTAGAATCATTAATTATCTTAACTTTATTATCATCATAAATAATTTGTTGTCTGTATTTTAAACCTTTAAATTTATTTAAAGTTTTAAAAAAATTAATCTTTTTAAGTTTTAATTTTTTAATTATTTCAAAAACTATAAGGAGATTTTCAAGATTACCATCAGACTTAAAATAGTCATTCTTCAAGTTATCTAATAAAGATAAATCTTTCAAACTTTTTGTTTGAATTTTAACAATTTGTGATTTTGATTTAATAGACTTAATTTTTTTCTTAATATTTTTGTCGTCATAGTTCAAAAATGAGTAAGTGCCGTAATTTTGATTTTTAATAAGTTTAAATTTTGCATCTATATATTTTCTTAAAGTACCGTGTCTGTCTAAATGATCAGGTGTGATATTTAAAATAACACCATGTGTGGTTTTAAAATACTTACTATATTCAAGTTGATAAGATGAGGCTTCAATTACAAATAATGTATTCTTTTTTATATTTTTCTCTGAAAGAATTGGTTTACCAATATTACCAGTTAAGCGTACATCTTTATTTTGATCCTTGAAAACTTGATAAAGAATTTTTGCAGTTGTAGATTTACCATTAGTTCCAGTAATTGTAATTGATTTATTTCTATAAAAAAAATAAAAAATATCTAAATCAGTAATTATTTCTTTTTGATTAACTTTAAGAAATTGTTTTAATTTGCATTTTTTTATATCAATTCCAGGACTTATTATAATGTGATCAAATTTATTTTTTAATATCTCATTAAATTTAAGAGATTTTTTTTTAAAATCTTTTTTTAAAGTTAAGTCATCATCAAAGACATAAATTGAATTTTTTTTATTTTTTAAAAAATTTATAGTAGCTCTTCCACTTTTACCGAGCCCATAAATTAAAATTTTTTTATTAAAAAAAAAATTCTTATTAGCGATCATCTTAATTTAAGTGTAGCTAATCCAATCATAGCTAATATTATGGAAATTATCCAAAATCTGATCACAACAGTAGATTCGGGCCAACCTTTTTTTTCAAAGTGATGGTGTATTGGAGCCATTCTAAAAACTCTTTTACCAGTTAGTTTAAATGAAATTACCTGTACCATAACGGATACTGCCTCAAGAACAAATAAACCTCCTGTTATTGCTAAAACAATTTCGTGCTTAGTTATAATTCCTACAGCACCTAACGAGCCACCTAAAGATAGCGATCCCGTATCACCCATAAATATTTTTGCTGGAGGAGCATTAAACCATAAGAAACCTAAACAAGATCCAATTATAGCTCCACAAAAAATTGAAACTTCACCTGTTCCCTCGATATAAGTTAGTTGCAAATACTCAGCAAACACAATGTTTCCAGTTATATAACTTATAAATGCAAAACAAACTGCAACAAGAATAACCGGAACAGTTGCCAAACCATCTAATCCATCAGTTAAATTAACTGCATTTGATGAACCAACAATAACAAAGACAGCGAAAGGAATAAAAAACCAGCTTAAATTAATCACTAAATCTTTAAAAAATGGAAAATATAAATTTGATAAATCATCATTATCTATGTATTGAACTAAAAATATAATCCCAATTATAGCTAACATTACTTGAATGATAATTTTGGTTTTTGATGAAATCCCAGAAGAATTTTTTAATTTAATTTTTTGATAATCGTCATAAGCACCAAGTGCTCCAAATGAAATAACTATATATAAAGAAAATAAAACGTAGATATTTGTTAAATCAGACCACATTAAAACAGATAAAACTAAGCCAATTAAAATTATTAATCCTCCCATAGTTGGTGTTCCTATCTTTTTAACTATATGTTCTTCTGGTCCATCTTCTCTGATAGGATTAGTAATTTTTCTGTTAGAAAAAAGTTTTATGAAAGGATTGCCTATAAACAATACAATTACTAATGATGTAAAGACTGATAAACCAGTTCTAAAAGTTAAATACTTAAATACATTTAAAAATGTAAATGTATCAACAAAATTTAAAATAAAACTATAAAACATGACTGTGTTTCTTTTTTAGTTTACTTAAATAATTAAATAAACCCGTAGAATTAGATCCTTTTACCATCAAAAAATCATTATTCTTTAAATCATAAAACATAAGTTTAGATAACTCCGAATCATTTTTAATAATCTTGCCTTTTTTGCTCTCTGGTATTTTTTTATAAATTTCCAAAATATATTTTCCCATCACATGTAATTTATTAAATGAAATTTTATTAATAACTTTTGACATATCTTTATGAAGTCTTTTTGAATGTTTTCCTAATTCAAGCATATCACCTAAAATGATATTCTTTTTACTTGGATTAACCTTAATACTATTATAGTTCATTAAAGATGATTTAAGAGAAAGTGGATTTGAATTATAACTTTCATCAATTAAATTAATTTTTTTATTATTTAATTTAATTTTTGTCACATCTCCTCTACCCTCAGTGTTCCTTACATTAAGAAAAATATTTTGATTTAATTTTGTAATATCAAAATAAATATTCATTATTGTAAGTGCATTTAGAATATTGCTTATCAAATTTGTAAAATTGTTTTTTACAAAGAAAATTTTTTCTTGATTATTAATATCAATAAGAAGTTTATATTTATTATTTAATTTTAATGTTCTTTTTAGAAAAACATTAGCTTTTTTATTTTTGATGGAAAATGAATAAATATTTAGTTTTCTTTTTTTTGCTAATTTTTTATGAAAATTAAAAAATTTATCATCTCTGTTTAAGACTATATGTCCATTTTTTTTAATATTATTAATGATCTCTCCTTTAGCACTAGCAATTCCATTAATATTTTTGAAATTTTTTATATGTGCATAACTAATATTTGTAATCACACCTATATCTGGTTGAATTATTTTAGTTAAGAAATCAATTTCTCCTTTTTTATCCATACCTGCTTCAAGTACTCCAAATTTATCATCTTGGTTGATATTGATTAAACTTAAAGGTACTCCGAATTTGTTATTAAATGATTTTTTGGCAAAACTAGTTTTGTAAAATTTTTTTAATGTTGAGCCTAATAAATCTTTTAAAGAAGTTTTTCCGTTGCTTCCTGTTATAGTAATCAGTTTTGTATTTAGATTTTTTCTATATTCTTGAGATATATCTGTGAGAAAACTTAGAGTATCTTTAACCTTAATTTGTCTTGATGATTTAATATTTCCTTGAGTTTTATTAACTACAACTAACGAAGCTTTTTTATTTAAAACATCAGCTAAAAATTTATGACCATCATTTTTTTTTCCTTTAATTGCAAAAAAAATATCATTTTTCTTTACCTCTTTAGAGTTAATTGTAATTTTATTTAATTTTATTTTTTTATCTAAAATTTTTGTTTTTGATTTTTCTAGAATGATATTTAGCTTTAAATCATTCGATAAAAGTCTATTTTTTTGTTTTATAGATTTTAAAATTTCTTTCTTATCTGAGAAAAATTTAATTTTATTCTTGTAAGTTTGAGTTTCTTCATGTCCTTTACCTGCAACTAAAAGAATTTCACCACTCTGTAAATTTTTAATTGCTTTATCAATTGCCTTTCCTCTATCACTAAACTCAAAGATACTTTTACTCTTAATTCCTCTTTTTATTTGGCTTCTGATTAAATTAGGATTTTCATTTCTAGGATTATCGTCAGTTAAATAAATTTTATCAGCAAATTTAGATGCAATCTTACCCATCAATGGTCTCTTGAGCTTATCTCTATCTCCACCACAACCAAATAGTAAAGCAATATTTCTGTGTGGAAATTGATCTTTTATATTAGTTAAAACAGTTCTTAAGGCATCTGGTGTATGAGCATAATCTAAAATTACTTTTGAGTTATTCTTCATAACACCAACTCTTTCTAATCTTCCATTTATAGATTTTATATAAGGTAAAATCTTAAATATTTTGTCATAAGATAACCCACTTTGAGATGCAGCAATAATTGCTAAAATTAAATTCTTAATTTGTATTTTTCCAATTAAATTTATTTCAACTACGTAGATTTTGCTCTTAATTTTAAACTGAAGAATTTGCTTATCTCCATCATAATTAATACTTTTTAAAAATATTTTTGATTTTTTATTTTTTTCAGAAAAATCAATTAAACTTAGATTTTTTTGTTTAGAAACTTTCTTTATTAATTTGTATTGAGGAATTGATTCATCAATTATCACGAACTTTTTTTTATTAATTAAATTCTTAAATAAATACAATTTGGCATTTAAGTAATCTTTCATTGTTTTGTGATAATCTAGATGATCATGTGATAAGTTAGTAAAAATTCCAATGTTAAATTTCAATCCATTTAAACGATTTTGATCAAGACCATGGGATGATGCTTCCATTATAACATCGTTAATCTTTTGTTTCTTCAAATTGGATAATTTTTTGCTTAAATCTAACGCATCAATTGTTGTATTTGGCAACTTATGAAAAGCTTTATTTGTTTTAATTCCTAATGTCCCAATTGAGGCTACTTTTTTATTATTTAATTTAAGTATTTGAAAATAAAAATCAGCAACTGAAGACTTTCCATTAGTGCCTGTAACTGCTATTAAATTTTTAGGTATATTATTATTTAACTTAAATGAAAATTCAGCTAGTAATTTTCTTATATTTTTAGAGTAGATAAACAAAACATCATCTTTAAAACCTGTGAATTTTTTCTCATAAATAATAATTTTTGACCCTCTTTTAATTGCATCCTCTATGAAATTATGACCATCAAATTTGTTTCCTTTAATTGCAAAAAAAATAAAATTTTTTTTTATTTGCGAACTATTAAAAGCAATATTAGTGAAAGAATAATTTAGATATTCTTTTCTCAAGTTAGGGATAAAATCCTTAAGATACATTGCTAATTAACTTCTAAGTATTTTGTGGCTAAAATAGGCCCAATCTTATCCATAATTTGGCCAGTTGCTTCAACAGTTGTCCAACCAGCTGTATTTCTAGGTGTGCCTTTAAGTTTAAACCCTGATCCATCTCTATAATGATATACATAGTCTTTATTAATAGCAGTTTCATCAAACATGACTGCCATCACAAATTGTGGTTTAGATGTTGGAAAAACAGAAACAAAAGTGTTCACTTTTTTGTTAACATATTTTCCATTTAAAATTTTATTTGCAGTTCCTGTTTTACCACCTATTTCGTAGCCACTTACGTTAGCTTGTTTTGCAGTACCTTCTTCAGTAATTTTTCTTAAAATTTTCAAAACTTTTTTTGAAGTTTCATCATCTAGGATTCTTTTTTTCTTATTCTTATTATTCTTTTGGATTAAAGTTGGTTCAATATAATATCCTCCATTTGTAATTATTGAATAAGCTTTAGCCAATTGAATTAAAGTAGTAGTAATACCATGCCCAAATGAAGCCGTTGCCAAAGGGCACTTTCCCCAATTAAATTCTAGTGGTTTCCCAACTTCATCAATATCAAAATCAATTTTTTGCAAAATACCAATTTTATTTAAAAAAGACTTGAAATTATCTATTCCAATTTTTTGTCCTATTTTTACAGATCCAATATTTCCAGATTTTATTAAAATCTCTTCAGTAGTTAAGTTTGGTGAAATTTTTTGATCATATTCTCTTATTGGAAATCCAGCACATATAAGTGTTTTAGGCAAATCTTTGAATTCAGTTTCAGGTTCAATTAATTTTTCATCAATAGCTGCTGCTATAGTAAATGTCTTAAAAACAGAGCCGAATTCGTAAACTCCTTTACTAACTCGATTAATATAATTTTTATCTGTTATTTGTTGTCTTTTGTTCAAATCAAAGTCAGGTAATGAAGTAAAAGCTAATATGTCACCCGAATTAATATTCATTAGTATTGCGGCACTACCTTTAGCATTAAATATTTCATTATATTTTTCTAGTTCTTTTCTAATTAAATATTGAATGTCTGTGTCTACAGTTAATTTTAGAGGTTCAAGCCTATTTTTAAGATCATCATCATAAGATTTTTCTAGACCAGAAATACCGATATTATCATCATTAATTTGACCTAAAATATGACTAAATAAATTTTTTTGCGGATAAAGTCTGGTTATACTTTCTCTAGGTTTAATTGATTTATCTCCTAATTTCATCAATTGTTCATAATTTTCTTCCGAAATTTTCTTTTCAAAATTAAAAAATTTATTTTTGTCTATTCTTTTTTTGACTTCATCATAATTTTTTTCAGGAAAAATATATTTTAAATTTATTAACAATTTTTTCTCATCAATTATTTCAGAAGGATTAATTCCAATATCTATTGATCTTACAGTTTTAACTAAAAAGTTATTATTTCGATCTACTATATCAGCTCGATATAACTCACTAATAAGTAAATCATTTTTATTTTTTTCTAATACTTTTGATTGCCTAGAACCTAGGTGGAGTAAGTGGATAGAAAATATAATTGAAATTAATATTAAAATAAAAAAAATAAAAGCAACTCTATTAAAATCAATCTTCATTTCAGCTCTTTTTTTATTATATGAAAAATTGTACTGGATATCTTCTATTTCAAATCTATTATTCTTATTAGTCATCTATCTTTAAAATTGTTTTAATTTCAATATTATTTTCAATAACTTGAAAATCCTCTAATTTTTTTTGAATTAATTCTTCTTCAAAAAATTTTGTTTGATATTGAATTAATTTTTCAGCTGAACTTAGATAGTTGTATTCTAATACCAAATCACTTAACTCTTTTTTTGAAATTCTAATATTTTCTCTTTTTGTAAAAATTTGATCCTCTAAATTTTTTGTTGAATTTTTAATTAAAGTTGTTGTAACGATTAAAAATAAAATTAAAAAAATAATCCAAAATTTTTTCACAGATTATCTCCCAATTTTTCAATTTCTAAAAGATTTTTAAATTCTTTAACAATATTTGTTTCAAAATCATAAATATCTATCATCTTTTTTGCATATCTTAACTTTGCAGATCTTGAGGGTGGATTTTCTTTAATTTCTCGTGCTGATGGCAGAATTGGTTTCTTCTGATTTAAATTAAATATTATATTTTGATCATCATTCTCGGGCAAATATCTTGAAATACTTTTTTTTTCTGACAAACTTTTAAAAAAATATTTAACTATCTTATCTTCTATTGAGTGGAAAGTTACTACAGCTAAAATTCCATCTTTTTTTAAAACTTTAGTTGCATTTATTAATCCAAAAATTAGTTCGCTTATTTCTTTGTTCACAAAAATTCTTAAAGCTTGAAAAACTTTTGTTGAATTATTTATCTTATAATTTTTTTTTCTTTTTGTTGTTTCAATAATTTGAACAAGTTTAGGTGTGTCTATTATTCCCTTTTTTCTCTCTTTGGCGATGTTCCTTGAAATGAACTTTCCTTCAATTTCATCACCAAAAAATTTAAATATTTTTGTTAAACTATCTTCATCTAATTTATTAATTACATCTTTTGCTGAAAAGGAGTTTAAACCCATTTTCATATTTAGTTCACCCTTAGATAAAAATGATAGTCCTTTTTTTGCATCTTTAATTTGCAAAAAAGAATATCCAAGATCAAAAATAATACCTTTTATGTTTTCATTTTTTAATTTTAAGTTTGATATTTGACTGAATCTTAAATTTTTATATAAAAATCTATCTTCAAATTTTAACTTAATTTCTTCAGCTATTTTTTGTGTTTCAATATCTCTATCTAAAGAAATGACTTTTGTTTCAGGAAAGTTTAATATTTTTTTTGTATAACCGCCTTGACCAAAGGTACAGTCAATAAATGTGCCACCTTGTTGAGGGGTAATAACGCTAATTATTTCATTAAGCAGTACAGGATAATGTTTTAAATCATCCTTTACTATGATGGCTTCCATTTATTTTTTTGAAGACCATTAATTTTTTTGTCTTCTTAAAAATGCAGGTATTTCCAGATCATCTTCTTCATATTCATCTTCTAGTAATAATGCGTCTGATTTTTCATTACTTTCCGATGTGTTAAACAAATCTGGCTCATTCATATCCACACCAAACTCTTCCAGGCTGTTTGACTGTGTATCTAAACTTTCATCTGATCGCTCAATATTGTTTAAAGCTTCACTTGTAAATGATGTTTCTTCATCAAGTTTTGAACTTTCTTCCACTATATTTTGAGCTTCTATATTTGAGGAAATGTTCATTTCTAGAGAATCATTTCCAGCCATAAGGCTCTTTTGATCTTCAACTATTTCATTATCAATTTTCAATGCATTAGCCCCATGTGTAACTGGATTTGAAGATTGATTAGAGAATGTAAAAGATGCTGTGCCCATATTTGAAAAATCAGAATAGCCAGGGTTTCTATTTTGAATTCTGTGCACCATATTAATAACTGATTTTGCTTCAGGTTGTTGTCCGTCTAAAGATGTTGCAACAATTGAAACTCTCATTTTACCATCTAAATCAGAGTCTGTAATTGCTCCAATAATTAGCTCTGCCTCTGGATCAACTTCTGCCCTTACTTTATTAACAGCTTCATCGACTTCAAAAAGTTTTAAGTCTTTTCCGCCTGTTATGTTAACCAATAATCCTTTTGCACCTTTTAAAGTATAATCATCTATCAATGGATTACTTATTGCCATCTCTGCAGCTTTCAGAGCTCTTCCTTCTCCCTCAGCTTCGCCTGTTCCCATCATAGCTTTACCCATTGATGCCATTACTGTCTCAACATCAGCAAAATCTAAATTTATTAGTCCAGGTCTTACCATTAAATCTGTAATACTTTGAACACCGTGCATTAAAACATTATTTGAAAGATTAAAAGACTCTTCAAAAGTAGTTTGTTCGTTAGCAATTTTAAACAAATTTTGATTTGGAATAACTATAATTGTATCAACATGTTTTCTAAGTTCTTCTAAACCTTGTTGAGCTCTTCTCATTCTTGAGGGACCTTCGTATAGGAATGGAAGAGTAACTACACCAACAGTTAAAATATTTAATTCTTTAGCAGCTCTTGCAATTACGTGTGCAGCACCAGTGCCTGTTCCTCCACCCA
This sequence comes from Candidatus Pelagibacter sp., assembly GCF_052049935.1. GTDB lineage: Bacteria > Pseudomonadota > Alphaproteobacteria > Pelagibacterales > Pelagibacteraceae > Pelagibacter. The sequence goes on along the minus strand of NZ_JBNGZA010000007.1, from coordinate 56,665 downwards.
TGCCTGCAGCAATAAAAACCATGTTTGCACCTTGTAATGTATTTACAATTTCATTCAATGACTCATCAGCAGCAGCTTGACCAATATCTAATTTTGCACCAGCTCCTAAGCCTTTTGTAAGATTAAGACCTAATTGAATTTTAGTTTTAGCTTTACTCATTTTAAGATCTTGAGCGTCTGTATTAACAGCAATAAATTCAACTCCTTGAAGATTATTATCAATCATTTCGTTTATTGCATTACCACCTGCTCCTCCAACTCCTAGAACCAAAAGCCTAGGCTGTAGCTCCTTAATTTCTGGTGTTTTAAAATTTATAGTCATCGTTATTTCCCCCGTTATTTATTTAATTGCTGCTCCCATTTAAGACTCGCTCGATTTAAATTTGATTTTTTTCTAGCTGTTGCCTTAAATTTTTCAAAAAGTGCTGGTTCCCAAATTTGGAAAGTTTTTCCTTGACCAACAAACATCATGCTTTTTTTAATTTTTGCATGTTTTAATAATTTTTCTGTTAGAGAAATTCGTCCCTCACTATCAAACTGTAAGTTAATACTTTCAGATAAAACTGAAGTAGCAAAAACATCTCTTTTTTCATCGAATGGATTTAAATTATCTATACTATTTGAAATTTTTTCAATTCTATCTTGAGGCCATGCCTCAATTGATTGATAATTAAATGAAGGAAAACAAATAACACCGTTATAGCCAAGATTAGATAAATAGGATCTAAAACTTGCAGGCACTGAAACCCTTCCTTTTTTGTCTATATTGTTTTCGTAGCTCGATAAAAACATAACTCATTTTTTTTATAAATTCCAATATTTGGGAATTTTTGGGATAATATGGGATATATAATATAGAGTCAATAGCCTGTTAATACATTAAATAATTGATTCTTAACCATAAAAAAAGTGAATCAAAACGTGAACATTTAAAATTGGAGATTTGTTGAAGTTGCCAGATAAACTATAAGCCGGGTTCTGTCATTTAAATTTACCATTTGTCTAGGCTTAAGATCACTCTTAAGCTCAAGCAACTAACCCTGATGACTAGCTAAGGACAGCTTTTAGTTTTTCAACATTGTCATCTCTACTTAGTCTTGCTCCCAGTGGGGTTTTCCAGCGTTCCTTGTTACCAAGAGAACCGGTGTGCTCTTACCACACCTTTTCACCCTTGCCATGATATGGCGGTTTATTTTCTGTGGCACTATCCCTAGGGTTGCCCCCGCCAGGCGTTACCTGGCACTGTATCCTTTCGGAGCCCGGACTTTCCTCTTTTATTAAAAATAAAAGCGGCAAATCATTTATCTGGCACTGTTAAATTAATACATTTTGAAATTTATTCAACTTAAGATTATTTGGCTTTCAAGATTTTTTTTGAAATTAAAAAACATTCATGATCAATTTTACTATTAATAATTTGGTTTCTATATTTTCTCTGAAAAGCAGCAGTTAAGATTTTATTAGATTTTTCTTCACTATATTTAGGTATTCTACAGTATCCAATCTTATATAAGTTTTTGATAAACGCTTGCTCTAATTTTTTATTTACCCTGACTTTTCTTGCTTTTTTTAATTCATTTAAATCCAAACTATGCCAATTAATTATCTTATGCTTTGCTAGAATAGACCAAGGAAATTTTTCTCCTGGATCTTTCTTTCTATCTGGTGCTATATCTGAGTGACCTAAAACATTTTCGATATTAATATTAAATTTTTTTTTTAAGTCTTTAATTAAAAACAATAAAGATTTAACTTGTTTTTGACTGAAAGATTTATAACCATGATCATGACCTGGATTATTTATTTCAATTCCAATTGAGTGTTTATTCAAAGATTTAAATTTTTTCCATTTAGATTTTCCAGCATGCCATGCTGTGTAACTGTCTGGCACCATTCTAATTACATTTCCATTATTTTTAATGAAATAATGACAGCTGACTTTTGAATTATAATCCAATAATCTTGCAATTGCCTCTGATTCTTTTTTCATTCCTGTGTAATGAATGATTATAAATTTTATTGAAATTTTAGGCCTTTTTTTAGTATCGAAATTAGGAGAATAGTTGTTATTTATTATTAAAGCCATATTTTTGGCTATTTTTACCTTATTTTGTTAATTTACATATATAATTAATATATTATATAGACGGAAGATGATTAAAAATTTAATTTATACTTCTGTAGTAGCTACAGGCTTAATTTTAAGCACCGTATCTGGGGCGAATGAAAAAATTTTAGAGAAAAATGACCCATCAACAATTAAAGATTGTCATGAGGGTATAAATAGAGCAGTTTTTGCAATTAACAAGGGTCTTGATAATGTTATCTTCGAACCAGTAGCTAGAGCATATAGAGTTTTACCAAACCCAGTTAGATCAGGAGTGAGCAATTCTCTTGAAAATTTAAGTAGTGTAGTAACAATACCAAATAACTTATTACAAGGAGAATTTAAGAAAGCAGGAATAAATACAGGAAGGTTCGCAATCAATACAACTTTGGGTATTTTGGGTTTTATTGATGTTGCTGAAAAAATTGGATTTGAAGAATATCAAAAAGAGGATTACGGGCAGTCACTAGCTGTTAATGGAGTTGGTCCAGGTTGTTATTTAGTTTTACCTGTTCTAGGACCTTCAACTTTAAGAGACACAGGTGGATCATTGATTAACCTTATAGGTGGTGATGCTTGGTATAATGTCACTGTAAAAAATGATACACAACATTTTGAAGATGGTGATTATGTAGCTTCAAGATTGGCTGCAGGTATTGATTTTAGAGCTAAGAATATTGAGTCTTTTGATAATCTTGAAAAAAATGCTGTTGATTTTTATGCATCTGTTAAAAGTTTGTACTTACAAGATAGACAGCAAAAAATCTTAAATTCTAATGGGATAATTGAAGCAATGGATGATTCCGATTGGGATGATATCGAGAACTAGAAATAATATATTTATTAAAATATGAGAGATAAACTTATAAAAATTTTAACATTATTAATTTTTACAACTTTTTTTAATCTTAATGCTCATGGATTAGAACCAGATGTATTTGTTCAATCAACAGTTAATAGAGCAGCAGATACACTAGGTGGAAATTTATCAAAAGATGAGAGGATAGTTGAATTAAAAAAAATTGCTGCTGATACAGTTGATATAAAAGGAATAGGTTTTTATTCACTGGGAAAACATAGAAAAAATTTATCAGAGGAAAAGATTAAAGAATATTCGGAAGTTTTTCATGAATATTTTATGACCAGTTTCTCTAGCAGACTAGCAGAATATTCAAATCCAATTATTGAAGTAAATTCAAAAGAAAAAATTAACGAAAATTATACAATTGTGTCGAGCACTTTAGTAGCAACAGAAAAGAGACCAGAAATTAAAATTGAATGGAGAATTTACACGAAGAATCCAGACAAACCATTAATAAGGGATCTAATAATAGAAGGACTAAGTTTAGCTAGAACCCAAAAAGAGGAATTTAATTCTATTATTCAAGGTGCAGATGGAAACATAGATGCACTTTTAAAAAATCTAAAGAACTTCTCTAATGAGTAATCTTAATTCTTTGTGTTAAGGAATAGAATTAATTCAAAAATAGCCTTTTTAGTCTCTGGTATTTATTCTTTAATTTTCGTTATTTTTTCAATTTATAAGGGCATAATCTTATATTTTGTCCAAAAAGCCATGGAAGACACTTTTGTTGGTGGAGAAACTTCTGACTTATCAATTACATTGTGGTTTTTAATCGCGGGGATAATGAGCTTTTCTACTTTTATTTTCTTTTATTTTATTAAAGTTAAGGATCTAAAAAGTCAGAAAATTATTTTAACTGGAATCTCTTTTGCTTGGTTATTTATTTGCATATTTCAAATAATAATTTTCAAAAACTATTTTTATTATGCTATTTTTACTTTAGTGCCTTTAATAACAAACTTTTTTGCTCTGAGAAATTTAAAAATTGAAATAATTAGGGAATTGAATAAAAAAGGTTTATCAGAAAAAGAAATACATTTATTACAACTCTTGGCAGGAATCAAAAAAGATAACTAATTATATGCATCTTCTTTATTGATAAATTTTAAAATTTTGTCAGTAGCTTTTTGCCATGTAAATTTTTTCGCGAATTCAATACTGCTTTTATTTTTAAAATTATCTCTACTCTTATTTTCTATTAAATGAATAATGGTATTTGACATACCGTCAATATCATAAGGATCAAAAATATGTCCTATTTCCCCAAAAACTTCTGATAATGATCCTCTATTAGACAAAATTAATGGCACACCAAATGCTGCTGCCTCTAAAGGAGGTAAGCCAAAACCCTCATAAAACGAAGGATAAAGAAAACATAACGCTGACTTATATATTTCAAAAAGATATTCATCTTCAACATAACCTGTAAATACAATTCTATCTTTTAAATTTACTGAAATTTTTTTTATTTCTGAGAAAGAATTTCCCCAACCTTTTTCGCCAACTATTACTAAATATAAATCTTTTTTTTCTAATATATTTAATGTTCGCTCAAAAACTTTAAGAGATGTCAAAAAGTTTTTACGAGGTTCAATAGTTGACAAACAAAGGACATAATTTGCATTTTTTGGGATATTAAGAAAATTAAGAGAATTATTGTTATTTAATTTGTTTTCATTAAAAATCTGATTATATAAATCATCTCTTAAACCAGGATAAAAAATTTCAATTTTATCACTAGAGATTTTTGATAAATTTAACAAATCATCTTTGGTTTTATTTGAAATACATAATCCATAAGTTTTTTCGTTTATAGAATTAATCAGTTGTTTTTCAAAATTTTTATTTTCTTTGTTTAACTCAGGACAAAAATGAAATGAAAAATCGTAAAAAATTTGAAAGATTTTTGAATTAGGGATTTGATATAAAGATTGATCAGCAGGATGAAATGGCATAAGAAAATTTATTTTTTCTTCACCAAATTTAATACTTGATTTTTCTAAACAGTTTGAGAATGGATGGTTTTTATAAAATGTTTGAAGAATTTTTTCAAAATTAGGTGCAGATATAATCTTTAAATCTACATTCTTATTAAGTAATAAGTTATTACATATATTTTCTATTACAAAATAAATTCCAGTTCTTGCTAGCCTATTTTGAATAGCCATTCCTAAAACGTTACCATCAATTAATATTTTTGTATTTTTCACGCTTTAAGAAATTTTATATATTATTTATGGTGGGCCCGCCAGGACTCGAACCTGGGACCAATACATTATGAGTGTACTGCTCTAACCAACTGAGCTACAGGCCCAAAATAGATAATGCAACTATTTATCTTAATAAACTTATTCTTACAAGTGTTTAAAATTTTTTACTTAATCCTTTATAATAAATTGTGGAGCTATATGGGGAGGAAATGTTAAATCCATGAAATCTCTATTGATCAAATATGGCAATATGTACAATTCACAATTTTGATCGATAAATCCTAAATTAAAATTTACATGCTCACATTTTTGAAATTTTGTTTTAATAATAGTGTCATCTTTAAATCTTAGGTCAATTATTTGTGTACCTTCATAAGATTTTTTATTTTTAATAACATTTTCCATTTTATAAATACCAAAACCTCCAAAAGCAGAATTAACCTTTATTGGATCTTGATTGATATCAAATGAATAGGTCTTTTTTTTTACATAATCATCTCCTACTTCATTTAAAATTTGTGGAGTTATTTGTTCGGTAGGTAAAACTTTTACACTAATATTCTGAAGTACTTCTGCCCAAAAATCATTTTTACAATATTTTTCGTCCCTTAATGTCCACATATCGTAGTAGGTACCTAATTGATTTGCAAAGATTCCAGCAATATTTTTTTTTGAATATAAAAACTCTAAAGATTTTAAAATATTTTGATTGTCGATTTTATATTCTCCCATGTCATCAAAATCTAAGATAACCAATAGATCACAATTACTCAGATTGGGTTCACTTTTAATCTTTTCAATTATCTTATTTCTGGCTTTTTCAAGTCTTTCACCTCTTGTCCTGTATTGATTTAATTCATCTTCAAACAGGTAATAACAGTTAGGAGTTTTTTGTGATTTTAATATGTCTTTAGTTTTATCTTTTGAACCATTTTCAATTATGATTTGATAACTCTTTTCAAAAAGTGAGGCATAATCATTTAAGTTATTGAGCGTTTTTTCTAAATACTTTTCACAATCTCTCGCACATCCAGCAAAAACTACTTTTTTATTTTTAAAGTTATTTTTGAGCATTATAATATTTTATTAAATTAACAAATTTTTAGATTGATTAAAAGGTTGGTGGGCCGTGTTGGTTACGCTCCAACTACCCCTGCAATGTCAATGCAGTACTCTACTATTGAGCTAACGGCCCAAATTAACTTTCTAAGAAACTTTTTAATTGTTTAGATCTGCTAGGATGTTTTAACTTTCTTAATGCTTTGGCTTCTATTTGTCTTATTCTTTCTCTTGTTACAGAAAACTGTAGCCCAACTTCTTCTAGAGTATGATCGGTATTCATTCCAACGCCAAATCTCATTCTTAAAACTCTCTCTTCTCTTGGTGTGAGAGTTGATAATATTTTTGTAGTAGCCTCTCCCAAGTTTGATTTAATTGCTTGTTCTAATGGAGCTAAAGCTTTTGTATCTTCAATAAAATCTCCAAGACTACTATCGTCTTCATCTCCAACTGGTTTTTCTAATGAAACTGGTTCTTTAGAAATTTTTAAAACTTTTCTAACTTTATCTAAAGGCATTCTTAATTTTTGTGCTAACTCTTCAGGAGTTGCTTCTCTACCAAACTCACTTAAAATTAATCTTTGAGTTCTAACTATTTTGTTTATTGTCTCAATCATATGAACCGGGATTCTAATTGTTCTTGCTTGATCAGCAATAGATCTTGTTATTGCTTGTCTAATCCACCAAGTTGCATAAGTAGAAAATTTATAACCTCTTCTGTATTCAAATTTATCAACTGCTTTCATTAGACCTATATTTCCTTCTTGTATTAAATCTAAAAATTGTAGACCTCTATTTGTATATTTTTTTGCAATTGAGATAACTAATCTTAGATTAGCTTCAACCATTTCTTTTTTGGCAATTCTAGATTCTTTTTCACCTTTTTGAACTCTGCTAACTAATTTTTTAAAATCAGTTACAGACATGCCTAATTTATAACTGATTTCTACTAATCTATCTCTTATATTTTTAAATTCATTTTTATGTTTAGAAAAGAATTTTTTCCATTCATCATTTGTGTCTAAAAAACTTTTCAAATTTGGATTAATTTCATTTCCAACATAAAACTTTATAAATTCATTTCTTGATATTTTTTGATCAATTGCCAAACGTAATAAATTACCTTCTAAAGAAATAATTTTTTTATTTTCTACATAATGTTTTTGAACAAGTTCCTCTAAAACTGAAGGAGATAATTGTAAAGTTTTTATATTTTCTAAAATATCATTTACTATTTTTTCATAAGTCTTTTCTTTTGCTGATGAAAATGAAACTGAATTTAATACACACTCTAGTTTGTCCTTCTGATACTTTATAAGTTTGGTGTATTCTTTTGTAAGTGTTTCAACTGTTTTTAAAACTTTTGGTTTAATTTCTGTTTCCATCGCAGCAAGCGTGGGGTTGAAATCATCATCTTCATTTGTCTCAGAGTTTTCATCTTCGCCAGAATTTTTTTGTTTTGCACTTTGCCCTGTGTTTTCATCTTCCATATAATTTGTATCAATATCAATTATTTCTCTAACTAAAATTTCATCTTTATTTAGTTTTTCATGCCATTCAAAAAATTGTTGGGCTGTTATGGGACTTTGAGATAGGGCAATTAACATCACATCTTTCCCCGCTTCAATTCTTTTAGCTATTGCAATTTCGCCTTCTCTAGATAGGAGTTCAACACCTCCCATTTCCCTCAAGTACATTCTTATAGGGTCATCACTTTTTTCAATGGTTTTCCCATCTTCTTTTGGAGACGACTCTTTTTTTCTTAATGATTTAAAATCTGATTTTTTTTCTACTAATGAAATATTTTCATCTAATATATGAATAAATGCTTGGGATAAATTTTCATCTGAGAGATTTCTTTTTCCAAGAGATTTACTTAGCTCTTCGTAAGTTATAAACCCTCTATGAGTTCCCCGACCCATCAGTCTAGCAAATGATTTAGTAATTATTCTTTCCACAGTAAAATATTTGAAAGACTTATATAATCTCTTAAAAGCAAAAATCCATTATTTATTTTCAAAAAATTAATTGATATTTTGTCTTTTTTTAAGCTCTTTTAGCTCATTAAAAGTATCTTCACTAAAATCTTTAGAAAATCTCGACTCCAATTCTTGGATTCTGAACTCCAAGTCATAATTATTTAAATCTCTCTTTATGTCTTCAAGAATTTCAATAACCTCAAAATCATTATCAATTTTTTTTTTAAGTATATGCTTAATTGGTGCAAATCGATTTATTCTATCAACTATTTGATTGTCTAGATCTAAATTTTCCAGATTAAACTTTTCCTCTTGTTTTAATTTCTCAAATATAGAATTAAATATTATTTTATTTTCGTCTGAAAATATTTTTACATCATCTAAAAGACTAATATTTTCCTGAAAAGTATTTGATTTATTTATCATTAAATAAAGAAGAGAAAACTCTTTTAGCTCAGCACCACTAAATTGTTTGCTTTCTTTAAAACGTTTTTTTGTTTCCTCTAAAGATTTAATTTTTTTTGTAAATCTTGTTTTTTTTTGTGATTGATGTGGTGTCAATTCTGAAATTTTCTCTAAAAAGTATTCTAATACATATTTTTTGATTAACGCGTCTTTAATGCTATTTGCAATATTTCTTAATTTTTTTTCAAATATAGCTAAAGATGAAGGATCATTGTTTGTTTGTTGCTTATAATGATTAAAAATAAATTGATGAATTGATAGTTTACTATTTTTTGAAAAATCTAAAAAACTGCTTTTTCCATTTTTATTAACATAGCTATCCGGATCTTCATTTTCAGGTAAAAATAAAAAAGAAATCTGTTTATCGGGTTGTAATTCTATAATTGAATTTTCTGCTGCTCTTAAAGCAGCTTTGTATCCACTCTCATCACCATCAAAACAAATTATAATATCATCAAAAAATTGGTTTAAAGTTAAAATTTGTCTATCAGTCAAAGATGTTCCTAAATTTGCAACTACATTTTCAATTTCATTTTTATTTAAACCAACAACATCCATATATCCTTCTACCAAAAATATATTCTCTGACTTATTGGAAAGTTTTCTAGCAACATCTAAATTATATAAATTTGATCCCTTTTTAAAAAAATTTGTTTCAGGTGAATTAATGTATTTTGCTAGGTAATCTTTCTTTTCAATTATTCTTCCACCCAAAGCAATTGGTTGTCCAGACAAATTATTTATTGGAAAAATTATTCTATTTCTAAATCTTTCCACTAACTTATTTTTTTTATCATCAATGAAAAATAATCCCGTTTCTAATAAAGCGTTCTCTTTAAATTCATCTTTAAATTTTTCAATAAAAGTAGAATTATAATCAACAAAACCAATCTTAAATTTTTTTACAATTTCTTTTCCTAAAGATCTATTTTTTAAATAATCTCTAGCATTAGAATAAGTTTCATTTTTTAATAATTCATTATGATAATAATCAACGTAACGTGAATAGATCATTGAATATTCTTTCCACTTCTTCTCTCTTTCTTCATCTTGTTTGGAAAACATATAAGGTTGCATACCTGCTATATTAGCTAAGTATCTAACGGCTTCACCAAACTTTAAATTTTGGGTTTTCATTACAAAATCAAAAATATTCCCATGTTCTGAAGTAGCAAAACAATGATAAAATTCTTTTTCATCATTTACAGTAAATGAAGGTGTTTTTTCATTTTTAAATGGAGATAAGCCAACAAATTCTTTTCCTCTTTTTTTTAGATCCACTGTTTTTGAAACAACAGTTGATACTTTTAATCTTGATTTAATCTCATCAAGGTACTCTTTGGGATATTTCATTACTTATTTAATAATTCTTTTATTAAAGAGCCTGCTTTTACAAAATCTATTTCATCAGAATGTTCTTTTTTAAGGGCACCCATCACCTTGCCCATGTCTTTAACTGAGGTGGCTCCAGTTTTTGAAATTATTTGCTCACAGATTTTTTTTGTCTCTTCTTCGCTTAATTGTTTTGGTAAAAAACTTGTTAAAATATCATGTTCATTTTGTTCAACTTCCAAAAGATCTGTTCGATTATTCTTTTTATATATTTCAATCGATTCGGCTCTTTGTTTAACCATCTTCTTTAAAACTTTTTTAATATCGTCATCATCAGTTTCTTTTTTATTCGGGCCTGATCTATTTGTGATATCTAAATCCTTAATAGAAGATAAAATTAACCTGTAAGTTGAGATTTTAGATTTATCTTTAGCTTTAAGGGCATTTTTATATTCAGTTTCGATTGTTTCTTTCAAAGACATAATTTTTTTAATCTACTTGAAAGATAAAAATGGTCAAAAGAAAAAATTGTTTTTTCACAGTTTTATAATACATATCGGTTGCGATAATAATTCAATTATTGTAATTACCTTTAACTCATGAGTTGTAATTGATAAAAAAAAGAAAAAAAATTAACTCAAAAAAAATCTCAGATTTACACACAGGCGTTTTAGTTCTTGAAAATAGAAAAATATTTAAAGGTATTGGTCTAGGTTATCAAGGAACTGCAACAGGTGAGGTTTGTTTCAATACATCTCTTACTGGATATCAAGAAATAATTTCCGACCCATCATATGCGGGTCAAATAATCAATTTTACCTTCCCACACATAGGAAATGTTGGGACTAATAAAGAAGATGTTGAGTCTGATAAAATTTGGACTAGAGGAGTAATAATTAATTCAGAGATAACTGATCCATCAAATTACAGAGCGTTATCTCATTTGGATAACTGGCTTAAAAAAAATAAAATTGTTGGGATAACAGGTTTAGATACAAGGAGTTTAACTAATTTTATTAGAGATAAAGGTGCTCCAAAAGGAACAATTTCTCATTCAAAAAAAGGTAAATTTAATCTTAATAGTTTAACTAGGAACACAATTAATTGGAGTGGATTAAAAAACTTAGATCTAGCGAAAGAAGTAAGTACTAAGAAAAATTTTATCTGGAAAGGATTTAAAACATGGAAGAAAGAAGATGGATTTAAGAAAAATAATAAAAACTCTTATCATGTTATAGCTATAGATTATGGAATAAAAAAAAACATTTTAAGATATTTTTCAGATTTTAAATGTAAAGTTACTGTTGTTCCTTGTGATACTAAAGCTGATAAAATCCTAGCTCTCAAACCTAGTGGAATATTTTTATCTAATGGTCCGGGTGATCCAGCGGCTACAGGTAAATACGCAATTCAGATAATAAAAGATTTGATTAAAAAAAATTTACCAATATTTGGTATTTGTTTAGGCCATCAAATCTTAGCTTTAACGCTTGGAGGAAAAACAAAGAAAATGAAATTGGGACATAGAGGAGCAAACCACCCAGTTAAAAATCTTATTCATGATAAAGTAGAAATCACAAGTCAAAATCATGGTTTTGAAGTTATAAAAGAAAGTTTACCCAAAAATATAGAAGTAACTCACAAATCTTTATTTGATAACTCAATTGAAGGAATAAAATTAAAAAACAAACCAATTTTTTCTGTTCAATACCATCCTGAATCTAATCCTGGTCCACAAGATAGTGTTTATCTATTTCAAGAATTTATTAACTCAATGAAAAAAAATGCCAAAAAGAAAAGATATTAAAAAAATATTAGTTGTAGGAGCAGGTCCAATTATCATTGGTCAAGCATGTGAATTTGATTATTCAGGAACTCAAGCTTGTAAAGCATTAAGAGATGAGGGTTATAAAGTAATATTAATCAACTCAAATCCAGCAACAATTATGACTGATCCAGATGTTGCTGACAAAACTTATATAGAACCGATTACTTTAGAAGTTTTAGAAAAAATTCTTAAAAAAGAAAAACCAGATGCAATTTTACCAACAATGGGAGGTCAAACAGCTCTTAATCTTGCAATGGATGCGGAAAAAAAAGGAATTCTTAAAAAATATAAAATTGAACTAATAGGAGCAAATTCAAAAGCTATTTCAAATGCTGAAGATAGAAAAAAGTTTAGAAAAAATATGTTAGATATTGGTTTGGACTTACCAAAGTCACAAATCGTAAATAACATTAAACAAGCATCAAAAGCTTTAAAACAAATTGGTTTACCTGCAATAATTAGACCCGCTTTTACTCTTGGTGGTCTTGGTGGTGGTATAGCTAGAACAAAAAAAGATTATATCAAAATTGTATCTAATGGTCTGCATGAGTCACCTGTAAGCCAAGTTTTAGTAGAAGAATGCTTACAAGGATGGAAAGAATTTGAAATGGAAGTTGTTAGAGATAGAAAAGACAACTGCATTATTATTTGTTCAATTGAAAATATTGATCCAATGGGAATTCACACAGGGGATTCTGTTACAGTTGCCCCTGCTCTGACATTGACTGATAAAGAGTATCAGGTGATGAGAAATGCTTCCATTGCATGCTTGAGAAAAATAGGAGTTGAAACAGGTGGGTCTAATGTTCAGTTTGCAATCAATCCTAAAAATGGACGAATGGTTGTAATAGAAATGAATCCTAGGGTTTCTAGATCATCTGCATTAGCCTCTAAAGCAACAGGTTTTCCAATTGCTAAAGTTGCAGCTAAACTTGCTGTTGGTTACACATTAGATGAATTAAAAAACGAAATAACGAAAGTTACACCAGCTTCATTTGAACCAAGTATTGATTATGTTGTAACTAAAATTCCAAGATTTACTTTTGAGAAATTTCAAACATCACCAGCTGAACTTGGTACATCTATGAAATCTGTTGGTGAAGCAATGGCCATTGGAAGAAACTTCAAGGAATCTTTGCAAAAAGCATTGGTATCTTTAGAGACAGGGTTTTCTGGTTTGGATAGAATTTTTGATTTAAATAAAAGCCAAATTGAGAAAAAATTAAAAGAAAATATTCCAAATAAAATACTCTTAATTGCTGAAGCAATTAGAAAAAAAATTAATCTTAAAAAAATTTACAATTTATCAAAAGTTGATCCTTGGTTTCTAGAGCAAATAAAAGAAATTGTTGATAATGAAAATAAAATTAAAAATAAAGGATTACCAAAAAATTTTGAAGAATTTAATAAAATAAAATCAATTGGATTTTCAGATAAGAAATTGTCTGAGCTTACAAATACTTCAGAAGATATAATAAGAAAAAGAAGATCGGCCCTAAAAGTATTACCGGTATACAAAAAAGTTGATACATGTGCGGCAGAATTTAAATCATTTACGCCATATATGTATTCTACTTATCAAAGAAATTTTTCTTTAAATACTGAGTGCGAAGCTGATCCATCTTCAAAGAAAAAAATTGTTATTCTTGGAGGAGGACCTAATAGAATAGGACAAGGTATCGAATTTGATTATTGCTGTTGTCAGGCAAGCTTCTCATTAAAAGACGCTGGTTTTGAAACCATAATGGTGAATTGTAATCCAGAAACTGTTTCAACAGATTATGATACTAGTGATAGATTATATTTTGAGCCTCTTAAAGAAGAGTATGTATTTAATATAATCAAAAAAGAACAAGAGAATGGTAATTTAATTGGGGTTATAGCTCAATTTGGCGGTCAGACACCGATTAAATTAGCAAAATTTTTACACGATAACAAATTACCAATTTTAGGTACACAATACTCCTCAATAGACTTAGCTGAAGATAGAGATAGATTTAGAAATCTATTAAACAAACTGGACTTAAAACAAGCTGAAAGCGGTATAGCTAAAACATATAATCAAGCAATTCAAATCGCAGAAAAAATTGGTCTTCCTTTGATGGTTAGACCTTCATATGTTTTAGGTGGAAGGGCTATGGAGATTGTTCATGACAAAAGTCAGTTAAAAAATTTTGTATTAGAAGCATTTAAAGCTGCAGAAAATAATCCAATATTAATTGATAAGTTCTTAGATCATGCAATGGAAGTTGATGTTGACGCTCTTTCAGATGGTAAAGAAGTTTATGTAGCTGGAATAATGCAACACATAGAGGAAGCAGGAATTCATTCTGGTGACTCCGCTTGCTGTTTGCCTCCTGTTTCAATTAAACCTTATTTGGTTAAAGAAATTGAAAATCAAACTAAAAAATTAGCTTTAGCGCTCAAAATAAAAGGTTTCATGAATATTCAGTTTGCAATTAAAAAAGATGAAATTTATGTAATCGAAGTTAATCCAAGAGCTAGCAGAACTGTTCCATTCGTATCAAAAGCAAAAGGATTGCCATTAGCAAAAATAGCCTCAAGAGTTATGGCTGGTGAACAATTATCTAAATTTTCATTGAAAGAAAAAACTAAAAATATGTACGCAGTTAAAGAGGCTGTTTTCCCATTTAATAAATTTCCTCAAAGCGATGTGCTTCTTGGTCCAGAAATGAAATCAACCGGTGAAGTGATGGGATTTGATAAAGACTTTGGTATCGCATATGCAAAAAGCCAAATATCAGCATACAATTCTTTACCTACAAAAGGATTGGCATTTATATCACTTAAAAACTCACACAAAGATGAAGGTATTGAACTTGCTAAGGAACTAATAAAATTAAACTTTACGTTATGCGCAACAAAAGGAACTGCAGAGTACATAAGAAAATTTGGAATGAAATGTAAAATTATCAATAAAGTTAGTAGTGGAAGACCTCATATTGTTGATGTTTTGGACTCTAAAAAAATAGCTTTAGTAATCAATACTGGAGGAGGAAACAGTGAACATAGATTAAATGATGCGATTGCACTAAGAAGAGCTACATTAAAAAATAAAGTTCCTTACTGCACAAATATGTCTACCGCAATGGCTTGTCTACAAGGAATAAAATCTCTTAAAACAAAAAAATTAGAAGTTAATTCTCTTCAAGATATTTAACTATTTACTTTCCAATCTGTTGGAAAAGTTACATAATTTACTTGAACACATCTTCTTTCTTTAACAATTTTTTTCTTTTCCATTCCATGCCAAGTATTAGGTCCACTTGTAAACATGTATCCATAATTATGTTTATACGGAACTGTTTTTACTTTTTCTAATTTTTCATTATAAAAATCTGTTCCAAGATCTTCAGACTCATTTACATTATTAACAAAAATTAATCCTGAGAGTAATTTTTCTTTGATATCACAGTGTGGTTTAAGCCAAAATCCCTCCCTATCACAAATTACTTCAACTCTAACATAAGAATTTGATAAATCTTTATTTATCATTTTTGAAATAGTTTCATGAGTTTCTTTGGACTGAAGCTCATTAATAAATTCAACTAAGTTTGGAAACTCTTTTGCATTTTCTTTAGTTATAAAACATCTAAACTTTATAGCCTTTCCTCCTGAGGCGATCCCTTCTCTAAATTCTGCTGCACCACCATCGATAGCTCTTGTTCCATCATAATTCAAATTATGCTTAGTAACATCTGGGATATCTGCTTCTACTATTTCTTTAATAGCTCCATCACTTAGAGCATTATCATACTCCCAATGATCAAACGGAAATTCATGTTTTTTTGAATGATTTTTAATTGAGTTAAGAAAAGTCATAATTAGTTAGTTGTTCTTTTATATAACTTGATATTCTATCAGTTTCACTAAGTTTATCATAACTCCAATCTTCTACAGTATTATTAAGATCTTTAATAATTTTCATTGATTTAAATAGTTCAAAGAATTTTTTAAATCTGTAATTACTTTTAATTGGTTTCATTTGAGCCACATAAATTGGTTTGCCAGTCATAGCAGACTCTGAAATCATAGAGGTAGAATCGCATGTAACAACTATATGATCGGCTAATTTTAAAGAAGATAAGTAGGCTTTCTTATCTACGGTATCTACAATTACTTGATTTTTATCAAAATAGTTTTTTGCAATCTCAACTATATTTTTTGGTGTTCTCATAGATGGTATCAATATTAATTGGTAACCATTTTGAATGAAGTTTTTTTCTATTTTTGCAAAAATATTTGCAATTTCTAATTTATCATAATTATAATATTTATTTGGTCCACCCACTATTAAAGTAACTAATTTATCTTTTTTAATTCTATCTTTTAAATAATGCTCATTTTCATCAAGTTCTTTGTGTCTTAAGTAATGAATTGCTCCTTTACTTGTTATTACATTTCTACCTATCAAACCATCATGTTCTGGTGCAATAATGTAATCGAAATTACTTAATGAAACTTTTGGATCTTGAATGTGAATATTCATTATCTTGTTTCCAAATTTTTTTTTTAAAAATATTGATGGAATCACACTTTTTCTTCCACATGAAATAACAATATTGAAATTTTGATCTATTTTATTTTTGAAAACAAAGTCCTTCACAGGAGTTAGGCTTGGTGGAATAAGCTTCCAAAAAGAACTCAATTCAATTTTCTCGTGTGTAAAATCTAAGTCTAAAGCTTTAGCAAGGCCTTCAACTTGACTTATCATTCCATGCATGCCTTCAGTTAATAATAAGCCTTTTAATTTTGTCATTTATAACTATATAGCTCTCATATGAATGAAAATCCAATTAAACACACAAAAGTATTAATTATAGGTTCTGGCCCTGCAGGATATACTGCAGCTGTATATGCGGCTAGAGCGATGTTGAAACCAATTTTAGTATATGGGGCTCAACCAGGTGGGCAATTAACAACAACTACAGACGTTGAAAACTTCCCAGGCTTTGCGGATGTAATCCAAGGTCCTTGGTTGATGGATCAAATGAAAGATCAAGCAAAAGCTGTTGGTACAGAAATGATTGAAGATCATATTTCTTCAGTAAATTTAAAATCTACTCCATTTGAAGCTATTGGTGATAGTGGTCAAAAATATACTGCAGACAGTATAATTATATCTACTGGTGCACAAGCAAGATGGCTAAACTTAGATTCAGAACAAGAGTTTAGAGGTTTTGGTGTTTCGGCTTGCGCAACATGTGATGGTTTCTTTTTTAAAGATAAAGAAGTTGCAGTTGTTGGTGGTGGTAACGCTGCTGTCGAAGAAGCAATGTTCCTAACTAAATTTGCATCAAAAGTAAAATTAATTCACAGAAGAGATACATTAAGAGCTGAAAAAATGCTCCAACAAAAATTGATGGAAAATAAAAAAATAGAAGTAATTTGGGATTCTGTTGTTGAAGATGTAATTGGTGATAATGAACCAAAAAATGTAAAAGGAATTAAAGTTAAAAACCTAAAAACGAATAATGTTGAAGAAATGAAATTAGATGGCTTATTTATCGCAATTGGCCATGACCCAGCAACACAACTATTCAAAGAGCAACTTGAAATGGATAAAGAAGGTTATTTAATTACCAAACCAGATTCTACTGAAACAAACATACCAGGAGTTTATGCTGCTGGAGATGTTAAAGACAAAACTTTCAGACAAGCTGTAACTGCGGCTGGAATGGGTTGTATGGCGGCTCTGGAAGCTGAGAAATTCTTATCTCACTAAACTATTTATTAAGGCTTTCACAAAAAGATTTAATTCTGCTCATTGCTTTTTGTAAGTTCTTCATAGATGTTGCATAAGAAATCCTAAAATAACCATCTAACCCAAATGCTGAACCTTGAACAACTGCAACATTAGATTTTTCTAGTAATTTTTGAACAAATTCAGTATCTGTTTTTAACCCTGTCTTTTTATTCAATAATCCCTTGCAACTAGGGAAAACATAAAAAGCCCCTTCAGGTGTTAAACAATTTATTCCATCAATATCATTTAAGCTTTTCACCACAAAATCTCTTCTTTCCTTAAACGCTTTTGATCTTTTTTTTATAAAACCTTGGTTACCGTTTAGTGCTTCAACAGCTGCAGCCTGGCTAATAGAAGAAGGATTTGAAGTAGATTGTGATTGAATTTTTCCAACAGCTTTAATTATATCTTTTGGACCAGCCGCATAACCTATTCTCCAACCAGTCATTGCATAAGATTTACTTACACCATTCATTGTTAAGGTTCTATCTTTTAATTGAGGAATCTGTGCAATTGTAAAAAAGTTGAAATTATCATACTTGATATGTTCATAGATATCATCACTTAAAATATGAACTTTTTTATTTTTGACTAAAACTTTTGCCAAATTTTGAATTTCTTTTTTTGTATAACCAGCACCAGTTGGATTAGAAGGTGAATTTAAAATTAACCATTTTGTTTTCTTTGTAATTGCTTTTTTAAGTTTACTAGGAGTAAGCTTAAATCCTTCTTGCTCAGTACATTTAACTATTTTTGGTTTTCCACCTGCTAATAAAACCATATCAGGATAAGAAACCCAAAAAGGTGCAGGAATAATTACTTCATCACCTTTATTAAGGGTTGCCATAAAGGCATTATATAAAACTTGTTTTCCACCAGTTCCAACAGTGATTTGATCAGTAGTATAGTTGATTTTATTTTCTCTTTTAAACTTATCTACAATAGCTTTTTTTAATGCTGGAGTTCCATCTACTGCTGTATATTTAGTGTCTCCACTTTTTATTGCCTTTATCGCTGCATTCTTAATATTGTCTGGTGTATCAAAATCAGGCTCACCTGCACCAAGACCTATCACATCTTTACCAGCCGCTCTTAATTCTCTTGCTTTCTGAGTAACAGCTATAGTTGGGGATGGTTTAATTCTTTTTAAACTGTCTGATATTATACTCATTGAAATATTAATTAATTTTACTACCTTCTTTAATATATGGAAAATACATATCAAGATTTAATTACAGATATTCAAAGTAAAAACCCGAAAATCAGTGGAAAACTTGAAGGTGGAAAAAAATTCAAAATTAAATCTGATTTTAAACCTGCGGGCGACCAACCAGAAGCAATAAAAAAACTTGTTAATGGAGCAAACAAAGAGGAATTTAATCAAGTATTGTTAGGCGTTACTGGATCTGGAAAAACCTTTACAATGGCAAAAGTAATTGAAGCTACCAATAGACCAGCATTAATTTTAGCACCTAACAAAACTTTAGCTGCCCAACTTTATGGGGAAATGAAAACTTTCTTTCCAGATAACGCTGTTGAATATTTTGTCTCTTACTATGATTACTACACACCAGAAGCATATGTGCCAAGATCAGATACTTACATTGAAAAAGAAGCCTCTATTAATGAACAGATAGATAGAATGAGACACTCAGCAACGAGATCTCTTTTGGAGAGAGATGATGTGTTAATTGTTGCAAGTGTATCTTGTATTTATGGATTAGGCTCGGTTGAAGCATATAGTAAAATGACTTTAACTCTTCAAAAGAATTACGATTACAACAGAGAACAATTAATTAAATCATTAGTTGCTCTTCAATATAAAAGGAATGATCAAAATTTTTACAGAGGGACCTTTAGAGCAAGAGGAGAGTATCTTGAAATATTCCCTTCTCACTTAGAAGATAGAGCATGGAGACTAAGTTTATTTGGAGATAAGTTAGAACAAATCGAAGAATTTGATCCATTAACTGGTGACAAAGTTAGAGATCTAAACTTAGTTAAAGTGTATGCAAATAGTCATTACATAACTCCTAAACCAACAATAGAGCAAGCTATTATAAATATTAAGAGAGAATTAGAAGTAACTTTAAAAAAACATAGATCTGAAAATAAACTTCTAGAAGCACAAAGATTAGAAGAAAGAACTAAATTTGATTTAGAAATGATTGAAGCAACAGGGTCTTGTGCAGGTATTGAAAACTACTCTAGATTTTTATCAGGTAGAAAACCAGGAGAACCACCACCTACACTTTTTGAATATTTTCCAGATAATACATTAATCTTTGTTGATGAGTGTCACGTAACAGTTCCTCAACTTAATGGTATGTACAAAGGTGATAGATCAAGAAAAAGTACATTAGCAGAATATGGTTTTAGACTTCCTTCATGTATGGATAACAGACCACTAAAATTCGAAGAATGGGATTTAATGAGAACTCAAACTGTTTTTGTGTCTGCAACACCAGGTCCTTGGGAACTTGAACAAACAAAAGGTAAATTTATTGACCAAGTGATAAGGCCAACTGGACTGATTGATCCACCTGTTGAAATAAGACCAGCAAAAAATCAAGTGGATGACTTAATGCATGAATGCAAACAAGTTATAGAAAACAATCATAGAGTTTTAGTCACCACCCTTACAAAAAAAATGGCAGAAGATTTAACTGAATACCTGCACGAAAATGGAATAAAAGTTAGGTATCTTCACTCAGATATTGATACGCTTGAAAGAATAGAAATCATGCGAGACCTAAGAATGGGGGTTTTTGATGTGCTTGTTGGTATTAATTTATTAAGAGAAGGATTAGACATACCAGAATGTGCATTAGTTGGAATATTAGATGCTGACAAAGAAGGATTTTTAAGATCTGAAACTTCTTTAATTCAAACTATTGGAAGAGCTGCAAGAAATGTTGATGGTAAGGTTGTTTTATACGCTGACAAAGAAACCAAAAGTATAAAAAAAGCTATACAAGAAACTGAGAGAAGGCGAAAAATTCAACTTGCATATAATAAAAAACATAAAATTGATGCTAAATCTGTAAAAAAAGAAATTAGTGACATATTAGAAAGTGTTTATGAAAAAGATTATGTAAAAATAAGTGAAGGCTCAAATGTTGGTGGAAACTTAAAAAAACATTTAAAAGCTCTTGATAAAAAAATGAAAGAAGCAGCATCTAATTTAGAGTTTGAAGAAGCAGCAAAAATTAGAGATGAAATTAGAAAACTAGAAAGTACAGAGCTAGAAATAACTCTTAATCCAAAAATCAGGCAATATGATGTAAAAAATAAACTTTATCCAAAAGGTAGATCAACATTAGGTATGCCTGGAACTAAAGTTACAAAAAAAAGAGATAAAAAATGGAAGCACGGAAAATAATTATTACAGGTGGCGCTACAAGAATTGGGGCAGCTATAGCAAGAACATTATCTGGTCCAAATAAAGAAATATTAATTCATTTTAATAAGTCAAAAACAAAAGCTGAAATATTAAAAAAGCAATTAGAGAAGAATAATACAAAAGTCTACTTAGTAAAAGGTGATCTGAGTAAAGAAAAAGATATTAATAAAATATTAAAGTTTGCAAAATCGAAATTAAAATACTTTGATTGTCTTATTAATAATGCTTCATTATTTGAGAATGACAAATTAGATAATTTCACAAAAAATAGTTGGGATAATCACATTAATACTAACTTAAAAGCACCTGCATTATTATCAAAAGGGTTTAGTAAAAATATTAAAAAGGGGAATAACAATATTATTAATATCATTGATCAAAGAGTATTTAAACTTACTCCATTCTTTTTTTCTTATACTTTAAGTAAAACAGGTCTTTATACTTTAACCAAAACTAGCGCTATGAGTCTTTCACCTGATGTAAGAGTAAATGGAATTGCGCCAGGGCCAACTATAAAAAATATCAGACAATCAGAAAAACACTTCAAAAAACAATATTTAGCAACACCTCTCAAAAGACAAGTAGATGTTAATGAGATTTGTAATGCTGTTGACTTTTTTATCAAAAATAGATCTATTACAGGTCAAGTATTAGCTATTGATAGTGGACAAAATATGAATTGGAAAACTCCAGATATAATCGGGACAAAAGAATGAAAAAGAATAACTTAAAATTAGTTAAAATTAATAAAACAAAAAATCTTTTCAATTATGAAAAGAAAATTTTAATTAATGAATTAATTTTAGATTTAAAATTAGGTTATTATGACTTCGAAAAAGAAAAATCTCAAAAAGTCAAATTTAGCCTTGAAATAGATTATGAGGACAAAAAACCTACAAATGATAAAGATATTAAATCAATTGTAAATTACGGCACGATTGTAAAATTAATTACAAAACTAGTTAAAAAGAAACATTACAATTTCTTAGAAACATTAGCAGAAGCAGTTTTTGATGAATTATTCAAAGATAAAAGAATTGCAAAGATAATGTTAAAAATTGAAAAATTGGAAATCCTTAAAGAATGCTCTTCAGTTGGTATTCAAATTACCAAAAAAAGAAGTCATGATAAGTTCTGATATAGGTAAGGAAGTCATTAAAAAAGAGCTTCCTTTAATTCCAAAGTTGCCTGGTGTTTACAGAATGCTAAATGATAAAGAAGAAATTCTTTATGTTGGAAAAGCAAAAAATTTACCAAATAGATTAAAAAGTTATGTTGCAGAAAAAAATCACATAATTAGAACTGAAAGAATGTTATCTCAAACGAGGAAATTGGAGATAACAACTACTTCTAATGAGAGTGAAGCCTTATTGTTAGAAGCCAACTTAATCAAAAAACATAAACCAAGATTTAATATTTTATTAAGAGACGATAAATCTTTTCCTTTTATTTATATTGGTAACAAAGAAAAATGGTCTCAAATTAAAAGACATAGAGGTAAGAAAACTAAAGAAGGATTCTATTTTGGACCTTTTGCTTCTGCTGGTTCTGCAAATTGGACTATCAAAATGATACAAAAAATATTTCATTTAAGAGTTTGTGATGACACAGTTTTTAAAAATAGAGAGAGACCATGTATATTGTATCAAATTAAAAGATGTTCTGGTCCTTGTGTTGGATATATAAAAGAAGATGACTACAAACAAACGGTCAATGATGCTATTGAGTTTGTTTCAGGAAAATCTCGAAAAATTCAAAAAAATCTTTCTGATCAAATGGAAAAGGCAAGTGAAGAACTAGATTTTGAAAAAGCAGCTATTTTAAGAGATAGAATAAAATCTCTAAATATAATTCAATCATCTCAAAGAGTTAATGAAGCAAATTTAGTCGAAGCAGATGTAATTGCTGGTTATAAAGAATCCGGTAAAACTTGTATTCAGGTATTTTTTTATAGGTCTAAACAAAATTGGGGCAATCAAGCATTTTTTCCCAAGCATGATCCAGATGAAAGTCTGAATGAAATAATTAATTCATTTGTTTCTCAATTTTACGAAAATAAAAGTGTTCCATCGTCAATTATACTGTCAGAAGAAATTAAAGAGAAAACTTTAATTGAAAAAACTTTAACGCAAAAAGAAAATAAACAAATTACGATTTCTGTGGCTAAAAAAGGTTCTAAGTTAAAAGTTATTCATCAAGCAATTAAAAATGCTAAAGATAGTTTAAATAGAAAACTATATGAAAGTCAAAATAATAAAGATCTTTTTGACTCAGTTGCTAAAAAATTTAATTTGGAAACAAATGTAAGTTTGATTGAAGTGTATGATAACAGTCATATTCAAGGCACAAACAGCGTTGGAGCTTTAATTACTTATGGAGAAGAAGGTTTTATCAAAAAAAGATATAGAAAATTCAATATTAAAACCAAAGGTAATGAACAAGATGATTATGGAATGATGAGAGAAGTATTGAATAGAAGATTTAAAAAAGCAGTGCAAGAAAAAGACAATTATTTATCATTTCCAGATCTAGTGATGGTTGATGGGGGTAAGGGCCAATATTCAGTGGCTCGAGAGACTCTGAACGAATTAGGTCTTCATGACATTCCATTAATTGCTATTGCTAAAGGTAAAATGAGAAATAGCGGAAATGAAACATTCTTTCATAATGGTAAAGAATATAAATTTACTAGAAATGACCCTACTCTTTTTTTCTTACAAAGAATTAGAGATGAGTCTCATAGATTTGCAATAAGTGCTCATAGAGCTAAAAGGAAAAAAGGGATAAGCAAGTCTCTTTTAGATCAAATTGAGGGTATTGGATCAATAAGAAAAAGAGCTTTATTAAATCACTTTGGCTCTGCAAGAGCAGTTGAATCTGCTAGTTTAGATGAAATCAAATCAGTTGAAGGAGTTGAGGAAAAAGTTGCCAAAAAGATATATAACTTTTTTCACGAATAAAAAATGTTAAAAAAAATTCCTAACATACTTACAATTGGAAGAATAATAATTGTTCCTTTTTTTGTTATTGCTTTTTTTCTACCAGGTTTTTATGGTGATATAATTGCTTTAGTCCTATTTATTGTTGCCTCTTTTACAGATTTTTTAGATGGAATGCTTGCAAGAATGATGGAGCAAGAGTCTAAACTTGGTGAATTATTAGATCCAATAGCTGATAAAATTATAGTTGCTGCAGCGCTTATTTTATTAGTGATGAATGGAACTATAAAAAACTACGAGGTAATTGCAGCAATAATAATTCTAACTAGAGAAATTCTTGTATCTGGTTTAAGAGAATTTCTTGCTAAGGGAAGAATAAAACTGCCTGTTTCAAACTTATCAAAATTAAAAACTGTACTTCAAATGGTTTCAATTGGTCTTTTATTGTCTGGTAAAACTGGAAACAAAATTATAAATTTTCAAGATTATAATGCTCAAACAATTGGGATAATTCTTTTATGGTTATCAGCCTTTTTAACTTTATATACTGGTTATGAATATCTTAGAAAAGGTATAGACCACGCTATATCGGAAGATAGCAAAAATTAAGCTGCTTTTTTCTTTCTCACCAAAGATTGATAGCTTTCATTTAAGTCAATAATAGTATCACAGACTTTAAATTTGTTGTCAGCAATACAAGAAACTGGAGTTACCTCAGCCGCAGTTCCTGTAAGAAAACAACCTACAAAATCTTTCAGTTCATTAGGGCTAATTTTTCTCTCATTTACTTTAATGTTCTTTGATCTAGCAATATCAATCACTGTTCTTCTTGTTATTCCATCTAAAAAAGAATCTGGAACTGGTGTGTGCAATTCTCCATTTTTATCTTTAAAAAAAATGTTAGCTCCTGTCGCCTCTGCAATATTACCCTCATGATCTAACATCAAAGAGTCAGTGTAACCATCTTTTTCTGCCTCATGTTTTGATAAAGTACAAATCATATATAACCCCGCAGCCTTTGTATCCCAAGGTATTGTATTTGGAGCAGGTCTTCTCCATTTAGAAATATTTAATTTTATACCCTCAACTTTTAGTTTCGGGTCAAAGTAAGATCCCCATTCCCAGGTAGCAATTGCAACATGGATTTTCGTCTGTTGTGCTGAAATTGCCATCATCTCACTTCCTCTCCAAGCCACTGGTCTAACATATCCATTTTCTACTTTTTGAGTTGCAATGATTTTTTTAGATGCCAAATTAATTTCTTCTTCACTATAAGGTATTTCAAAACCCATTCTTTTCGCAGAATAAAAAAAACGAGAAGTATGTTCTTCTAGCTTAAAGATAGAGCCATCATAAACTCTTTCTCCTTCGAAAACACAGCTCCCGTAATGTAAACCATGACTTAGAACATGAACTTTTACATCAGTCCAATCTACAAGTTCGCCATTATACCAAATTTTTCCGTCTCTTTTATCGTAGGGTATCATGTAAGAAAATTTATTTTAATTTAATTGAAAATTATCTTTGTATCTTCAATATGTCAATATAACTTACCCATAATGAAAGAATTACTTTATTTAAAAGACGATCAATTAAAAGATCTTATAGAGAAACTTTTCATTGCATACAGAGACACTTTTGCAGATCCTAAAAAGATATTGGATAAGCACTCAATTGGAATAGCTCATCATAAAGTTATACACCTGTTGTCAATGTATGAGGGTATTTCAATTTCTGAATTATTACAAAAATTAAAAGTAACAAAACAAAGCTTAAATAGAGTTCTTAAAGATCTGACAAAACTTGAAGTAATTAGATTTGAAAAAGATGAAAAAGATACCAGGGTTAAACACGTATATTTAGATGAAAAGGGAAAGAAATTATTTAAAGAAATTTTTGAAATTCAAAAAAAACGTATTTATGCCGCTTTATTGAGTTCTAAATCAGAAGAAGTAATTAACTTTGATAATGTTTTAAAGAAAATAATTAATGGATAATTTTCTAGCTCATATTTTGGTTGTTGACGATGATGACGGCATAAGGGATTTGGTCAAGAAGTATCTTAATGAAAATAACTTTTTAGTTACTACATCAAATAGTGCTGAAAATGCATCAGAAAAAATCAAAATTGTTAAATTTGATATCATTGTCTTGGATATAATGATGCCTGGAAAAAATGGCTTAGAGTTTATTGAAGAACACAAAAGTACTATTAAAACACCAATAATACTTTTGACTGCCAAAGGTGATGCAGATGAACGTGTGGCAGGTCTTGAAATTGGAGCTGATGATTATTTACCAAAACCATTTGAGCCAAGAGAATTAGTACTAAGAATTAAAAATATTTTAAATAAAACTAAAACTATTGAACAGAAAAGAATTGTAGAATTCTCAAATATCAAAATTGATTTAAATAAATTGCTAATACATAAAGAAAGTGAAGAATTCAAAATAAACAATACAGAAAAAATTATTTTAGAAAAAATGATAAATAACCCAGGAAAAACTTTTTCTAGAGAAGATATTGGAAAGTTGATCAATATAGATAAGGAAAGATCTGTAGATGTAATTATTACAAGATTAAGAAAAAAAATTGAATTAGATCCAAAAAATCCAAAATTTTTACAAACATTAAGAGGTAGTGGTTATGTTTTATGGATTGAATAAGTTTGTAAAAAATCTATTACCTAAAAGATTATTTTATAGAGCACTTTTAATTGTAGCTACTCCAGTAATCTTATTGCAGTTAGTTGTTACAATTGTATTTTTTGATAGCCTTTGGATTAAAACTAATAAGGGTCTTACAAGAGCGTTGGTTAGTGAAATTGATACATTCATTGTTGCTTATGATAATGAAGATAACGATAAAGAATATTTAATAGACCTATTTTCAATTTATTTAGATCTAAATATTAAATTTATTGAGGATGAAGAATTTGATTTCAAAATAAATGAAAGATGGTTTAGTCCTTTAGATAGATCTTTAAGACGAGAATTAAAATCAAGTATAGGAAATCAAAAATTTTGGTTCAGCACAACTGATTATTTAGAATTAATCAATGTTCGAATAAAATATAAGAATGGATATTTTGAATTTTTATTTCCCAAAGATAGAGTATCAAATTCTTCTGCAAGATTGTTTGGTTTATGGATAACAGTCCCAGCTATAGTTTTAATCGTAATAGCTATGATTTTTTTAAAAAATCAAACTAGACCTATTACAAATTTAGCAAGAGCTGCTGAAAAATTTGGTCGTGGTGAAGACGTTGATGAGTACAGACCATCAGGTTCTTTAGAAATTCGACAAGCTGGATATGAATTTGAAAAAATGAGAAAAAGAATTCAAAGACATCTCAACCAAAGATCAGAAATGCTCTCAGGTATAAGTCATGATTTAAGAACACCATTAACAAGAATGAAATTGCAACTTGCATTCATTAAGGATCAAGAAATTTCATCAAAACTTAGTGAAGATATAAATGAGATGGAAAAAATGCTTAATGAGTATTTACAATTTACAAGCTCAAATTTTTCAGAAAAAAATGAGATATTTAATATTTCCTTACTAATGGATGAGATTATTCATAAATACGAAAATAAAAATATTTCAAAAGATATAATTGGTGAAATTTATATAAATGGAAGAAAAAATTTATTAAGAAGATGTTTCAATAATATTATAGATAATGCTATTAAATATGGATCAAAAGTAGATGTTTCATTATCTAAAAAAAGTAAAAATCTGTTTATAATTATTGGAGATGATGGTCCAGGTATACCAGAGGCAGAGTACAATAATGTATTTAAACCATTTTATAAAATTGATAAAGGAAGAGCGGAAGCAAAATCTAGTGTTGGCTTAGGCTTATCAATTGCCTCTGATATAATAAGATCTCATGGGGGCTATATTAGATTGAACAAATCTAAATTAAATGGGCTAGAAGTTAAGATTTTTTTACCCGTTTAATTTTTTTTTTAACAACAGTTTTAGTCTTAGTTTGTTTTAATTTTGCTATCTTATTTTCTAGGTTTTCAACCCTTTTTGCTAAAACTTCAAATTCATCTTTGCTAGTTAATTTCATTTTGAAAACAATCTCATCTCTTTTAGATCTAAGTATATTGAAAATCTCATTGCCTAAATCTTTAGAGGTTATTAAGCCTTTTTCAAAAACTTCGGATAATTTATCAAAAACAAATTTTGAATTTTTCATAATTTTATTTAATATTAAAAATAACTTATAATCATTTAACTAAATGTTCATTAATAATTTTGACCCAGTTGCATTTACAATCCTGTCTTTAGAAATAAGATGGTATTCCTTAGCTTATATTTTTGGAATTTTAATTGGATGGTATCTTGGTAAGAAATTCTTTATTGATAATGACAAAATAAAGGAAGCTTTTGATGATTATATCACTTATGTAATCGTTGGAATTATTCTTGGAGGAAGATTGGGTTACGTTTTTTTCTATGACTTTAGTTATTTTTTCAATAATCCACTAGAGATTTTTCAAATATGGAATGGGGGAATGTCATTTCATGGGGGTCTACTTGGTGTAATACTTGCGTCAATATTATTTTCAAAATCAAAAAATTTAGATGTTTTTGAATTTCTTGATGTGATAGCAATTGTGACACCGGTTGGATTATTTTTAGGAAGAATTGCTAATTTTATAAATTCAGAACTTTATGGAAAAGCTGCAGAAGTAATTTGGTCTGTTAAGTTTTTAAAAGTAGATGAAATTTATAGACACCCCTCCCAATTGTACGAAGCATTTCTTGAAGGAATAGTATTATTTGTAATTTTAATATTTGTTAAAAAAAGATCAAAAAATTTAAATCCAGGGTATATTTCTGGAATATTTTTAATCTTTTATTCTATATTTAGATTTATTTGTGAATTTTATAGAGTACCTGATGAACAAATTGGATATCTGCTCTTAAATCTAACCTTGGGTCAAATTATTAGTATAATTTTCTTAGCAATTGGAATTACAATTTTTTCTTTAAAAAATGAAAAAAAATAAAAGCAAAGTATTATCTTTAGATAATTTTATTGATTATGCTCTTTATGACAAAAAGAAAGGATATTACATAAAAAAAAACCCATTTGGAAAAAATGGAGATTTTATAACTGCTCCAAATATTTCTATTCTATTTTCTGAAATGATTTCTATTTGGTTAGTTTCATATTGGAATCATCTAAATCAGCCGAAAAAAATTGATATAATTGAATTAGGTGCTGGTAATGGGGCACTCATGAAAGGAATAATAAATACATTAAAAAATTTTCCTAATTTTTATAATTCTTGTAATTTTTTAATATATGAAAAAAGCAAAACTTTGATTGATATTCAAAAAAAAAATATTTCTTCACAAAAAATCTCTTGGAAAAAGAAATTAGAATTTAAAAAAAAAAATCCTATAATATTTATCGCTAATGAATTTTTTGATGCTTTACCGATAAAACATCTAACTAAAATCAAAACTGATTGGTATGAGAAATATGTAGAAATTTTACAAAATAAAGGGGAAATTAGACAAAAAAAAATAGACATTAAAAAGTACAAAAAAGACTTGTTTTCTGAAATCATAAAAAAACAAAAGTTTATTGAGTATTCTCCTCTCTCCTTAAAATATTTAAGAGATATAGGAAAAATTATTAATAAAAATGATGGTGGTTTATTGTTATTTGATTATGGATATTCAGAAAATAAATTTAAAGATACTCTTCAAGCTATTCAAAATCATAAATATGCCAACATTTTAGATAATATTGGCAATAGAGATATCACTTATAATTTGAACTTTTACTTTCTTAAAAAATTTATACGAAGTTTAAAAAAACTAAAAAGTATTTACATCAATCAGAGAAACTTTCTTTTAAATATGGGAATAATGCAAAGAGCTGAAATTATTTCTAAAAAACTTCAATTTTCAAAGAAAGCAGATTTATTTTATAGAGTTGGTAGACTAATTGATGAAGATAAAATGGGTTCTTTGTTTAAAGTAATGTTTGTAACAAAAAAAAATAATTCATTTAAGGTAGGTTTTTAAATTGATTAAGTCAAAAAAATTATCTTCACATAATATCAAACATGGATTTTTTAACAAAAAAGGCGGGGTGTCTAAAGGTATTTATCAAAGTCTAAATTGTGGTCCAGGATCTAATGACAATAAAAGAGCTATAAATAAAAATTTAGATATTGTTAGGAAAAAAATAAATAAAAACACTAATGAAATTTATCTAGTTAAACAAATTCATAGTTGTAAGTTTGTGTTTATTGATAAAAATCAAAATAAAAAAACTAAAAAAGTTGAAGCAGATGCAATTATCACAAACAAAAATAATCTTCCTATTGGAGTTTTAACAGCTGACTGTGTTCCAATTTTAATATCAGATAAAAAAAACTCTATTATTGCAGCAATCCATGCGGGCTGGAAAGGTGCCTATAAAGATATAATACGAAAAGTTATAAAATTCATTGTGAATAAAGGATATAAACCAAACGATTTGATTGCTGCTATAGGACCATGTATTTCTCAAAATAATTATGAAGTCAAATATGATTTCAAAAAAAAATTCTTAAAGAAAAACAATAAAAATAAAATATTTTTCAAAATTACAAAAAATAGGATTTATTTTAATTTAAGAAATTTTGTTAAGAACTCCATAAAGCATAGTGGAGTTAATAGAATAGATGTGCTAAATAAAGATACGTTTGATATAAAAAACAATTTTTTTAGTGCTAGAAGATCAATTCATCTTAAAGAGAATGATTATGGTAGAAATATTTCGTTAATTATGATTAATTCTAAAAATTCATGAAATTATTAACTGGCAATAGCAATCAACCTTTAAGTAAAAAGATTTCTCAATTTTTAAAAACAAAACTTGTAAATTCCAGTATCAAGAAATTTGCTGATGGAGAAATCTATATTGAAATTAATGAAAATATAAGAGGTAATAGTATTTTTATTATTCAATCGGTTTCCTCTCCCGCAAATGACAACTTAATGGAATTATTGCTATGTATAGATGCACTAAAAAGATCATCAGCAAAAAATATTACTGCGGTCATTCCATATTTTGGTTATGCAAGACAGGATAGAAAAGTTGTGCCAAGAACATCTATATCAGCAAAATTAGTATCTAATCTTATCACAAAAGCAGGAGCTGATAGAGTTGTGACAGTTGATTTACATTCAGGACAAATTCAAGGATTTTTTGATATTCCTGTAGATAACTTATTTGCAACTCCAATATTTGCTCGACATGTTAAAAAGAAAATAAAAGAAAAAAATCTTATATGTGTTGCACCAGATGTAGGAGGAACTCAAAGAGCAAGAGCGCTTGGCAATCTTCTTAATGTTGGACTTGCTATTGTAGATAAAAGAAGACCAAAACCAGGTCAATCTCAAGTAATGAATGTAATTGGTAATGTTAAAGATAAAACTTGTATAATTGTAGATGACTTAATTGATTCTGGAGGAACAATAGTTAATGCGGCTAAAGCTCTTAAAGATAGAGGAGCAAAAAATGTTTATGTCTATATCACACATGGCGTATTGAGTGGAGAGGCAGTCAAAAAGATACAAAAGTCAGTTATTAAAAACTTAGTTATTACCGATACAATAGATAATAGCGACAAATTGAAAAAAGCTAAAAATATTGAAGTTTTATCTATTTCTGGACTGATGGGAGAAGCAATAAAAAGAATCTCTAATTCGACTTCTGTATCTGATTTATTTAAATAATTACCTTGTTTTATTAAAGAAGTTGGGCTAAAAGACCCCAGTTTTATGAATTCACTAGACGCTACTATAAGAAATAACAAGACTAAGGGTGAGCTTAGCATTATTAGAAAAGAAGGAAATGTTCCAGCTATAGTTTATGGCGGTAAGGATAATAACGAGAACATATCTATTTCAAAAAAAACTTTAAAATCTTTAGTTGAGAAAGATAATTTCTACTCAAATATAATCAGCTTAAATATTAATGGGAAAACTCAAAACGTATTACCTAGAGAAGTAATTTATCATATAATATCTGACGAGCCTATTCATGTTGATTTTCAAAGAGTTGTACCAGGAGTAAAAATTAGAATAGATGTTCCAGTTCAGTTTATTAACCAAGAAAAATCACCAGGCCTTAAAAAAGGTGGTGTATTAAACATTGTAAGAAGAAAAGTTGAATTAAGATGTCCAAGTGAAAAAATTCCAGAGAGTTTAGTTATTGATCTAGATGGAGTTGATATTGGTGAAAGTTTTAAAATTTCATCAATTAAACTTGAACAAGATGTAGTTCCTACCATTCAAGGAAGAGACTTTGTTATCGCAACATTAGCTGCTCCGACAGTTATGAAAGAACCTGAAAAACCTGCTGAAGCTGAAGCTGCAGAAGGTGCAGAGGGTGCAGCTGCAGAAGGTGGAGATAAACCGGCTGAGGATGGTGATAAACCAGCTGAGGGTGATAAAAAGGAAGCTGCTCCAGCAGAAAAAAAGTAGTCTAATAATTGATCTTTAAAAATTAAAATAAATTTATGCTTTTATTTGTAGGTTTAGGTAACCCAACACCAAATAGTGAAAATAATAGACATAACATAGGCTTTAAAATTATAGATGCCATAAATAAAAAATTTGGTTTATCAAAACAAAAACCAAAATTTAAAGGTTTACTAACCACTGGTGAAATTGAAGGCGAAAAAGTTTATGCAATAAAACCTTTAACATTCATGAATAATTCTGGAATATGTATAAGAGAATTATTGGAATATTTTAAAATTGATGCAGAAGACGTGATTGTTTTTCATGATGATCTTGACGTTGAATTTGGAAAAATTAAAGCTAAATTTGGTGGGTCAAGTGCAGGTCATAACGGTATTGCATCTATAGATAAATTTATTAGTAAAGAGTATTCTAGAATTAGAGTTGGAATTGGAAAACCAAAAGCTAACATCGAAGTTGGTGATTTTGTTTTACAAAACTTTGATGATGATGAAATGACTGAGCTAGAGAAAATCACAACAAATATAACTGAGTCCCTAGATATTCTTGTTAAAAAAAAATTAGACCTATTTTCAAGTACAGTAAACAATAAATAATG
Source organism: Candidatus Pelagibacter sp. (assembly GCF_052049935.1). Lineage (GTDB taxonomy): Bacteria > Pseudomonadota > Alphaproteobacteria > Pelagibacterales > Pelagibacteraceae > Pelagibacter. The sequence continues at coordinate 23,605 of NZ_JBNGZA010000007.1, read as the reverse complement.
AGTTTTAAATGTGGAATTGTTGGTTTACCTAATGTAGGTAAATCTACTTTATTTAATGCTTTAACAAATTCAAATAAAGCTCAGGCAGCAAATTTTCCCTTTTGTACAATTGATCCAAATGTGGGTGTTGTTGCTGTTCCCGATATAAGATTGGACAACTTAGCCAAAATTTCAAAATCAAAAAAAATAATTAATACAACAATATCTTTTGTAGATATAGCAGGGTTAGTTAAAGGTGCATCAAAAGGAGAAGGTCTTGGTAATAAATTTCTATCTCACATAAGAGAGGTTGATGCTATAATTCATATGATACGATGCTTTGAGTCAGATGATATCCAAAATGTAAATCCTGATGTTGATCCTGTAAGAGATCTAGAAATTATCGAAACAGAAATGATGCTAGCTGATTTAGAGTCTATTCAAAAAAGACTTGAAAAAAATAATAAAAAAAATGTTGAACCTGAACAATTAAAATTATTAGAAATTGCTTTAGATTGTATAAATAACGATAAAAGTTTAGACTGTTTGAAAGAAGAATTCACATCTAAACAGTTGAAACAAAGTGGGTTGCTTTCAATAAAACCCAAAATATTTGTTTGCAATGTTGATGAACAAAGCGTTCAAAAAGGAAATAATCATACTGAAAATTTTATAAATAAATATGGGAGTGAAAATACATTAATTGTTTCTGCTGATATAGAAAATCAAATAAATGAACTTGAAGATAGTGAGAGAAAAAATTACATGGATATGATTGGTTTGAAAGACACAGGTTTATCAATGTTAATTCAAAAAGGTTATGCAATATTAGAATTAGATACCTTTTTTACTTCTGGACCAGAAGAAACTCGAGCTTGGACAATTCAAAAAAATTGTCTAGCTCCTAAAGCGGCTGGTGAAATTCATACAGACTTTGAAAAAGGATTTATTAGAGCAGAGACTATCTCATATGAAGATTTTGTATCAAACGATGGGTGGGTAAATTCTAAAACGAATGGTAAAATGAGATTAGAAGGTAAAGATTATATTGTTAAAGATGGTGATGTTTTAAACTTCAGATTCAACACGTGACCAAATTCTTTTCATACTAAAATAAACTAAAATTGTTAAAATAATCAAATATACAATAACTTTGAAACCCATTTGGTGCCTAGACTCCAAATGAGGCTCTGCAGACCACATTAAAAATGTTGTTACATCTTTAGCCATTTGTGCTTCAGAAGCGACTGTTCCATCCGAATATTCAACTAGACCATCTGATAATGGTTTAGACATTTTAATCTTATTACCATACATGTATTTATTGTAATGCACTCCTTCATCTAGTTTCATTCCACTTGGTGCATCCTCATAACCTAAAAGCAGTGAATAAATATAATCTACCCCACCTCCTCTTGCTTTAACAAGAACAGACATGTCTGGTGGATAAGCACCCCCATTAGCTGCTTGAGCTGCTTTTACATTTTCGTAAGGTTTTACAAACTTATCTGATAATTTAGCTGGTCTAGTAAACATTTCTCCATCTTCATTCGGTCCATCAGTAACCTCAAAAGATGCTGCAATTGCTTTAGCTTCTGCTTCTGAAAACTCTGGTCCTCCTTTTTCAGATAAATTTCTATAACTTAAATATTTCATCGAATGACAAGAAGAACAAACTTCTGTATATACTTGATAGCCTCTTTGAAGAGAGCCTCGATCAAATTTTCCAAACAAACCTTTAAAAGACCAATCAGTTTTTAAATATTCAACCTTCTCCGCTGAATTAGCTTGAAAAGTAAAAATAAAAACTAAAACAAGGAATTTTAATAAAATTTTCACTTTTAGCTTAATGACCTTTCCTCTTTTTTCTTGGCCATTGCTAGGTTGGGCGATCCACCTAATACAGGTTCTGTTATGCTCAATGGAACCGGTAAGGTTTTCTCTTTCATTCCTAAAACTGGTAAAATTACTAAGAAATGTAAAAAATAATATGCTGTAGCAACTCTAGCTATTAATAAATAAAGACCTTCCGCAGGCATTGCTCCGACATAACCAAGTATCAAAACATCAGCAACTAATATCCAATAGAATTGTTTATAAAGTGGTCTGAAAACGGATGATCTAATTTTTGATGTATCAAGCCATGGTAGTGCTGCTAAAATTAAAATTGCTGATAACATAGCAACAACACCTAATAATTTATCGGGTACAGATCTTAAAATTGCATAGAAAGGTAATAAATACCATTCCGGAACAATATGAGCTGGAGTAACCATTGGGTTCGCTTCAATATAATTGTCGGCATGTCCTAAAATATTTGGTGTATAGAAAACAAAAAAAGCAAAAACGATCATAAACATAAGTAAAGCGAAACCATCTTTTATGACAATATATGGATGGAACGGTACTGTGTCCTTTGAAGGTTTTTTAATATCAATTCCAACTGGATTATTATTTCCTGGAACATGTAAAGCCCATATGTGAAGCACAACTAATCCTAAAATTAAAAATGGAATTAGATAATGTAATGTAAAAAATCTTGTAAGAGTCGGATTATCAACTGAATACCCTCCCCACAACCATGTAACTATTCCTTCGCCTACTAATGGGATAGCACTAAATAAATTTGTGATAACTGTTGCGCCCCAAAAACTCATTTGACCCCAAGGCAAAACATAACCCATAAAAGCTGCAGCCATCATTAAAAGATAAATGATAATACCAATGATCCATATAATTTCTCTTGGTGCTTTGTATGAGCCATAAAATAAAGATCTAAATATATGAATATATACAGCTAGGAAAAACATTGATGCACCGTTTGCATGAATATATCTTATTAACCATCCATAGTTTACATCACGCATGATATGTTCAACACTTTCAAATGCCATATCAGCATGTGCTATATAGTGCATAGCTAAAGTCAAACCGGTTACGATTTGTGTAATTAAACAAAAAGTTAAAATACCACCAAATGTCCACCAGTAGTTTAAATTTTTTGGCGTTGGATAATCTGTTAAGTGGTTTGCTAAAGTTAGCAAAGGCAATCTATCGTTAAACCATTTACCTACTTTTGAATTTGGTGTGTAATCGTGATCACTCATTTTTTATTTATCCAATCTTAATTGTGTTTGCATTTACGAATTCATATTTGGGAACTTCCATATTCCAAGGAGCAGGACCTTTTCTTATTCTTCCAGAAGTATCATAATGAGATCCATGACAAGGACAGAACCATCCATTGTAATCACCTTTATCATTCAATGGAACACAGCCTAAGTGAGTACAAACCCCTAACATCACTAACCACTCTGGGTTTTTGGCTCTATCTTCATCTTTTTCAGGGTGTATCAATTCTTCCATTTTGACTGCTCTAGCTTCATCAATTTCTTCCTGAGTTCTTCTTCTTATAAAAACAGGTTTACCTCTCCATAAAACTGTAATTGTATTTCCTGGTTGAACTGAGCTAACATCAACTTCAGTACTAGCCAACGCTTTGACTGATGCATCAGGGTTCATTTGATCAATCATTGGCCAGACAACAGCTGCGGCCCCTACTGCTCCAACAGCATATGTAGCAGTAAATAAAAAATCTCTTCTTTCTGGTTTTTTCTTAGAATCAGACATATATAAAATGTAACTAAAATTATTTAATACATGATTTTCTATAAGAAAATACTTTTTTTTCTATGGATAGAATGACACATAAAAGAATAACTGATGCCCAAAATTGCATTATACGAACCTGATATACCTCAAAATACTGCAGCAATTATTAGAACTTGTGCATGCCTTGGAGCGGATCTAGAAATTATTGAACCATGTGGATTTCTACTAAGTGATAAGAGATTTAAAAGGGTAGTTATGGATTATTTCAATGAAGATGAAATCAAATTTTATCAAAATTCTGAACATTTTTTTGATGAAAAGAAAAATGAAAGAGTTGTATTAATGACCACAAAAGCATCTGTAGCCTACACTGATTTTAAATTTGATAAAAATGATACGCTACTATTTGGTAGAGAAAGTTCAGGTGTTCCAGATTTTGTGCATAAAAAAGTTTCAAATAGACTTAAAATACCAATGGCCCAGAATAAAAGATCTTTAAATTTAGCCACATCTGTTGCTATAATTTTAGCTGAAAATATAAGACAAATAAATTTATCTTAATGGAATTAGAATTAAAAAAAGATTTGGCAAGTAATTGGTTTAAACTATTACAAAACTCCTTTTGTAATGACATAGAAAAATTTGAGAAAAATAAATTAAAATTTAAATCCACTTCTTGGAAAAGAAGTCAAAAATTAGATGAAGGTGGAGGTGAATTTAGAATTCTTAAAGGTGGTAAGGTTTTTGAAAAAGTTGGAGTTAATTTCTCAAAAGTTTACGGAAAATTTCCTGAGAAATTCCAAAAAAATATACCAGGTGCATCTAAAGATCCAAGATTTTGGGCTTCAGGAATTTCAGTTGTAATGCATATGAACAATCCTCATATACCTGCAATGCATTTTAATACCAGATTTATAAGCACAACTTTTGAATGGTTTGGGGGCGGAATGGATGTAACACCTGCAATTAATGATTTAAATGAAAAAAAAAATTTTCATAATAATTTAAAAAAGATGTGTGACAGGCATAATAAAAGTTATTACAAAAAATATAAAAAATGGTGTGATGAATATTTTTTTCTTCCTCATAGAAAAGAGCTAAGAGGGATAGGTGGTATATTTTTCGATTATAAAAAAGAAAATTTTCATAATGATTTCAAATTTGTTAGAGATGTGGGAGTTACATTCCAATCAATATTTAATTCGATAATAAATAAAAAGATTAATAAAAAATGGTCATCAAAAGAGAAAGAGGCTCAGTATATAAAAAGAGGTAGATATGCTGAGTTTAATCTATTATATGATAGAGGAACAAAATTTGGATTGCAAACTGGTGGTAATGTAGAAGGTATCTTAATGTCATTACCTCCATTAGCAAAATGGAAATAAAATGGATAAAGAGCCAATAACATTAAATGGTCTTAATAAACTAAAAGAAGAACTTGTTTATTTAAAAGAAAAAAAAAGACCAGAAATCGTTGCTGCAATAGCAGAAGCTAGATCTCATGGTGATCTAAAAGAAAACGCTGAATATCATGCAGCAAAAGAAGAGCAATCACATAACGAGGGAAGAATTGATGAAATAAATGATATCATCGCTAGAGCAAACGTTATTGATGTCACAAAAATAAATAATGATGGAAAAGTAATTTTTGGCTCAACTGTTTTTCTTGAAAATTTAGATACTGGTGAAAAAATTAATTATAAAATTGTTGGTAAAGATGAGGCAGATTTAAAACAAAAACTTATTTACTTTCAGTCACCAATTGGAAAAGGTTTAATTGGAAAAAATAAAGATGATCTTGTTGAGGTTAAAACACCAGCAGGTATCAAAAATTTTGAAATTAAAGACGTAAAATATATTTAATTTCTTATAATTCTATTAATTTGATCTTTAGAAATATTGAATTCATTATTCACCCAAAATTCCTCTAGTAATTTCAATTTTTTTCCTAATGTTTTGCCCTCAACTAAATCATACTCTTGCATCAGATTTTTAGTTTCAATTGGAAATTTTGGTAAATCTTTATTTTCAAGCATATTTTTTAAATCAATTATTTTTTGATCTATTTTTTTGTTTGTGAGGATCTTAAAATTCAAAATATCCAAGACAGACTCTTTGCCATCAAAATAAAGTTTTTTTACTAAATTTTTTTCCGTAAAAGTATTTTTATTAACTTTAGATTTATAAAAATTATCTAAATATTTTATTCGTTTTTGATCTTTTTTTGAAATGTTAAACTTATACATAAAATAATCAGCATTATCAGTTTTGTCTATAATCATAACTGCCAATAAAAAAGGAAAGTCTGCCTCTAGATAAATTTTCTTAGAAATTTCATTTAATTTTTCAAATGAATTCATTTTTAAAATTTGAGGAAAAATAAGCCTTAGAAGTTCTCCGCTTTCTTTATCTTTTGAAATATGTTCTAAACCATTAGATCTAATAATCTTTCTAAGCTCATCTAACAATCTTTCAGAAGATAAATTTTTGATGCCCTCTAAGTTAATTTTAATTTTTTTTAAAATCCTTGGGTCATGTTTATTCTTTGAATATTTAAGAAAAAATCTCACATATCTTACTATTCTTAAATAATCTTCTTTTATTCTTCTTTCTGCATCACCAATAAATTTTATTTTACCTGCTAATATATCTTTTCTACCTTCATAAGGATCAAATAAATTTCCTTCTTTGTCTGAGTATATTGAATTTATTGAAAAATCTCTTCTAGACGCATCTTCCTTCCAGTCTTTTGAAAATTCAACTTTTGCATGCCTTCCATCGGTAACAACATCTTTTCTAAGTGAGGTAATCTCGAATTTCTGATTATTGATAACTGCTGTAATTGTGCCATGCTCAATTCCCGTTTCATAAAAATTGATGTTGTTTTTTTTCAATGCTTGAGACACATCAACGGGCGTTAAATTTGTGGCTAAATCAATATCATCAATTTTTTCTTTATTAATTATTTTTCTTATGCAACCACCAACATATCTTAACTCACTTTCATCAGAATATGAGTTGATAGCATTAAATAATTTATCGACTTCAGTATCTATTGAAATTTTTTTAATATTTTGTGTTACGTAATCTAAATTACTTGTTCTTGAGAAAAATTTATCTATCAAGCTTTCCATATTTGGCTGGGGCGCTAGGATTCGAACCTAGGATGCAGGTACCAAAAACCCGTGCCTTACCGCTTGGCTACGCCCCAATATCGTTTTCATATAACACAAAAAAATTAATTTATATAGTTTTTGCAACAATACACCAATAATTTCTAAATTTTTTATTTATATACTTTTTTGCTAATTCGCTGTCCTTTTTGGTCAAATAGTATCCAACAATCACTGAACCAGATCCTGTCATTCTGACAAATTTTGATTTTGTGTAATTTTCTAAGTGAGACTTAATTTGTTTCAATTTTGAATATTTTCTTAATGCTATTGGCTCTAAATCATTTTTAAGATTACTCAATTTATCTAAATTAAATACACCAGCTTTTGATTTATTAAAGATGGCTCTAGAGTATTTTTTTACGTTGGAGTAAATTGCTTTTGTGGAACATCCTAATTTTGGTTTTACCAGAACAATATTAAAATTTTTTTTAGTCTTGAAAGCTGAGATTTTTCCTTTTGAATTTAAAATTAAATTAATTTTATAAATCCCAAGAATTACATCCGATCCAATTAAATCACATATTTCTCTAATTTTTTTTGAACTTATTTTAAAAAAATTCTTTTTTATAAATAAAGATAGTAAACTTGCAGCATTAATCGAGCCTCCACCAAGGCCAGCTCTTTGAGGAATATTCTTTGTAATTTTAATTTGAAATTTTTTTTTCTTTAATAAATTTCTATCATCAAGAATATTTAGCAACTTTGTTATGGTATTATCTCTTTTAATATTTTTGGAAAATTTTCCATTAAATATTATTTGATGTTTTTTATGCCTTATTTCTTTTACTTTAATCAAATCATATAAATTTACGAAAGAAACAATGCTTTCAATTTTATGAAGTGACCCTTTTTTTCCAACTACATTTAAAGCTAAATTTATTTTGGCAGGTGAATATAAAGTTCTTATGTTCATTTTAAGTATTTTGAGGACCAGAGATTAATTTAATATTTATTTTCTCTTTCATTTCTTCTTCGGTGTCCTCAAAACTTAATACATTACTCCAAAAATATCTTGCTTGGATTTTACGATCTAATTTCCATAAAATATCACCATAGTGATCATTAACAATTGGATCATCGGGCATAAGTTCAACTGCTCTTTTTAAAAATTTTTCAGCTTTAACATAATCGTCAATTAAATAGTAAGCCCAACCAATTGAATCTATTATATAAGGATCATTACTTTTAATAGCATAAGCTTTCTCTAACATAGAGATTGCTTCATCAATTTTATAATCTCTCTCTAACCATGAGTATGCCAAATAATTTAAAACATAAGCATCATCAGGATCAATTTCTAAAGAGGCAAGTAAATCTTTGTCTGAATTTTCAAAATCTTTTATTCTCTCGTAACTTCCTCCCCTTCTATATAAAATATCTGAGCTTAGTTCTGAATTTGAATCAATAGAAGATAAGACTGTTGAATAAAATGATATCGCTTTTTTATATTTTTTTGCACTTTTATGAAAATTTCCTACATCTAAAATCATTTTCAAATTTGGGTTATTGAACTTTGAAAATTCTTTAACTAAATAATTTAATGCTTTTATATCATCAGATTCTTTTCCAATAATCTGGGCTTCTTTTTTAATTCTAAACCAATAGTAAAATAAAGTTTCTTTATTAAAAACTTTCAAAGTTTCTTTGGCTTTTTCATAATTTTGATTCAAATAATAATTATCTGCTACCAAAGCTAAATTGAATACAAATTTAGGATTTAAAAAATTTGCTATGTTTAAATAAAAATTAGATTTTTCAAATTGATCTTGAGAAGAATAAAGATTTGATATCAAAAATAAAAATTCGCTGATTAAATCTTTATGATTTTTACATGAAAATATTTTTTTGAAATTTTCATATTTTTTATTTTCAATCCAATTTTTTCCCTGAGATAATAATATAGGATTATTGATATATTCTATTTTGTTTGTAAGTTGTATTGCCTCATCTATCCTATTATTTTCAATCAAATAAGAGAGATAAAAAAATAAATATCTTGAATAATCAAATTTATTATTTTCATCAATGAGTTTTAAAAAAAAATCCTCAGTATTAATATCTCCTAAATAACATCTTTTAAATGTATTAGTAATTAGAGTTAAATTTCCAAAATTTTGATCATTAAAGGAAATTCTTTTTTCTTTAAATACATAAATATATTGTCTTAAAGTTTCATAAATAATGAGATTAAATCTGTTTTGTTCTGTCAAAAAAGACAATTTAACTAAATATTTTTCTGCTCGGTCAAAATTATCTTTCTTAATACTATCTACAACCAACAAAACATAGCTTTCGAAAAAATCAGTATTCTCTTTCCTTAAATTCTGTTTAATTAGATTTATTGCACCAGTGATTTTATTTTCTTGTACTAAAGAAAAAATGTATCTTTTAAGATAAGGGTCATGCTTATCAATGAGTATTTTTGAAGACCTAAAAAAATCTAGAGAATTTGAATTATCTTTATTCTCGTATGCAACTATCCCTGAGAAATAACTGGATAAATATCTAGAGTCAAATTTTTCAAAACTAGCACTTTTAGTATCAGTAGGTGTCTGATAAACTAAACTAATTAGAACAACTAATTTTATATATTTTAAAATCTTAAATTTTAAATGATTAAAAACAAATCTGATCATAGCCTGGTATATACTGATGAATTCATAAATACAATTGAGCAAGATTTTGTATTTAGTAACAAGCCAATAAATAGATTTAAAGTTAAGTTAGAAACTACAAAAAACCAGAATGCCGAAAAAAAGACGCTTCTGGAGGAATTAAAAAAAAATATAAATTCAATTGAAAATTGTAATTTAAAATCAAATTCTAACCATCTCATTTTAGGTGATGGGAAACCTGATAGTCCAATCATGCTTATAGGTGAAGCACCATCGGCTAATGAAGACGAATCTGGCAAAACCTTTCAGGGTGAAGTGGGTACTTTGCTTGATAAAATGTTGCTGGCTATAGAAATTAAAAGAGACTCAATATATTTGAGTTATGCAATAAATTTCAGACCTCCAGAAGACAGGAAGCCTACTTCTCAAGAAATTAAAAGATATTCAATTTTCTTAAAAAAACACATCTCTATAATTGACCCTAAATTAATAATTTTAATGGGCAGTTCTGCGATGGAGGCTTTAACTGGCTCAGGTAACAAGATTTCAAAAGAACGTGGAAATTGGAAAGAAATTATACTCGATAATAAAACTTATCCAATGATGATAAGCTTTAACCCATCTTACCTAATAAGATTTCCCGAGAATAAAAAATACTCTTGGGAAGATTTAAAAAAAATAAGAGACAAAATTAAAGAATTAAAAATTAAATTGTGATGCAAGTTATTGCTGGTGTTGACGAAGTTGGCAGAGGAAGTTTAATGGGACCAGTTTTTGCTGCTGCAGTAATATTGGATAAAAAAATAAATAAAAAATTATTAAAAGATTCAAAAACTCTAAATAAAAATGAACGTGAGAAAATTGCAAAATATATTAAACAAAACTCTACGTGGAGCCTTGGAAAAGCGTCAGTAAAAGAGATCGAAAAATTAAACATTTTAAATGCAACTCTTCTCGCAATGAAAAGAGCAATATTGAAGCTTAAGAAAAAACCTAAATTAATTCTTGTGGACGGTAACAAAACTCCAGAAATTAGAAATTATAATTTAAAATCAGTAGTTAAGGGCGATAAAAAAATACCTAGTATCTCTGCGGCTTCAATTATTGCCAAAGTATCTAGAGATAGACTAGTTAAAAATTTATCAAAAAAGTTTAATAAATATTATTGGGAAACAAACTGTGGCTATGGCACTAAAAAACATTTAGTTGCTATAAAAAAACATGGAATAACTATTCATCATCGAAAAACTTTTGCACCAATCTCTAAATTAAAATAAGTTTCACGTAGAAACACAATATATTGTTGTCATAAAAATTTAGACACAATTAAGCTTAAATTAATTCAATCCCAGGTTGACCACAGAATCTTTTTGGAGTCTACTTTCACTTATACAAAATGAATTTTGAAGCAAAAAGTAAAATTGTAAATGGTGATAGTTTAAAGGAATTAAAAAAAATTCCTGACGAAACTTTTGATTTAGTTTTTGCTGACCCTCCTTACAATTTACAACTTAAAAATGAACTAAGCAGACCTGATCAATCGAAAGTTAGTGCAGTTAATGACAAATGGGACCAATTTGAAAATTTCAGAAAATATGATGAATTTACATTTGAATGGTTGAGTGAATGCAAAAGAGTTCTAAAAAAAAATGGAGCTATTTGGGTAATCGGGAGTTATCACAATATTTTTAGAGTTGGATATACAATTCAAAACCTCGGATTTTGGATACTTAATGATGTAATTTGGAACAAAAATAATCCAATGCCAAACTTTAGAGGCACAAGATTTACTAATGCTCATGAAACATTAATTTGGGCATCAAAATCAGAAAAATCAAAATACACATTTAATTATCAGTCTCTTAAATGTTTAAATGATGATCTTCAAATGAGATCAAATTGGAACCTGCCAATTTGTAGTGGTACAGAAAGATTAAAAAAAAATGGTAAGAAAATACATTCAACTCAAAAGCCAGAGGCTTTACTTCATAGAATATTATTAGCCACTACAAACAAAAATGATTTGGTTTTAGATCCCTTTTTAGGATCAGGCACAACAGCTGCGGTTGCCAAAAAATTAGGTAGAAAATATTATGGTATAGAAAAAGAAAAAACTTATTTCAAAGCTGTTGAACAAAGACTTAAGGATATAAAACCGATAGAAGATGATTTCTTAGATACATTAAAAAACAACAGATCAAAACCAAGAATTCCATTTGGCTCATTAGTTGAACTTGGAATAATAAAACCGGGTACGATAATATTTGATAATAAAAAGAAAATTAATGCAAAAATTATGGCTGATGGAAGTATCAAACATCAACAAGCTGAAGGATCAATCCATAAAGTAGCAGCAACTATTTTAGGAGCTGAAAGCTGTAATGGGTGGACTTATTGGCATTATAATATGAATGGTAATATTGTACCCTTAGATCATTTAAGACAAAGATTAATTCCTAAAAATTAATTATCATAAATTTTACCTAAGTAACTTTCTAAAAATTTTTCATTTTTTACTAGTCTTTTCATAATTAAGTTTCTTGTTAAAATAAATAGCGGATTTGATAGATGGAAAGCAAATTGGTTAAATTTTGAACGCTTATTTACCATTTTTGTTTTTTGTAGCCTTCTAGGAAAATATTTTTCTGTTTCATTTATTGAAAAGTTTTGAAAAAGTTCATGAGACCCTTCAATTGATTGAGAAGCGCCTTGAGCAAAAGATGGAGGGAAAGCAAAAAAAGCATCTCCTACAGTAAAAATATTTTTGTTATTTAGATGTAAAATTTCATCAGTAATAAATACTGGAAAACATTTTAAATTATCTAATTTATGAATTATCTGATTGTATGTTGGAGGAATTTCAGAAACTATTTCATCAACAAAATCTGAGGAATTGAATTGTTGATAGTTTTTTAATCGATCTTTGTTTAAATTTTTTCTTAAAATACCAATAAAGTTTAAATCTTCATTTTCTGATGTTGGATAAATTACGTAGTGAAAATTAGCGCCAAGGAATAAAGAGATATTTTGAAAATTTATTTTTTCAATTTTATCTCTATTTATAGTTCCTCTTATAGCTACTGAATTATTAAATTTTAAAGAGTTTTTTGAATTTGAAATTAATGAAGAACTTTTTGAAAATACACCATCAGCAATAATTAAGTAATCAAATTTTTCTGAATATTCATTTGAAAATGAAAGCTCTATTTTATCTTCTTTCAAATCAATTTTTGAAATATCATGACCATAAAAAATATCATCTTTTAAAATTTTGCTAATTAAAAACTTAATTAATGATGATCTTTTTATTGTTGTATATTTATTATTAGCAGAATTAAATTTTGAAATATTTAGATCACAAATCTTATCAGGATTATCTATTGAGTAAAAATCTAGATTATCTGGAAAAAATTTTTGACTATTATCTAATTGATCAAATCCAATATAATTTAATAATTTAACACTATTATTAGATAGCTGTATCCCATAACCATCATCCAAATTTATTTCTTCATTTTTTTCAAACAATAAAACCTTAAAGTCAGAGTTTTGTTTAAAAATATTTGCTAAATACAATCCAGATATTCCAGCTCCAATAATTGCAATTTTCTTCATATTGTTTCCAATTCTTTCAATATTCTTTTTGTAAAAGATGGAAGAACAATTTCTTCAATTTTTTTTGGATCAATCCAGTAATGAACAGGAGAATTTTGTTTTTTCTCTGTTTTTTTAATTTGAATAGCCATATCCATATTTGATAATTTAATGTTTAAATGTTTTTTAAATCTTTTATCATATCGCACTTCCTTCATTGGAAATATCTTTAAATTTCTCAAAAAATTAAATGTATTATTTTTTATTAGAAAATATTTATTATTTTTTTTATGAACATTAACTACGAAAAATTTTTTTTTATTTTTTTTTAGGATTTTTTTCAAAGTAAAATCTTTTTTTATCAACGCTTTACAATTATGGTTTATAGGGCACATATCACATACAGGGTTAAAAGGTTTGCAAATTGTTGCTCCTAATTCCATCAGTGCTTGTGCGTAATCACTTGAACGTCTTGTTGTTCCAAATATTGATTTTGTCCTATTTAAGTACTCTTTGGTGATTTGATTTTCTTTTTTTAATAAAAGATATCTTTTAAGTACTCTCTCTATGTTTCCATCTAAAGGAATATAAGGTTTATTAAAACCAATAGATAAAATTGCGCTTGCAGTATAATTACCAATACCTGGTAAAGAGAGAAGATCTTCGAAATTGTTTGGAATTTTTTTATTATATTTTTTTACAATAACTTGTGCTGTTTTTTTTAGATTCCTAGCTCTTGAATAGTAACCTAGCCCCTCCCACAATTTAAATAATTTTGAATTATCAACTTTTGATAATTTTTCAATCGTTGGTAATATTTTGATAAATCTATTAAAATATGGGATCACAGTTGCAACTTGTGTTTGTTGCAACATAAATTCACTTATAAGTGTGTAATATTCTTTTTTTGATTTGGAACACTTTTTTCGCCACGGCAAATCTCTTTTATTTAAATCATACCATTTCAGAATTTTTTTTGATATCATCGACTCTATCATATGCAATACAATAAAAACTTTAAGCAGAGAAATTCTTCCATTCAAGGTTTAAGATCTTTTAGAGACACTTTGCCAAAAAAAATTAAAAAAATAATTGATAAAAAAGGTCATATTTATTCTGAAACATTAAATAATTGGAAATACATAGTTGGAGATGAGTTGTTTAAATATTGCTATCCAAAATCATTTAAAAATTCAAACAGGTTTGGAGTTAGCACATTAGTCATCATGGTAAAAAGGGGTCATGAGGTAGATGTTGAATACTCAAAACAGGAAATAATGGATAAGATGAATAATTTTTTTGGATATTCTGTGGTCGAAAAACTAAAATTCACAAGTTTTAATGATGAAACTGAAATTTCAAATGTAGAAACTCAAACAATAAATGTGACAAATAATAAATTTAAAGAAAAAATCAAAGATGTTAAAAATGACAAATTAAAAAAATCTTTAGCAGAATTAACCAGAGTATTTAGAGAAAAATGAAAAAAATTATCCAATCAATATTCTTCATAGCAATAACATTTATAATCAATAGCGTTTCTGCAAGTGAAATAAACAGAATTAAAGTTGGTAATGAAGATGCTAAGATAACTATAATAGCTTATGAGTCACTAACTTGTAGTCATTGTGCAAACTTTCATAAAAATGTTTACCCACAATTAAAGAAAGAATTTATTGATACCGGTTTAGTAAAAATTGAATTCAGACATTTTCCTTTGGATATTATAGCCTTCAACGCTTCTAAAATTGCGCAATGTAGAAATGATGGAAACTCAGAAATTTTAGAAACTTTATATGCCAATCAACAAAAATGGGTAAAAGGAAATAACGCTAGTGAGGCAAATGATAACTTAAAGAAATTTATTGAAGAACAAGGAATAAACATAGACTTTAAAAGATGTATTACAGATAAACGAATTGAAGACTTTGTTCTAAATGATCGAATCGAAGGATCTAAAGAATTTAAAGTAAATGCTACTCCCACGATTATTATCAACAACGAAAAGTTTGAAAAATCTCTTAATTATAAAAATTTAAAAAAATCATTAGAAAAAATGATATAAGTTAGCTCATGGAGTTTAAAAAAATCCAATTAAATGGATTTAAATCATTTGCTGATAAGACAAACTTTTTAATCGAGGAAGGTTTGACTGGAATAGTTGGACCAAATGGATGTGGAAAATCAAACATTGTAGAGTCGTTAAGATGGGTAATGGGAGAAACTTCTGCAAAAAGTATGCGTGGCTCCGGAATGGAAGATGTAATTTTTTCAGGAACATCAAATAAACCATCAAAAAATATTGCTGAAGTTTCAATCACAGTAAATAATGAAAAAAATGAAGGGCCAATTCA
Organism: Candidatus Pelagibacter sp.; assembly: GCF_052049935.1. Lineage (GTDB taxonomy): Bacteria > Pseudomonadota > Alphaproteobacteria > Pelagibacterales > Pelagibacteraceae > Pelagibacter. Next base: position 8,272 of record NZ_JBNGZA010000007.1, on the reverse strand, counting down.
ATATAGAGAGCTGAGTGAGATTCACATAAGAAGAAAAATTGAAAAAGATAAAGGATCAAAATTTTATATTAATGATAAAGAAGTGAGAGCAAGGGATGCTCAAATGTTTTTTGCAGACCTTTCTACTGGAGCGCACTCGCCTTCTATGATCAGCCAAGGAAGAATTGGAGCTCTGGTAACAGCAAAACCTACTGATAGAAGAGCAATACTTGAGGAGGCAGCCGGCATTTCAGGACTGCATGTAAGAAGACATGAAGCTGAATTAAGACTTGGTGCGGCTGAAAATAATTTGAAAAGAGCTGATGAATTGAGAAGACAACAGGAAAAACAATTAGCAAACTTGCAAAAGCAAGCAGAAGAAGCAACAAAATATAAATTAATTTCTGAGGAAATAAAAAAAATTGAGGCAGGCTTATATTATTTGAAACTTTTAGATATAGAAAAAGAAATAAGAGTTGAGAATGAAATCAACACTGAAGCTGAAAGTGAAGTTGATGGATTTAATAAAAAAATTAATGAATTAGAAATTCAGATAAAGACTGAAACTGATAAGGTAAATCCACTAAGAGAAAAAAATATTGAAAATTTGTCAAAAATACAAAGACTTAATTTAGAACTTCAAAGTTTAGATGAAGAAAATTTAAGAATTCAGGAAGAAATAGGTTCAATTAAAAAATCTCTTCAAATAATTGATGAAGATATAATAAGAGAAAAAGGAATTGTTGTAGATGCAAATTCTAATGAAAAAAGACTTAAAGAAGAAAAAAATGAATTAATAGAAATAGACTCAAAATATTTTGAAACAGAAAAACTGTCTAATGAGGAATTAGAAAAAGCAAAAACTGAATTAGATGAGGAACAAAAGCAAGCAAATGAAATAATTAAAACATTTGCAGATGGAAATATAAATATAAATGTAAACCAGGTTAAAAGTGTTGAAGAAAATATTGATAAAATTAAATCTTTGATAAATGAAAATGAACTCAATCAAGCACTAACCTTATTAGATAGATGCAAAATTGAACTGAATGATTTTTTAAAAAATCTAGGTGATGAAGAAAGCAAAAAAAGACTGTCTGTGCTAAATAACAAAAATGAGCAAATAAAAATTCTTCAAGGTAAGTACACTGATAGCTTTAGTAAAAATCAATCAATCAAGAAAGAGTCTTTAAAAAGAAATGAAAGAATTAAGACAATTGAAACTGAAATAGAAAGCTGGATTAACTTATTAACTAATTCTAATAAAATGATTAGTGAGCTAACTGAAAGAAAAAGTAAATTATCAAATCAGTTAAATGAATTAGATAATCAACCTGAAATTCAAGCAGAAAAAAAAGGTCAGATAAATGAAAGTTTAAGAATTTCAGAAAAAGAAAAGCAAGATAATGAAAAAATTATCAGTGATACTGACGAAAAAATTGAAAATTTAAGATCTGAACTTAATAAGATTCAAGAAGACTCAATTCAAATTAGGGAGAGAAAGGCAAGCTCAGGTGCAACAATTGAAGGATTAAAAAAAAGAAAAAATGATCTTTTAGATAGAGTTAATTCTGAGTTAAGCTTGAGTGAAGATAATATTCTAGAAAATTCAAACTTATTTGGTGTTGAAGAATTACCTGATCCTGTAGTGCAAGAAGATTTGCTTGATAAAAAGAAGCAAGAAAGAGAAAAATTTGGATCTGTTAATTTAAAAGCTGACGAGGAAACAAGTAAATATGAAACAGAAATTAAAAAAATGGAGCAAGACAGAGCTGATCTTGTGACAGCAATAATCAAGCTAAAAGAGAGTATTAATGAACTTAATCAAAAAGGAAGAGAAAGATTGTTGGAGGCTTTTGAAAAAGTAAATAGAAAATTTAATGAAGTTTATACAAAACTTTTCAATGGAGGTAATGCAAAACTTGAATTGGTTGATAGCGATGATCCTCTTGAAGCAGGCTTAGAAATGTTAGTTAGTCCTCCAGGTAAAAGATTACAGTCGATTACACTTTTGTCTGGTGGAGAACAAGCCTTAACAGCTCTTTCATTAATATTTGCAGTTTTTCTTACAAATCCATCTCCAATATGTGTTTTAGATGAAGTTGATGCGCCCCTAGATGATGCGAACGTTACAAGATTTTGTGGTTTGTTAGAGGAGCTAATTAATATTACAAATACAAAATTTATAATTGTAACACACCACGCTCTAACAATGTCTAAAATGAACAGACTATATGGTGTGACTATGCCAGAAAAAGGGATTAGCCAACTTGTTGCTGTGGATCTACAAAAAGCTGAAAGTATGGTTGCTTAGATAGAATGGCAGAGGACCCTCTCAAAACTCGCCTTGAAATTGCAAAATCAAAGTTTTTAAAGAAAAATAAGTCCGAAAAAGAGGGAAAAACATCACCCATTGGTACTGCGTTTAAATTAAGTACCGAACTTGTATCTGCAGTAGCTGTTGGGACAATTATTGGGTTTATTTTAGACAAGACCTTTGGTACTAAGCCCTGGTTAATAATAATATTTTTTTTTGTGGGTGTCATTGCAGGCATAACTAATGTAATAAGATCCGCAAAAAACATGCAAAAATAAAGTTTTAGACAATGGCAGCAAATCCAATGTCTCAATTCGAAGTTTATAGAATTGGGCCCGAAATAAAAATAGGAAGTTTTGATATCTCATTTACAAACGCAAGTTTGTTTATGATAATCAGCACGTTAGCAATATTAGTTGTCTTTAATCTCGGATCAAAAAAGAATTCTCTGATACCTAATAAAATACAGTTACTAGCTGAGCTAAGTTATACATTTGTATCTAAAATGATTAGCGATACAGCTGGATCCAAAGGAAAACCATATTTTGCATTTATTTTTTCACTATTTATGTTTGTCTTGTTCTGCAACATGTTTGGAATGATCCCTTACACTTTTACAGTAACAAGTCATATCATTGTTACATTTTTATTAGCAGCTTTTATATTTGTGGGAGTTACGGTTATTGGATTTATTAAGCATGGTCTTGGTTATTTGAAGTTATTTGTACCTAGTGGTGTGCCAGCTGTACTCTTGCCATTGATTGTTGTTATTGAAATTATTTCTTATTTAAGTCGACCAATAAGTTTGTCTGTTAGATTATTTGCTAACATGATGGCTGGTCATACTATGATGAAAGTTTTCGGTGGCTTTGTAATAAGTCTCGGAGTTGTTGGTGGATGGCTTCCACTAAGTTTTTCGGTTGCATTAACTGGTTTGGAGATCTTAGTTGCTTTTCTTCAAGCATATGTTTTTGCAATCTTAACCTGCATCTATTTAAATGATGCATTAAATTTACACCATTAAAACAAGGAGGATATAATGGAATTAGAAGCAGCAAAAATGATCGGAGCAGGACTTGCAGCAATAGCTTTAGCAGGTGCTGGTGTAGGTATTGGTATAATTTTTGGAAATTATTTATCAGGTGCAATGAGAAATCCATCTGCAGCTCAAAAACAGTTTCCTAATCTACTTTTAGGTTTCGCATTAGCGGAAGCAACAGGATTATTTGGATTAGTAGTTGCGTTAATCATCTTATTTGCATTTTAAATTTGATGGTAAAAAAAATATTTCTTAACTTAATATTTTTAAGCTTCCTAACTGTGGAAGCTTACGCAGCTGAGAGTGGAGGTATGCCTCAGCTGAATCCAGAATTTTGGGTTTCACAAATTTTTTGGTTAATACTTACATTTGGAACACTCTTGATTGTGTTGTCAAAATTGATACTTCCAAAAATAAGTGCAAACTTAGAATCTCGAAAATCACAAATTCTGGAAAATATTGAGTCTGCTGATAAGCAAAGAAAAGAAAGTGAACTTAAGATTAAAGAATTTGATGATCTAGTAGCTAAAAGTAAAATAGAGGCAAAAAATATTTTGGCCCAAGCTAGAGAAAAAGTTCAAAAAGATATTACATCTAAAAGAGAAACTTTGGATAAGCAGTTAGACGAAGAAATAAAAAAAGCTGAAGATGAAATAAGTGCTTTAAGAAAAAACGCACCTGAAAAAATAAACAAAATTGCAATAAATACTTCATCAGAATTAGTTAAAAAATTAATTGGTGCCGATGTAAACGCAAGTAGTATCTCAGCAATTGTTGATGATTTATCTAAAAGAAATGGAGATAAATATTATGGCAATTGATGCAACGTTTTGGGTAGCAGTATCATTCGTTATCTTTTTTGCAGGATTATTCTATTTAAAAGTTCCTCAAAAAATTAATGAAGTGCTAAATAATTTGATATCAGAAATTAGAAACGAAATTGATGAAAGTGAAAAACTTAGAACAGAAGCTAAAACCCTATTAGATAACGCGCAAAAAAAACTTGATACAGCGCAAAATGTTAGCAATGAAATTATTGAGCAAGCAAAGAAAGAGAGTGATAAATTAATCATTGATTTAAATGATAAATTTCACAGATCTTCAGAAATTAAAAAAAACTTGGCTGAAAATAAAATAGATCAGATGAAAAAAGCTGCACTAAAAGAAATAAGAGATGCATCTGTCAAAATAGCTGTCGATTCTGTTAAGAAAATCATTACTACATCAGTTGACTCTTCAAAATTAGATACTTTGTTTCAAAAAAACCTAGATGAAACTAAAGAAGAATTAAAAAAAATTAATTCATAATCGCTTACAATTTAAAAAAAAAACTATAGATTGCTGATATGAACTCAGTAGTAATTGGATCTGGATTTGGCGGAATTGCAACAGCCCTCAGACTAAAGGCTAAAAATCATAATGTTATTTTAATTGAAAAACATGAAGATTTAGGCGGCAGAGCTCGTGTATTCAAAAAAAATGGATTTACATATGATGCTGGACCAACTGTAATTACAGCACCTTATTTAATAAATGAATTATTTGAAATCTTTAATAAGAAACCCGAAGATTATATAAAAATTACTCCTCTTAAAACTTGGTATCAATTCATATTTGAGGATGACACAAAGTTTAATTATTCAGGAAATGAAGAGGATATGAAAAATCAAATTGAAAAATTAAATCCTCAAGATGTTGGTGGTTATGAAAAATTAGTAGAATTTACTAAAAAAATTTTTAACAAAGGCTTCCTTGAATTGGCCGATGTTCCTTTTGAAAAACCAATCTTTATGATGAAGCAATTACCTGCTTTATTAAATCTTAAAAGCTATAAATCAGTTTACTCGCTAGTCTCGTCATATATCAAAAATGAAAAGTTAAGACGAATGCTAAGTATGCACCCTCTTTTGGTTGGCGGCAATCCATTTACAACAACTTCTATATATGGACTGATACTCTACTTAGAAAAAAAATGGGGAATTCATTATTCTATTGGGGGTACTGGAAATATCATTAAAGGTTTTGAAAAACTAATGAATGAGGTTGGAATAAAAATTATTAAAGGTCATGAAGTAAGTGAGATAAAATCTCAGGGAAAAAATATCCAAGGTGTAATTTTAGATGATGGAACAAATATTGATTGTCAAAATGTAATTTGTAATGCTGATCCACCTGCAGTTTATGAGAAACTTTTGAATAAAAAAAATTTTACAAATTTTTTTAAATGGAAAAAAAACAGGATGGAATATTCTATGGGTCTATTTGTTTATTATTTTGGAACAAAAAAAATATATGACAATGTTGAACATCATACGATTAAATTTGGAAATAAATACAAAGAACATCTTGATGATATATTTAATCGAAAGAAGTTAAATAATGACATTAGCTATTACTTACATAGACCTACAGCAACAGATAAATCTATGGCTCCAGAGGGATATGATTGTTTTTACGTATTAGTGCCAGTTCCAAATAATCAATCAAATATTGATTGGAATATTGAAGGTGAAAAAATGAAAAATTTGGTAATTGAAAAAATGGAAAAACAATTAATGCCTAATTTAAAAAATAATATTATTGAAGATTTTTATTTAACACCTGATTATTTTGAAAAAGAACTAAATACTAAATACGGTTCAGGTTTTTCAATTCAGCCAAAATTTACTCAATCAGCCTACTTCAGATTTCATAATAAATCTGAAATTTTTAATGGATTATATTTTGTGGGTGCTGGAACGCATCCTGGAGCAGGCGTCCCTGGTGTATTATCATCTGCTAAAGTTCTTGATAAAATTTTATAATGAATAAAAATTATTTATCTATTTATGCCAAATCATTTAATTGGGCAGGTTTCTTTTTACCAAAAAACACTTATTTAGATTGCTCAAAATTATATGATTTTTGCAGAACGGCTGACAATATTGCAGATGATCAAAATTCTTTAGAATTAAAAAATAAAATTTTTTATGAATTCAAGGAAGCTTTTAATAAAAAAGATCAAAACAATTCCATAATTAAAAATATGTGGGGTTTAATTGAAAAATTTAACATTTCTCCAAAAATAATTGATGATCTTTTTGATGGAATTCATTCAGATATTAAAGAAGAAGTTAAATTAAATTCAAAAAAAGAATTGTTAATCTATTCTTATAGAGTTGCTGGAACTGTGGGATTAATGATGGCAAAAATTCTTAAAGTAGAGGACAAAAATTCTTTAAGATCAGCAATTAACTTAGGTATAGCCATGCAGTTAACAAATATATCAAGAGATGTTATAGAAGATGAAATTAACAATAGAAGTTATATTAATGCTAATTTAGAAACAATTAAATCTACAATTTTTTTTGCTGATAAATTTTATGATAATTCTTTCTACGCAATGAAAAAAATTCCATTGTCTCTCAGGTTTTCAATAATTGTTGCAAGACGTATTTATCGAAAAATAGGCCACAAAATAATAAAGATTAAAACCTTTGAGGAATATAAAAATTCAGGAAAAATTTTCGTTAATAATTATGAAAAAATTCTAGAAACACTCCTTTCTATTTTTGATCTGGTTAAATTAACAACATTAAATAATGATATAATTGATCATAATCATGATTTAATTGAAGAAGAGATAAATATTAATGAAAGAATTTGATTACGTAATAAAAGGTGCTGGTTGTGCAGGTTTATCATTAGCCTATGAATTAAATCAAAATCAAAAACTCGAGAAAAAAACACTAGCAATTGTAGAGCCTAGGCAAATTTACGATAGAGACAAAAATTGGTCATTTTGGAAAACTATCAATCATAATTTTGATGACTGTGTAATAAAAAATTGGTCCAATTTTACAGTAAACATTAAAGGAAAAATGCATCATCTAAAATGTGATGATACCCCTTATCAAACTGTAAATAGTGAAATTTTTTATAAGAAAATAATTTCTAATTTAAAATCAAACTCAAATATTTCATTCTTTAAAGATATAAATGAAATTAATACCGAACGAAGTTTAATATTTAATAGCGTGCCTAATAAAGGTGAATTCAAAGATAGATTGTGGCAACATTTTTTTGGTGTTGAAATAGAAACACCCAAAGATACTTTTGATGATAAAATTTTTAATCTCATGGATTTTGATTGTGATCAGCGCAATAGTGTTCACTTCTACTACACTTTGCCTTTTTCCAAAAATAAAGCCCTAATAGAAACTACATGGTTATCTAGTTTGAATAATGAAAACATAATGGATTACGAAAATCAAATTAAAGAATATCTAGAAAAAAAATTGAAAATTAAAGACTACAAAATCATATTTAAAGAGAAAGGTGCTATTCCTTTATTTAAACAAATAAATTCTACTAAAAATAATGAAATCAATATAGGAACTGCTGGCGGCATGACTAGATTAAGCACAGGATATACTTTTCTTAATATTCAAGAGCATTCAAAATATATTCGAGAAAATCTTGAAAAAATAAAAAATAAAAAAAAATATACTATTGGAAAGAAATATCATTTCTTAGATGAAATTTTTATTCGTGTATTAAAAGATAATCCAAAATTAATGCCAGAGATATTTTTTAAATTGTTTGAAGTAGAATCGAAAAAAGTAATAAATTTTTTATCAAACAAGAGTAATCTTCTAGAGGATATATCTGTTATTTTAAAAATGCCGAAAATAATATTTATTAAAGCTTTATTTAAATAAAATGAATAATAAAATTAGTAAAATTAATCTAAATCATTCTTTATTATTTTTTTTAATAATTAATTTATTAACTTTCGTATGCTTCTACCTACAAGTAAAAAACATATCCCCTATTATTTGTTTATCCTTTATCCTAACATTGGGCATTTCACATGGAGCATTAGATAATTATAAAGGGAAAAAATTATTTAAAATATTTAATATTGATAAATTTATATTTTTTTATCCGTCATATAT
>NZ_JBNGZA010000006.1:0-91049 GCF_052049935.1 Candidatus Pelagibacter sp. | reverse complement strand
GAAAATAAAATTGTTGGTAAAAATATTAAAATTTTAGATTTTCTCGAAAATAATTATTTTGTTACTGATGGGTTTATAAATATTAAAGATAAAAAACTCTTAGGAAAAAATATTAGAATAAATTTAAAAAAGGATACCTTTGGTAATTCTAAAAATGATCCAAGACTAAAAGGTAATTCAGTTATTTATGGTGGAAATAATACTTTAATTCAAAAAGGTGTTTTTACATCATGTCAAATGAGTAAAGATTGTTCTCCGTGGCACATAACCTCTAAAGAAATTATACATTATAAAGATAAAGAAGAAATACATTATAAAAATGCTTGGCTTCATATTTATGATAAACCAATATTATATTTCCCAAAATTCTTTCATCCTGACCCATCAGTGAAAAGAAGGTCTGGATTTTTAACACCTCGAGTAAATAATAATAATAATCTAGGTACATCGTTAACATTACCTTATTTTAATGCTTTATCAGAAAGCTCTGATTATACTATTACACCCAGAATTTTTTCACATGAAGAATTCTTGCTCCAGAATGAGTATAGAAAATTAACTAGAAACTCTTCTCATAATTTTGATTTCAGTATTAATAAAAATAAAGATGATAATAAGAATGGAAGAAGAACTCATTTTTTTTCTAATTCGTCTATAAAAAATTTGAATTCATATTTTGATGAAAGTTCTATTATCTTAAATATAGAAAAAGTCTCCAATGATAATTATATAAAAGAATACAGCCTAGAATCTTCAAGCCCAATTTTAAAAGATACAGAAATTTTAGAGTCTCATTTTGAATTTTCTTCATCTAAAAATGATTTTAATTTAGACATATCTGTTGAGTCATATGAAACAATGAATAAAACAAATAATGATAGATATGAATTTGTATATCCAAATTATTCTTTATCAAAATTAGTTTCTTTAAATAATAGTATTTTCGATAATATTGATTTTAGATCAAGCGGAAGTCAGAAAAAATTTGCAACTAATATCTATGAAGGGGTTCAAATTAATGATGTATTGTTATCAAGTAATAGTTTTAACTCGAAATTTGGAATTACTCATAATTTTAAAACAGTACTTAAAAACATTAATTCTGAAGGAGAGAAATCATCAAAATACAAAAATGAATTTCAGTCTGAGATATTAAATCTTTCTACATATGATTTGTCCTTACCGTTGATAAAAAAAGATGGTAACACCTCTGACTATTTAACACCTAAGCTGTCATTTCGTCATAGTCCAAATGATACCAAAAACATAAGAGATAATGCAACTTTGCTTAATGCTGGAAATGTATTCAGTTTTAATAGAATTGGACAAAGTGATAACGTTGAAGGAGGATCTTCACTGACTATTGGCCTAGATTATGAAAAGAAAAAAAAGAACAAAAACACTAACGACACTTTTTTTAAGCATAGATTAGCTGCTGTTTTTAGAGATAATTTAGATGAAAATTTACCAACAAAAAGTACGTTGGGGAAGAAACAGTCAGATTTTATAGGTGAAGCGATATTTAATCCTAACGATATTTTCAGCTTAAATTATAATTATCTTTTAGATAAAAATGTAAACAATGTTAACTTACACAATTTAACAAACAGAATGAAAGTAAATAATTTTGTTGGTAACTTTACCTTTTATGAGGAAAATAACCTTGTTGGTAAAGAAAGCTATTACGAAAGCTCAATTGGTTATACTATTGACAATAATAATCTAATTAAATTTTCAACAAGAGAAAATAAAAAGGACAACCTTACAGAGTTTTATGATTTAATTTATGAATATAAAAATGACTGTTTAACAGCCTCAATCAAATATAATAAAAAATACTATACTAACAATTATCTCAAACCATCTGAAGATTTATTTTTTACAATAACTATTATTCCTTTAGGCTCAACTCAAACTGAAAGTGTTTTAGATTAACAATGATTAAAAGATATTTTTACCTATTTTTTTTTTTATTTCTTTTGCTCAACTACATTCATACATTTTCTAAAGCTAATGAAATTAAAATTATAGCTAAAATTGGTAATGATATAATTACTAACTTTGATCTTGAAGATGAAAAAAGATATCTAATCGCTTTAAATAAAAATTTACAAAACTTAGAAAATGAAACTCTCACTAAGATTGCCAAAGAGTCTTTGATTAGAGAAAATATAAAAAAAGTTGAACTTCTTAAATATTATGATCTAGGACAGAAAAATCAATTTTTTGATAATACAATTATGGAAATTTATAAAAATTTAGGGTTTGAAAGTTTGGAAAAATTTAAAAATTATTTAAATGATGAAAAGCTAAAATATAAAAATGTCTATATGAAAATAGAAATCGAGTCTTTGTGGAATCAGTTAATTTATTCAAAATATAATGAAAGATTAATAATAAATAAAAAAGATTTAGAAAGAGAAATATTAAAAAATAAAAAAAAACAAAAATTTATCAAATTTACTGAAATTTTATTTTCCTTTGATAAAAAAGAAGAAATTAATTTAAAATATGATCAAATACTTAATGACCTAAAAACCAATAGCTTTTCTGAAATTGTTGCAAAATATAGTATATCAGACTCTGCAAAAAACTCGGGTTCTCTTGATTGGGTAAATGAAAATATTTTATCAAACAGAATTAAAAATAAAATCAAAAATTTAAATATTGATGAAGTGTCTCAACCTATAATTATTCCTTCTGGTGCACTTATATTAAAAGTTGATGACATAAAATTTGTTAAAAATGAGATTAATTTAGAAAAAGAATTAGAAAAATCAATTCAATATGAAATAAATAATCAATTAAATAATTATTCTATAATTCATTACAATAAAATCAAAAATAAAAAAATTATAAATGAATACTAAAATTAAACCAATTATTATTATTGCTGGTGAACCTTTTAGCATTTTTTCAGAAATATTTTTTAAATCAATAAAAAAATTTAATTCAAAAAACCCAATTGTATTAATAGGCTCTTATGATCTTTTTAAATCTCAAATGAAAGTACTAAAGTATAAGTTCAAATTTAACCTTATTGACAAAAATTTTAAAATTAAAGATTTAAAATTCAAAAAAATAATAAATATAATCAATGTAAATTTTAAATTTTCCAACTGTTTTTCAAAAATTTCAAACTCATCAAAAAATTATATAAAAAATTCATTTAATATTGGCTTAGATATTTCAAAAAATAAAGATATAGCTGGAATTATAAATGGACCAATATCTAAAAAAGATTTTTTAAATTACAAATATAACGGAATTACAGAATATCTATCTAAAAAGACAAAATCAAAAAATGTAGCTATGCTAATTTATTCAAAAAGTTTTTCTGTTAGTCCGCTCACGACACACATTTCATTAAGAAAAGTCAGTAAAAGGATTAATCAACATAAGATTATAAATAATACAATTTTAATTAAAAAATTTTTTAAAAAATATTTTAAAATAGATCCAAGAATTTTTATTACAGGGCTCAATCCTCATTGTGAAAGTGAAGAAAAATCAAATGAGGAAACTAAGATAATTATGCCAGCAATAAAAAAGTTAAAAAAAAAATTTAAAAAAATAGATGGACCTTTTTCTACTGATAGTCTTTTTATGAAAAATAATCTTTCTAAATTTGATGTTGTATTAGGTATGTACCATGATCAAGTTTTAACACCTGCAAAAGCGCTAAATAATTTTGATGCTATCAACATTACTCTTGGATTGCCATTTATTAGAGTTTCACCTGATCATGGACCAAATAATCAGATGCTAGGAAAAAATATCTCAAATTATAAAAGTTTATTAGCGGCAATCAAATTTTTAAATTAATCAGTGAAAATAAAACCAAAAAAGAGTCTTGGACAAAATTTTCTTGTAGATAACAACATCATTGAAAAAATAATATCAGTAAAAGCGATTAAAGATTTTAATGTTTTAGAAGTTGGGCCAGGCACAGGTAATCTTACAAGATTTATTCTTGAAAAAAAACCATTCCAATTAATTGTGGTAGAGAAAGATAAAGAACTAAGTTTATCTTTAAAAGAAAAATTTAAAGAGAAAATTTTGATATATAATGAGGATATACTTGAATTTAATGTTAATAAAAATCTAAAAGGAAAATTTATAGTTTTTGGGAACCTTCCTTATAATATATCCACAGAAATAATTTGTAATTGGATTTTAAAATTAAATAATAGAGTTATTTTTACTGATTTAATTTTGATGTTCCAAAAAGAAGTGGCACAAAGAATTCTTGCTAAAGAAAATAACTCAAATTATGGCCGGCTATCAATTATTTCAAACTGGATGTTTGATATAAAAAAAATTATTGATGTCAGTCCTAATAGTTTTTACCCAAAACCAAAAATAGATAGTACTATTTTACATTTTTCGCTAAGAGAAAAAATTTATAAACTACATAACGTAAAACATCTTGAAACAATTACAAAAGTATTTTTTAACCAAAGAAGAAAAATGATAAAAAAACCTTTGAAACAACTCTTTGAAGATTACTTAAATATTTCTAGTGAATTGGAATTAGATTTAAATTTAAGGCCACAAAACATTAGTCCAGAAGTTTATTATAAAATTTCTAATATTTACTCTAAATTAAGAAGTTAGTTTTTCTATATGGTTTCTAATGTATTGTTTATCATAATTTTTTGGACCACCTTTAAATTCTGCATCAATTAAATCTGATATATTGTTATAACATTTTTCTAAATTATCATTAATGATAACATAGTCATAATTGATCCAATGCAAAACGTCTCTACCAAACTCTTTCATTCTTTCCTCTGCAATTAATTTATCTTGCATATCTCTATTAGAGAGTCTTTCAAATAAAATTTCTTTACTAGGAGGTAAAATAAAAAAAGTTATGAGTTTATAATCAAGTTTTTTATTTTTAATTTGATCAGCACCTTGCCAATCAATATCAAAAATTACATTTTCACCTTTTTCTAAATAATTGATGACTGGTGATCGGCTTGTACCATAATAATTATTAAATACTTTTGCATACTCTAAAAGTTCATCATTATTTATGAGACGTTTGAACTCCTCAATATTAACAAAATAATAATCTTTGTCTTGTTTTTCAGTTGGTCTAGGTTTTCTTGTTGTATGTGAAATAGAAATGTGAAATTCTTTTCTTTCTGAAAGAAGTTTTACTAGGGTGGTTTTACCTGCCCCAGATGGGGATGATAAAATCACCATTTTCCCATCTTTTCCTAAGGACATTAAATTTTAGTTACTTTTACCTTCAATAAATTTTATTGCATCACCTACAGTTAAGATTTTCTCAGCTTGACTATCAGAAATTTCAGATCCGAATTCTTCTTCAAAAGCCATAACTAATTCTACAGTATCTAAACTATCAGCTCCAAGATCATCAATAAAACTTGACTCTTCTGTAACTTTTGCTTCATCAATACCTAGGTGATCTGCAACAATTTTCTTTACTTTGCTTGATATATCTTCAGACATTTTTATCCCTTTTGTTATAATTCGTTAATAATTGAAATTGTCTTTTTGTCAACCTAAATACAATCCGCCATTAACATGGATCGTTTCTCCACTTATGTAATCTGAATATGATGAGGCCAAGAAAAGTACTGCATTTGCAACATCTTCTGGACTGCCTAAGCGGTTAGCAGGAATTTTTGATATTATTAATTGTTTAAATTTATCATCGATCTTATCTGTCATTGCGGTACCAATAAATCCAGGTGACACACAATTAACATTAATATTTTTTTTTGCATACTCTATTGCTAAGCTTTTAGACATAGCAACAATCCCAGCTTTAGAGGCAGTATAATTTGCTTGTCCTACATTTCCAGTATGTCCAACAACGGAACTTATATTTATTATTTTTCCAGATTTATTTTTTAACATTTTTTTTATTGCAAATTTACTCATTAAAAATGTTGACGTTAAATTTATGTCAATCACTTTACTCCATTCAACCATTGACATCCTTATAGTAAGATTGTCTTTTGTTATACCAGCATTATTTACAATACAATCTAAATTACCGCCAAGTTTAGCTGTTGCATTTTCAATAAACTCCTCAATTTTTTCATGATTTGATATATCAAAACTTAAAATTTCGATATCTTTTAATTCATTTTTAAGTTTATTTAATTTTTCTTCGTTAGTTCCAGTTGCTAATATTTTAGCACCATTTTCATGAAGTTTTTTAACTATTGATTTACCAATTCCTCCTGAAGCTCCAGTTACAATTATATTTTTTTTTTCAATATTCATAATTAAATTTCCAAGGTCTTTATATCATCTTCTGAATTTATAGAAATGACATTAACTTGTTTATTAATTCTTTTGATTAAACCAGACAAAACTTTTCCGGGACCTATTTCAATAAATTTATTTACATTATTTTCTATCATATATAAGACGCTTTCTCTCCATCTTACTCTGTTTTCAATTTGTTGAACTAGTAAATCTTTTATCTTGTTATGATCTGAAACTTCATTGGCAGTTACATTGGAAATAAGGGTATTAATACCTAATTGAAAATTCAAATTATGTAAATGATTTCTCATTGTCTCTGATGCTTTATTCATTAAAGAGCAATGAAATGGCGCACTTACAGGTAGTTTTATATTTTTAATGCCATTTTCTTTTAATACATAAATTAGCTTATCAAGATCATTTAGATTACCACTAACTACCATTTGTCCATTAGAATTATCATTTGCAATTTGTGCTGTGAAGGCTTTTTGGTTATCATATAATATTTTCTCAATATTCTCAGTTGTAGTACCTAAAATTGCTAGCATACCTCCTTGGCCCTCAGGAACAGAATTCTGCATAGCCTCACCTCTTAATCTTAAGATCTTTAAAGTATCAGAAAATTTTAAATACCCTGCACAACAAAGTGCTGAGTACTCACCTAAAGAATGACCGGCAAAAAATTTACCATTATTTAAGTTGATATTGTGCTCTTTTTTGATTGCGTGAAAAATAGAATAACTAACTAAAAAGATAGCTGGTTGAGTATTGATAGTTAAATCAAGATCAATTTTTGGTCCTTCCATGATCATTCTTGATATATCAAAATTCAAAATATCGTTTGCTTCATTATACAAATCTTTAACTGATTGATACTTGTTATAAAACTCTTGACCCATACCAATTAATTGAGATCCTTGACCTGGAAAAATGACTGAAAACATAAGAAAATATTAAATAATTTAGTTAATTAGCTATTGTAAATTAATTATTATAATAGTATATCGACACGATTTATTAAAGAATTTTATGAATTTATACGAGCACACCATTATCGCAAGACAAGACACTTCTCCAGGTGAAATCGAACAATTAACGGACAAATATTCAAAAATTGTTGAAAAAAACCAGGGCGAAATAATTAAAACTGAAAACTGGGGATTGATAAACCTTTCTTACTTAATTAAGAAAAATAAAAAAGGAAGTTATATTCATTTTAAAATCAAAGGTGATGGAAAAATGATTATCGAACTTGAAAAAAATGAAGCTTTAGATAAAAAATTACTAAGATATCTAACTGTAAAAGTAAAAAAGTTTGATTTAGAAACAAATTACTTTTCTGAGTCATCAGAAAGTGAAAAGAAAGAAAGAGTTAAAAATGCCTAAAAGACAAAGTGCAAGTAAAAAAGGTAGGCAGAATAACTTTGCTAAATTAAGTATTTTTCAGCCAAATAAATATAAATTTAAAAAAACATGCCCCCTTTCTGTAAAGGGTGCCCCAAAAGTGGATTACAAAAACATCAAACTTTTAAAAAGGTATGTTACTGAAAATGGAAAAATTTTACCTTCAAGAATTACTAATGTTAGTCAAAAGAAACAAAGAGAATTATCATTATCAATTAAAAGAGCTAGAAATTTAGCATTATTATAAAATGAAAGTAATATTATTAGAAAATATTAAAAGAATTGGTGCTATTGGTGAAATAATTGAAGTAAAAAGAGGATTTGCTAGAAACTATTTAATAGCTAATAAAAAAGCTCTTTATGCTTCGAAAGAAAATGTAACTGAAGTTGAAAAAATTAAATCTGCTTTATCAAAAAAAGACAATGAAAAAAAACAAGAAGCTAAATCAGTAGCTGAAAAATTAGAAAACAAAGAATTAAATATAAAAAAACTAAGCACTGAAAATAAAGAACTTTATGGTTCAGTAAAACCAACAGAAATTTCGAAACTTATTTTTGAAGAAACAAAATTAGAGATAAAACCTTCATTGATTCAACCTTTACAGGAGATCAAATCTTTAGGAAAATTTAAAGTAAAAATTTTTTTACATTCAGAAGTAGAAACTGAAATTGTAGTAAATGTAATATCTGAAGAATCCATTCAATAATTATACATAATTATCCCCAATAAATTATAACATTATCAATTTGATTATTTTGAAGTTACTTTGCTGGTATGGAAAGTAAAATTGGAATTGTTAAAGAAAACTTTAAAGAGCTACCAAACAATATAGAAGCTGAACAATCAGTAATAGGCTCAATACTTGTTTCCAATGAAATTTTTGATGAGATAAATACTATCATTTCGAGTATTAATTTTTATGATCCAATGCATCAAAAAATTTTTAATGCAATTGAAAATCTAGTTTATAAAGGGATGCTAGCAAATCCTATTACTTTAAAAAATTATTTTGAAAATGAAAAAGATGAAATTAATGTTCCAGAATATCTGGTAAAAATTACAAAGTTTTCAACAACCTCAAGACAAGCAATTGAATATTCAAAAATTATTTATGATATGTTTGTAAGAAGAGAATTAATTAAAATTTCAGAACAGACAATTGATAGTGCAAAATTAAATGACCTAGATGTTAATGGTCAAAATATTATTGAAAACTCAGAAAGATTGTTATTTGATTTGGCTGAAAAAGGTTCTTTCAGTTCATCAATGGTTAAATTTGATGAAGCTATGAGGCAAACTATTGAAATGGCATCTGCTGCCTATAAAAATGATGAGGGAATTGTAGGTGTCCCTACAGGTTTAAAAGATTTAGATGATCGATTAGGTGGATTACACCAATCTGATTTAATTATAATTGCTGGAAGACCTTCAATGGGTAAAACGGCTCTTGCAACAAATATAGCATTTAATGCAGCACAAAAACTTCAAGAAAGTGGAAAAAAATCTTCAATAGCATTTTTTTCACTGGAAATGTCTTCTGAACAACTGTCTACAAGAATTTTAGCTGAACAATCTAGAATAAAATCAAATGATATTAGAAGAGGAAGAATTTCTGATGAACAGTTTGATAAGTTTATAGAAACTTCAAAAAATATTGCAGAACTGCCGCTATATATTGATGAAACTCCAGCTATCAGCATTGCAGCTATGAGCAATAGAGCAAGAAGAATTAAAAGATTATTTGGGCTCGACATGATTGTTGTTGATTATATTCAGTTAATGAAAGGCTCAATAAATAACAGAGACGGTAGAGTCCAAGAAATTTCTGAAATTACTCAAGGGTTAAAGGCAATAGCAAAAGAATTATCAGTTCCTGTAGTTGCTTTATCTCAACTCTCAAGAGCTGTTGAGCAAAGAGATGATAAAAAACCTCAACTTGCAGATTTAAGGGAGTCTGGTTCTATTGAACAAGATGCTGATGTTGTAATGTTTGTTTATAGAGAAGCATATTATTTAGAGAGAAAAGAGCCAAGACCTGCTACTGTTGAACATGCTGAGTGGCAAGCAAAAATGAATGAAGTTTCGAATTTGGCGGAAATAATTGTTGGTAAACAAAGACACGGACCAACTGGTAACATTATGCTTGAATTTGAGGCAATGTATACCAAATTTAAAGATACTCAAAATAGCTAATTTAAAATATATAATGAGTAAAATGTTTGCTCAATTATATCAAAGTACAATTTTAAAAAACCCAAAGTCAATATTTATAGTTTTAGTAATTGCATTACTTAGCTTTGGTTATTTCTCAAAAGAATTTCGATTAGATGCTTCATCTGAAACGCTTTTAATCGAAGGAGATCCGGATCTAGAATATTTAAGAGAAATAACAGAAAGATATGGGTCTAAGGAGTTTTTGGTTCTTACATATACGCCAAATGAACCAATGATATCTGAATCGTCAATTAATAATCTATTAAGTTTAAAATATAAAATCCAAAGTCTAAATTGGGTTCATAGTGTAATTACCCTACTTGATATCCCTTTATTAAATAATTCTGATGCTCCATTACAAGAAAGACTTGAAGGATTTAAGACTTTAAAAGATGAAGATGTTGACAGAGAAAGAGGATTTAAAGAAATTTTGAATAGTCCAGTTTTTAGAAATTTTGTTATTAGTATTGATGGCAAAACAAGTGGAATTATCGTCAATATAAAAAAAAGTAAAGAGCTTGAAGATATCGAAAGTAAATCAAAAAAAGAAATTGAAGATTATAAAGATAAAATAAAAAAGCAAAATCACCAAAATATCCTTGAGATAAGAGATGTTATTAAAAGTTATGAAAGTGTGGGAAAAATTTATCTAGGAGGCATTCCAATGATTGCTGATGATATGATGACATTCATCAAAAGTGATATAATTGTTTTTGGTATTGGAGTTTTGCTGTTCATCATAGCTACACTGTGGTTTGTATTTCGTAAATTAATTTGGATTATAATTCCAATTAGTAGTTGTTTTTTTTCAGTTTTAATCATGATGGGATTATTGGGTATATTAGGATGGAAAGTAACAGTAATTTCGTCAAATTTTATTGCCTTAATGTTAATTCTTACAATGGCAATGAATATTCACATGAGCACAAGATTTCTTCAATTAAGAAAAGAATTTGAGAATAAAACAAATTTTGAAATTTTATCTTTGACTACTGGAAAAATGTTTTGGCCAATACTTTACACTGTACTAACAACGGTATGTGCTTTTTTATCTTTAATTTTTAGTGAAATAAAACCAATTATTGATTTTGGGTGGATGATGACATTTGGTTTGATAACATCTTTTTTGATTACATTTACTTTGTTGCCTACTCTTTTAAATTTTGTGCAAAGCACTAATATTTCTCTTAAAGAAGAAAAAGATTCTAAAATAACAAAATTTTTAGGAACTTTATCAATCAATAATAACAATTTTATTTTTGGATTAACAACTTTAATTATAGCTTTAAGTGTACTGGGAATAAGTAAGCTTGAAGTTGAAAATAGTTTTATAAATTATTTTGATAAAAATACTGAAATTTATAAAGGAATGAAATTAATTGATGAAAAGCTAGGAGGAACAACGCCTTTAGAAATAATTATCAAATTTCCTAAATCTGAAACTAATGAAAATAATGAAGATGACGATTTTGATGATTGGGAAAATGAAGAAGATACTAATGATGAAAAATATTGGTTTACAAAAGATAAGATAGATAAAATAAAATCTGTACATAATTATTTAGACAGTTTGCCAGAAATAGGGAAAGTTTTGTCCTTCTCTTCAATTATTGATGTTGCAACACAATTAAACAATAACAAACCATTGGGCACACTAGAAATGGGAGTTTTATACTCTAAAATTCCTGAAAACATAAAAACTGAGATTATTGATCCGTATATTTCAATTGAAGATAATGAGGCTCGAATTAATCTTAGAATTATAGATTCTAAAGAAAATTTGAGAAGGAATGATTTAATCAACAAAATAAATTATGACTTAGAAAATAAAATTGGTTTAGATAAAAGTGAATTTAAACTTGCTGGCATATTAATTCTTTTCAACAATCTATTACAAAGTTTATTTAAATCTCAAATATTAACTCTAGGATTGGTAATGATTGGAATATTTGGTATGTTTATAATTTTGTTTAGAAATATCAAATTATCTTTGATTGGGGTTGTGCCGAATTTTATTGCCGCCTTTTTTATTTTAGGAATTATAGGACTTTTAGAAATACCTTTAGATATGATGACTATAACAATTGCTGCAATCACAATTGGTATCGCTGTAGATAATAGTATTCATTACATTTATCGATTTAAAGAAGAATACTCTCGTATTCAAAATTATGAAGAAACTTTGAAAACATGCCACTCAACAGTTGGGGTTGCAATTTTAAATACTTCCATAACTATTGTGTTTGGGTTTTCTATTTTAGTATTATCAAAATTTATACCTACTATTTATTTTGGAGTTTTTACTGGTATAGCTATGTTACTGGCAATGATATCTGTTTTAACATTATTGCCCTCTTTGATTTTGAAAGTTAGACCATTTTAAGAATTATGGTTGAAGATATAATTGAAAGTACAAAAAATTTTATTTTCAATACCTCTCCTATTGACTTATTTTTTTTTACTTTATTAATTTTTTCAGTTATCCAGTGCTACATAAATGGCTTCATTTCAAGTCTACTGTCTGCGAGCAAATGGTTATTGTCATACGTTTTTACGCTTTATCTTTTTCCAATAATAAAACCCTATGTTTCTGACTTCAGTAAAAATGAATATGTTTTGGATGTTATATTAGGAGTTAGTTTATTTTTCTTAATTCTTTTTATTATATTAATGATCAATAAAGGTTTAAAAAAAGCCATTAAACTATCAAGCCTAGGTAAAATAGACAAAATATTCGGTTTTTTCTTTGGAATTCTTAGAACATATGTTGTTTGTATTTGTATTTTTTCAACAATAAATAATTTTTTTGATTATAAAGACTGGCCAATTGATACAGATGAATCTATAACGTTCTCATTAATAGAAAGAGGTAGCAGTTTTTTAAGTGATGAGATTCCAAATGAAGATGAATACCAGAATGCAAAAGACAAAATTCAAGAACTTTAAATCAAAATTAAATGAAGAATGTGGCGTTTTTGGAATAAGTAATATTAAAGATGCTTCCGCAATCACAGCTCTTGGGTTGCACGCTTTACAACACAGGGGTCAGGAAGGATGTGGAATCGTAAGTTTTGATGGTGAAAAATATTACTCAGAAAAAAGATTTGGGTTAGTTGGAGATAATTTTAATAAAGAAAAAGTTTTATGCAAACTAAAAGGAAATTACGCTATTGGGCATAACAGATATAGTACAACAGGAAGTAATACTCTAAGAAATATTCAGCCTTTTTTCGCAGATACTAATGCTGGTGGAATTGGAGTTGCTCATAATGGAAATTTGACAAATTCAATTACTTTAAGGAGAAAATTAGTTGAGGATGGAGCTATTTTTTACACAACATCAGATACTGAAACTATTGTTCAACTTATTGCAAGATCTAAGCGAACAAAAACAATAGATAAAATTGTAGATGCTATTTTTCAAATTCAAGGCGGTTATGCTTTAGTTATGCTAACACAGAAATCACTAGTTGGTGTTAGAGATCCATATGGAATAAGACCTTTAGTAATTGGAAAATTAAAAAATAGTTATGTTTTAGCATCAGAAACTTGTGCATTAGACATTATAGGTGCAAAATTTATAAGAGAAGTTGAAAATGGTGAAATAGTTTTAATTAAAGATAATAAAATCGAAAGTATTAAACCTTTTCCACCAAAAAAAATTAGACCTTGTGTATTTGAATACATTTATTTTTCAAGACCAGACAGTATCCTTAATGGTAAAACTGCTTATGAACACAGAAAAAATCTTGGTGTCGAGCTCGCAAAAGAAAACGAAATTGATGCTGATATTGTTGTGCCTGTCCCGGACTCAGGTAATGCTGCTGCACTAGGATTTGCTCAACATCTTGGTCTTAATTTTGAATTAGGCTTAATTCGAAATCATTATGTGGGGAGAACTTTTATTGAACCCACACAACAAATTAGAAGTTTAGGTGTAAAGCTTAAACTAAATGCTAATCAAACTACAATAAAAAATAAGAAAATTATTTTAATTGATGATTCTCTTGTAAGAGGTACTACCTCCCACAAAATTGTTAAGATGCTTTACGATGCGGGTGCTAAAGAAGTGCATGTAAAAATAGCTTGCCCAGAAATTAAACATCCAGATTTTTATGGAGTTGATACACCAACAAAAAAAGAATTGCTTTCAGCAAATAAAAATAGTGATGAGATATGTGAATATATAGGAGCAAAATCATTAAAATTTTTATCCGTAGATGGAATGTACAAAGCAATTGGATTTGATAGCCGAAATGAAAATTATCCACAATTAACAGATCATTATTTTACTGGGGATTACCCAGTTAAACTCATCGATGATTTGGGAGATAATAAAATTACTCAACTATCTCTTCTTAGTACTGCATCAAATAATTAAAACACTATCCTTTTTATTAAAATTCTTAGCTTGAAAGAAGCTCATAACTGACTATTTATCTGTTCAGATGATAGATTCTAAAGATAAAATCTTAGCTTATTTCAATTCAGGTATTAAAAAAATTGAAGATTTCAGAATTGGAATTGAACATGAAAAATTTTTATTTGATTTAAAATCAAACAAAAGAATAGATTATAAAAAAATTTTACAAATGTTTTCGGCTTTAACTGAATTTGGCTGGAAACCTATTAAAGAAAAAGAAAACATAATTGGTCTTAATAAAGAAGAGAAAAATATTACTTTAGAACCTGGTAATCAAATAGAGCTTTCAGGAGCGAAATTAATGAATATTCATGAAGCTTGTGCTGAGTCTCATGATTATTTATTTGAATTAAAACAAGTTGCGAAAAAATTAGATTTAGAAATTGTAAGTGCAGGTTTTGATCCTATTTCTAAACTAAATGAAATTCCCAACAATCCAAAACAACGCTATGAGTTAATGACAAAAGATATGCCAGAGGGTGGTCAATTAAGTTTAGATATGATGTATAGAACTTGTGGAACACAATTAAATATTGATTATAATTCTGAAAAAGATTTCATTAAAAAATTTAAAGTTGTAAATTCTCTAGTTCCCATTTCAATTGCATTATTTGCAAACTCATCAATAGTAGAAAAAAAAAATAGTGGATATTTGTCTTATAGATCAAAAGTATGGCAAAATACTTCTAGAGGTGGTTTGCCATCTGTTTTTTTTGAAGATATGGATTTTGAGAAGTACGCTGATTTTATTATTAAATCATCCATTTTATTTATTGAAAATCAAAACAACTATATTTCAGGTAAAAATTATTCTTTTGAAGACTTCATGAATGGAAAAATAAATGAAACTGATAACCGTCTTCCTACAGAAAAAGATTTAACAACTCACCTAAGTACAATTTTTACAGAAAATAGATTAAAAAAATATATTGAATTGAGATCGATTGATGCTTGTGGTTGGGATTGTTTGTGTTCTGGGCCAGCTTATAATATTGGTATTCTCTACGGTAATTTAGATGAAGCTTATGATGTGGTCTCAAAATGGGATAAAGATAAAATAATTAATGCATATCTTGAAGCACCTAAAAATGGTTTTAATACGCAATTAATGGGTAAAGATCTTTTATACTGGGCAAAAACATTATTGGATATTTCTAATAAAGGTTTAGAAAAAAGAGATATCTTTAATAAAAATAATAAAAATGAAACTTTATTTTTAAATCATTTAAATCAAATAGTTGAAAATAAAATGACTAATGCACATCATATGATTAATAAATTTTCAGATGAAAATTTAGAAACACTATATGACAAGTAAAATTGTTGCCATTCAAGGCAATCACCCTTCAAAATTAAATCCAAAATCAGATACCAGTATTTTTTTAGCTAATGAGATACAAAATAAATATAAAATTTTTTATTATGAACCAAAAAACTTATCAATTATTAATTCAAAAATAATTGCAGAAGGATTTTTTATTAAATTCAATTACAAATCAAAAAACTTTTTTAAGATTTTTAAAAAACAAAAACTAAACCTTGAAACTTGTAAATTTATTTTAATTAGACAAGATCCACCTTTTAATCTTGAATATATTTCAACAACTTACATTTTAGATCAAATTAAAAAAAAAGTTAGGATAATTAATGATCCTACTTCAATTAGAAATATTTCTGAAAAACTATACTCAGCGAAATATAAAAAATTTATGCCAAATACAATTTTTTCACAAAATATAGATGAAATAAAAAATTTTTTTAAAATTAGCAAAAATGTAATTATTAAACCTATTCATAGTTTTAGTGGCAATGACATATTGCTTTTAAATAAATTTGATCAAAAAATAATAAATAAATTTATTAAAAAACATGATCATATCATGTGCCAAAAATTTCTATCTAAAATTAAAGATGGAGATAAAAGAGTTTTTATTATTGATGGTAAAGTTGCAGGTGCTATATCAAGAGTTCCAAAAAAAGGTTCTTTTTTAAGCAATTTGAGCAAAGGAGCTGTGCCTATAAATGTAGACCTTACAAAAAAAGAACTTAAAATTTCAAATTTGATTGCAAAGGATTTAAAAAAAGAAAATATCTATTTTTCTGGGATTGATTTTATAGATCAAAAACTTAATGGAGATATTAATGTTACATCCCCAACTGGTTTAAAAACATTTTTTGATTTATCCAATATTAATTTAGCAAAAGTATTTTGGAAAGGTTTAAAGGCATGAAAAATTTAACAGATCAACAAAAAGGTTCCTTATTAGCTTTTGTTGCTGTTATGTTTATTACTCCAGACTCATTATTTATAAGATTAGCTAGTATAGATACATGGAGCTTAGTTTTTTATCGAGGAATGATCCCTTTTGTAACAGTATTTATTGGGATGTTGCTAATCTATAAACTAAATTTTTTTTCAATGTTATTTAACAGTGGTTATCATGGTATAATTTATATTCTTACATTTTCAGTCACTAACATAACTTTTGTTGTATCTATTCAAAATACTAATGTTGCAAATACGCTTGTTATGATTGCAATGGCTCCCATGTTATCTGCAATATTAGGTGCTATTTTTTTAAAAGAACCGCCTAATAAAAAAACTTGGATAGCAATTGCAATAACTTTTTTTGCAGCAGTTTATATTTTCTACGACTCTCTTCAGTTAGGTAACATTTTTGGTGATATTTTAGGGTTAATTACCGCTTTAGGTTTAGCTGTAGGAGCTGTAACAATAAGATCAGCTAAAAAGAAGAATTTAGTACCAGCAGCTGTGGTTGGTAAAATGTTTGTGGCTATATTTGCAATATTTTTCGTTGAAAGTTATGTGTTAACTGAAAAAGATCTTATTATAGTTCCCTTAATGTGTTTAATGTGTGTTGCTGTTCCATTTGTTTTAGTAACTATTGCTCCAAGATTTATTCCTGCAGAAGAGGTAAATCTATTTTTTCTTCTTGAGACAATAATTGGACCTTTGTGGGTATGGATGATAATCAAAGAACAACCAAGTATCGAGACAATTCAAGGTGGTTTGGTAATAATAATTACAATAGCCATTCACTCTTTTTTAAAACTAAAAAAATCTTAGTTTGTCATATAAAAGACTTGATTAGAGCATAATTCTCAATTAATTGCAGACTTATGTTTAAAATTTTACGAAATTCATGGGCACTTTTTTTGGGGATGTCTTTGATTATGTTGGCCTATGGGTTTCAAGGTTCTTTACTAGGTGTTAGAGCGGTTCAAGAGGAATTCAGTTTAACATCAACTGGATTTATGATGTCCGGTTATTTTTTAGGATACTTCTTAGGAGCTAAATATATTACCACAATTATATCAAGAGTTGGTCACATAAGATCTTTTGCTGCTTTTGCCTCTTTTGCATCAGTTGCAATACTTGCGCATTCTATAGTAATAAATCCAATAACTTGGTTCTTATTTAGGGTGATAACGGGATTAAGTATGGCCTCGATTTATACAATCGCAGAAAGTTGGTTAAACGATAGATCATCAAATAAAAACAGAGGTAGTGTTCTATCAATTTACATGATCATTTTATATGGTTCAATGGGTTTTGGAATGTTTTTTCTTAACTTTAGCGCTCCAGAAAATTTTGAACCTTTTATATTAATTTCATTGTTAATGTCAGTTGCACTTATTCCAATTCTAATGACAAAAAGAAAAGCACCTAGCTTCAAAAGTATACAACCAATGAAATTGAAAGAACTTTATAAAATTTCTCCCTTAGGAATGGTCAGTGCATTATTGTATGGCATTATACAATCAGCTTTATTTTCTCTTTTAGCTGTTTATGCAGCCTCTATGAACTTTTCTATTTTTGAAATTTCAATTGCAACTTTTTTACTTGCAGTCTCAGGAGCTATATCACAATGGCCAATAGGAAAACTTTCAGATATTTTTGATCGTAGAAAAGTTATAGTTTATTCGACTTTTGCTGCAGGAATTTTTGCAGTTTGTACAATATTTGCATCAGGTCAAATGTATCTACCTGAAGGACTTTCTACACCAAAAACTTGGTTTTATGTCTTTCTAATTTTATTTTCATTCACGAGTTTACCTATGTTTGCAATTATAATGGCGCATACAAATGACTATATACCAAAAGAAAAATTTGTGGTTGCTGGAGCAGGTCTTCAATTTGTTTTCGGAATGGGTGCTATGACTGGCCCTTTGCTATGTTCAATATTTATGAATATTTCTGGGCTCAATGGCTTTTGGATCTTTTTAGCTATTTTTCATTTTTTAATTGGTGCTTTTGGAATTCATAGAATGAGAGTAAGAGAAACAACAGAAAACCCAGACTCACAATTTACTCCTATGCCTGAGTCAATTACTCCTTTGGGTATGGAATTAAATCCTCAGGCTCAACCAATTGCTGAACCTACCAGATCATTTAATGAATTTAGGAGTAGTTTAGAACGTAGATTAAAACAAATGAATGTCTTTATAAATTTAGATAAAGCAACAAGTAAAGATAAATAACTAGTCTAATATTTTTATTTCATCATTGATGCTAATTTTAGAAGAATTTAAAATTTGACACCTTAGTCCCCCTCTTCTTAAAAATTCTTTAAGTACATTTGGTTGATTAAGAACTTCTGTTAAATGTCTGCATGGTCTGCATAAATCAACACCTTCAACTTCAGCATCACCAATCTTTAATTTTTTACCAATCAGATCATTTAGTTGAATACCTTTTGTAACTATATTTCTTCTAAAATCCTTATAAGAAATACCAAGGCCATATTTGGTATTATAATAATCAATATTTTCTGCTTCAATTAATGTTAATTGATTATAAGGGTCATTATATTCGTCAAAATGTCTGTCACCTACAACACCTTTATTAGCCAATACTTCAATTGAGCCTACTTCTTCAATTTCTTTATTATTATCTTTAGTTATTCCTAATTTAAAAACTTTTCCCATAATTATAATTTAAAAAAACAATTTTTGGTTGTACTCAAAATTAACATTTTTTTTTAAATTTCCTTAAACATATAGTTGAAAAATCTTAGTTTGTCTGTTCAAATTAATTTTTAAAATTTATGGTATTAAAAAAAAAGAAAAAAATAATAAAAACAAAAATTAAGTCTAAAAGAAATTCAGAGACTGGTTTAACAAAGTTTGCATCTTTAACAACTTCATCTTTAAGTAAAGCTATTACCAATTTCAAAAAAAACCAAGAAATCAAAAAGATTAAGGAGATTAAACTCAAAAAACTCGAAGAAAGTAATCAGATATTAAAAGAAAAAAAGGAATTAAGAGTTTGGGAAGATAAAATTCAAAAAGAAAGTAATAAACTAAGACAAAAAGAGGATGAATTAAAATTAAAAGAAAAAGATCTTAAACTAAAAGAAGAACAGCAAAAAATTGAGAACAAAAGACTGATTAAGAAAGATGAAGATCTTGGAGTTATTGATAAAGATTTAAGATTAAAAGAAAAAGAGCTCAAGATAAGAGAAGAGGAACAAAATAGAAGAGATATAGATCTTAAAGTAAGAGAAGAAGAACAACTTACAAAAGAATTAAAAGAAAAAAGACGAAAAGAAAAAGTATTAAAAACACTCATGGAAGAAGAGGAACAAAAGAAAAAACTTGAATATATTAAGATTAAAGAGTGGGAAGAGAAATTTGACAGGGAACAAAAATTAAAAGAACAAGAAGAAATAAGAAGAGAACAAAAATTAAAAGAAAAAGAATTACAAAGACTAAAACTTGAAGAAAAAGAAAACTTAAAACCAACTGTATCTACTGGACTTGAAAAATTTGATGTAGATAAAACTTCAGAAAATTAAAGAATAACTAAATCTAATTTTTGTTTACCTAGTCTTTCATTTCCATTTTCAGTTACTAGATAAGTTTCACCTAAATTCATTGCTAATCCATTTTCTGAGTCCATTAAAATCATATGCATAAAAAAAACATTTCCAGGTTTAATCTCATATGGATTACCAGTATAAAGCATTGGCCAATCCATCCAATTAGGAGAGAACGTTGCTCCAAGTGAATAACCACATGCATTCATTCGAGCTTTATTAAATCCAAGATCATCAAAAGTTTTTGCATGAATATCAAAGACTTCTCCAATTTTAATTCCAGGTTTTAATTTACTTTCACAGTTTTTTAATGCCTCAACACATGCTTCATGCATTTTATGGTGTTTTGAGTCTGGTTTTCCTATTGGTATAGTTCTAAACATTGCAGAATGGTAATGTCTGTAAGTGCCTGCCCATTCAATAGTTAATTGATCTTGTTGTTTTAAAATTTGTTTTTCAGCTTGATATCTACAAAGTAAAGCATTTTGACCTGATCCAATTATAAATTCATTTGCTGGATAATCTCCACCACCATCAAAAATTACTCTATTCATCTCTGCAAGAATTTTTGACTCACTAACTCCTGCTTTTGCATATTTCCATACTTCATCTAATGCTAAATCAGCAAGATGAGCAGCTTTTCTAACATATTCAATTTCTTCATTTGATTTTATAACTCTAAGTTTTGTAATTAATTCCGATTTATCTTCTATTGAACAATAGCTTTCTAAAGATTTGTTTAATCTAATAGCATTTCTTCCAGTTAAACCATAAGCTTCATATTCTATACCTAAATTTTTTCCCTTAAGATCTAATTCATCTAAAATTATTTTAAGATCGTCTGTGGGATTGGAGCCATCTTTATCTACCCAGACTCTGATATCCTCTATATTGGATGTATTTTGTGCTTGTCTTAAATCTGGAGCTCTAGTTAATAAAATAATATTTCCTTTTTTATCAAGAATTAATGATTGAAAAAAAACATAACCAAAAGTGTCATAGCCTGTTAGCCAATACATCGACTCTTGTCTAAACATTAAAAGAGCATCAATACTTTGCTCATTCATTTTAATTAAAACTTTTTCTTTTCTTTTTGTAAATTCTTCTTTTGTAAAATGTAATCCCATGGTTTTTTATTTTAAATTTATGATAAAATGAGAATATATATTAAAAATTATTATGAACAAAGAAAATGCATGTAAACTCTGGAAAATTATTGTGGAAGCCGGAGACTATTTGGTGGGACAATTACCAGATCATCCAAATCACCCTAAGGGCAGAAACCCTTACGCGCATGTAGCTATTTGTGTAAAAAGTAAGTTCAATGCTAGCTATAAAGATATTCCTGATAACCAATATGATGAAGTAATAAATTATATTGAGTTTTTAAAAGAAAATCCTAGTTAACTTTTATTGTATTTAGCAATTCATCAACATCACTATCTTTTGTATTCCAAGCAGCAACTAATCTTACTGATTTTCCATCTAGCTCTTCCTCATTCATTTTATAGCCCTCTGAATTTAAATGTTCTATTTTTTCTCTTGGAAATTTAGCAAAAACTTCATTTGCCTCAGTTGGATAAGATATTTCAATGTCGTTATGTTTACTTAATCCATCACTAAGTTTTTTTCCCATTTTATTAGCATGTTTTGCATTTCTTAACCAAACATCGTTAGTTACATAGGCATCAAGTTGTGCAGAAACAAATCTCATTTTTGATAATAGGTGACCTGCCCTTTTCATCAAAAAAGCAATATCTCCTACTAATTCTTTTTTAAAAAAAATGATAGCCTCTGCAGCTAAGCAACCATTTTTGGTTGCACCAAATGATAATACATCAATTCCTGATTTCCATGTCATTTCAGCTGGTGAAACATTTAAAGAAACAAGTGCATTAGCAAATCTTGCACCATCCATATGCATATTCAAATTATGTTTATGTGCAATTTCTGATATTTTTCTGATTTCATCTAATTGATAAACTTCACCTGTTTCACAGACTTGTGTAATACTTACAGAAGAAGGTTGAGTATGATGAACTATACCCTTTCCTCCTATCGATTGATCTAATTCTTCAGCTGTTATTTTTCCCATTACTCCATTCAATGGAATTAATTTTCCACCTCCTGTATAAAACTCAGGGGCTCCACATTCATCAGTGTTGATATGAGCCATTCTATGACAATATATATTTCCATAAGATGGAGTCATTGTTGATAATGCTAAAGCATTTGCTGCAGTTCCAGAAGCAGTTGGGAAAACAATTACTTCCTTTTCAAAAATTTCTGAAAATTTATTTTGTAATTTGATTGATAAAGGATCGTTACCATATGGAGTGCTATCACCATCATTAGCTTTTAAAATCGCATCCAAAACTTCTGGACACGCACCAGCAACATTATCAGAGGCAAATTTTACTCTTTCCCTCTTTGTTTTAATTTTTGCCATCTTATTGTTTTGGAAAATAGTCTTTTAGTTCACCTTCTCTATAAACATCTGCTGTACAACAATGTAGTCCTCCACCAAAAGCATAGGCATCTCTAAGATCAACTGGAACAACTTCCATACCCAATTTATCAAGTTGTTCTGCTTGATATACTTCACTTTTTTCTACACATACCGTCTTAGGATCTAAAACAAGCACATTCATAGATAGCCATACTGAAGAATAACATAATGGTGGTGGCTCATTATGAGCAGGTTGTGCAGCATCAATAATTTCCCAACCATTATCTTCAAATAATTTTCTTTGTTCTTTTGGAAGCCTTCTTTGAGGGTTGTTGATTATTAATCCTTCTTTAATTGGAGTGAATGTTGCATCAATGTGAATTGGATAAGGATCTCCAGGAAAATTTACTGCATGAACTCTATGATCTTTAAAGTGTCTTTTAATCCAATCAATTCCTTTTAAATTTGTAGTAAAACCATGCTGAACGACTAAATCTTTTCCAAATCTTAATATATCTGCGGCATCAAATAGTGGTTCTTCTTCAGTAGTTACAAAATATTTTTTTTCAGTCCACTCTAATCTTTTTTGAACACCTATTTTGTCTGATAAATAATCTTTACGGTAATCATCATCTGTTAACCTAGGCTTTGGGGCTGACTCGTGTCTCATATTAGGATCAGCATCATAAAACTGTTTTAATAATGGTCTGTAACACAAATATTCAAACCATCTACATCTATAACTCATTGTTGCTTCTAATATTTCATTTCCAACTGTAAGAAGTACATCTCTTGGTGGCATACAACCGAACATAGTTTCAGCTTCCCAGTCAGGTGTTGATGTTTTTTGGTTAAAATCTATTGGTGTTGGTCTATCAACTTTTATTCCTCTTTTTTCTAACATGTTAGAAAAATCATCTAATAATTGATTAGCCTTATCTACTGTATCTTTTGTTCTTGGACCAAATTGCCCTCTCATATCAGAGTCTTCTGGAACTTTTGCATCTAATGCTGGTTCAGGTGCCGGTATACATGTACCATCAGCTCTTCCAACAATAACGTGCTTTAATGGATCCCATTCATTCCAGCTATTTACAATTTTTTTAGACATTAGTTTTTAATTACATTATTTTCAGGTCCAAAAGGAAACTTTGTTATGTTTTCTGCCCCATCTTCTTTAATAACTAAAATATCATGTTCTCTATATCCACCCGCTCCTGGTTTGCCGTCTGGTATCATAATCATAGGCTCCATAGAGATGACCATATTTTTTTCTAATACTGTGTCTATATCTTCTCTTAATTCTAATCCTGCTTCTCTGCCATAAAAATGAGATAACATTCCAAATGAATGTCCGTAACCAAATGTTCTATATTGAAGATAACCAAGTTCTGCAAATAACTCATTTAACTCCGCACAAATTTCTGAACATTTTACACCTGGCTTAATTAACTCTAATCCTCTTTTGTGCACCTTAACATTTGCTTCCCATGCTTTAAGAGATGCATCATCAACATTTTCTACAAATAAAGTTCGCTCAAGAGCAGTGTAATAACCAGAAATCATTGGAAATGTATTAAGAGATAAAATATCTCCTGATTGTAATTTTTTATTTGTTTTTGGATTATGAGCCCCATCGGTATTTATTCCTGATTGGAACCATACCCAAGTATCCATATATTCTGCTCCAGGATAAGTTTTAACAATTTCTCTTTCCATCCTATCACGACCTTGAATAGCTATTTCTATTTCGGTTTGTCCTGGTTTTATGTGTTGAACAATTTCTTCTGCACCAAGATCAGCAATTCTTGCACCATTTTTAATTATTTCAATTTCTTCATCTGATTTGATCATTCTTAATTTCATCAAGTTATTTGATACATCTTTGAAATTTGAAAAAGTAAAAATTGAATTTAGTTTGTCTTTCAAATCTAAAGTTACATGATCATTTTCTATTCCAATAGTTTTTGGTGGGTCATCTCTTCCAATAATAGACACGATTGCTCTTAAAAAATTATCTCTTTTCCAGTCTGTATAAATAATGTTATCACAATGTGATCTTCTCCAGGGTTGGCTAGCATCAATATTTGCTGAGATAGTTACAATTTTATTTTGTGTCACAACACATCCATATGGTCTTCCGAAAGAACAATAGATAAAACCTGTGTAATATGCCACGTTATGCATTGAAGTTAAGATTGCCATGTCCATCTTATTTTCATCCATTGCTTTTCTTAAGCTAGTTACTCTATTTTGATATTCTTTATCAGAGAAAGGTAATTTAACTTTATCTCCATTCTGCAATTCAAAAAAATCTGGTCTTTCCATAAATATAATAAGTTTAGTTTAGTCCTATGAAACGTCTATTAGTTCTCATTATTAAACTATAATATGTGATAGAAATAAATAAGAAAAAACCACCTATCACTGTATTAGTTGTTGGTATTTCGTTGATACCAAACCAAGGTAACCAAACCCAAAAAATTCCCCCTATTACCTCAGTCAATGATAGTAGTGTTAACTCTGCTGCTGGAATAGCTTTTGAACCAATAGAGTATAAAATTAAGCCCACACAAACTAATACTCCATGCAAAGAAAATAAGGTTCCATTATAACTTGATGAAAAGAATGGCTGATCCCCGGTTAAAATGAATAAAGTTGCAACTGTAAAACAAAAGAAACCTGCAAAAGCAACTGTTGTAAATTTAGGTGTTTCTTTTCTCCATCTTAACGAAACTGAAAATACTGAAAAACCTATAGATGAAGTGATACCAAAAACTAGTCCAACTAATGATGCTTTACCAGTATTTCCTAAAGCTATAATTACAATACCAACCGTTGCAATAAATATTGCTATCCAAACATTTAAAGAAATTCTTTCTCTCAAAAATAAAAATCCTAATAAAGCTGTAAAAAATGGCATTGCCGCTAAACACAATAAAGTTACAGCTGCACTAGTATTAGTGATTGAATATATAAAAGAAATCATTGCAATTCCTAAACCTGTACCACCAACTACACCTGAATAACCAATCTTTAAATAATTTTTGTAAAAATTTTTCCCCTCTTCAAAAAATAAGTACAAATTTAAAACTATGAATATAGTAAGACCTCTGCCAAAAATATATTGCCAAGGCACTAAATGAGGGTCGTTCATGTATCTTACGACTAGAGGACCAAAAGACCAAATTAGTCCTGCAAATAGAACTACAGGGATAGCTACTTTTTCGTTTTTAAGCTCTATCATGGCTAAATTTCTAATTGGAAAAGAATTGAACTACAACAAAAATCTAGCTTGTTAATAAAAATTTTTGTTCGAAAAATTTGCTGGAAAGCAATCTATAATATCACTTTTTTTAAACTTAGATTTACCTGATGGAAAGCTGCCCCAAGAATTAGCATTAACAAAAGATTTAATTCTAAATGATTCTTGACCTTTAAGAACTTCAACTTCTTGAATACCTTTATTATTTATAACCAATTTACATTTTATAAATCTTGTAAAATCTTTCTTTTTTATAAAACTATTTTTTAAAACTGCCTTTATTGGTTTTTCTTCATTTGTATGTAAAGAATTACACAAATATGGATAAACAAAAAATCTAAAACAAGCTGCAGAGGACATTGGATTTCCAGGTAAACCAAATATAGCTTTTTGTTTATTCTTAATTTTGGCAAACATAAAGGGTTTGCCGGGTCTGATAGCTACACTTTTAAGATAAGTTTGTAATGGTAAAGATTTAACAACATTGGGAATAAAGTCATATTTACCTGCTGATACAGCTCCAGAAGTAATAACCAAATCTATATTTGATTTAATTACTTTATTTAATTTACTCTTAAATATTTTCTCTTCTCCATCTCTTAAAATGCCCCCATCAATAAAATTAAATGAGAATTTCTCTGCTAATGATTTTATGTAATAGCTGTTGGAATTTCTAACTTTCCAGTCAGGCACATCTATTTTTTCAGATATTTCATTTCCTGTAGAAAAAAAAAGAATATTAGGGATCTTTTTAACTTTTAATTTTTTTACACCAAGAGTTTTTAAAGCTAAAATATGATTTGAATTAATCTGTGTACCTTTTTTAATAACTGTATCTTTTTTTTTAAAATCTGATCCTGCAAACCTTATATGTGAATATTTATTTAATTTTTCATCAATAAGAATATTTTTTTTATCTTTATCAAACTTAATTTGTTCAATTGGAATAATTGTGTCGAAGCCTTTAGGTATTAATGCTCCTGTCATTACTTCAACGGTACTAAATTTTTTATTAGTAAATTTGGGTTTATCACCAGCGGCTAATGAACCTAATATCTTAAAGTTTTTAAAGTTTTTTTTACTAAGTTTTTTTGTATCTTGAGCTTTTACAACAAATCCATCAAAAGCTGCGTTATCTCCTGCGGGATAATTAACTTTAGATAAAATATTTTCTGAAACAATTCTATTTAATGCATATTTGATATCAATTATTTCATCTTTAATCTTTAATTTTGCATTACTTAATATTTTTTTTGCTTGGTTGTAGCTTTTCATATTTTAATATATTTTTTAGCTTTTTCTAAATCTTCTATAGTATTAATATTAAAAAAAGGGTCTCTTCCTTCAAAATTAATATTGATTGTTTCAACACCTATTTTATTGGCCCAAGTTTCAACCTTTCTTTCATTGTTTTCAAGCAAATCTTTTTCTAAATTCTTAAATAGATCTAAAGACCATAAACCAAAAATATTGTGTCTTTTGTTATTTGATTTCATAAAAAAAAGTTTTTTTTCTTTCTGTTTAGTTTTCTCATAAAACTCATCTAATATTTCTGTTTCAAAAAAAGGTGTATCTGTTGGTAAGCTTATGATCCATTCGTAAGATTTATTGTTATCTTTAATCCATTTCATAGCAGAATAAATTCCGCCTAGCGGACCTAAATCTTTATGATAATCAGATATTAAATTGATTTTTTCATTTTCATCAAAACTAATCTTATGATTTGCAACAATAAGTATTTCATCAAATTTGAATGTGATTTTATCCAGTATGTGATTTATCAAATTTTTATTTCCTAAAATTGCTTCTGATTTATCAGCCCCAAATCTTGAAGACTTTCCGCCAGCTAGCACAACACCTAAAATCTTGTTATGTTCCATAATTAAAAATATAAAATATTTAAAATTTATACAAAAATTAAATGGACTTAAGAATATTAGAAATTGCAGCTAACACTGAAAATAATAAAGTTTTAGATGGATTTACTCATAAATCTAAAAATAAAAATCCACTATGTGGCGATGAAATGGAAATTAGTCTTATTGTTAAAAATGATAAAATTGAAGATATGGGCTATCAATGTAAATCGTGTGTCTACTGTCAGGCTTCAGTAAGTCTATTATCCAGAAAAATTAAAAATAAAAAAATAAATGAAATAAAAGATTTTTTAATTGATTGTGAAAAATTATTTGAAAACACTTCTTTAGAAATTCAAAAAAAATGGAAAGATTTTTTAGAAATTTTAAACAAGAAAAATATTGCAAGAAAAGAATGTTTGCTTCTTCCTATAAGAACTGTTTTAAAAGCTCTAGATATTAGATGATTGATATTAAAAAAGATAAATTTATCAAAGCAAGTTTGGCAGGAATTTTTTCAACCTTTACGATTGGAGTTTTGACTTTGATAACTTATAAAACTGAATTAGGATTATTTCTTACCGCTTCTTTTGGGTCTTCAATGGTATTACTTTATGGATTCCCTGAAAGTCCTTTTGCACAACCTAAAAATATTTTTTTTGGCCATCTTCTTACTGCACTTGTTGGGGTAATTTTTGTAAACTTTATTCAACTACCAATATTCATAATAATTCCTGTTGCTGTAGGATTAGGAATTTTTTTAATGATTATTTTAGATGTTGTTCACCCTCCTGCTGGAGGTAATCCAATAATGGTTATAATTGGTAGTGCATCTTTTGATTATTTATTTAGTCCAATTATTACTGGAACAATTATCATTCTTCTATTTGGAGTAATTCTCAACAAATATATTTTAAAGAAAAATTACCCTCTACAAAAATGAATTCTAAGTACAAAATTTCAAAATATAAAAATAATAAACTTGATAATGTTGAAGATTATATATCAATTGAAGAACCTCTTGAAATAAACCTAAAATATAAAGAAGGAAAAGATTGGAAAAAAGAAAATCTATCTATCACAATGAGAACTCCAGGTGATGATGAAACTTTATCTATTGGATTTTTATATAATGAGCAAATTATAACTGACATAAATTGGATAGAAAAAATTGAGAGCTATGGAGAAAACAATGGTCAATATGATTTTAAAAATAAAATTTTAATAACATTAAATAATTCAGATAATGTTAATATTGCACAGGTTAAAAGAAACTTTCTGATGAACTCATCTTGTGGCGTGTGTGGAAAGACTTCGCTTGATGCTCTTGAAACTTTAAAACAAGATAAACCTAAATATCCAAACAAAAAAATTAACAAAAATATAATTATTAAATCTCCTGAAATTTTAAGAGAGAATCAAACTCAGTTCTCAATCACGGGTGGAATACATGCAAGCGGATTATTTTCTAATGATGGAAACTTGATAGCTGTTAAAGAAGACATCGGTCGTCATAATGCTCTAGATAAATTAATTGGTGAAACTCTTCAAAAGAAGTTACTTAACGAAAACGACCAATTTATCACATGTTCGGGTAGACTTAATTTTGAGCTGGTTCAAAAAGCATTGATTAACAATATAGGTTTAATGATCGGCGTTGGTGCGCCAACAAGTCTTGCTATAGATTTGGCAAATAGGTTTGACATGACCTTGGTCGGTTTTGTAAAACAAGACAGTTTTAATATTTATAGTAACTCACAAAGAGTTGAAATAAATTAGCAAAAATTATGTCAAAAAATATAAGCAATTTATCTGGAAGAATTGGTCTCAAAGATAATTTATTCAAAAAAATTTCAGAAAATACTTTAAATCATAACTCACAAAACAGTCAGGAAATTGCAAAACAATATAACATGGGTGTATCAACAATTCATGGAGCAGAAAGTTTTTATGAATTTTTAAGACCTACACATAGAGAAAAAAAAGCATTTGTTTGTAATGGAAGTGCTTGTATGTGCTCAGGCACACAAGAACCATTAAAAAAGAAACTTCAAGAAAAATTAGGTGAAGATAAAGTTGGAGAAATGTTTTGCCTTGGCCACTGTTATGAAAACAATGCTTTTCATTATGATGGTGAAAACTATGCAGGAAAAGACATAGAAAAAATTGATCAAATTTTAAAAGGCGAAAATATCAAGCAAGAAAAATTTCATTCTAAAAGCTACGCTACGACAAGTTTTTTAATGGATGATAAATTATCAACTATAGATCAAGTAAAAGAAAATTTATCAAAATTTTTAAGTACTGATAAAAAAGATATTATTAAATCATTACTAGATTCTAATCTTACAGGTAGAGGTGGTGCTGGTTTTCCTACTGGAATGAAATGGGATTTCTGTAGCAAAGCAAATTCAGAAAAAAAATATGTAGTTTGTAATGCTGATGAAGGAGACTCTGGTGCATTTTCAGATAGGTATCTATTGGAAGATCAACCTTTAAAAGTTTTATTCGGTATGATCATTTGTGGATATGTGATTGGTAGTGACGAAGGTGTTTTGTATATTAGAGGAGAGTATCCAAAATCTATTGAAGCTATAAATGGTTGTATTAATGAATTAAAAAGTAACAATCTCTTAGGTGAGAATATTCTTGGAACTAATTTTAATTTTGATTTAAATATTTGTATTGGTCAGGGAGCTTATATTTGTGGTGAAGAAACTGCATTGATTGCATCAATAGAAGGTAGAAGAGCTGAAGTTGATGTAAGACCACCATTTCCAGTTACAGAGGGATTATACAAAAAACCAACTGTGGTTAACAATGTTGAAACTTTAGCTGCAGCAACTGGAATTCTATTAAATGGTTCAGAAAAATTTTCTTCAATTGGAAATAAGAAATCTGCTGGAACAAAACTTGTATGTCTAGATAGTTTTTTTAATAACCCTGGTGTTTATGAAATAGACATGGGTACGCCAATGAAAAAAGTGTTTGAAGAAATTGGTGGTGGTTACAAAGAAGAAATTAAGGCTTTTCAAATTGGTGGTCCTTTAGGGGGTGTAGTGCCTTTATCAAAAATTGATGAATTAAATTTAGATTTCCAAGAATTTACTTCAGCAGGTTTTATGCTTGGTCATGCAAGTGTAGTAAGTATTCCTAAAGATTTTTCTATGACAGAATATATTCATCATCTATTTGAATTTTCTGCTGAGGAGTCTTGTGGAAAATGTTTCCCTGGTAGACTTGGTTCTTATAGAGGTAAAGAAATGTTTGACCAAGCAAAGAAAAAAACTGCAAAGATTCCTTTGAAGTTATTGAATGAATTATTGGTTACTATGCAGAAGGGATGTTTATGTGCTTTATGTGGAGCAATCCCTACTCCGATAATGAATATTTTAAAATATTTTGGCGATGAGCTAAAAGATGATATAGTTAAGGACAACTAATGAGTTCAGAGAAAAGAAAAATTGCATACATAGATGGGAAACCATATGAAATTGGTCCAAACCATACCTCTATATTAAAGTTTGTAAAAAGTTACGTTGGAGAAAAAAAAGTACCAACATTATGTGATGATCCTAATTTAGTTCCATACGGTGCATGTAGAGTTTGTTCAGTTGAAGTAGCATTAGAAAAAGATGGTCCTACTAAAATAGTTGCTTCATGTCATACTCCTGTAGCTGAAAATCAACATATTTTTACAAGTAATGAAGCGTTAACTAGTTTAAGAAAAAACATTGTAGAATTAGTGCTAACAGATCACCCAATGGAATGTGATACTTGTGAAGTAAATAATAATTGTGAATTACAAACTGTAGCTAATGACCTTGGTGTAAGTGATCATAGATACAACAATCCTAAACAACACAAAGGCACTCCTAGAGACACTTCTCATGACTATATGAGAATGAATTTAGACAACTGTATCAATTGTGGAAGATGCGTAAGAGCCTGCGATGAAATTCAAGGATCTTTTGTTTTAACAATGAGTGGTAGAGGTTTTGAATCAAGAATTACTACTGATAATGATATGTTATTTGGCGACTCTTCTTGTGTATCATGTGGTGCTTGTGCTCACACATGTCCAACTGATGCAATTTCAGATGTCTTTCAATCTAAATCAGCTGCTGTAGATAAAAAAGTTAGAACTACTTGCTCATACTGTGGTGTTGGTTGTAACCTAGAGGCGTCAATTAAGGATGATAAAGTTGTTGCAATAGATACACCTAAACAAACCGAAGTAAATGCTGGTCATACATGTATAAAAGGTAGATATGCATTTGGGTTTTATGATCATCCAGATAGATTGAAATCTCCACTTATTAAAAGAAATGGAAAATTTGAAGAAGCTTCTTGGGATGAGGCGTATGACTTTATTAAAAAAGAAATGAGTAGAATTACAAAAGAAAATGGACCAGATGCTTTTGCTGGTATTTCTTCTGCAAGATGCACAAACGAAGAAAACTATGTTTTCCAAAAAATGATTAGAGCTGCTGTAGGAACTAACAGTGTAGATTGTTGTGCAAGAATTTGTCATTCACCAACTGCTTGGGGTATGCAGCAAACGTTTGGAACAGGTGCAGCAACTAACTCTACAGAAGATATTTATCATGCTGATTTATTTTTAGTGATTGGAGCAAACCCAACTAATGCTCATCCAGTTACTGGAGCAAAAATTAAACAACAAGTAATGAAAGGTAAAAAACTTATTGTTTTAGATCCT
The DNA here is from genome assembly GCF_052049935.1 of Candidatus Pelagibacter sp. Classification (GTDB taxonomy): domain Bacteria; phylum Pseudomonadota; class Alphaproteobacteria; order Pelagibacterales; family Pelagibacteraceae; genus Pelagibacter. The sequence goes on along the minus strand of NZ_JBNGZA010000006.1, from coordinate 58,625 downwards.
GTTACTACTGATTTAGCAAAACTAGCCGACTATCATATCAAATTAAGACCAGGAACAAATGTTGCTGTTTTAAATATGATGTTGCATTTTATCGTTAAATCAAAACTTTATAATGCAGATTTTGTAAGAGATAGAACAGAAGGTTTTGACAAGTTCTTAAAAGAAATTGAAAGACAAGATGTTGATCAACTAGCAAACGTAGCTGGAGTTGATAAACAATTAGTTAAAGAAGCTGCAATAGCATATGCTACTGCGAGAAACTCTATGGAGTTCCATGGCTTAGGTGTTACTGAGCACGAACAAGGTTCTAAAACTGTAATGTTAATTGCTGATCTTGCAATGATCACTGGTAACATTGGAAGAAAAGGAGTTGGTGTAAATCCTTTAAGAGGTCAAAACAATGTTCAAGGTGCTGCAGATATGGGATGTCAACCTCATCAAGGTGCGGGTTATTTCGAAGTTGCAGATGAAAACAACCAAAATTTTTATACTGAAAAGTATGGCGTAACTCACCCTACTAAACCAGGATTAAAAATCCCTCAAATGTTTGAAGCTGCTATCAGCAAAGAACTAAAAGGTCTGTGGATTATTGGTGAAGATATAGTTCAAACTGATCCTAATAGTGCACATGTAATAGAGGCAATGAATTCTTTAGAACTACTAGTTGTTCAAGAAATTTTTATGAGTGAAACAGCAAAACTTGCAACAGTAGTGTTACCAGGTACAACATTTTTAGAAAAAGATGGTACATTTACAAACACTGAGAGAAGAATACAAAGAGTAAACAGAGCTGTACCTCCTCTACCAGGTACAAAACCAGATGGTTTAATAGTAACTGAAATGATGCAGAAACTTGGTTATGATCAGCCAACTTATGATGCTGATCAAGTTCTTTCTGAAATAGCAGATGTGGTTCCTTTCTTCAAAGGTGTTACCAGAGAAAGATTGGGAAAATTAGGCTTACAATGGCCTGTACAAGAAGATGGAACTGATACGCAAATCTTGCACCAAGAATCATTTAAATTAGGCAAAGGTAGATTGAAAAATTTTGATTGGAAAGAATCTAGTGAAATTGAGGCTAATCAAAAAGATTATCCATTAATTCTAACAACAAGTAGAGTTTTACAGCATTATAATGCTGCAACAATGACAAGAAGAACAAGTAATATTAATATCGTTGATAAAGATGTTCTTTTAATACATCCAAAAGATGCTGAAAGAAGAGATTTAAATACTGGTGATATTGGAAGATTGTATTCTGGAAGAGGAGAAGTTGCTCTAAAAGTTGAAGTTACAGATAAAGTTAAAGAAGGTATTGTTTTCACGACTTTCCATTTCCCAGAGCACATGGTTAATATGGTTACTGGTCATGGTAAGGATGAAGAAACTATGTGTGCCGAATATAAGGTTTCTTCAGTAGAAGTTCAAAAAATTTCAAACCAATTTAAAACAGAAGTAAAACCGAAAGATAACCAAGCTGAAGTTGTTTAAATTAAAATGACCATTGGATGGCATTTTGATAATTCTTACTATAAACTACCTAAATTATTTAGAGAAGAGATAAATCCTGTTCCTGTAAAGAAACCTGGGCTAGTGATTTTTAATGAAAATTTAGCTAAAGATTTAGATTTAGATTTTTCAAAATCAAGTGAAGAAGAGATTTCAAATATTTTTTCAGGCAATAATTTGCCAAAAGGAAGTAATTCAATAGCACAAGCATATGCGGGACATCAGTTTGGGCATTTTACAATGCTTGGTGATGGTAGAGCTGTGTTATTAGGAGAACATATTTCAAATTCCAATGAACGATTTGATATTCAATTAAAAGGCTCAGGAAGAACATCTTTTTCTAGAGGTGGCGATGGAAGAGCTGCATTAGGTCCTATGTTAAGAGAATATATTATCAGTGAAGCTATGTATGGATTAAATATTCCAACAACTAGAAGTCTCGCGGTTGTAACAACAGGAGAAAATGTAATTAGAGGTGAAAAATTACCAGGTGCTGTTCTTACAAGAGTTGCATCTAGCCATATTAGAGTTGGCACATTTCAATATATTGCAGCAAGACAAAAAATAGATGAGCTTGAAACTTTGATTAATTACGTAATAAACAGACATTATCCTTATATTAACAATACAAATAAAAAAGCATCAGAATTATTAAAAGTATTAATGGAAAAACAAATTGAACTTGTGGTAAATTGGATGAGAGTTGGATTTATTCATGGAGTTATGAATACTGATAACATGTCAATATCTGGAGAAAGTATTGATTATGGTCCATGTGCATTTATGGATATTTATGATCCTAACACAGTATTTAGTTCAATTGATCAATTTGGAAGATACTCTTTCTCAAATCAACCTAAAATAATAAAATGGAATTTATTAAGGTTTGCTGAATGTTTAATTCCGTTGTTAGATAAAAATGAAAATAAAGCCATAGATAAAGCAACAAATATAATTAATGAGTTTGAAAAAATTTATGAACATAGGTGGCTTAATATGATGAGAGATAAACTTGGATTATTTGGAATTAATAATGATGACAAAAAACTAATTTCAGATTTATTAAAAATTATGTTTGATGAAAAATTAGATTATACAAAAACTTTTAGTTATTTAATGGGAATAAAATTGAAAAATGAAAATTCATTTCAAAATAAAAGATTTTTAAGTTGGAAAAAGGAATGGCTTAAAAGACTAAATTCACAAACTAAACCTTCAAGTGATCAACTAAATCTAATGAAAAAAAATAACCCTTTAATTATACCAAGAAACTATCATGTTGAAAAAGCTTTAACTAATGCATCGGAAGGAAATTTGGATTACCTTAAAGAATTATTAGCAGGAATTCAAAGACCATATGAATATGACAATGAAAGTACAATATTTTTTTCATCTGTAAAAATAGATAAAAATTACAAAACTTTTTGTGGTACTTAATTATTTATAGGCAATTAAATTTAAACTTATATAACTTCCATAACATTTCAGTTCACTCGTATCCTTAAATAAATTAAAAGTTTCAACTTTTTCTATTTTAGAAAATCCAGTTTTTGTTAAATAGTCACTTAAAAATTCAAAATTCCATCCAAAATAGTGAAAATCATACTTATCAATTTGTCCCCCGAATATCATTCTCATTACATCAAATTTTATCTTTGATGTAGCTTCCTTGTGTATGAACATTCTGCACAAAATATCTAAATCTGGAACTGAAACATAAAACTTTCCATTTTTTTTTAAAACTCTAAATATGCCTTTCAAAGCTTCTGATGTTTGGTTCTGTTCAATATGTTCTAATACATGGCTTGCATATATTTCTTCAATACTATTGTCATCAAACTGGCTTAAATCTCGAATATCACCTATGTAATCTACAAATAATCCTGGTTGAATATTTAACACTTTCCAGCCTTCTTTCTTTGTCTCTCCGCCAATGTGCAATTTCATGAATTATAAAACGTAAGGTTCGTGTCTAGCTTCTTTGCCTAAAACTCTTTCAACAGCCATGTTGCTTATATCAATTGATTGGTATGCGCCTGTAGTTATTAATTCTGTTAATGCTCTTCCAATACCAGGAGCTTGCATTAATCCTCTACCAGTAAAACCTGTAGCAAGATAAACATTATCAAACTTTGGGTGTTTCCCTACGACAGCATTGTTATCCAGTCTATTACAATCATAATAACCTGCCCATCCACCAGTTAATTTTAATTCTTCAAAAGCAGGCATTCTCTTTGCAAGAGCTGGCCAAACATATTCTTCAAAATCATCCCATGCTGGTTCTAAATCATCTGCATCAAAAACTGATTTTGGCGATCCTGCTAAATATTCTTTTCCTTCAGGTCTCCAATAAACTCCTGTTGTTAAATCACCGCACAAAGGCATTTCTGGAATGTGTTTAGGGCATTTTACTCTAAACACAGTGTGTTTTTGTGGCTCAACAGGTATATCCTCAAGTAATTCTTTAGTCCAACAGCCAGCAGCAGAAACTATAGTTTTAGCCTTTATCTCTGAAAGAGATTTAACGTCTCCCTTAATAAATTCAGCTCCTAATTCAATTGCTTTACTTTTTAATGCACTATGAAACAAAAAAGGATCTATCCAACCTTCGCTTTTATTATCTGTAAAAGTTGCAGTTTCAATATCTTCATTAACCATATAAGGAAAATAATTAGATAAATCTGATCCTTTAATATTTTTAGTGCCTGCATCACAAGCTTTATGATTTTCTAAAGCTTTGTATTGTTCTTCGGCGTGCTCTTTCCCAAACATTAGTAAATATCCATTTGTAACCATACTTGCTGTTGGATTGGGATTCTTCTCAGTTTTTAATAATTCTGGTATTTGAAAAACAAAATCTCTAGCAAACTTACCTAATAAAATATTTTCTTTTTGAAAAAATTGTCTTCTAAATCCTCCAAGAGACAAAGGGAAAGATGCTGTTTTATAAGTTGGGTCTCTTTCTATTACTTTAACTTTCCTACCTTCTTTTGATAAAAAATAAGCAGTAGCCGCTCCAATTATTCCACCACCAACTATTACAACATCATCCATATTTAATTCAATCTGATTAAACTAATATTTAAAAGTAAGGCATATGAGCACCAAAGTAAATATGGAATCATTAAATATACACTGATCAAATTGACATTTTTAAATCTGTAAATAATTACAACGATTAAGATTATTAATATAACCAATATAAATGCTGCCAGAACTAGATTATGCAGAAGAAAAAAAGCTATAGTCCAAGTTGTATTTACAACTATATGTATAAAATAAATGTAAACTGTTTGAATTTCTTTTTTTTTACTATGCCAAAAAATCCAAATTGAAAATGTCATCATTAAATAGAGTGTTGTCCACACTGGAGCAAAAATCCAATCTGGAGGATTAAATGATGGTTTTGTTAAAAGAGAATACCAAGGATCTTTGTAATAAATTGATACGATTCCACCAATAAAAGATGCTGAAAAAGTAACGATTAAAAATAAAATAAAAGTTAATAATTTATTTTTTAACATATTAATATTATACAACTTTATACAATGAATAAAAAAACAATTTGGATAACAGGTGGTAGCACTGGTATAGGAAAAGCTTTGGCAATTAAATTTGCTGATAGTGGGTGGAATGTTGTTATTTCAGCTAGAAGAGAAAACTTATTAAATGAAATTTCATCAAATAATGAAAATATAAAAGGTTATGCACTAGACGTAACAGATAAAGATCAATGCAAAGCTGTATTCGAAAGAATTCAAAAAGAAAATGAGAATATAGAAATTTGTTTTTTTTCAACTGGTACATGGAATCCAAAAAAAGAAAAGGAAATTGATGTTGAACAAATGGAAGAGGTATTCAAAGTAAATTTTTTTGGGACAGTAAATTGCATAAAAGCTGTTGAGGAACATTTTAGAAATAAAAAAAATGGAACAATTGGCATTGTTTCATCAATTGCTGGTTACAGAGGTTTACCAAATTCTACTGGATATGGTCCATCAAAATCTGCCTTAAATAATTTAGCTGAAAGTTTATATTTCGATTTTAAAAGAGATAATGTTCGTGTTTGTTTAATTTCACCTGGGTTTATTAAAACTCCAATGACAGATAAAAATAATTTTAAGATGCCATTTTTAAGAACGCCTGAATTTGCAGCGGAAAAAATATTTAATGGCTTAGTAAAAGGTAATGATTTTGAAATACATTTTCCAAAACAATTAACTCTAATATTAAAGTTTCTAAGTTTTTTACCACATAGAATTTATCTTGGATTAATAGGTAAACTTACAAAATATCAAAAAAAATAATTAATCTTTTACAAAAAACACTGTTAGTTCGGCTACTTTAAAACCGAATTTAGTCATTGTCGCTCTATTAATTGCAACTCTTTCATCTTGCATGAAAATCCAATCATCAAACGTGATTTTTAAATCTTTACCTTTAACTGGTACAAGCAATACATATTCGAATTTAAATGCAGGTCCATATGAATAGCCTTTTGCTTTTCCAACAACATCCCCTGCTGTCCCCTCATAATTATGCTCATCAATCTTAGTTATTTGCCATTGTCTATTTTGAATTTCACCATTATCCCAATTAAATTTTTCATCTAAAATTAATTGTTTACCATCCCATTTTCCATTTAAGTCAGCAGAAAATTGTCTTGTAACTTTTCCAGATCTATTTTGAAGAATTCCCCAAGCTTTAACATTACCTGATAAATAATTTTCGATTATTAATCGTGGGGTTTTATCTTTAAAATCTTCTGGTTTCATAGCATTTTTAGATGAACAATTTGTTACTAAGAATACACAAATTAATAGTAGAATGGAATTTAACTTTTGCATAGGATTATTGTTATAACTATTTTTTTTGCAAAGAAAATTGAATTAAATCAATATTTTTTGATTTAAAGCCTGCTTCACAATAAGATAAGTAGAATTCCCACATTCTTTTGAAGGTTAAGTCAAAACCTTGTTTTTTAATCTCTTCCCATTTTTCATTAAAATCTTCTCTCCAAATTGCTAAGGTTTTTGAATAATGATCAGCATAAGAATTTACTTTTTCAAATGATAAGTTGTTATCGTTTGCATATTCATGGATATTTTTCTTTGCTGGTAAAAAACCTCCAGGAAAAATATATTTTTGAATAAAATCTTGCTTATTTTTATATCTATCAGAAAGTTCATCATCTATTGTAATTGCTTGTATTGCTGCAGTACCGTTATCTTTAAGACTATTTTTTATGGTATTAAAATAACTTTGTAAATAATTTTGACCAACAGCCTCAATCATTTCTATTGATGTTATTGAATTATATTTATCATTTAAATCTCTATAATCTTTTATTTCGATATTGACTTTTTCATTTAGCCCATTTTTATAAATTCTTTCTTTGGCATATTCATATTGTTTTTTTGAAATGGTTATACAATCAAGTTTGACGTCATAATTTTTGCCAAGATACTCTGCAAAACCACCCCAGCCACATCCTATTTCTAAAACTTTATCACCCTCTTTAGGTTTGATTAGATCAATTAATTTTTGATATTTATTATTTTGTGCTGCAGATAAGTTTAAATTTTTTTCATCAAAAATTGCACTAGAATAAGTAAGAGTTTCATCTAGCCATAGTGAAAAAAAATCATTTCCTAGATCATAGTGTTTAGCAATGTTTTCTTTACTTCTTGTTCTAGTGTTTTTTATAATTTTTGATTTTATAAAATTAATTATTGGAAAATCTAATACTCCTGAAAATTTATGAACAACATTTATATTTCTAGCTGTAATTTCGATTAAATCAGATAAATTATCTGTTTCAAATTCATCTTTCATATAACTTTCGGCAAATCCTATGCTTCCATTTTTAATCAAATTAAAATTAAATGATCGATCTTTAATTCTTATTGATGCTTTTAATTTACTGTCAGGATCACCAAAATTAAATTTTTTTTTGTCGTGTGTTTCAAGAGCTAGGTGGCCATAATTTATCTTATCTAAAAGACTATATACAATTTTATCTGATGCTTGGTTTAGTATCATTAGTTTTCAAAAGTTAAATTATTTTTTATTTTTAATTTTTTCTTTATAAATTTTATTCCTTTCATCCATAATTTAAAGGCTTCAAAATGTATCGCTATAATGATTTTAAAAGTCATCATTGGATTTTTTATGTAAGATTTGAATAATTCTTTATTATTTAGTTCGGTTTTTTTCCCAACTTGAGATGCATATAAAAGTTTTTCATTTTTTTTATATTGGTCAATAATAATTGAGATTTTCTCAGATGGTTTTAAAACTCTAAAAAAATATTTACATTCCATCTCAATAAAAGGAGATACATGGAATTTTTTTTCACAATTATGTTGAAGAAGATTTTCATCACCTTCAATTTTAAAAACGTAAGTATGTTGTTCACCAAATGTGTTTTTTACTTCATATAAAATTGAAATAAGTTTTTCATCCGCATTATAAATATAAAAAACGCTAAGAGGATTAAATACATATCCAAAAATTCTTGGATAACATAATAGTTTTATCTTAATATTTTCTGTATCAATTTTATTTTCTATTAAATTTTTTTTGACCCAATCAATAACTGAAGAGCCATCTCTTGGACCATGGTCACTATCGTGGAAACTAATTAAATTAAATTTATTATAAGAAAATAAGTGAATATTTTTTTCAATATTTGATAACTCCGAAAGATCTAAAAATAGAGCGAATACATCGTATTTGAAATGATGTTCTTTAGGTATAAATCTTTTATGCACTACCGTGCAATTATAAATTGAGGAACTAGTCATTAATGGTTTTCAGCATTTCGATGGATGATTTTATTCCATCTTCATGAAAACCGTAACCAAAATAACTTCCACAAAATAAGATTTTGTTTTTATTTTGAATTTTTTCTAAATCTAATTGTGAATTCAAAGCATTTTTATCATAGTAAGGATGAGTAAACTCAATAGTTTCAAAAATTTTATTTTTATCTATCTCAAATATTGGATTTAAAGTTAAAAAAATATTTTCACTTATTTTTAAATTTTGTAATTGATTTATCCAATATGTAACTGAAGATAAATCAAAATTGTCTTTGTTCATTGAAGCATTCCACGAACACCAAGCTTTTTTATTTTTAGGCATAGCTCTTTCATCGGAATGAATTATTGCGATATTTTTTTTATATTGAAAATTACTTAATATATTTTTTTCATCTAAAGATGGTTCATCTAAAATTTTCAATGCCTGATCAGCATGTGTAGCTAATACTACTTTATCATAATTAAAAAATTCATTATCAGATCCGTAATAAACTTTTACATCATTGGTGTCTCTTTTTATTTTGTTTATTTCATAATTCTTATAATACTCACCACTTAAAGAGTTTAAAATCTTATCTACATAAGTTTTGCTTCTATTTGAAACGGTATACCATTGAGGTCTATCTTTTAGTTTAAACAATCCATGATTTTTAAAAAAACTTAAAAAGAAACTCATTGGCATTTGCGAAGATTCGTAAGGTGGCATTGACCAGATTGCTGAAACCATAGGTATAATATGAAATTTAACAAAATACTCAGAAATATTTATTTGTTTCAAATATTCACCGAGCGTAATGTTTTTATCTAATATTTTTGGATCAAGATTTTCACAATTTTTATAAAAACTAATTATCTCTAAAAACATTTTAAAAAATTTAATATCAAATAAATTACTTAAATTTGAAAAGATTCCTTTTATACCTTTTCCACAATATTCTATTTTTGTTTCTCTCACTGATACTGAAAAAGACATATCACTATTTTCTATAGCAATATTATTCTCTTGAAAAAAAGAAATAAGATTTGGATAAGTAACCTTGTTAAAGACCATGAATCCTACATCTATAGGTACTCTATTTTTTTCATTTAAATTAATATCTATAGTATGTGCGTGACCACCAAATCGATCTTCTTTTTCAAATAAATCAACTTTATGTTTTTTTGAAAGATAATGAGCAGCACTTAAACCAGAAACACCTGATCCAATTACAGCAATTTTCATTAATGATTATGCCGCGTCTTCTTTGAACTCATCCATACTTGGGCATGTACAAAAGATATTTTTATCTCCATATACATTGTCTACTCGAGCTACTGGTGGCCAAAATTTATTTTGTTTCAAAAATTTAGCTGGGTAAGCTGCTTCCTCTCTAGAATATTTATGTTCCCAATTATCTGTTGTTAGTTCTATATCTGTATGTGGTGAGTTTTTAATTGGGTTATCCAATTTATCAAATTCGCCTGATTTAATTTTGTCTATTTCTTTTTTAATACTGATTAGAGTATCACAAAATCTATCTAGCTCAGAGAGGCTTTCACTTTCTGTTGGTTCAATCATCATTGTTCCAGCAACAGGCCATGACATTGTTGGAGCATGAAATCCGTAATCAATTAATCTTTTTGCGATGTCTTCCTCTGTTATACCGGTATCTGATTTAATGTTTCTAATATCAATAATACATTCGTGAGCTACATTGCCATTAGCTCCTTTATATAAAATTGGATAATGATCTTTCAATCTGTTTGCAATATAGTTTGCGTTAAGGATTGCTACCTCTGTAGCATATTTTAAACCTTCAGAACCCATCATCTTTATATACATCCAAGATATTGATAAGATACTTGAGCTTCCCCATGGGGCTGCAGAAACAGCACCTATACCTGTTGCTGGTCCACAATCTTTTACAACTGGATGATTAGGTAAATAAACTTGCAAATGTCTTTTACAAGCAATTGGTCCCATTCCTGGTCCTCCTCCACCATGTGGAATACAAAATGTTTTATGTAAGTTTATATGACAAACATCTGGTCCAAAGTTTCCTGGTCTTGCTATTCCAACAAGAGCATTTAAGTTTGCACCATCCATGTATACTTGACCTCCGTGTTTGTGGATTAACTCACATATATCTGTAATTTTTTCCTCAAATACACCATGAGTAGAAGGGTATGTAACCATTAATGCTCCAAGGTTTTCAGAATGTGCTTCTGCTTTTTTCTTAAGATCTTCAAAATCAACATTTCCTTCTTTGTCACAATCAACAACTACAACTTTCATTCCAACCATTTGGGCACTAGCTGGGTTTGTTCCATGTGCTGAGCTTGGTATTAGACATATATTTCTGTTTCCTTCATCTCTATCTAAATGATATTTTCTAATTACCATTAGTCCTGCATATTCTCCTTGGGCACCTGCATTTGGTTGAAGTGATACTCCAGAAAAACCAGTAATTGATCTTAGCCAATTTTTAAGATCAGTGAATAATGCTCTGTATCCTTCCATTTGTTCGATCGGAACAAAGGGATGAGGTTCTGCTAATTCTCTCCATGAAATAGGTATCATTTCTGCAGTAGCATTTAATTTCATAGTACAGGAACCAAGTGCAATCATAGTTCTATTAAGTGCTATATCTTTGTCTTCTAATTTTTTTAAATACCTAAGCATCTCAGTTTCTGAGTGATATGAATTGAAAACAGGGTGTTCTAGATATTTTGAAGTTCTCAATAAATTTTTTGGTAAATTAGGTAAACTTACTGTTGGGTCTTCTTTTTTGATAGATTCAGCTGCATTAAATATTTTTAACAGCTGATTTACTCTGTAAACATTTTTCTTTTCATCAAAAGAAACTGCTAGCATTTCAGAATTTACTTTTCTTATATTTACCTTTTGATCTAGTGCGTTTTTATAAATCTGCTCAGTTTTGTCATTAGTAATAATTGTAACTGTATCAAAGAAATGATCTGAGTAAATTTCATATCCAGATTGTTTTAGTTTATCAGCAAAATTTTTAGCTAATTGAGAAACTCTTTCTGCTATCGTTTTGATACCTTCGGGACCATGATAAATGGCATATGCTGCCGAAACAATTGCTAACAAGGCTTGAGCTGTACAAATATTACTTGTCGCTTTATCCCTTCTAATGTGCTGCTCTCTAGTTTGCAAAGATAACCTGTAAGCTTTGTTACCATGTCTATCTACTGAAACACCAATAATTCTTCCTGGCATAGATCTCTTAAATTCATCTTTGGTTGCAAAGAAAGCTGCGTGTGGTCCACCATAACCCATTGGAATTCCAAACCTCTGTGAACTCCCAACAGCAATATCGGCGCCTAATTCTCTTGGATTTTTAAGTAATGCTAAAGCTAACAGATCTGAAACAAGTACGGCTTTACCATTTTTTTTATGAATTTTGCTAATAGCTTCACTTGGATCTTTGATGTCTCCTAAAGTTCCAGGGTATTGAAGAATTCCACAAACTAAATCCTCCTTTAATTGACCCAAAACTTTATCTTCATCACCAACAAGAACTTTTAATCCCATTGGTTCTGCTCTTGTCTGAATTACATCAATTGTTTGTGGATGACAATTTTCTGAGACAAAAACCAAATTACTATCTTTTTTATTTAATCTATGACTTAATCCCATTGCTTCAGCAGCAGCTGTTCCTTCATCAAGTAAAGATGCGTTCGCAATGTCCATGCCAGTGAAATCAACAATCATTTGCTGAAAGTTTAATAACATTTCTAATCTTCCTTGAGCTACTTCTGGCTGATAAGGAGTATAAGAAGTATACCATCCTGGGTTCTCAAGAATATTTCTTAAAATAACATATGGGGTATAAGTTCCGTAATAACCCATACCAATAAAATTTGAATATATTTGATTTTTTTTAGAGATTGCCTTTAATTTTCTTAAAGCTTCATACTCTGAATTTGACTCTCCAATATTTAAACCATCTTTCAATTGTATTTTTGCTGGAACCGTATCTTTGATTAAATCCTCTAGAGATTTGTAATTTAGTTCCCCAAGCATCTTAGCTTGTTCTTCTTTAGAAGGTCCAATATGTCTTTTTAAGAAATCTTTTTGAGAGTTATGTAACATAATTATGAATTCTCCTTTGCAAATTTTTCATACTCATCTCTACTCATTAAAGAGTCCATTTCTGAAGGGTCTTTTAATTTCAACTTAAAAAACCAAGCTGAACCTTCTGGGTCCTCGTTAATTTTTGCAGGATCATCTACAATGGTTTGATTAGTATCAACCACTTCTCCACTTACTGGAGTATAAACATCACTAGCAGCTTTAGTTGACTCGACCACACCAGCAGTTCCATCTTTTTCAACATTTGAACCTTTGTCTGGTAACTCAGCAAATACAATATCCCCTAACATTTCAGTAGCATGCTTTGTAATTCCAATCGTAGCTGTATCCCCTTCTACTTTAATCCACTCATGTTCTTTTGAAAATTTTACTTCACTCATTAGACTGCTCCTTTCACATAGCTTTTTTTATAAAATGGTAATCCACTGATATTTGCTGAGTGTTTTTTTCCTCTAATCTCAAGAAAAATTTTAGAATTTTTATTTGAATATTCACTATCTATATATCCCATAGCTATTGGTCCATTAACACTGGGTCCAAATGTTCCACTCGTAATTTCACCAATAATTTGATTTTTATCATTAAAAATCTTTGTTTTTTCTCTAGCTATAATTCTCCCTTCAGGCTGTATTCCAACTCTCAGTTGTTTTGTTCCCTGGGATAACTGTTCTTTTATCATTACTGAACCAATAAAATTCATATCATCTAATCTTGATTTTGAGATAGCCCAGTTAAGATTAGCTTCTATAGGTGTAAGGTTTGTATTTAATTCATGTCCATACAAACACAAACCAGCTTCTAGTCTCAAAGTATCTCTCGCTCCTAAACCAATTAATTCAGCACCTTTGCCCATTAATTTTTTTGTAAACTCTTCTGCCAAACTATTTGGAACGGAAATCTCAAAACCATCCTCTCCGGTATATCCAGATCTAGTGACAAATATTTTATTTTCTAAATAATTAAACCAACCCCCAGACATAAAATTTAATTTGTTTACTTCTGGAGTTATATCGTTGAGAATTTGAACGGCGTTAGGCCCTTGTATAGCAATTAGCGATCTATCATCTTTTAATTCATATTTATAATTTTCTCCTAATAATTCTTTAATTATTTTGAAGTCATTATCTTTACATGCTGCATTTAAAATCATTAAATAACCATCTTCTAATTTTGTAATTATCAAATCATCGTGTATTCCTGCCTGATCATTCATAAGGAAACTATACTTTGACTTGAAAACTTTTAATTTTTTCAAGTTTAATGGAAAAATTTTTTCTAAATCTTCTGTTAATTTATTATCACCATAAATAAATAGTTGACCCATGTGTGAAACGTCAAATATTCCAGCAGCAGACCTGGTGATTTTATGTTCTTCAACTATTCCTTTTTCATATTGAATAGGCATTTCATAACCTGCAAATTCAACAAATTTTGCCTTGTTTGTTTGGTGAAGATTAAATAATGAAGTTTTATTTTTTGTCATATTAACTCTTTTACCCATCTGTATATTTGCCTGAGAGTTTTGCTCCTTCGGCGAGAATTTAATCTCTTTCCAGAGTTAATACGTAACGGTCCTTTTGCCTGAGAGATTCCTGGGCAGTTGCTCCTTCGGCGCTACAAATTAAGTAGTCTCTCCCGTTGAACAATAATCACTTATTATGAAATAAAAGTCAATTGGTATTAAGTTGTTTTTTTTCAACTGAAAATAAATAATAAAATTGTAATAGAACTGCAAAGATTACAATTGATCCACCAAATAAAACAATCATTGGTGGTTGTTCATCAATAAATATCCAAGCCCATAATGGTCCTAAAACTGCCTCAGTTAACATAATGATTCCTACCATCGCTGATGGTGTTCGTTGTGCACCGATTGTAATAAAAATAAATCCTAAACCTAATTGAAGAGAACCAGCTAAAAAACCTAAAAATATATCATGACCAGATATTAATATTTTCCCTGACATTAGATATCCAATGATTAAAGCAAACACGCCAGCAATAAACTGTGAAGGAACCATGTCTACGTTAGGATACTTTCTTACAACTAATATCAAAACAGCAAAAGATATTGGCATTAAAAAAGCTGCGAGATTGCCAGTCATTTGACCAGGTGACAACGATCCTCCAACCATTAATAAAATTCCTGAAATTGCCAAAATAATTGATGCTAGTGTTATTGCTGAAATTTTTTCTTTGAGAAAAAAATATCCGAAAATTGCAAGGAAAATTGTTTGTGTTTGAATTATGAAATTAGCATTAGCTACTGTAGTGTTGTACATGGCAAATACATATCCGCAAAAACCAAAAGATAAAATAAACCCACCAAAAAAACCTGGTATTCCAGAATCGTAAAAAGATTTTAAAAATTTAGATCTGTAAGTAATAAAAAGATAAACACTTATAATAAGTAAAAAAAATACAGTTCTCCAAAATAATATTTGCCACAAAGTAGCTCCCTCAAATGATTTAACAATTAAACCTCCAAAACTTAAACTGCAGGCTCCCATAAAAACTAATAAAGGACCAGGAAGTTTTTTAATTATATTCATTGAGTATTTTTGAGTATTTATTGATTTCTTTTGTGTAACTCATAAATAAATTTTCAGCTTCTTCAAGACTTACTTCTTTAAATCTAATTTCAGTATTTGGCTTCAGTTGTGATAAATTATCTAAATCTGCAGATATAACTGTTGCAATCTTAGGGTATCCGCCAATTGTACCATGATCAGCTAACATGATTATAGGGTTTCCATCACCAGGAACTTGAATCACACCTTTTATAAGTCCTTCTGATTTAATATTTGAACTAACAATATTTTCTAACTTATTGCCCTCAAGTCTAATACCCATACGATCAACCATATTTGTTATTTTAAATTTTTTATTAAAAAAATTACTTTGAGCTCCTTTAGAAAAGTAATTAAAATTTGTTCCTTTAATAACTCTTATTTCTGTAGATCGTTCATTTTTATATCTTAATTGTTTTATCTTAACTTCAGCAGAATTATTTTTTGTGGGAATTATTTGATTTGTGTCAAACTTCATTCCTTCATTAGGTCCAATTTTGGCTTTAGTATTGATTGAACAACTTTTCCAAATATTATTAAAATCAAAACCATCTTTTATAGCAAGATAACCATAAAGCGAATTGATTGTAGATTTTATATCAACTTTGTCTCCTTTATTAAGATTATAAATCTTATAACAATAGCCTTCTTCAATCTCTTCATTGTGTCTTATAATATCAAAATTTACTTCTCCCGTAATACAAATGGACAATTTTGATCCATCAAATTCTAATAATGGACCTTGCAAAGCGAACTCCAAAGATGGCTCGTTAACGTTATTATTTAAAATTATATTAGCTAATTTAAAGTTTTTTTTATCTATAGCGCCACTAACAGTGATACCTAGGTGATAAAATCCATTTCTACCGTCATCTTGAATAGTAGTGTGAGTTCCTGGTCTTAAAATTTTAAAAGTCATCTATAGTTATCAAAATCTTTTTTAGTTATTAATTTAAATTGAATCACATCACCTGGATTAATTAAAACTGGATTTTCTTGATTATTTCGATCGAAAACTTCTAATGGTGTTTTCCCTATAATATTCCACCCACCTGGGCTTTCCTCCGTATAAATATTTGCAAACTGTTCGGTAATGCCAATTGATCCTTTTGGAACCTTTAATCTTGGCGTCTCCAACCTATTACATCTCATGTCACTATCTAAATCTCCAAAAAAAGGCATACCAGCTATAAATCCAGTCATGTAACAGAAATATTTTTTTTCAAATATTCGTTGTAGAATTTTTTGACTATCTAAGTTTAATTTCTTTTCCAATCTTTGGATATCTAACGAAAATTCTTCATCACAACATATTGGAACTTCTAATTTTTTGCCGTCAGAATTCTTTGATTGATCAATTTTAATTGTTATTAGAAAATCTTTAAGTTTCTGAAAACTAATTATGTTTAGGTCAAAAGTAATTATTAATTTATTATAAGATGGTGTTAAGTTTAAAACTCCATCAATATTTTTTTCTTTTAAAAATTTAAAATAATTAATTACTTTTCGGTTGGTCTCTTTATTTACTTCAGGACCAAAATCGCAATAGACGGCTGAGTCTCCAAGATTTAATATATTTTTAATCATTTGATGTTATAAATTATACCAGTTATGGAAATTAATATAAATTGTGATTTAGGAGAAAAGTCTAAACTTCATTCTAATAAAAATGATCCAGCTTTGTTAAAAATAGTAAACTCAGCAAATGTTGCTTGTGGATATCACGCTGGTGATGAGGAAACTATGAGAGAAGTTATCAAAATATCTAAGAATAGAGGCGTCAGTATTGGCGCTCATCCTTCATTTAATGATCCAGATAATTTTGGTAGAGAACGGATGAACTTATCAGAAAATGAAATTAGAAAATTGATTATAGATCAATATGAAATCCTGCAAAAAATTGCTCAAGAAAATAATGAAAATGTAACTCATATGAAGCCTCATGGTGCTTTAAATAACATGGCATGTGAAGATATAGAGCTCGCAACAATATTGGCTAAAGTAATATATGAAATAGATAAAGATTTGATTTATTTGGTTCCAACAGGATCAAAAATGGAAAAGGCTGCAAAAAGCCTTAATATGAAAATTGCTTGTGAAATATTTGCTGACAGAAATTATGAAGATGACGGCAATTTAGTTTCTAGAAAAAAACCTCATGCTTTAATAACAGATCCAGAAAAAGCAAAAAAACACGTGTTAAGTATGGTTCAAAATCAGGCAATTAATTGTCACAGTGGAAAGCAGATACCTTGTGAAATAGACTCGGTGTGCATACATGGAGATAATGAGAGTTCATTAGCAACTGCAAAATCAATAAGAGATAATTTGCTAGAAAATAAACTCAATTTAAAACCTTTAAACAAAATGGAGAAATTTATTTAATGAAAAAGTTACTTTCAATCTTAACTATTCTAACATTAACATCATCTACTGTATTTGCGGCAGGTTCATCAAGTGACTCTCAGCCTAAAGTTTCTGATTATAAAAAAGCAGTAAAATTAATTAAATCTGCCAAAAAGTATGAGAGTGATGGCAAAAATGACAAAGCTGAAAAAAAATATAAACAAGCGCAAAAATTACTTTTAAAATCAAATGATAAAAAACCAAACAATGCAGATACATTAAATTATCTTGGTTTCACAACAAGAAAGTTAGGTGACTTTGAAAATGGAGAGAAATACTATTTACAAGGTCTAGCTATTGAACCTAACCATATAGGTATAAATGAATATCTTGGCGAACTGTATGTTGTAACTAATAGAATGGATCTTGCTAAAGAAAGGCTTCAAATTTTAAAAGGATGTAGCTGTGAAGAATATTCAGAGCTAAAAGAAATAATTGAAGGCACAAAAAAATCAAAATACTAAATTTGAATATTTATAAAAATATTATAAAATAATTTTATATTGTTAGAACAAATTATCATCGTAAGCCAAATGGTTATCATCAATTTGGTGATGGCCGCAGACAATGCAATTATAATAGGTATAATTGCAGCAAGCTTTGCTCCTAAACATCGTTACCAAATAATAATGTGGGGACTATTCGGTGCTCTACTGTTTAGGATTATTTTTGCTTTTTTTGCATCCTATCTATTTGGATTTGCGTTTGTAAAAATTTTTGGAGGCTTGCTTCTAATTTGGATTGTAAATGATCTAAGAACAGATTTATTTAGTACAAAAAGAATAAAATCACCCACTAAAGCTTCTAAAGAACCATCTTATGTTCAAAGTGTATACAAAGTTCTATTTGCAGATATCACTTTAAGTTTCGATAATGTAATCGGAATTGTTGGTGTTGCTAAAGATAATATTAATCTATTAATTTTTGGATTATTTTTATCTGTTGTTTTCGTTGGAACACTTGCGAGATTTTTTGCTGAAAAAATTAAAAAATACAAATGGATAGGTTATTTGGGTCTTTTTGTAATTTTACTAGTAGCTATACAATTATTAATAAGTGGTATGATTGACCTTGAAATTCTTTCAGTTAATGAAAATTTTGAGAGATTTTTTTAATATAAATATTTCTTAGATGGATATTTAAGGGATTTAACTTCTGTTTTATATTTTTTAACAGCATCTCTAATTGTCTTTCTTACATTTCCAAATTCCTTTACAAATTTAATTTTTGAATTCGTTAAACCAATTAGATCATCAGTCACTAAAATTTGCCCATCACAATGTTGAGAAGCACCTATGCCAATTGTTATAATTTTAATTTGATCTGTAATTTCTTTTGATAATTTTTTTTCAACACATTCTAAAACAATTGCAAAAACACCTGCTCTCTCTAAAACTTTTGCTTCATTAAGTAATCTTAATTTTTCTTTAGAAGATTTACCTTTAAATGTGAATTTACCTTTTTCATTTTGCGGTAATAGACCAATATGACCCATAACAGGTATCTTATTTTTGATTAGATGTTTAATTATTTCAACTATCTTTTTATTCCCACCTTCTAGTTTAACTGCATCACATTTTGTTTCTTTCGTTACTTTTTTGCAGTTTTTTAATGCTTCGGATTTATTTCTGTAAGTATTGTAAGGCATATCAACTACCATTAAACTTTTAGTGATACCTTTTCTTACACTTTTCGAATGATTTATCATCATTTCCAAAGTTACTGATCTTGTCGTATTAAAATCGTAAAGTACTGAACCAAGAGAGTCTCCAACTAAAATTATATCTACAAAGTTATCAATTTCTTGAGCAATATTTTTTGAATAAGCCGTTAAACATACTATCTTGGTTTTATTTTTTTTTATTAGTAAATTTTTAATTTTTTTCATTAAATTCACTTCGTTTATATTTATTTAACATTGATTTTGAAATAGATAGCTTTTTAAAAATTGGCATATTTTCGTCTATAATTCTCCAAAATGGAAGTTTAGGTTTTTTTAATTTTTGATTTTTTTGTTCTTCAATAGAGGCCTCAACGGCAATTCTAAGAAAAATACCTGTAGAAACTGGACAAGTTTTATCCGCTTTTGCTCTTTTAGCTAGTGCATCTCGCATTTGAATTAACGTTCTTTTTTTACCTATGGGGATTTTTTTTATGTAGTTTGAAATTGACTTAGGAGAAGAAATTAACATCTTCTGACCTTTTTTTATATCAGCAAAATTAAATGTTAGTTTTTTTATTTTTTCTTTCTTATCGTTGTTAAATTTTTCTAACCACATAAATAAAAATTAGAAAATAATTTCATCTACCACGTACCGATGTTTTGCATTGAAACCCATGGTTCTTTAGGTTCAAGATTTCCTTCTTGAAGAAGTTCTACTGATATATTGTCGGGAGAACGTACGAAAGCCATATGACCATCCCTGGGGGGTCTGTTGATTGTGTATCCCATATCCATTAATTTTTGACAGGTTTCGTAGATATTTTTTACTCTATATGCTAAATGACCAAAGTTTCTTGACCCATTTCCTAAATTATCGCCATCCCAATTGTAAGTCAATTCTATTTGTGCATTTTCATCATTAGGAGCTGCCAAAAAAACTAAAGTAAATCTTCCTTTTTCGTTTTCCATTCTATTAATTTCTTTTAATCCCAAACCATCACAAAAAAATTTTAAAGTTTCCTCTACGTTAGAGACCCTAATCATTGTGTGCAAATATTTCATAATAAGATTTTATAATATTTTTTTACTCTAGTTCAATAGTGCTTGGTGGTTTAGATGTTACGTCATAAACAACTCTATTTATTCCTCTAATACTATTTACTATTTTATTTGATATTTTTTGAATAAATGATTTTTTAAAATCATAATAATCAGCTGTCATACCATCTTGAGAAGTAATTGCTCTTAATAAACACAAATATTCATAAGTTCTATTATCACCCATAACTCCAACAGTCTTTACTGGCAATAATGCTGCGTAAGCTTGCCAAATTTTATCATAAAGATTGTGTCTTCTTAAACCATCAATAAAAATTTCATCTGCTTCTTTTAGAATTTTTATTTTCTCCGGTGTAATGTTTCCTGGCATTCTTATTGCTAAACCTGGTCCTGGAAATGGATGTCTAGATATTATTTCTTTACTTAGTTTTAACTCTAAACCTAATTTTCTCACTTCGTCTTTAAACAAAAATTTTAAGGGCTCTACTAATTTAAGTTTCATCTTTTTTGGAAGTCCACCAACATTATGATGTGATTTTATTTTTGAAGTTTGACTGCCTGTAACTGATTTGCTCTCTATTAAGTCAGGATATAAAGTTCCTTGAGCTAAAAATTTTACATTTTTTATCTTTTTAGAATATCTTTCAAATATATTTATAAATAAATTTCCTATGATTTTTCTTTTTTTTTCAGGGTCTGTCACATTTTTCAATTTTCCTAAAAATTCTTTTTCTGCATTAACATATGTTAAATTCATTTTAAGTTTACTTTTAAATGTTTTGACAACTTGAGTTTCTTCATTTTTTCTTAAAAGGCCAGTATTCACAAATATACAATGTAACTTTTTTCCAATGGCTTTATTTAATAACTGTGCAACCACACTACTATCTACACCTCCTGATAATGCACAAATAACTTTTTCGTTACCAACTTGATCTCTAATTTCTTTAATTAATCTTAATTTTTGATCTTTTGAACTCCAGTTTCTTTTAATTTTACAAATTTTAAATAAGAAATTGTTTATAAGTTTTTTCCCATTTTGAGTATGAGTAACCTCAGGATGAAACTGAACACCATAAAAGTTATTTTTACTATCTTCAACAGCTGCAAATTTTGAATTTTGGCTTTTAGCAATAATTTTAAATGATTTTGGAATTTTTGTTACTTGGTCTGCATGGCTCATCCAAACTCTAGATCTATTTTGCTTATCAAAAAAACCATCTAAAAGTTTACTATTAGAGTTTTTGATTAGATTTGCTAAGCCAAACTCTCTATGTTTTGATTGTTTAACTCTTCCTCCTAAGCTTTTTGATAAAATTTGATGTCCAAAACAAATTCCAAGCACTGGTAAATTTTTTTTTAATAAATTTTTATCAAATGAAAATTTGTCATTTTGATAAACATTTAATGGACCACCAGATAATATTAGCCCTCTTACATTTTTGTTTACTTGATTTATTGAAATTTTTTTATGACTTATGATTTCACAAAAAACGTTGGCTTCTCTTATACGTCTTGCAATTAGTTGAGTAAATTGGGAGCCAAAATCTATGATGATAATTTTGTCTAAGTTTTGATTAAGAGTCATTTTTCGGCTCTAAGTCTTTTAGAGACTCTAAAATTCTTTCATTTTCTTTACATAAACTTTTACAAATTTTTACAAATTTTTCTGAAAGCTCTTTTACTTCTGAATAGTTTGAATTTTCTACAGCAATATCCATTAATCTAAGTGTAGCATCTTCGTTACTTGGATCTAATAATAATGTGGTATTAAGATTTTTTTCTTCTTCTTTCTTATTTTCTTTTTCTTTAAAAATTTTTGCTAAATACAAATAAGATTTTGCATCCTTAGGGTTGAATACAATATTTCTCTCTAACAAAAATCTTGCTTCATCATATTCTTTTTTATCAAACTCTTTTATAGCTTGATCATAGTAGTTTTCATCTGCATAAGAAAAACTAACTAGTGCTAATAAAGTAAATACTGCTGATAAAGTTTTAATAATTTTTGACATTAATATTTCCTATCATCTTTAATTTGATCAACGTTATGAACCATACTTTCATAAAATCCTGCTTTTGTAATCTTAACAAATCTAGGTTTATCTCTTAAATTCTTTATTTGTTTAGCTCCTAAATAACCCATTGATGATTTAAGTCCACCAACAAGTTTATATAATACATCTACAACTTTGCCTTTATATTTAACAAATCCTTCAACACCTTCTGGAACATATTTTGAAGCATCCTTTTGTTTTTTTTGAAAATATCTATCTGCAGATCCTTTATTCATTGCACCTACTGAGCCCATTCCTCTAAAGCTCTTAAATTTTTTACCATTCTTGATAATCAATTTCCCTGGTGTTTCATCAGTTCCAGCAAACAATGAACCTATCATTACTGCATCAGCTCCTGCTGCAAAAGCTTTAGCTAAATCGCCTGAATATTTAATTCCACCATCTGAAATTATAATTGCTTTCTTATTTTTTAATCCATTTCTTACAGCCAATATTGCGCTTAATTGAGGCACACCAATTCCAGCCACTAATCTTGTAGTACAAATAGACCCTGGACCAATTCCAACTTTAATAATATCAACTCCTAAGTTTAATAAATACTTTGCAGCTTCAGGTGTAGCAATATTTCCAGCACATAAAGTTACTTTTGTTTTTTTCTTTTTAATAAATTTAATTATCTCACCCACTTTCTTTGTATGTCCATGGGCAGTATCAACAACAATTAAGTCAACACCCTCTTTTAATATTTGTTCAGCTCTTTTATGTTCATTAGGTCCTGCTCCTACCGCAGCTCCTACCAATAATTTTTGTTTTTTTACCTTTTGAATTTCACTAATTTGTTTTTTTATATCTAAATTTCTATGGATTACTCCAATTCCACCTACTCTTGCTATAGCAATCGCCATTTTACTTTCGGTAACAGTGTCCATTGCTGAGGTAAGGATGGGTATCTTTAAGCTTAAATTTTTTGAAAGTTTAATGCTTGTATCAACCTCTGATGGAAGCACCTCAGAATAATTTGGTGCTAAAGTTACATCATCAAAGGTAAGAGCTTCTTTAATAGGATCCATAACGATTTATATATGATTCCTTTTATTTTTAAAGTCTCTATCTCAATTTTTTACAAATAATAAAACTCTCTTTAGAATCTTTTCTACTAGATTTTGGTTTAAAAACCTTAACCTCTTTAAAAATCTCCTTACCTTTTGCAACTATTTCATTAAAAGAACCGCCCATAAATATTTTTGAAATAAAACTCCCTTCTTGTAGCAAAACATCTTTAGAAAAAATCATAGCTTCCATACATAATTCACCAGTTTGAATTGCGTCTATATTCTTAATTCCAGTTGTATTCACAGCCATATCAGACATAACAATATTAACTTTATCTTCTGCAGATTTTAAAATTTCATCTTTTATTTTATCTTCAGTGAAATCTCCCTGTATTTGTAAGCTCTTTCCCAAAGGTTCCATTTCTTTTAAATCTATAGAAATTAATTTTCCGTTTTTAATCTTTTTTTCTGCATATTGAGACCAACTCCCTGGTGCTGCTCCAATATCAACAACTGAGAGGCCACCTTTAAAAATAGAAAACTTTTCATCAATCTCCATTAACTTGTAAGCAGATCGTGCTCTATAACCATCAATTTTTGATTGTCTAACGTAAATATCTCTTCGTTGTTTGTTTACCCAATTTTTTGAAATCTTATTTTTTTTCAATTAACTTGTGTATCTAAGGCTTTTAATAATTTTTTTGTTTTCTAAAGTATCAATCTCTATTTTGATATCTTTATTATTTCTCATATCTTTTCCATCTTGCCAAATTCCGGCTGCTAAATGCATAATTCCTATTTTATAGTTGGGCAAATAAGGTTCTACAAATGTTTGGTTTTTTTCATCAAATTTTGGAAGTAAATTACTAGTTAGCCAATTACATTTGAGTGGCAAAAATTCAGTTTCTAAATCATCAATATAAACTGACATATTTATTGCTAACTGTTCAGATCCAAAAATATTTCCAGCTTTAAGTGTTGTTTCTAAATTTTTCTGCCAAATTTTCCAACCTGGTGAATTTTTTTCTAAAGAAAAAACACCGATATTAATATGTGGTGCAAATGCTAATTTTCTAGCTTTTTCCATTCCTATTTTTGATTTAATTGCGTGTTTAAAATTTTGTGATTTAATTATTGCTAATTTTCCAAATAACCAATCTACTCTTGATGTTATCTTGTAACCAGGTCCTACTGTTTGAGTAATGCCAAGCTTTCCATTATCACAAGCTTTAATTAATAACTCTACAGTATTCCAATCGTTTACCCATGCATCGCCATCAATCCAAAGATATTTTTTATAATTAGGAAAATAATTTGGTAAAAAAGCTCTTGATACTTGGCTTTTTAACCATTCTTTTCCTTTAACTTTAAATTCGGGTACTTCTATATCCCATGCTGCTGGTTTTATTTCGTCAACTTTTTTTGATAACTTTTCTATCTGAATATCTGTTAATCCTGCATCTAAAATACAAATTGCAACTTCACTGCTTTCTTTGAATCTCTTTATCGAGTCAACTAATTCTTCTATTAATTCAAAATAATTTGAATCAGCTAACGAAACAATGACATTTTTCTTCATTTAAAGAACATCTTCAAGGTCTTCATTTTCATCTTTCTCAATTTCTTTTTGTTGTTTTTTGAGTTTTTGAAAATGAAAGAAACTTATAGGTAGAAGCATTAGATATATAATTGAACTAATTGTTATAATTTCAAAAGTATAAATCAATAATAATCCAAAAAATAAAATTATACCAAATAAGAGAAATATTGTTGTTCTTCTCCTGATGACAATTTTTTTAAATGAGTAAGTTGGAAATTTACTAATTAATAAAATAGAAGTTGTAATGAAAAAAACAACTGAAAGTATATTATAATTTAAAGAGAAAATATAAAATTTATCTAATCCACTTAAACTAAATATTAATGGTGTCATAACCAATATGCCTCCGGCAGGTGAAGGTACTCCTTCAAAAAAATTATCTTTCCATGATGGCTCTTGGTTTGAATTAACATTAAACCTTGCGAGTCTGAGAGCTACACATACAACATAAATTAAACATAATAACCACCCTAATCTTCCAAGATTATTCATTACCCAAAAATACATAATAAATGCAGGCGCTACTCCAAAGCTAATCATATCAGTTAAAGAATCTAGTTCTTTACCAACTTTTGAAGTGCCCTTAATCAATCTAGCAATTCTTCCATCTAAGCCATCAATTAATGCGGCAAACAAAATTGCAATAATTGCAAACTCAAATTTTCCATCTAAAGCAAACCTTATTGAAGTAAGGCCAATACATACACCTATTAGTGTTAGCATGTTAGGCAAAATTACTCTTGTTCTGTGATCTGCAACAATTTTTAAATTATTTTTTGGCTTTTCCATAAACTATTTTTTTGCAAGTAAAGTTTCACCTGCAACAGCTGTTTGTCCAATTTTTACAAGTGGCTCGTAATTTTCATAGTAAACATCTGCTCTACTTCCAAATCTAATCATTCCAATTCTTTCACCTTGTTTCAATTCTTGATCTTTTGAAGACTCACAAACAATTCTTCTAGCTATTAATCCGGCTATCTGAACAACAACAATATCCTCGCCATCTACATTTTTAATTTTATAATAGTTTCTCTCATTATCTTCGCTAGCCTTATCGAGTGATGCATTTAAGAATTTTCCAGGCTTATATAAAATTTCATCTATTTTACCGCTACATGGAGTTCTGTTTACATGACAATCAAAAACATTCATGAATATGCTTATCTTTTTAAATTTTCTATCTTCTAGACCTAACTCTTTAGGTCCATCAACTTCTTCTACTTTTATAATTTCACCATCTGCGGGGCTTACCAGATAATTATCATCATTAATTGAAGTTCTATCTGGATCTCTAAAAAAATAATAAACCCAAATTGTAATTACTAATCCTAGTAATCCTAAAAAAGTACTTAAGGCATAGAATACAAGTGTCGCAACACCTGATATGATTAAAAATCTATATCCTTCTGTATGAATTTTTGGAAATATTTTACTAAACATTTTCTTCTAATTGATAATTTTTGATTAATATGTATATAAAACCGTGAAATTCAATTGATAAGATTAAAAATTAATGAGCAAAATCAAAGTAAAAAATCCAGTTGTAGAGCTAGACGGCGATGAAATGACCAGAATTATCTGGGAATTTATTAAAAACAAGCTGATACTTCCATATCTAGATTTAGGGATTGAATACTATGATTTAGGTATGAAAAGTAGAGATCATACGGATGATCAAATTACAATAGACTCAGCTAATGCAATTAAAAAAATTGGAGTAGGAATTAAATGTGCAACAATTACTCCTGATGAAGCTAGAGTTGAAGAATTTGCCTTAAAAAAAATGTGGAGATCTCCAAATGGAACTATAAGAAATATAATTGGTGGAACAGTATTTAGAGAACCAATAATTTGTAAAAATATTCCAAAACTTGTTCCCTCTTGGACTGATCCAGTAATTATCGGAAGACATGCATTCGGAGATCAATATCGTGCCACTGATTTTAAAGTTCCAGGTAAAGGCAAAATGGAAGTTAAATGGACATCTGAGGATGGGTCACAAGAATTAAAGTATGAGGTATTCAACTTTACAGGTCCAGGTGTTGCCCTTTCAATGTATAATTTAGATAAATCAATCGAAGACTTTGCGAGATCATGTTTTAGCTATGGACTAATTAAAAAGTGGCCAGTTTACATGTCTACTAAAAACACGATTTTAAAAAGATATGACGGAAGATTTAAAGACATATTCCAAGAAGTATTTGATAATGAGTTTAAATCAGAGTTTGAAAAATACAAATTAACCTATGAACATAGATTAATTGATGACATGGTTGCTTGTGCAATGAAGTGGAGTGGAAAATATATTTGGGCATGTAAAAACTATGATGGTGACGTGCAATCAGATACTATGGCACAAGGTTATGGATCTTTAGGATTAATGACTAGTACTTTATTAACACCAGATGGTAAAGTTATGGAAGCTGAAGCAGCTCATGGAACAGTAACAAGACATTACAGAATGCATCAACAAGGTAAAGAAACTTCTACAAATCCTATAGCATCAATTTTTGCCTGGACTAGAGGTTTGGCTCATAGAGGAAAATTAGATAATAATGATGAGTTAATAAAATTTGCCAATAGTTTGGAAGAGGTTTGTGTTGAGTGTGTTGAAAATGGAGAAATGACTAAAGACCTTGCAATATTAATTGGTCCTTCAAGCAAATATCTTACAACTAATCAGTTCTTAGATGCAATTGATTCTGGTTTAAAGAAAAAACTAAATTAAATTTTTAATTTTCTCAAAAGCTTCATCTATTTTATTTGGATCTTGTCCACCAGCTTGAGCAAAATCTTTTCTACCACCACCACCTTTTCCATCAATAATCTCTGAGCATGCTTTTACAAAAGCAACTGCATCATATTTTGAAGTTAACGACTCTGTTACACCAACTGCAACACCAACCTTTCCATCTTTAACTGCAAATACTAACACAATTCCATCTTTAAGATCTTTTTTACCATCGTCAGCTAACTTTCTTAATTCTTTTGGAGGTAAATCTTCAATCTTTTGAAACCTAACCTTCACTCCATTAATTGTTTCATCTTTAATTACATTTTTACTTGTATCAGTTAAAATTGATTTATTAGAGAGTGTTTCTAATTGTTTGTTTAAATTCTTAATTAAAATTTTTTGATCATCTTGATCAATATTTGGCTTGCCACCAAGTTTTATAATCTGTTCTGAGAGTTCTTTAATTATCTTTTCATTTTTTTCAGATGATTCATTAGATAATTTTTCTTGGTTTTTTAAATAATTTTCTAATTGTTTATCTCTTAAAGCCTCAACTCTTCTTACGCCTGCTGCTATTGATGATTGGCTAATAATCTTGAATTTACCAATATCTCCTGTATTACGAACATGTGTTCCTCCACACAATTCTGTAGAAAAATATTTATTCTTTTCATCTCCCATTGATAAAACTCTAACTTCATCACCATATTTTTCACCAAAGAGTGCTAAAGCTCCTTCGTCTACTGCTTCTTTCGGTGACATAATTCTTGTCTTCACTTCTGATTTATTTTGAACCATTTCATTAACAAATGTTTCTATTTTTGTAATTTCCTCAGAGCTTATTGGTTTCATGTGACTAAAATCAAACCTTAATCTATCGGGTTCTACTAAAGAACCTTTTTGAGTTACATGCTCGCCTAAAACTCTTCTAAGAGATTCATGTAATAAGTGTGTTGCAGAGTGATAAGCTCTAGTATTATTTCTTCTCTCAATATCAATATTCATCTCAATATTCTCATCTACTTTAACAGAACCAGATAAAACTTTGCCATAATGTACAAATAAGTCTCCTAGTTTTTTTTGAACATCAGTTACTTCAAATCTAAAGTTCTCGTTAGAAATCATACCAGTGTCACCAACTTGTCCACCTGACTCTCCATAAAAAGGTGTTTGATTAACAATAATCATACCTTCATCGCCTTCACTTAAAACAGTAACTTCTTTTGAACTCTTTAATAAACTTTTAACAACACCTTGTGCTTGATCATTTTCATATCCTATAAATTCAGTTGCACCATGTTTTTCCTTAATTCCATACCAAACTTGTTCAACAGCACTATCACCAGATCCTTTCCAATTTTTTCTTGCAAGAGCAATACTTTCTCGCATCAGTTCACCAAATCTCTCTTTGTCAAATTTAAGTGATTTGGATTTTAAAATATCTTCAGTTAAGTCAATTGGAAAACCATAGGTTTCATATAATTTAAAAGCCACATCACCTGGTAAGACCTTGTCAATTTTTGAAATTTCCTCATTAAGTATCTTGATACCTCTGTCGAGTAAAACTAAAAACTTCTCTTCTTCCATTTTAAGTGTTTCTTTTATTAAAGACTCTGCTCTTTTCAATTCGGGATAATTTCCAGACATTTCTTGTAATAAAGTTTCAAACAATTTTGAGAAAACAGCTTGTTTAGATCCCAGCATATGAGAGTGTCTCATTCCTCTTCTCATTATTCTTCTAAGAACATATCCTCTTCCTTCATTTGAAGGTAGTACTCCTTCAGCTACTAAAAATGAACTTGCTCTTAAATGATCAGCTATAACCCTAAAACTAGAAAGATTTTCTTTACTAGATTTTTTGTTAACTTCATTTTCTGTTGCTGCTATCAATTTTTTAAAGTGATCCGTTTCATAATTGTCATGCGTTCCTTGAAGAAGGGCTGCAATTCTTTCAAGTCCCATTCCAGTATCAACTGAAGGCTTTGGTAAATTAATTCTTTTATCTTTTGAAATCTGTTCGTATTGCATGAAAACCAAGTTCCAAATTTCTATAAACCTATCTCCATCTTCATCTGGTGTTCCTGGTAGACCACCATTTAAATGATCACCATGATCATAAAATATTTCAGAACAAGGACCACATGGACCAGTATCACCCATCGACCAAAAATTATCTGATGTTGTAATTCTGATTATTCTATCATCACTAAAGCCTGCAATTTTTTTCCAAAAATTAAATGCTTCATTATCTTCATGAAAAACAGTTACATAAAGTCTATTCTTATCAATTCCAAAATCTTTAGTAATTAAATTCCATGCATAATGAATAGCTTGTTCTTTAAAATAATCTCCAAATGAAAAGTTGCCTAACATTTCAAAAAATGTGTGGTGCCTAGGTGTGTAACCAACATTTTCTAAATCGTTATGTTTACCACCCGCTCTTACACATTTTTGTGAGGTTGTTGCTCTTTTATAATCTCTTTTCTCTAAGCCAGTAAAAACATTCTTGAATTGAACCATTCCTGAGTTTGCAAACATCAGTGTTGGATCATTATTGGGTACTAAATTACTAGACTCAACTATTCTATGATCATTCTTCTCGAAATATTCCAAGAATGTTGTTCTAATCTGATTTAGTGTTTTATTAGCCATATTTTTAAAATACAGCTTTTTTATTTTATGTCTAGATTGGTTAAAATGGGAAAAAGGCGCTTATTTCTAAGCGCCTTTATAATTTAAAGATGACCTATAAATTAATTTTTTTTAGTAGATGCTGGTTCTGCTGCTATTTCTTTTGTCTCTTTAGCAGTAGTACCTTTTTTCTCTTTTTCTACTTTTTCAGGATCTAATGGATTTCCTTCAATTTTTTTAGAAATCACACCAGCTTTTTCTCTAATAGCCAGTTCTACCTCAGCAGCAATTTTAGGATTTTGTGCTAAGAAAGTTTTAGCATTTTCTCTTCCTTGTCCAATTTTCTCACCTTTATATGCATACCAAGCACCTGATTTTTCAATAATATCTGCCTTAGCACCTAAGTCTACTAGCTCACCCATTTTGCTAATTCCTCTTCCGTACATAAGATCAAATTCAACAACTTTGAATGGTGGTGCAACTTTGTTTTTAACAACTTTTACTCTTGTTGTATTGCCAATAATTTCATCTTTGTCTTTGATAGCACCAATTCTTCTAATATCCATTCTTACAGATGAATAAAACTTAAGAGCGTTACCACCTGATGTAGTTTCTGGGCTTCCAAACATAACTCCAATTTTCATTCTGATTTGGTTAATGAAAATCATCATTGTATTTGTGTTTGAAATTGAACCAGTTAATTTTCTTAAAGCCTGACTCATTAATCTTGATTGAAGACCAACATGGTGATCTCCCATCTCACCTTCGATCTCAGCTTTAGGAGTTAAAGCTGCAACAGAGTCAATAACTATAACTGAAATTGAGCCTGATTTTACTAGTGTATCAGCGATTTCTAAAGCTTGCTCACCAGTATCTGGCTGAGAAATTAATAATTCTTCAGTATTTACACCTAATTTTTTAGCGTAAACTGGGTCTAAAGCATGTTCTGCATCAACGAATGCACAAATTCCACCTGATTTTTGAGCTTCAGCAACAACTTGTAATGCTAAAGTTGTTTTTCCTGATGATTCAGGTCCATATACTTCAATAATTCTTCCCTTTGGTAAACCACCTATTCCTAGAGCTAAGTCTAAACTTAGAGAACCTGTAGATACAGACTCAACATCCATAGCTCTTTTCTCTCCAAGCTTCATTACTGAGCCTTTACCAAAATTATCAGTTATTTGACTGATAGCAGCGTCTAACGCCTTATTTTTTTCTTTTAAATCCATTTCTTGATCTTTAGTAGATTTCACTACCTTTAAATTACTTTTAGTCATTTTTTGCCTCTTTTTTTACGTTTTTTAACAGTCGAATCATGATTTAAATGTACACATTTTGTTCTCATTAGCAATAGAGAATGTTCTATTATCCAAAAAAGCCCAAATTATTTGATTTTTAAGTAATCACTATTCAATAAACCAATACTCTTAAGTAAATTGAATTGGGAAAGGATATAATTTCTTTCAGAATCAGCTAAAGAAATTTGGGCATTTAAGAGAAGAGCGTTGGATTGAATAACATCTAAAGTCGTTCTTCCAGAACCACTGTTATATTCTGCAACAATTCCCTCATTAGCTATTTCAGCAGCTCGTACTTGTGATTGAACAGAATTTAATAAACTTTTGTTAGACTGATATGAGGACCATGCACTTGAAACTGAAGTTTCATTTTTTTTTATCATATCATCTAATAATAATTTTTTTCTAAACTCTAAACTTTGATTTTTTCTAATTGAAGCAAGATTTTTTCCTCCTGAAAAAAATGGCCATGTGACTGTAGCTGTAACAGTGTCTCTCTCTCTTTCATCATAAGTAGAGCTTAAATCTTCAATATAAGTTCTGTCCAAAGATAAGGTTGCTGAAGGTGCTAAGTCTGATTTTGCTGAAAAAGTATCTTTTTTTGACTGCTCGTATTCTAACTGAGCTATAATTAGATCCGGATTATTAATTTTAGATTTATTGATTGCTGAATTTAGATCAATTGGAAGATTTACATCAAAAATCGATTTTTTTTCTAATGATTTTGAGTCAGATAATGGGCCAATTACATTCTCATAATTTAACTTACTAGTTAATAAATCATTTTCAGCTTGTATTAACTTAGCTTGAGCGCCTGCTAATGAAGATTCAGATTGAGCAACATCTGAAAGTGTAGATTGTCCCCTTTCAAGTTTAATTTGATCTGACTCAACTTGTCTTTCTAATAAATTAACATTGTCTCTATTAATGTTTAGTTTTTCATTTGCTACAATCAATCCAGTATATGCTTCAACAGATTTAAAGAGAATATCTTGCTCTTTTTTCAAAAGTTTTGCTTTTGCAAGATCTATACCAATGGTTTTCTTTTCATATTCAGCACCTCTACCAAAATCAATTAGAGTTTGTGTTACTGTTAATGATTTAGTAGTTGGATCCACATCATTAATTGTTGCATTTCCACCAGATTGGTTTGTAAGTTTATTTGTTTCTTGCTGACTTTTACTTCCACTTAGCGTTACAGATGGTAGGTAATCACTTCTTGATACTTTTAACTCTTCCTCAGAGACATTTATATTTTCTCTTTCTGCATTTAATTCAGAATTATTTTTATATGCTTTTTTTAGTGCAGATGTAAAGCTTTCTGCATAAACATTTCCGCAAAAGAATAATAACGCAATAGTAAATGTTAAAATTTTTTTCATTTGTCTTTATATACTGCAGTATTGATAATATGGTTACTATTTAAATTCATTATAATTGAAGCATATTTTGGAGCGTTCTTAAACATGTTTTCAGTTATCCTTTGATAAGTTTGCATAAAATTTATTACATCACCTTTGCTCATTATTTTATTATTAGATTTATTTTTTGTTGTTAACCATAACTTGTGTTCTTGTTTTAATCTCCATTTTTGTAATAATAAAAAATCTTTTGCTTTTAAATAAACTAAACAATTTAATTGGGAATATAATTTTCTATATTTAGTTTTAAGTTGCTGATTAACATATTTTCTCCAAATTAAGTTTGCATCTTTAGTCTTTTCAAGAGAATTGATTGATTTTTTTAAAGTTTTATTTGTCTCTGATCTAGCTCCAACACACCAACCTTCAAAAATTATAATGTCAGGTTTTTTATTTAAATTATACCAATTTTTTTTTGGAAAACGATCATCAATAGATTTATCAAATTTTGGAACTTTAATAGACTTAAAACTCTTTTGTTTTACGTTTTTAAAAAAGGTTTGCATAAGTTTTAAATCATGTGTGCCAGGCACACCTCTTGTCATTAACATTGAATGAATAGATTTTGATAGTTTTGATCTATCTTTTCTTGTTTTATAGAAGTCATCAATTGAAACTCTAAATACATTTTTTTTAAAATATTTCTTTAATATAATTGAAATTAGAGAACTGATTGTTGTTTTGCCTGTTCCTTGACCTCCTGCTAATCCCACAAAATATGGTTTTTTTTTATCTGCTTTTTTTGCAATCCAATCACATAAAGGTATTAAAAAAGACTTTAACATCTTTTCTTTACCCTTAAATTTTTCAGTTGATGTTTCTTGTGCTTTAATAAATTTAAAACAATCTTTTTTTACCTTACCAAAACACTCATCAGTAATTTTCATAGATTATTTTTTTTGATCTAGCGGATGATTATTTCCATCTAAAACTGCTATATCATTCATCTTAAAAGTGTCTATTTCATCTACGCAACCAACATTAAAACCAGTCATTGCTGGATTACTTCTAGGATTATGATGTGTATAAATTCCACAAACAGAACAAAAGTAATGTTTAGCGATTTTACTGTGGAATTGATAAAGTTTTAATTTGTCTTCACCCTTTGTAATTTTAAAATCTTCATTTTTAACCATAGACATCACTGCACCTTTTCTTTTGCAAATAGAACAGTTACACTTAACAACTTTCTCTAAATCTCCAGTTATATTTATTTCTGCTTCAACTGCTCCACAGTGACATGTTAATTTTTTCATAAATTAATTCCTATTGGTTATTGTATTGTTCGTAAATTTTTTCTCTCTCACTTTTATTCATTCTTTTTGTTTCTTCTATAAATTTATTTCTTAACTCTCTTGTTTTTAATATAAAAAAACAAACAGTATCTTTGCTATGATAAATTGCTTTTAATTCATCATCTATTTCATTTAGCTCTCTTGGAATATCTGCTTTTATACAAATCATAGTTTTCCTTTGGTTTCTAACTGACTACTTATTGTAAAAGTTATCCACATGTCCACTAAATGTTGTTTTGGATGTTCACGTTTTGATTCACTTTTGATTCAATTACGGACTCAAAATACAACCTATTGAGTGTATTGAATAAATAGTCTATAAAAGAGAACAAAACAAGAACATGAAATTAACTATTCCATATTACTTACATAAAGCAGGCGCTGGATTTCCCTCTCCTGCAACTGATTACATCGAAGAAGATATTGATCTTAATATGCATCTAATAAAAAACGTTCCCGCCACTTTTATTATCAGGGTTCAAGGAAAATCAATGGTGGATGTTGGTATCAACGATGGCGATCTATTAGTTGTAGATAAAAGTTTAAAACCAAAAAATTTTTCAACTGTTATTGCAAATGTTCATGATGAGCTAGTTGTTAAAACTTTAGTTCAAGAAAAAGATAAAAAATTTTTAACTTCAGGATCAAAAGAGTTTTCTGACAGAATTTTAATTAATGAAGAACAAGATATTTTTATTTGGGGGGTTGTAACTTATGTCATCCATTCAACATACTAAAAAGATAGCATTAGTTGATTGTAATTCTTTTTATGTTTCTTGTGAAAGATTATTCAACCCTAAGATAAGAAAAAAACCAGTTGTTGTTTTATCAAATAATGATGGCTGTATTATTTCAAGATCAAATGAAGCAAAAGCTTTAGGTATTAAAATGGGTGAGCCTTATTTTAAAGCAAAAAATATTATCATTAAAAATGATGTTCAAGTTTTTTCATCAAATTATTCTTTGTATGGTGATTTATCTAGAAGAGTGATGAGAACTCTAAAAAGATTTAATTCACAAATAGAAGTTTATTCAATTGATGAAGCTTTTATGGATTTATCAAATTTTTCTGATGAAGATGTAGAAAGAGTTGGAAAAGAAATTAGAGAAACTGTTCTACAATGGACAGGCATACCAACTAGTATTGGAATTGCTAAGACAAAAACTTTAAGCAAAATTGCAAATCATATTGCAAAGAAAAAACAATCTGGAGTTACAAGTTTAATTGGTATTGAAAACTTGGATCCAATATTAGAAAAAATAGAAATTAATGATGTTTGGGGTGTTGGTAGACAGCTTACAAAATTTTATCAAAAAAATGGAATTTATAATGCTAAGCAACTTAAAAATAAATCTAACACTTGGATTAAAAAATGCTCTAATGTTTTAAGTTCAAGGACTGCAATGGAACTTAGGGGCATTCCTTGTGTTAATTTAGAAACAACACAAACAAAAAGAAAAAGTTGTGTTGTATCAAGATCATTCGGGAAAAGAATAGAAACTTTTCAAGAATTAAAAGAAGCTGTTTCTAATTACTGTTTAAATGCATCTGAAAAAATAAGATCAGAGTCTTTAGTTGCAAAAGCAATTACAGTATTTGTTAGAACAAGTCCGTTTCAAAGAGATTATGGTTATTACTCAAACTCAAAAACAATTGATTTTCCGATTGCAACTAACAACAGTATTGAAACTGTTAAAACAGCAGTTGCAATACTTGAAAGTATATTCAGGAATGGTTATCGATATCAAAAGGCAGGTGTAATGTTAACAGGACTTAGAGAAGATGATGGAAGAAAAAATTTATTCTCTTCAGAAAAAGATGAAAAGATAAATAGTCTAATGAGATCTATTGATAGTACTAATCATAGATATGGAAGATCTACACTAAGCCTTGCAAGTGCAGGAGTTCATAAAAAATGGAATATGAGAAGAAATTATTCTTCTAAAATAGATACTGCTGATTTTTATTGTTTACCAACAATCAGGGCTTAGATAATTAATTTTGAATTAATTTAAGTAATTTTTTTTTACTATGAGTCCTAAACAGGTTGTCATAATAAACAACTTGGGTTGGATACTCTCCATAAACTTCTGTCCATCTACTAATCCAACTGTGATAAATGCCAAATTTATTAAAAAATTTTCCTCCAAAACCAGTTCTTCCCTCATAATCGTTATAGAGTTCACCATTCACATACATTTTAACAAAACCTTTAAGTGGGTCCTTAGTCATATTTGCGTGAAATATAATTGTAGTCCATTTTTCCCTCATATCATCAATTTTAAGATCCTTCTTTACCCATCCAGGTGAGTCCATTCCATTTACAGCAAAATATCTTGGTTCTAAATTTCCATTTTTTACTCTTAACATCATTCTTGGATGTCTTTGCTGATTAGTGTTTCCCCACTCATATATTTGAAAGAGAGAAGTGCTTACGGGTTCAACTGATTTAAAATCTTTGGGTAAATAAATACTTACTGAAATCCATTTCTCGCCAGTAAATTTTTTAGGTGAAGAATATTCGCTTCTAGCTCTATCTCCTCCTCCATGCCCCACAACAGCATCTTTTCCATTATTTTTACAGTCAGAATAGTTTCCATCATTATCTCTTCCACAATCTTTCGGTAATAAAGTTATTTTCCATGCTTTTTTGCCCAAGGCTGGGGAAGTGACAGTTTCTCTAAAGTTAGAAAGGTTTTTTCCTTTAGCCACACTTTTCTTCCATTGAATATTTGTGATTTCTTTAGCAATCAACTGTTGAGAAAAAGATGTGATAAAAATAATTAGAAAACTTAAAATTTTAAAAATAATTTTTTTATTCATTGTAAGTTATTTTAGATTTGTAATATCTTTTATATTTTTTAAAGAATTATTGAATTCATCCATATTTTCTCTCAAAGCTAAATTTGAAACTGAATAGACTAAATACAATAAGAATAAGAATGGTATCAAAGTAATTATAGAGGCATGATTTTTGATGAGTAAAATATAAATAATTATAAACAAAGCTGAACGTATCAAAACTGCTTTTCTAAATACACTAATAATTGAAAGAGAGTGCTTTACTAAACTAGAAAAGTTCATCTTAGAAGGTCCAAAATATCTAGTACCTCTAATTGATGGAATTGAAATCAAATTTTTTTCTAATTTTCTTAAAGATCCTGAAAAGCTATTCCATGTAGCTTTTTCATTAACCATTTTTTCAACCATTGTTTTTGGTAAACAAGTGAAATTACCAAATTTAATTGATTGTCCAGTGAAAACTAATGTAATTAATTTATGTATTTGATAACAAGTCTTAAACAACAAACTTTCAGATCTTTTAGTTCTTTCACCAATTATTGGAATTGTATCTTTATTTTCAATTTTATTTAGAAAATCATTAATTTCTTCTGGTCTATCTTCACCATCACCATCCATTGGTATTATATAATCAAATTCATCTTTCTCTAAAATATATTTTAATCCTGTTGCAATACACCTTGCATGACCTTGGTTAGTTTTCATATTTAAGATTTTTACTGAAATTAAATTATTAAGCTCATTATTGTTGGGGTCACGATCGTGTGTAGATGCATCATTTACTACTATGATTGAAATTTCATGATTTATATTTTTAGCTAAATCATCAATTTCACTAATTAGCTTACTCACAGATTGCCAATCATTATAAACAGGAATTAAAATCTTAATTTTCATTTATTTTGAACCAATCATACAAAAACCTTGTTTTTTAATTTTGCCAAAATCACCTGGACAAACTTGCTTTAAGATATCCGCATTACCAGTATAAACAATTCCACCAGATGGGTCTAGCTGGTCCGCTTTTCCTTTTATGTCCTGAAACCAAATTGGTCTTGAACTCATGTGATATGATAAATTACCTGCAATCCATTCATCACCTATCACATATTTAATTTCATTTGAAAAATTTTTAGACCATCTTCTCTCAACTAATTCAGCAATTTCTTTCCCAGGATAATCTGTTCTTTTGTTATCTTTAGTTATTGAAATATATCCATACAAAGATGGAGATAAAAACAAGAGTATAAAAAATATTATAAAAAATTTATTTAATTTTTTTAAATTGATATGTCTTTTATAGATCTCAATAAATAGAACTCCAAAAAATAAATAAAAAGGAGTCATCCACATTGTTCTTATCTTTGAACCTGAAATAAGTGAGGTTAAAAACATAAAAAATATCGGTAATACAGATATAAAAATTAAAAAGATTAACTTCTTATTCTTTTTATCAATCTTAAATTTTACTTTTGAAGTTAAAGTAAAAATTAATAAAAAAAACGGAATTAATATTCCAATTTGTTTTCCAATAAAAGACAATGGATATTTGATATGATCAATTAATTCTTTTTCTTCAAAACCAGTTCTGGCCAATCCATATGTAAGAGTAATATAATTGTTTTCGCTCAACCATATAAAATGAGGCACTAATAAAATTAAGAAAACTTCTAAAACAATAATATATTTAAAATCAAATTTTTTTTCTTTTTTTGAAAAAATAATAAATATGAAAAATAAACTTATTGATAATAGTAAATATACAAACAAATATTTAGATAAAAAACCTAAAGCAGCGAATAAGCCGATTAATACACAATCTCTAAAAGTAATTATTTTATCATTATAAATCTTCCAAGAATAATAAACTACAAGTGACCAGAAAGGTAATTGGCAAACATTTACATTAAATTCTGGGGTTGTAAAATTATAAAAGTAAATTGACTCTAAAACTATAACTGACAAAAAACTTAAAGGTTTATTCTTAAAGATTTCTATTGAAAATTTATAAACAAAATAAAATGCAATTATTACAAATAATTGACTTAAAAAATAAAAAGCCCAATCATTAGGTCCAAATATTCTATAAAATATCTCAGGAAAAAAAGCGCTCATTGGTGGGTGTTTGTTAAAGCCCCAATCTAAATTACTACTCCAAGCCAAAGCTTCAATTGTATCTAGAGGTAAATTTTGATTAGTAAGAGATGGTACTAATGTCCATACAGCCAAATGGAATAATAAAAAAATGTAAAATAATTTATCTATATTTTTGTAATATCTATTCATTAATCTATATTTTTTACAATAATTAGTCTTTCTTGACACTAATAATCTGCTGAATATACTCCCACAATTCAAAATTTACAGAATGCCTAAAGCAACTAAAACAAAAAAGAAAAAAGTTACAAAAACTAAAGCAAAACCAAAAACTAAAGTTTCTGCTAAACCAAAAGTTTCTACAAAACCTAAGGCTGCAGCTAAAAAAATAGTTGCACCAAAAGGACCAGTAAAAATCTCAAAAACTTATGAGCCAAAAGATACTGAAAAATATATGTGTGAAAAGCATTTGGTATTTTTTAGAATGAGATTAACAGAATGGAGAAAAGAATTAGTTAAAGCAAATAATCAAGCTCTTTATAATGGAAGCATGGATGATAACAGCATATCTGCTGATATTGTGGATCAAGCAAATTCATATCTAGATAAAAATGTGGAAATGAAAGCAATTAATAGACAAATCAAATTAATTTCAGAAATTGATAAAGCTTTAATGAGAATTAAAGATGGAACTTATGGTTTCTGTCTAGATACAGCTGATCCAATTGGCCTTAAAAGACTTATGGCCAGACCTGTAGCAAAATACACGATTGCTGCTCAAGAGAAACACGAAAAAGAAGAAAAAGTTCACGCAGACGACTAAGTCTAAACTTTAGGAACTTCTTCACCACTTTTCATTAAATCAAAACCTTTAATTACCGCTGGTCTTGAAGCTATCTCAGAGTACCATCTCGATAAGTTCTTATAATTTTTAAGACCAATATCATGCCACTCATGTCTAGCAATCCATGGAAAGGTTGCAATATCCGCAATAGTATAATCTTCACCAGCTAAAAACTTTGATAGTTTCAATCTTGAATCAAGCTCTTCATAAATTCTTTTGGATATTTTGAAATAACGCTGTTCACCAAACTCACTCTTCCCTGGATTATAATGATGGAATTGATGATGCTGCCCTAACATGGGACCAACATAACCCATTTGAGCCATTAACCACTGATTAATTTCTGTTTTATCTTTTTCGTTATAAAACTTTCCACTTTGTTCACCTAAATAAATCAATATTGCACCAGACTCAAAAATAGTTTGATTATTTTTGACATCTTTAATTACAGGTATTTTGCTAAATGGACTTATCTTTTTAAATTTAGGTTTAAATTGATCATCACTGCTTATATCTATAAAGGTGACTTTGTAGTCATAACCAATCTCTTCTAACATAATACTTATTTTTTTTCCGTTAGGAGTGTTGGCTGTTAGAAGCTCAATCACTTTTTAACACCAAGTCTTTCTTGAGCAGTTTTAGATGTGGTTGTGAATTCAAACCTTAATTTTTCATCTGGTCTTGCATATTTAAAACATCCCCTTGCAGCAAGAGCACCTTCATGAAAACCTGATAGAATAAGTTTTAGTTTACCTGGATAAGAACATATATCTCCAATAGCAAAGATACCTTCTTTATTGGTTTCAAAATTTTCAGTGTTAACTTCTATTGTTTTTTTATTAATATTTAATTCCCATTCTAGAATTGGACCTAATTGCATTATTAATCCAAAAAAACCAAGCACATAGTCAGATTTTAATTCTTTTATTTCACCATCATCATGTTTTATTTTTATACTATCTATTGATCCATTACCTTGTATTGAATCTAATTGATATTTAGTAAAAAGGTTTATTTTTCCAATGCCTGCAAGATCCTTTACTTTTTGAACACTTGCTTCAGCGCCACTAAAACCATCTCTTCTATGAATTAAATTAATATTACATTCTTTTGAAAGTTCCATTGCCCAATCTAAAGCTGAGTCCCCGCCACCAAATATTGAAACATTTTTTCCTTTAAACTTTGATTTATCTTTTACTGAATAAAATAAATTATTACCCTCAAATTTCTCTATATCTTTTGTAGGAAACTTTCTTGGTTCAAACGAACCAACACCACCAGCAATCACAATTGAAGATACCTCAAATTCTTTTTGATTATTTGTTTTTACATTCCATATGTTTCCATTTTTTTTAACTTCTTCAACTCTATCGTTTAAATGGAATTGAACTTTAAAAGGTTTAATCTGTTTAATTAAATTATTTGTTAACTCTTCGCCGGTGCATTCAGGAACTGCAGGAATATCGTAAATTGGTTTATCTGGATAAAGTTCTATGCATTGGCCACCAACTTTATCAAGGTTATCAACTATTTCACATTTCAATCCAATTAAACCCAATTGATGAGCACAAAATAAACCTGTTGGTCCAGCTCCAATAATTAGTACATCTGTTTTGATCATTATCCCTGTTTTGAAGGTATGCTAACAGTTAAACCTTCTAGCTCATCTGACACAATTAACTGGCAACTTAATCTACTGTTTTGTTTTGGTTCAAAAGCCATATCAAGCATGTCTTCCTCACCATCCTCTTTTGCAGGAAGTTTTTCTAACCATTCCTCATTTACATAAACATGACAAGTTGCACATGCCATGCCACCACCACAGTCAGCATCAATTCCTGGAATATCATTTTGAACAGCGCCTTCCATCACTGTGAGTCCATTTTGAATATCTATTGAATGAGTTTGATTATCGTGTGTGATGTAATTTATCTTAGTCATGAGTTATATATAGTATGTAAAAAAAATAGGGCAAGTATGTGGTTACATACCTGCCCTATCTTAAAATTTAAACTTAGTAAAACTTATTACTTAGCTCTACCAGGTTGTTGCATAGCTGCTGCCCAAATGATTAGACCGAAAGCGATCTTGTTCAAGAAGTCAGCTGCGTTGTAAATCACGTTTAGTGAGTTAGCATCTACACCACCTGTTAGGTAACCAAAAATGTAACCTAATGGGTAGATCGCCCAACCTACAGTAACGATCATTCTCATCGCACCAAAAGCAGTAACAAGTGCTTTGTTTCCACTCTTAGCAGCTCTTTTACCTGCTTCACCAGAGAATACTTCATATAGGATGTATACCCAACCAGCCATACCGATTATGAAACCAAGTGTAGCGTTGATGTATCCAGCTTCTCCTAAGTATCCACCTACAAGCATTACTAATGTACCAATCATCAGTCTCCAGAAAATTCCTGAATCTGATTTGTTTACTGCTGCTAATACAAAGTAGAACTCAAGCATTAGTAAAGGTACTGTAATTAACCAGTCAATGTATCTGTATACAGTTGGTGAGTCACCAGTCATGATCCATACATCTCTCATGTACATGTAGTGTACGAATGCAATACCAGTTACTAGACCAGCAACTGTCATTGAAACTCTCCATCCAGCTGGTACTGAACTTCTTTCTAAGAAGAAAAATACAGTAGAAGCTAAACATGCCATTGAAACTAGCCAAAATGAAATTCCTACGAAATCATCCTGTGCTAACATGACAGTTTCAGCGTTTGCTACACCTGTAACACCCATAAGAGCAACAGCTGTAAGAGCAAACAATTTAAGTTTTTTCATAAAAAACTCCCTCTTTCGTTAGTTTTTATTTATTAGTTTATATAAACTAAGCTTAGGCTTCCCTAAGCCAAAGTTGGGGTTAAATAGCAAATAAATTTAGTTTATTGAAGAATTAATTTGATTATTTTTCGTTGATTTTACTTGTTTTTTAAATTTAAATACAATTTTAAAGTTAAAAATCTTAAAAATAAGCAAAATCGAATCAAATTAATTATGT
Source organism: Candidatus Pelagibacter sp. (assembly GCF_052049935.1). GTDB lineage: Bacteria > Pseudomonadota > Alphaproteobacteria > Pelagibacterales > Pelagibacteraceae > Pelagibacter. The sequence goes on along the minus strand of NZ_JBNGZA010000006.1, from coordinate 15,687 downwards.
CAGAAAAATTCAGTAAAGTTTATGAAAAATCCATCAAAGAACCTGAAAATTTTTGGAAAGAAGCAGCAAATGATGTCTTTTGGTTTAAAAAACCCACTAAAATTTTAAATAAATCTAACCCTCCGTTTTATAAATGGTACGAAGATGGAGTAACTAATACTTGTTATAACGCACTAGATATTCACATTGATCAGGGTAAAGGAAAAAAAACTGCTTTAATCTACGATAGTCCAATTACAGGTAACAAAAGTAAGTTCACTTACGAAGAATTAAGGTCAAAAGTTTCAAAATTTGCTGGGGCTTTATCAAATCAAGGAGTTAAAAAAGGAGACAGGGTAATAATTTATATGCCAATGATCCCGGAGGCAGTTGTTGCGATGCTTGCGTGTGCAAGAATAGGAGCAATTCACTCTGTAGTCTTTGGTGGTTTTGCGTCTAATGAGCTAGCAAGTAGAATTGATGATAGTAAAGCTAAGCTTTTAGTTACAGCATCGTGTGGTTTCGAGCCAGGAAAAACTGTAGAATATAAACCTCTGGTAGATGAAGCAATCAAACAAGCAAAACATAAAATAAGTAAGATGATTTTGTTTCAAAGACCAGGTCATGAAGTAAAACTCAATGCTCCATTAGAAATTAGCTGGGAGGAGTCACTTTCAAATGCATACGATCAAGATTGTGTTGAGATAAATGCAAATGACTATGCATACATACTTTACACATCTGGAACCACAGGAACTCCCAAAGGTATTGTAAGGGATATTGGTGGTCATATTGTTGCTCTCAAATGGACTATGAAAAATATTTATAACATTAATGAAGATGATGTCTGGTGGTCTGCAAGTGATATTGGTTGGATCGTTGGTCACTCTTACATAGTATATGCACCTCTCTTCAAAGGATGCACTACAGTACTTTTTGAAGGTAAGCCAGTAGGAACACCTGATGCAGGTACATTTTGGAGAATAATATCAGAGTATAATGTAAAATCTTTATTTACAGCACCTACAGCATTTAGAGCAATTAAAAAAGAGGATCCAGAAGGAAAATTCTTTTCAAAATATAATTTAGATTGTTTTGAAAGTTTATTTTTAGCTGGAGAAAGAGCAGATCCAGATACAATTAAATGGGCAGAAAATTTACTTAAGATTCCGGTCATAGACCATTGGTGGCAAACAGAAACTAGCTGGGCAATTAGTTCAAATTGTACAGGAATTGAAATGATGAAAACAAAATATGGTTCAGCATGTAAAGCTGTTCCAGGTTATGATGTTCAAATAATAAAGTCAGATCAAACTTTAGCAAAAGCAAATGAAATGGGAGATATTGTTGTAAAACTTCCATTGCCTCCTGGAACATTCCCTACTCTTTGGAATGCAGATAAGAGATATGAAGAAAATTATATGAGCAATTATCCAGGCTATTATCAAACTTATGATGCAGGTCATATTGATGATGAAGGTTACATTTGGATCATGTCTAGAACAGATGATATTATTAATGTTGCGGGCCATAGATTATCGACAGGAGCAATTGAAGAAGTTTTGTCAGAACATCAGTCTGTAGCTGAATGCGCAGTTCTTGGTATTTCAGATAAGTTAAAAGGTCAATTGCCAATTGGTTTATTAGTTTTAAAAGCAGGTGTTGAAAAAGATAATGACACTATATCTAAAGAATGTATTCAAATGGTAAGAGAAAAAATTGGTCCCGTTGCAGCATTTAAAGTTGCAATTGTGATTAAGAGATTACCTAAAACAAGATCAGGTAAAATTTTACGAGGCACAATAAGAAAGATCGCAGACAATGTTGAATATAAAATGCCACCAACTATTGATGATCCAGTAATTCTTGATGAGATAAAACAAGATCTTATTGATAATAAAATTTTAAATAATGGTTAAAACATACGCAATTTTATTAGTTGCTATCTTTTGTGAAGTAGCTGGTACAATGTTACTGCCAGTATCAAATAACTTTACAAGAGTTCTACCTACTGTTTGTCTTGCATTATTTTATTTAACTTCTTTTTACTTAATGACATTTGTAATGGATAAAATACCTATTGCTATTGTCTATGCTACATGGAGTGGACTAGGAGTATTTACAATTGCAATTCTCGGATATTTTTTCTTTAAGCAAACTTTAGCTTGGCAAGCTGTTGTTGGATTATTTTTAATAGTTCTAGGAGTTATTTTGGTCAACAGTTTTGCTGTAAAACTTAATTAAACTTTAACGGAGTACCATCTGGTTCTCCAATAATTTCTCCATCTTTCATTTTAATATTGCCTGCTATAATTGTTGCTACTGGAGTTCCTTTGAACTCAAAACCATCAAAAGGTGACCAAGCACACTTGCTTTCGATTTTTTTATTTTCAATTTTAATAGTTTTATTCATGTCAACAATTGTGAAATCTGCATCATAGCCTTCTTTGATAAAACCTTTTTTTTGAATACCAAAAATTTTTATAGGGTTTTCGCATACTAAATTAATTAATTGAGCAAGAGATAATCTGCCTTCATTAATATGATTTAACATTGCTGGCATTAATGTTTGAACTCCTGGCATTCCAGATGGAGAGTTTGGATACTCTTTATTTTTGTTTATTTTTAAATGAGGAGCATGGTCTGATCCAATTGTATCATTCATATTATTTTTAACTGCATACCATAATCGATCATAATGTGATTTATCTCTTATTGGAGGATTCATCTGAGCATAAGTTCCAAGTTTGTCATAACAATCAGGTGCGAAAATTGTTAAATGCTGTGGAGTAATTTCAAAAGTTATATCTCCTTTGTGTTGTGATAAAAAATCAACTTCTTGTTTAGTTGTAACATGAAGTATGTGTGCTCTTTTTTTAAATCTTTCTGCTATTCTCACTATTCTTCTAGTTGATGAGATTGCACACTCTTCACTTCTCCATACTGGGTGTGAATGAACATTACCATTCTCAATTAATTTTTTATTTCTTATGAGAATTTCTTCATCTTCAGAATGAACTGAAACTACCTTTGAGGCATTTTGAAAAACTGTTTCTATATCTTTTTCATTAGCAACCAATAGGTTTCCTGTGGATGAACCAGCAAATAATTTAATTCCACAACAACCCTCTAAGTTTTTTAAATCAGCTAATTCGTTTGCGTTATCTGCTGTAGCACCAAAATAAAAAGCGTAATTGCAATACATTCTATTTTTTGCAAGATCTAACTTTCTTTGAAATTCTTTTTTGTTTGATGTAGGTGGATTTGTGTTTGGCATTTCAAAAACTGCTGTAATACCCCCTACTATTGCAGCTCTGCTTCCTGAATGTAGATCCTCAGTATCTGTTGATCCTGGTTCTCTAAAATGAGTTTGTGTATCTATACAACCTGGTAAAACTGTTTGATTTTGAGCATCATAAATTTCATTTGCTTCTTCATCTATTTTTCCAATTTTATGGATTGAGCCACCTTTTATTGCAATATCCACTTTCTGTAGATTTTTATCAATGTAACACTCACCATTTTTAATTATTAAATCTAACATTTTGTGATTTAGTTCCTATATTATAATTACTATTCGTTCAATCATGAATAATGAAAAAGTTTACATACTAGAAGATAGATCAATTTTATATGTCTCAGGAGATGACTGTAATGAATTTTTACAAAATCTAGTAAGTAATGACTTGTCAAAAGTAAAAGATGACAATAGTTGTTTCGCATCTTTACTAACTCCTCAAGGAAAATTTCTATTTGAGTTTATTATAATTAAACACAAATCTGGTTATTTTATTGATTGTGAAAAATCTCAATCAGAAGAGTTATTTAAACAGTTAAACCTATATAAATTAAGATCAAAAGTAGATTTAATGAATTTGAGTAATGAATTTGTAGTAGCAGCTTTCAGCTTAAAAAAATTTTTAGAATTTAATGATGCAAAACAAATTTTAGGTCATACTATCAAATACAGAGAGGATCCAATTTTACTAGATCCAAGAAACCAGGATCTGGGAGCGAGGCTTATTATCAATTTGGAGAAGCTCTATTTATCTTTAAAAAAACTTAAACTAAAAAGCTCAGATACATCTGAATATTATACATTATCTCATAAATTAGGAATTGTACCCTTGGGCTTAAATAAATTACAAAACAAACTTTTTGGTGCCGAATGTAATTATGAAGAACTTAATGGAATAGATTATAAAAAAGGATGTTTTGTAGGACAAGAAAACACTGCGAGAATTAAGCACAAAGATAAACTATCAAAAAGATTATTTTCTTTAGAGCTAATTAATGGCTCAATTAAAGAGAATGATATTATTAATTTTGAAGGTAAAGAAATTGGAAAAGTTTTAATAGATGGCAGTTATCCATTTGGACTAATTAAATTTAAAGAATTAAATCTAGATACAACAAATTTAATTACTGAAAGTGGTTCATTAAAAATAAATAAACCATATTGGATTAACTTTTAATATATTTTGATAAATCAGGCTTAAAATAATTTGGACCTTTCATAACTTTTCCATTTTCATTATAAATAGGTTTTCCATCATCTCCTAATTTACTCATGTTAGAATTTTGAACTTCATTAAAACATTGATCCAAATCAATACCAAACGCATGACCAGCTCCATACGTAACATACAATATATCTGTTAACGCATCTGCAACCTCAACAATATCTTTATCTTGTATTGCTTTTTTAAGCTCATCTAATTCTTCTTGTATTAAAGAAAGTCTCAAACTATTAATTTTTTCAGAACTCAAAGATGGTTTATTTTTTACCTCTTGTCCAAAAGTTTCCATAAATATTTTTACTTTTTTAAAATTTGTCATTTTACTCCTATTAGAATTGATATATTTAATATATACCTAAGTAATAATATTCAAAAATGAAAACTAGAAAAGAATTTGACAGCATTGGTAGTATTCAAGTTCCTGCAGAAAAATATTGGGGAGCTTCTACAGAACGTTCAAATAAGTTTTTTAATATTGGAAAAATTTTAGTTAACCCTTCAATTATAAAATCGATTGCAATAATCAAAAGATGTGCTGCTTTGGTTCATGCCAAAGATAGACTAATAGATAAAAAAATATCTAATACAATAGTTAAAGCAGCTGATGAAGTAATTAAAGGCAAGCTTAATGAACATTTTCCTCTAAAAGTTTGGCAAACTGGTTCAGGAACTCAGACAAATATGAATGTAAATGAAGTGATTGCAAACAGGGCGATAGAAATTTTGGGTGGAAAAAAAGGAACAAAAAAACCAGTTCATCCTAATGACCATGTAAATAAATCTCAATCAACAAATGATGTTTTTCCAACTGCTATACACATATCAGTTGCTGAAGAAACAACAAAAAAACTATTACCAAGCTTAAAAATTTTAGAAAAAGATCTTAAAAAAAAAGTAAAAGAATTTAAAAATATTGTCAAAATTGGTAGAACTCATTTACAAGATGCAACACCTTTGTCGTTAGGTCAGGAATTTTCTGGATACCATACTCAACTAAAAAAAAGTATTGAAAGAATAGAAATTGCTTTAAAGGAAATTTATTTTCTAGCTCAGGGTGGTACTGCGGTTGGTACTGGAATAAATTCAAAAAAAAACTTTGATAAAAAAATTATAAAAGAAATATCAAAATTTACAAAATTGCCTTTTAAACCAGCTCCAAATAAATTTGCAGAACTTGCAGCTCATGATGCGATAGTCAATTTTTCAGGAGCATTGAATACTTGTGCGGTAGCATTAATGAAAATTTCTAACGATATAAGGTTTTTGGGATCAGGTCCAAGAGCTGGATATGGAGAACTAATTTTACCCGAAAATGAGCCTGGATCTTCTATAATGCCTGGCAAGGTAAACCCAACTCAATGTGAGGCAGTTACAATGGTATGTGTAAAAGTAATTGGAAATCATACAGGAATAACACTAGCTGGTACTCACGGACACTTCGAGCTCAATGTTTTTAAACCAATGATGGCTCATAATATTTTACAGTCGATTGATCTTTTGGCTGATAGTTCAAAAAACTTTTCAATTTATTGTGTCAAAGGAATTAAAGCCAATCGTAAAAAAATAAAAGCTCATTTAGATAATTCACTAATGTTAGTAACTGCACTAGCACCTTACATTGGTTACGATAATGCGGCAAAAATAGCTAAGACAGCATTAAAAAACGATACAACTCTAAAAGAAGAAACCCTCAAATTAAATTTAATTAGTGAAAAAGAATATGAAAAAATTGTCGACCCAACTAAAATGATAAAACCATCATAATGTTGCTATAACTTCATTAAATAAATTTTTTATTTCTAGTCTTCTTAAATTTTTTAATTCTTTGTTTTTATAATTCTTAATTATATCTTCAATTTTTTCATTACTTTTATCATTAAGTTCAATTTTATTTATCGTTAAATTAGAACTATTAAAGTTAAATTCAAAAGATAAACTTATTTTTTTTAGTGGTTTTCTAAATTGTTTTTTTGATTGAAAAAACTTATACAAATTTTTGTCATTTTTAATTAAAAGATTGATTTTACCAGAAAGAAAATTTCCATTTTCATCGGAGGTATATTTGCTTTCGATAATGTTCATTTCAACATTATCATCAAAAATGATTTTAGATTTATCAAAGTTAAAATTTTTTTGATCGTAATTAAGACACAAAACAAGATTTCTTAAAAGTCTATGATTTTTTATTTTTTCAGAATTTAATTCTATTTTATAATTTAAATTAGGATTACTTATTATTTCTGAATTTAAAATTTGTAAAAAAATTCCATTTAAGTCAATCAAATTAGATAAATCAAAATTTCTTAAATTAATTTCAATATCTGAATAAAATGGTTTAAAATTTACAAATCCTTTATAAAAACTTTTATCATTAATTTTCCGATTTGAATCAAAGACTAGATTATTTTTACCTAACTTTATATTTGAAACATAAGAATTCGAACCATCTTGCAATTCAAAAATGGCGATATTAGGTTTGTTCAAATAATCTAATTTTAAATTGAATTTTTTTCCAATTTTTTTTAATTCTACATTTAAATCAGTCTTTTTTTTTAAATAATCATTTAAGAGATTAACTTTTAAAGGATTATTAAAAATCTCACCTTTAAAATTTAAAGTATTTTTAAAATTGATTTGATCAAAGTATGATTTGCTTTCCTTTGAGGTTAAAATTGCATAAATTTCGTCTGATTTTGATTTAAAAAAAAATTTATTATTTTTTAAAAATAGTTTTTTGTTATTAATCTCTTTATCAAAAAAGTTAAAAAATTCTTTAATATCGTTATTATAAATTTCAATTTGCGAGTCTTCTACATATATATTTTGGATGTTAACTTTTTCTTTATCAAAAAATTTATTATACGATAAATGTAATTTCATTAATTTAATTTTACTAATTCTTTTATTGTCATGAATAAGTTCAACATTTTTTAAATGAAAACTTGGAACTGGGAACATTGAGTAATTTACTTTTTCTGGAAGTACAAAATTAAAATCAAACTCAGTTTCAAGCTGTTTTTTAATTTTACTTAAAACCCATTTATTCTGATAAAAAGCTGGGGCTGATAAATGAGCAAAAACTGAGAGTATAATTATAGCAATTGTTATGTGAAATCTTCGATCATAAATTAAAGATTTGAACCATTGTCTGAAATTTTTTAAATTTAAAGTACTTAGATTATTAGCTAAAAAATCATTAAATTTTTTTAATAAGTTGAATATTTCTTTCTTTGAGGGTGTTGAAAATTTAATCATTAGTTATAAATGGTTTATATTAAATTATTACAAATGATAAACTCTGAATTTCTAAAAAATCTCAATAATGCGCAAAAAAATGCTGTTTCTCATTTAGATGGGCCTTTATTAATTGTTGCGGGCGCTGGATCAGGAAAAACAAAAGTTTTAACCTCAAGAATAGCTAACTTAATTAAACAAAATAAAGCTTTTCCCAATCAAATATTAGCTGTCACTTTTACTAATAAGGCTGCTAAGGAAATGCAATATAGAATTAGTCAAATTCTCAAAACCGAAGCAACTAGTTTACCTTGGTTGGGAACCTTCCATTCAATATGTGCAAAACTTTTGAGAAAACATGCTGCGGCTGCAAATTTAAACTACAATTTTACAATTGTTGATACTGATGATCAAATCAGATTAATCAAAAATATTTGTAAAGCTGAAAATATTGATACAAAACAACTTTCTCCAAAATTTATACTTGGCATCATTGATAAATGGAAAAATAAAGGTTTGTATCCACAGGATGTGGAATTTAATAAAAAAGATATTTATGAAAAAACTACTCTTCCAATATATAAAATTTATCAACAAAAATTAGTTGAACTAAATTCTTGTGATTTTGGTGATCTAATTCTTCATACAGTAAAAATTTTAGAAAATAATACGGATATTAAAGAAATTTATAATAAAAATTTTAAATATATTTTAGTAGATGAATATCAAGACACAAATTTTATACAAAGTAAATGGCTTAATCTTTTAGTAAATAAAGATCAAAATATTTGTTGTGTAGGTGATGATGATCAGTCAATTTATAGTTGGCGAGGTGCAGAAATAAAAAACTTTTTAGAATTTGATAAAATCTACAAAAATACAAAAGTAATAAGATTAGAGGAAAATTATAGATCTACACAAAATATACTTAATGTTGCATCTTCTTTGATATCTAATAATCAAAATAGAGTTGGAAAAACACTAAAATCAACAAAAGATGAAGGAGAACTTATTAAGCTAAACTGTTATAAAAATGGAAAAGAAGAAGCTATTGGAATTTCAGATGAAATAGAACAAAATATAAAAAAAAAATATTCGTATAACAATATTGCTATTTTAGTTAGAGCAATATTTCAAACTAGAGAATTTGAAGAAAGATTTTTAAAAATTGGATTACCGTATAGAATTATTGGGGGAACTAAATTCTATGAAAGAGCTGAAATTAAAGATTGTATTGCATATTTAAGAATTGTTTTTCAAGATAAGGATGATCTAGCCTTTGAAAGAATTGTAAATAATCCAAAAAGAGCTATTGGAGATAATACAATTAAACAAATTCACGAACATTCAAAAAAAAATATAATTTGTTTAGAAAAATCATCAAAGCAATTAATTGAATTAAACTTGATTAAACCAAAAACTAAAATTGGGCTGAGCTCATTTTTAACCTTGTTAGAAAAATGGCGATATGAATTATTAGTCAAAAAAATTAGTCATGTTAAACTTTTGCAAATTATATTGGATGAGTCAGGCTACTCCTCAATGCTTAAAAACAAAAAAGATTTAGAAAATGAAAATAGATTAGAGAATATCAAAGAACTTTTAAACGCAATGAAGGAGTTTGATAATCTTGAAAGCTTTTTGGAACATGTATCATTGGCAACCTCAATTGATCAAGATTGGGAAGGTGAAAAAGTTAATATGATGACCATGCATGCTGCAAAAGGATTAGAATTTGATGTTATTTTTCTTCCTGGTTGGGAAGAAGGATTATTTCCTCATCAAAAGTCAATTGAAGAAAAGGGGCAAAACGGATTAGAGGAAGAAAGACGTTTAGCTTATGTAGGGATTACTAGAGCAAAAAAAATTGCCAACATTTCATTTTCAATGAATAGATTTTACCAAGGAGATTGGATGGATAGTTTAGCATCTAGATTTATTGATGAGTTACCAGAAGATTTTGTTGAAAAAAATAATTTTAACAATCAAGATTTTATCCAAGAAGATGATTTTGAATTTAATCAAGATTTTGATAACGATGATGATTATAGAAGTCCTGGCTGGATAAGATATCAAAAAAGAATTAAATGATTAGAAGTAAAATTTTAAAATTAAAAAACTATTTTGAAAAATATAAAATCGATGGTTATGTAATTCCAAAAAATGATGAGTTTTTTTCTGAATTTGATCAATTTGATAGATTAAAGAAAATTTCAAACTTTAGTGGTTCTGCAGGTCTGGCAATCATCACAAAAAATCAAAATTTTTTATTTGTGGATGGAAGATATACAATTCAAGCAAAAAATCAGTCAGGTAAGTTTTTTAAGATTTTAGACATAACAAACAATCCACCAAACAGAGTATTAAAAAATATAAGACTAGGATTGGATCCAAAAATTTTTACAAAAAAAACAATAAAAAGATTGTTTTCAAAAAAAATAAAGATTAAAGAATTAGATGATAACTTAACTGATAAAGTTATTTCGATTAAAACAAAAAAAAGTAAAAATTTTTTTTCAATTCCTGGAATTATCACTGGTGAGACTAAAAGTTCAAAAATTAGTAGGGTTGCAAAATTTCTAAAAAATATAAGTGCTGACTATCTTTTTGTAACTGCACCTGAAAATGTCGCTTGGCTCCTCAATATAAGAGGAAATGATAATCCAAATTCTCCAATTCCTAATAGTCAAGTAATAGTTACAAAAGAAAAAAAAATTTTGTTTTTTTCTGACAAATATAAAATTAGCAAAATTATAAATGATAAAACAATAAATAATAATCAATTTGCTAAATTACATGAAATTGAGTCATGTATAAATAAGCTTAAGAAAGGAACTTTTGTAATAGACTCAAGTTCTTGCTCTTTATTTTATGAAAATTTAATAAACAAAAAATTTAGGGTATTAAAAAAAGATGACCCGATTTATGAATTTAAGGCAATTAAAAATCATTCAGAAATTAATCATATGATTCAAACTCATAATGAAGATGGATTAGCGTTAACAAAATTTATATATTGGATAAAACATAACAAAAAAAAAATTAATGAAATTGATGCGGAAAAAAAATTAGAAAGCTTTAGAAAAAAAAGTAAGAAATATCTTTATCCTAGCTTTAATACAATAGCAGGATCTGGTAAAAATGGAGCTATAGTTCACTACAGAGCAGAACCAAAAAATTGTAGATGGTTAAATCGAAAAGAAATTTTTCTTTTTGATTCTGGTGGACAATATAAATATGGAACAACAGATGTTACCAGAACAATCTGTTTTAATTCACCTCACCCAAAAATTAAAAATATTTTTACAAGAGTTTTAAAAGGTCATATTGCTGTGTATCAAAGTGATTTAAAAAAATATGACAATGGAAAAAAAATTGATGGAAGAGCAAGAAAATATCTTACAGAAGTAGGATTAGATTATGCTCATGGAACTGGACATGGAGTAGGATTTTTCTTAAATGTACATGAAGGGCCACAATCTATTTCTAAATATAACAAAATCAAACTAAAAGAAGGAATGATAATAAGTAATGAGCCTGGTTACTATAAAGAGAATGAATTTGGAATTAGAATTGAAAATTTAATATATATCAAAAAAGACAAAAAAAATTTAAGATTTGAAAATTTAACATTTGCACCAATTGATATTGATCTTATTAACTTCAAATTATTAAACAAAAATGAGAAAAATTATTTATTCAAATATCATCTAGATATTTATTCAAAATATTCGAAATATCTAAGTAAAAAAGAGAAAAGTTGGTTAGCAAGTTTAATCTAGCATTTTTTTAAATTCATCTTGAGTTATTATTTTAATATCTAAATCCTGTGCTAAATTAACTTTTTTAGGAGTTGGTTTTTCACCAATTATTAGAAAATCTAATTTTTTATTTACATTACTTAAAATTTTACCTGAATTATTTTCAATTAAAGATTTTACTTCTGATCTACTTATGCCAATTAACTTACCAGTAATTAAAAAACTTTTATTACTTAGTTTACCATCAATTTTCTTTAATTTAATTGAGTTAATGTTAAGTATTTTTTTTAACTCATCTAAAATTTTTATATTAGTTGAGTTTTTAAAAAATAATTCTAATGAGTTAATTTGTGTTTGTCCTATACCATCTAAATTTATAAGTTCCATAATTTTATTTTCCTTAAACAAATCAAAAAATTTTTGTGGAATTTTTAAATATGATGCAATTAATTTTGAATTTTCTAAACCTATATGTCTTATACCAAGTGAAAATATGAATCTGTCAAAATCAATTGTTCTTTTTAAATCAATTGAATATTTTAAATTAGATACTGATAAATTCCCCCATCCTTCTAATTTTTTAATCAAATTGAAATTTAAATTAAAAATGTCCTGAGGATATCTAATTATTTTTTTATTCCAAAAATCCTCTATGATTTTTTTTCCTAATCCTTCTATATTAAATGCTTCTTTTGAAACAAAATGTTTTAACTTTTCTATCGACATTTTTTCACATTCAAATCCTTGACTAGTACATCTTCTAACTGCATCTTTTTTTTTTGTGGTAATATTAAACTCTTTAATAGTACTAGATCCACATGAGGGACATTTTTCTGGAAAACTAAACTGCTTGGAATTATTAGGTCTTTTGCTCAAATCAACAGACAAAACATGAGGTATTACATCTCCAGCTCTTTCAATTACTACTGTATCATTTATCCTTATGTCTTTACGATTAATTTCATCTTCATTATGGAGAGTTGCATTTGAAACAACAACACCCCCAATATTTACAGGATTTATCTTAGCAACAGGAGTTAATGCTCCTGTTCTTCCAATTTGAATTTCTATATTAGTAATCTTTGAGACAGCGTTATTTGCTGCAAACTTATGAGCAATTGCCCATCTAGGAGCATTTGCTACAAAACCTAATCTTTTTTGTAATTTAAAGTCATTTATTTTATAAACAAGTCCATCAATATCAAATTCTATCTCTGATCTTTCTTTTTCAAATAATTTATGATTTGAAACTAATTTTTTTATACCTGAAATTTTTTTATTATAAGGATTGGTTTTAAATCCACATTTTTTTAAAAGTTTGATAAAATCAGTTTGTTTTTCAGATTTCAATCCTTTTTCATAACCATATGTGTAAGCGATAAATTTTAAAGGTATCGTTGATGTTGCTTTTGGATCTTTTTGTCTTAAAGAACCAGACGCAGCATTTCTTGGATTGGCAAACTTTGAGCTCAATTTTCTAAAGTCATTGTTCTTAATAAAAACTTCACCTCTAATATCAATCTCTAATGGAAAATCTTTGGAATTTATGTGTTTTGGTATATCTTTAATTGTAAGTAAGTTTTTAGTGATGTCTTCTCCTTCACTTCCATCACCTCGTGATAAACCCTGAATTAAATTACCGTTTACATAAGTTAAAGATGCTGAAATACCATCTATTTTAGGCTCAATTGAATACTCAATTTCGTGATTATAATCTAAATCTAAATAGTTTTTGATTTTTTTTTCAAAATTAACTAAATCCTCTTCATCAAAAGCATTGGCAAGAGAAAGCATTGGCACTTTATGCTTAACTTTCTTAAAATTTTTTGATGGTTTAAAACCAACAGTTTTAGATGGAGAATTAGGATCATCTAAAAAATCGAATTTTTTCTCTAAATCTAATATTTCTTTTTTTATAGCATCATATTCAGCGTCTGAAACTTTTGGAGAATTGTCGTTATAATAGGACTTATTATGTTTTTTTAATTCTAAAATTTTTTTTTTATAATTTTCTTTAATCTTATTTTGACTCATCTTAATCAAATAATGATTTAAATTTTTTTAACAGTTTACTTCCTTTGTCTTTCTTAATTTTCTTTATTGGATTATCATAATCTCTATTAAAAACTTTATAGGTTTTTTTATACCAATCGCTTGATTGATAATTATAACCCAAAAGACTAGCGTATTTTTTAGACTCATCAATCAATCCGAGTTTGAAGTAAATTTCTACAAGTCTATGCAATGATTCTTCCACATACTCTGTCTGGCCATAATTATTTATCACATTTTTAAATCTATTTAATGCAGGTATCCATTTTTCTCTCTGTAAATAGTATCTTGCTATATAGACTTCTTTTGATGCTAGAATATTATCAATTAACAATAATTTAAATTTTGCATCCAAGGCAAAATCTGTATCAGGATAATTTTCAATAATATGAATAAAATTTTTTTTAGATTTTAATAAAGGAGATAAATCTTTAGTCTCATCTATAATAAGCTCATAATAACAAGTTGCGAGCAAAAAATATGCATAAGAAATGTTTTTACTATTAGGATATTTTTTTATAAATCTATCTAACTCAAAAATTGCATCTCCATAATAATCTTGAATATAGTATGAATAAGCTGCCATCAGAACAGATCTTGGTGCCCAAATAGATTGGGGATAAATATTTTCAACTATATTAAAATTTTTAGCTGCAAACAAAACATCTCCTTCTTCCAAGGCTGTAACACCAGCTTGATATGCCTCGACCATTTGTTCTTCAAGATTTTTTTCTTGTAGTACTATTTTTTTCTCTTTTTTTCCTCCGCAAGAACTTGTTGATAAAAAAAGACCTATTGAGAAAAAAATAATTAAAAATTTCATACCAACATTAATAATTGATTAAAATTTTTATGCTATAGATTTATAGAGATACTTATTGAAAAACGTATGAGGTAAATTTTTCTCGTTTATTTCTGTGATTGAGTAGTTTTCTTTGTTTTCAAATACTTTTCGAAGTAAATCATTTGTCAATTTATGACCACCTTGTGAACAAACTATTTTTCCAATTATTTTATAACCAGATAAATATATATCACCCATACAATCTAAAATTTTGTGATTTACAAATTCATTCTCATTTCTCAAGCCACCATTATTTAAAATTTTTTCATCTTTCACTACAATTGCATTTTCTAGAGATCCTCCTCTAGCTAGACCATTGGCTCTTAGCTTCTCAATATCCTCAAATAAACAAAATGTTCTTGAATTAAATGTATCAGTTAAGTCATCCTCATAAACTAAAAGTCTATTTCTTTGATTTCCAATTAGTTTATTCTCATATTTTAATTCAAAATCTATTTCTAAATTTATTTTACTAGGTTCTATTGATATGGATTTTTTGCCATCGTGAAACTCTACTTTTTTATTTAATCTTATAACTTTGATTGGAGACTGTGTTGTTTCTATTCCAGATTTTAATATTTCGTTCACAAATACTTTTGCTGAACCATCCATAATTGGAACTTCTTCATTATCCAATTCAACTATGGCATTATCAATACCAAGACCAAAAAATGCTCCCATTAAATGTTCTAAAGTCGATACTTTAACACCATGACTATTTGATATGGTAGTGCATAACACAGCGCTACAAACATTGTTAACGTGAGGTATGACTATATTATCTTGCTTTAAATCAGTTCTTACAAACACTATTCCAGAATTTGGATTTGAAGGTTTTATTTTAAGGTTTACTGGTTTTCCAGAGTGCAAACCAACGCCTGCTATAGAAATAGTTTTTTTAATTGTTTTTTGTTTATGAAATTCCATTAAACTCAAAGTATAATCCTCTTCTTATTTTCTAAACTCAACAAATATTACAAATAAATACGATTTAACCTCTACTCAAAAAATGAAAAAATCTCTCAAAAAATGCCATTTTTTTTGGTATTTTTTTAATCAAGGATACCTCTAAATTATCATCAAAAAAAAAATGATTGGCTGCTGCGACACATACATCATATGCATTCTCTACAGAACTTACACTTAAAGTATCCGTAGAATAAAATTTATCAATTTCAACTTCAAGTTCTAAGAATTTAGATCTTAATTTATCTTTTATTTGATTTGATAAGAATATAAATTTTACATTAATAGCATAATCGCTGATATTTGGTACAGTTTCCAGATTATCATAGAT